>NZ_JAQCNO010000059.1 GCF_028274965.1 Natronomonas sp. | reverse complement strand
CCCGTGTTGTGGTACATGTCAACGTGGACGAGACGGCGCTGGCTGTGCCTGCTCGGTACGGCCGGTGTCGGTGGTATCGCCGGCTGCAGTTCGCTTGAGGGAGGCTCCTCCGACGGGAACGCGACGCCGAACGACAACGCGACATCCGGCGGAGAGACGTCCGCTGACGGGGAAACGACATCTGACGGACAAGACGCGTCCGGCGACGGCGGGGTCCCTACGTTCCAATACGACGCCGCAAACACGGGGGCGAACCCGGACGCGACCGGCCCGCAGGCGCCGATCAGCGAACGATGGGCGTTTCAGACCGACGACGTGGTGCTTTCCTCGCCGGCGGTCGTTGAGGGGACCGTCTACGTCGGCAGCGCCGATAACAACGTGTACGCGATCTCGGCCGACGACGGCACCGAACAGTGGGCCTTCCAGACCGAGGGCGGGGTAGGTTCGTCACCGACAGTCGTCGACGGAACCGTCTACGTCGGAAGCCTCGACAACAGCGTGTACGCGTTGTCGGCCGAAGACGGCACCGAACAGTGGACGTTCCAGGCCCAACGGAGTGTAGTTTCGTCCCCAACAGTCGTCGACGGGACCGTCTACGTCGGGAGCGAGGACGGTAGTCTGTACGCGCTGTCGGCCGAAGACGGCACCGAACAGTGGACGTTCGATACCGAAGACCTCGTGCAGTGGTCGTCGCCGGCAGTCGCTGACGGGACCGTCTACATCGGAAGCGCCGACAGGAACCTGTATGCGGTCTCGGCCGCCGACGGCACCGAACAATGGGCATTTCAGACCGAACTGAGCCTGGGTTCGTCGTCGCCGGTGGCCGTCGACGACACCGTCTACATCAGAGACAACAGCAGCATACGCGCGATCTCGGCCGACGACGGCACCGAACGGTGGGCGTCCGACGTAACGACCGGGGCCGGTATGCGCCCGTCGCCGGCGGTCGTCGACGGGACCGTCTACGCTGGGGGCCCCTTCGGAACCCTCCACGCGATCTCGGCCGAAGACGGCACCGAACAACGGACCTTCCAGACTGAGCGCCCCTTGGACGGGTTGCCGGCGGTCGCCGGAGACACCGTCTATATCGGGGGCGCCAACGGCAACGTGAACGCGATCTCGACCGCCGACGGCACCGAACGGTGGGCGTTCCAGACCGGGGATCGCGTGTACTCGTCGCCGGCGGTCGTCGATGGGACCGTCTACGTCGGAAGCGCCGACAACAGCGTGTACGCACTCACCGGAGAGTAACCGCCGCCGAGAGGGAGCCACGAACCCCTCGTGTTCGGCCCGTCGAAACGGTCGGACCCGGGGCCCCGGTTCGATCGTACAGGTGCCGCTCCGAGCAGTCTCGGGCTGGAAAACGCCGGCAGCCTCGACGATCTCACCGGCCCCCGACGTTCGTTCCGACAGTTTGATACTCCGTACGCGGCTCTCCAACGCCATGGTATGGCGCGTGGACTGGAAAGCGAGCGTCGCGCTTCTCGGCACGGGGCTCAAGTATCTCGCCGCCACGATGCTCATCCCGCTTTTCGTCGCCATCGTCTACAGCGAGGACATCTGGGTCTTCGCTCTCTCGATCGCGATCGTCACCGCGGCCGGCCTCGCGCTCGAACAGATCGACACCGAACCGGACCTCGGCCCCCGCGAGGCGCTCCTTTTCGTCTCCCTGGCGTGGCTCATGGCGGGCGTGGTCGGGACGATCCCCTATCTCCTGGCCGGATACGGCACCGCCTCGGCGCTCGCCGACCCGGTCAACGCGCTGTTCGAATCGATGAGCGGCTTCACGACGACGGGCGCGACGGTCATGGAGGAGATCAGCCTACAGCGACACTCCCACGCCCTGCTGATGTGGCGACAGCTCACCCAGTGGCTGGGCGGGATGGGCATCATCGTGCTGATGATCGCCATTCTGCCCGAGGTCGCCGTCAACGGGGCCCAACTGATGGCCTCGGAGGCGCCGGGGCCGGACCTCCAGAAGCTCACCCCGAAGATCGCCGAAACCGCGCGCGTCCTCTGGTTGATCTACTTCGGTTTCACGCTGTTTTACATCTGTCTGCTCTACGGGCTCCACTGGCTCGGGTTCGCGCCGAAGATGAACCTGTTTAACGCCGTCGCACACGGGTTCACGACGCTGCCGACCGGCGGGTTCTCCCCGCAGGCGAACAGCATCGCCGCCTTTTCGGCCGTCGTCCAGTGGGTCGTCATCCCGTTTATGATCATCGCCGGCGTCAACTTCGCGCTGTTTTGGCACGTCCTCAAGGGCGAAGCGGAGATCATGCTCGGGAACACGGAGTTTCGGTTTTATGCGGGCGCGATCGCCGTGCTGACGGCTGGTCTGTCGCTTCTTTTGATCGGCGGCGCGGCCCCGACCATGGAGTTGGGCGGGGCGACCGACGGGCTCACGGAGAACACGCTCAGACAGGCCGCGTTCCAGATCGGGTCGCTCATGAACTCCACCGGGTACGCGACGTCGAACTTCGCCCAGTGGGACTCTCACGCGCAGATCTTCCTCCTGTTCGTGATGTTCGTCGGCGGGTCCGCCGGATCGACCGGCGGCGGCGTCAAGATCGTCCGGTGGCTGGTCGTACTGAAGACGATCCGGCGCGAACTCTTCACCGCGGCCCACCCCGACGCGGTCAAGCCGGTCCGGCTCAGCGGCAGCGTCGTCGACGAGGGCGCGATCCGCGGCATCATGGTCTTTACGATGCTGTACGTCCTCCTGTTCGGCTTCGCGGCGGTGTTCATCTCTCTGGACACCGCCCGGATCGGCATTCAACTGTCGACGCTCGAGGCGATCAGCGCCTCGCTGGCGACGATCGGGAACATCGGACCGGGGTTCGGTCGGCTGGGCCCGTTCGGTGATTATCGGTTCTTTTCGGACGTCTCGAAGCTACTGATGATCTTTCTGATGTGGATCGGTCGACTGGAGATCGTCCCGGTGTTGGCGGTGTTCATCTCCGCGGTGGACAGCAACAACTAGCCGGGGTCCGGTCGTCGTTTTCGTTTTCGTTTTCGTTTTCGTTTTTCCCGTCCCTGTCTCAGTTCCCGGTCCCGTCTCCGCTTTCGTCCCCCGATACGGCGCGTCACAGCGTACGGCGAACCGTCCCCGAGTGGTGCGGACTCGCGGAGCGGTCGCCGACGGCGCTCACACCTCCAAGGCGAGGACGTCCCCGGTTGTGACCCCGCGGTCTGTCGTCCAGTCGTAGGGGACCTCGAGGACGTACCGGCCCTCCCCGGGGTACACCTGGTCGTTGCCGTCCTCCTCGGGTCCCGGTGCCGGGGCGTGATGGATCGTCGAGATGACGCCGTCCCCGTCGGCGTAGACGATGTCGATCCCGAAGTCCATCCGGCGCATGACGAAACTCCGCCTATCGGAGGCGGCGTACACGAACAGCATCCCGGCGTTCTCAGGCAGGGACTCGGCGTCGCTGAGCCCGAGGTACTTCTCGTCGGGCGTCCGCGCCACCGCCGCCTCGAGGGTCCCGAGCGCCTCGCCCTCGGCCGTCTCGACCGACACCCGCGTCGTGTCGTAGCCGGCGTACGACCCCGACGGCCACGCGGGCGCGAGGTCCTCCTCGGAGGCATCCTCGGCCCCTCCCTCGTCGGACCCCTCCGTCGGTTCCTGCGGGCTCTCGGCGTCGTCTCGGTCCGCGCTCTCTGCGTCCGCCGTCGGTCCGTCCCCGGTACACCCCGCGGCGGAGAGGCCGACACAACACCCCGCCGCGGCCAGCAGCCGTCGCCGTCGCATACCCGACGATCGGGCGAGACGCGTGTATGCGTTTCGGCCCCGACGGCCGACGCGGCGTCGCCGCCGTCACTTCGCGGCCATGCCGCCGTCTGCGACGTGGACCTCGCCGGTCACGTAGGAGGCCGCGTCGCTCGCGAGATACACCGCCGGCTCGGCGATCTCCTCGGGGTCCGCGAAGCGATCGGTCGGGATCGAGTCCAGCAGCTCGGATCGGATCGTCTCGTTTTCGCGGACGCCCTCGGTGAACTCGGTCACGACGTAGCCCGGCGCGAGCGCGTTCACGCGGATCTCCGGGGCCCAATCGACCGCGAGCGTCTTCGTCATCCCGACGATGGCGTGTTTTGAGGCGGTGTAGGGGGCTTGCGCGGGCAGCCCGACCACCCCGCCGACGCTGGCGATGTTGACGATTGATCCGGTCCCGTCGCGGTCGGCGACGCGGGTCGCGAACTCCCGCGAGCACCGGAACGTCCCCGTGGCGTTCACGTCCATGATCCTCCGCCACGTCTCGGTGTCCAGTTCCGTTGCGTCCCCGAAAAACGGGTTCGTGCCGGCGTTGTTCACGAGGACGTCCACGCCGCCGAACGCCTCCTCGGCGGCGTCGAACGCCGCCTCGACGTCTCGCTCCGAGGTCACGTCGACGGTACAGGGGACCGCTGACCCGCCGTTTGTCTCGATCCGCTCGACGGTCTCTTCGAGCGCGTCCTCCGAGCGGGCCACGGGGACGACGGACGCGCCGGCGTCGGCCATCGCGACGGCGATCGCCTCTCCGATCCCCCGGCTTCCGCCGGTCACAAGCGCCACCGATCCGTCCAGGCCGAAGGCATCGAGTGTCATCGTGTCCCCTCTCGCGGCGCGGCGTTAAGTTTGTTATCGTCGGCCCCACCGCCCGGCGCGGGCGGAGCAAAAGTTGAGTCCTTGGATGACAGAGGGGAACACGAAGATGATCTCCGACCTGTCCGAGACGGCGGCGACGTACTACGAGAAGAAACAGCAACTCCGGGACAAACACGAGGCGCTCTCGGCGCTCCGCTCGGACGTGTTCGGAGCCGACTCCCCCGACGTCGAAGAGCGGGCCCGGTCGCTCTTTTCCGAGGCGGGGGCCGGCGACGGCGGCGGTCAACTCGGGGAGATCGACGAACTCCACGAGGAGATCGAGGCGATTGAGGCGGAACTCGCAGACCTCGAGGCCGAACTCATGGACGCCCTCGCCGACGTCCGGTTGCCGTTCGACGAGACGATAGAGCGCCGCGAGGACGGGCCCGAAGTCGCGTTCCCGTTTTCGGATCCCGTCCCGGAGGGCGTCGTCCGGGGGATCGACGAGGTGCTTCCGGGCGACGTCGACGACGACGCCGTCGAACTCCGCACCGACGAGGTCGTCGCCTTCACCGGCGACGTCGAGGACGCCATCGCGGAGGTCGATGCGTTCGTCACCGACGTTCGCAACGCCGCCCGGGCCGAACGGGACGCGGCGGCGGACGCCGACGAGGGGTACTCGTTTCTCGGGTGAGTCGTCGTACCCGGAGGCCGCCCGGAGCTGGTTTCGGACCCTCCGCGAGCCGACGGAGTAAACCTATATCCGTGCGCGCGCCCCTCTGAGACGCATGAGCAAAGAGACCGTCCACACCGACGACGCCCCGCCCGCGGCGGGCGCGTACAGCCAGGCGACGACAGACGGCGATCTCGTCTTCACCGCCGGACAGATCGCGCTGACGCCGGCGGGAGAGGCGCTCTCCTCGGAGCCGATCGAGGTCCAGACCGAACGCGCCCTCGAGAACCTCGAGGCGGTCCTTGAGGCCGCCGGATCGAGCCTCGATGACGTGCTCAAGACGACGGTCTACCTGGCGGATATCGACGACTTCGAGGCGATGAACGAGGTGTACGCGGGGTACTTCGAGTCCGATCCGCCGGCCCGATCGGCCGTCCAGGCGGGCGGACTCCCGCTCGGGATGGCCGTCGAGATCGAAGCGGTCGCGACGACGTCGTGAGGCCGCGGCGGCGCTCGGCGCTGCTTTGGGGCGCGGTCGGGACCCTCTCGTTTCTCGTCGGCTACGGCGCCTACCTCCTTTCGGGCGGCGCGTTTCTCGGCGTCGGGCCGATCGCGGGCGTGGCCGCGGCCGTCTTCGCAGCCTCGACGCTTCTCAGCCGCTACGCCGAGCGCCGACTCGGGCTGTTCGCCCGGTGATCAGCGGGGACGAGAGCGTTCCCGGCGCCCAACGCGAAGCTTTTAACCACCCGACTGCGGTAGGTCCCTACGAGCCGGGATGGCCGAGTGGTAAGGCGCACGCCTGGAAAGCGTGTTCCCTCAGGGATCCAGGGTTCAAATCCCTGTCCCGGCGTCTCTCCGAGTACCGAACCAACAGCGATGCGGCCGGCCGACCTCGACGCCTCCGATACGGCTGTCTCGGACCCGGACATCCCAACGATTTTGCTCGCGGGCCGACTACGGGCGGTAATGGCGAAGTGCGACGCGTGTGGCAGCGACGAGAACATGCCGTACAACTGTCAGCACTGCGGCGGCACCTACTGCGGGGACCACCGGCTCCCGGAGAACCACGACTGCCCGAGCCTGCGGGACTGGAACGACCCCGAGGGGGTCTTCGACAGCGGCTTCGACGCCTCCATCGACAGCGACGACTCGGCCGGGGCGTCGCTCGGGGGCTCGAGGGGCCTCTTCGAGCGCCTGACGGGCGTCTTCGGCCCCGGCGGCCCCGTCTCGTATTTCAGGAACAACCTCTCGTATCTGTTTCTCGCCGTCGCCGTCGTCGTCTTCGCGCTCCAGAACGTCGCGTTACTCGCGCTCGATCGGACCGCGTGGCGCGCGATATTCACGCTCAGCACGGCGAACCCGGAGTACGTCTGGACGTGGCTCGTTTCTGTCTTCTCGCACGGCAGCGCGGCGCACCTGCTTTTCAACGGCATCGCGCTGTACTTCTTCGGCCCGATCGTCGAGCGACAGGTCGGCTCGAAGAAGTTCGCGGCGCTGTTTCTCGCAAGCGGCGTCGTCGCCGGTCTCGGACAGGTCGGCGTCGGCCTGCTGACCAACGAGGCGGTCGCCGTCCTCGGCGCGTCGGGCGCGATCATGGCGATCATGGGCGTGTTGGCGATCACCTCCCCCGAGTTGCGGGTGCTCGTCTTCTTCGTGATCCCGATGTCGATCCGGACGCTGACGGTGCTTTTTGCGGCGTTTTCGATCTTCGCGTTCGTCTCCAACGGCGGGATCCTCGACGGCGTCGCGCACTTTGCACACCTCGTCGGCTTAGTGATCGGACTGTGGTACGGCAACCGGATCAAAGATCGGATCACCCGCGGCCCGAAGCGCCTGAACCTCGGCCCCGGTCGCGGCGGTCCGGGCGGTCCGGGCGGCCCCGGCCGGTTCCCGTAGATGCGGGTCGCGGAACCGCGGTTCCGGCCCGACGATCCCGCCGACGCCCACGAGGAACTGAAAGCGACACAGCGGGCACTCGCGGCGGCGGCCCGCTTCGAGGACGCCGCCGGGATCACGCCCGGATCGATCCGGCGCGGGGAGTCGCTCGTCGCCGGCGTCGATCAGGCCTTCCTCGACGACCGGGCGGTGTCGGCCGTCGTCGTTCTCCGGGCCGGGGAGGTCGTCGAGCGCGCGAGCGCCACCGCCCCACTGCGGATGCCGTACGTGCCGGGGCTCCTCTCGTTTCGGGAGGGCCCGCCGATCGTCCCGGCGCTCGAATCCCTCGAGACCGACCCGGATCTGCTCGTCTTCGACGGCAGCGGGCGGATCCACTACCGCGAGGCCGGCATCGCAACGCACGTCGGCGTCTGCTTCGATACGCCCGCCCTCGGGGTCGCAAAGAGCCTCCTCTGTGGCCGTCCGGCGGCGCCGACGGACGAACTCGCGGCCGGCGATCGGGTCCCCATCGAGGCGGACGAGTCGATGACGGCCCCGGCGGGGACGGTCGTCGGTCACGCCTACCAGAGCCGCCAGTACCCCGACTCGACGCGGATCAACCCGGTCTACGTCTCGCCCGGCCACCGGCTGTCGGCCGAGACGGCGCTCGCGTGTCTGATCGCCTGCGGCGGCGAGTACAAGCTCCCGCGCCCGACGCGGCTGGCCGACAGACACGCCGAGACGGTCCGCTCGGAGCGCTCCGAGTGACCGGGCGGCCGCGACCCGTTTTTTATCCGTGTCGGACGGATCAGTCGGACCGACGCAACATCCTGACGACCTCGCCGAGACCGCCGACCTCGGCGGTCGGTTCGGCGTCCAGCCGGCGGGCGGCGTTGTGCGACCGGCGGAGAAAGACGGTGTCGATCCCCGCCCGCCGTCCCGCGACGACATCGCTTTCGCTGTCGCCGACATAGAGGGGGTTCTCGCAGCCGAGATCGGTCGCCGCCGCCTCGAGATACGTCGGCTCGGGCTTCTTTCGGCGCAGGCTCTCTACGGTCGGCGGCCTCGCCCGCACCGTTTCGAAGTGCTCTCTGAGCCCGTGGCTCCGCAGCACGAACTCGACGATCCGGGCCTGGTTGTTGCTCGCGACCCCGAGAGGAACGTCGACTACCTCGAGGCGTGATACGTCGTCGTAGGGGGTTTTGCGTCCGCTTTCGACCGCCGCCCGGAGCGACGCCTCGATCCGGTCCTCGCGGCGCCGCCAGAGCCGCCCGGGGGCGACGCCGTAGCGGTCGGCGACGGCGTTCAACGCCGCGATAGACACGTCGATCGAGACGGTGTCGACGTCCTCCGGTCGGGGCTCGGAGACGCCCACGTCGGCGAACGCTGCCCGCGCGGCGTCCCGCAGTGTCGACTCCGATTCGATCGTCACGACGACGCCGTCGTGGTCCAAGAGCAGGCCGTCGTACTCCCGATCAGCCATCGGCGTCGCTTCGACCGACGGCACATTCATCCTGTCGGCATCGCCCGCAGACGGACACCACTAACTACCGCGACCGCGATGGGCCACCATGAGCACTCGGACGGTCGTCATCAGTGGCTGTTCGTCCGGCATCGGCCGGGCGGCCGCGTACGCGTTCTTGGACGATGAGTGGCGCGTCTACGCGACGGCGCGGAACCCCGCCGACATCGAAACGCTCGGCGAGGCCGGCTGTGAGATCGGCACCCTCGACGTCCGCGATCCGGAGGACGTGACCCGCGTGATCGATCGCGTCGTCGAGACGGACGGCCGCATCGACGCCGTCGTCAACAACGCCGGCTACGGCCAACACGGCCCCCTGGAGGACGTCGACGACGACCGCTTCGAGGCGCAGTTCGACGTCAACGTGTTCGGCCCCCACCGGCTCGTCCGGGCGGCGCTGCCGCATATGCGCGAGCGGGGCGACGGGACGATCGTCAACGTCTCCTCGCTGGCCGGGCGGATCGCCCCGCCGGGGATGGGCGCGTACTCGGCGTCGAAACACGCCATCGAGGGGTACAGCGACTCGCTGCGGCGCGAACTCGAGGCCTTCGGGATCGACGTCAGCGTCGTCCAGCCCGGCCCGGTTCAGACGGACTTCCGGGACCGCGTCGAGGACGAACTCGGTCGCCTCGATCGGACCGACGCCTACGCGGACCTCTATGAGTTCCAGACGGACGCGGCGCTCTTGGGCGCCGACAGCCCGATCGCCGTCCACCCGGCGGCCGTCGCCGAGGCGATCCTCGAGGCCGCCGTCACCCCCGACCCCGAACCGCGGTACGTCGTCGGGCGCGCGGCGCAACTGCTCGCGTACGCGAGGTACCTCCCGGACCGGATCGAAGACCGGATCTTCGAGGCCATCCGGCGGTTCAGCACGTGAGCGCCTTCGCCGACCGCGACCGGCTAGCGGCGACGCCCGCCCACGACCTCGCGCTGTCGTGTCTCGCCGCCGGGATCGAGGCCGCAAACCCCGCCCGGGCCGTCGAACGACACTGCGCCCTCGACGGCGAGACGCTCTCGGTCCGGGACGCCGAGTACGACCTCTCGGCGTACGACTCGGTCCGGGTGCTCGGCGGCGGAAAGGCCGCAGACGAACTGGCCGCGGCCCTCGAGACGCTCTTGGGCGATCGGATCACCGGCGGCGTCGTCGTCACGAACGAACGAACGGCGTCCGCGGACACGGATCGGGTAACCGTCCGCGAGGGCGAACACCCGACGCCGGGGGCGGGAAGCGTTGCGGGTGCCCGGGCCGTCCTCGAGGCCGCCGCCGCGGCGGACGAACGGACGCTCGTCCTCGCGACGGTCGCCGGCGGCGGCAGCGCGCTGCTTTGTGCCCCCGCCGGCGACCTCTCCGCCGGCGACGTCCGGGCGGTCACCGACGGTCTGCTGTCCGCCGGCGCGCCGATCGACGAGACGAACACCGTCCGGCGGGCCTGCTCGGAGATCAAAGGCGGCGGCCTCGCCGCCACGGCGGCCCCGGGGACCGTCGTCGGGGTCCTCGTCAGCGACGTCGTCGGTGACGCCCCGGCCGTCATCGCGAGCGGCCCGACGGTACCGACGGCCACGGACCCCGCCGCCGCCCTCGGCGTCCTCGATCGCTACGGCGTCGAGGCGGCGCCGGTTCGGGCGCACCTGCGGCGCGTCGACCCCCGCGACCCCGCCGTCTCAGGGGTCGACAACCACGTCGTCGCCTCCGGTCGCGACGCGATCGACGCCGCCCGCCGGACGGCGACCGAGCGCGGCTACGGGGCCTGTGTCCTCTCGGCGCGGATCGAGGGCGACGCGGCGGAGTCGGGGCGGTTTCACGCCGCGATCGCGGCGGAGTCGGCCGACCGCGGCGACCCGATAGAGCCGCCCGCGGTCGTCCTCTCGGGGGGCGAAACGACAGTCAGGGTGAGCGGCTCGGGCGATGGCGGTCCGAACCAGGAGTTCGTCCTCGCCGCCGCGGCGGCCGCCCCCGATCGGGTCGTTCTCGGGGCCGTCGACACCGACGGCCACGACGGGAGCACCGACGCCGCCGGCGCGCTGCTCGATGGGGCCGCGATCGACGACGCGGCGGCCGCCCGCGCGGCGCTCGAGGACAACGACAGCCACGGCTTTTTGAACCGCGCCGGCGGACTCCTGCGGACCGGGGCGACCGGAACGAACGTCAACGACCTCCGGGTGCTCGTCGTTCCGGCGCCGGACGCCGACGGCGCTTAGTCCAGACAGCTCGCGACGACGCCGAGCATCGCCTCGCCTCTGACCGCCTCGGCGAACAGCGGCACCCGCTTGACCGCCCGCCCCCGGAACAGCGTTTGGGCCCGCTCGAGGGCGTTCCGCTGTACCTCCCAGCGCCGGCGACAGAACTCGCAGTGCTCGGTGTCGGGGGCGACGAACCACTCCTCGTCGAGCCCCGCGGCGGCGGTGAGGTCCTCGCTGACGCGGTTGACGACGACCGTCCGGACGGGGATCCCGAACGACTCCAGGCGATCGACGAGCCGCTCGCTTTCGGTCACGCTCATCTCTTCGGGGATCATGACGACGCGGAAGTCGGTCCGATCGGGGTCCTCGAGCGCCGCCCGGAGCCGCTCGATCCGCGCCGAGAGCTCCCGCAGTCCCGCCGTCCCCTCCTCTGTGCCCTCGCCGATGAGCCCGCCGAGCCCCTCTGTCATCCCCGAGAGCCGCTCTTTGAACGAGAGCAGCCGTCCGAGCATCGAGTCCATCGCCTCGGGCAACTCGAGCAGGCGGAGCGTGTGACCGGTCGGGGCCGTATCGACGACGACGCGGTCGAACCGCGGATCGTCGAGGTGTTCGAGGAGCAACTGCATCGCGGCCGCCTCGTCGGCCCCGGGCATCGCGCCGGCAAGCGGGTTCGCGCCGCCGCCGCCGAAAAGCGCGCCCATCCCGCCAGCGCCGGCGTCTGCGTCGTCCCACGCCGTTTCCGTTCCCGCGCCGTCCGACGGCGCGAACGGCCCACCGACGTCGACGCCCGCGGCCTCGGGGTCGATCTCGACGGCGAAAAGCGGGTCGTCCTCCCGGATGCGCGTCGGCTCGGCCGGGATGTCCGTCCCGAGCGCGTCCGAAAGCGAGTGCGCCGGGTCGGTCGAGACGACGAGCGTCGAGATGCCGCCGCGGGCGCTCGCGATCGCGGTCGCGGCGGCGCAGGTCGTCTTCCCGACGCCGCCTTTCCCGCCGTAGAGTACGTACTCCGGGGCGTCGACGCCGACCGGGAGGTCGCCCTCCTCGATCGATTCGACCGCCTCGACGGTGAGTTCGCTCATACCGGGGTTCGGGAGCGGCGGCTTGTGTACCCGTCGGTCCCCGGTCGCCGAAAGCGAAACAGAAAACAGAACAGAAGCTCCGCGCGGCGCCCGCGATCAGGCCGTGAGGTCGGCGGTGTCGGCGGCGTCCTGCATGCTCTCGGTCATGTCCTCGAGCTGTTCCTGGATGGCCTCGGCCTGGGATTCGAACTGCCCCTGCATCTCCTCGCTGCGGGCCTCGAACTCGCCTTGGAGCTCGTCGAGGGCCTCCTCGATCTGTTCGAGCCCCTCGACGGTCTGGGCCTCGAGGTCCTCGTGGGTCTCGAGCAGCGTCGTGACCTGCTCGTCGAGGGCGGCGAGGAACTCGTCGAGAAGCTCCTCGCTCGATTCCGTCCCCTCGCGGACGTTCGCCTCGAGTTGGTCGATCGCGTCGAGTTGGCTCTCCTCGACGGTGTCGAGGCCGTCGTGCAGCATCGTGCGGACCTCGTCGAGGCCGCTGCCGCCGGGGACGGCGGACTCGACCGCGTCGAAGTACGTGTCGACGCCGGTTCGGACGAGGCTCGTGCTCTGCTCGGAGACGTCGCGGGCGGGATCGAAGTTGCCGACGAACGTCTCGCTCGCGTTCTTCTGCATCTCGACGCTGTTCTCGACGGCCTCGTGGGCCCCCTGGATCGCGTTGCGCTGGAACTCGAACATCATCGTAACCGGCGAACTGTATTCGCTCATTGTAACTAAACAAACGCGCTACGGGTATATAAAATTGTCGCTGAAAACCGTCTGATACCATTGAGCTACATCGAGTGCCACGGAAAGTGCACACCGGACAGCGAACACCGAGGACGCCCCGGCATCGACCGGCCGCTCCGTGGCGTTCGGTCGCCTCTGATCGATGCGGCTCGCCCGGTTTTGGGTGCTCGAAGGCGGCCTGGAGGTAGCCCTGATCGGCGTACAGAACGCGAAAATCGCGGTGTCCGTGCCCGCCCCGCCCCCTCGCTTTCGTCGTCCGGCGGACGGTCGGCTCGGTCCCGGAGCCCTCTCAGGGGCTCAGACGCTGTCGGTCCCGCGGGAACAACACCGCCTCGCGGATGTTGTCGAGCTCCAGCATCGTCATGATGAGCCGCTCGCCGCCGATGGCCCACCCGGCGTGGGGCGGCATCCCGTACCTGAACGCCCGGGTGTAGTACTCGAAGGCCTCCGGGTCGAGCCCCTGCGCCTCGAGGCCCTCGATGAGCTTCTCGT
Source organism: Natronomonas sp. (assembly GCF_028274965.1). Lineage (GTDB taxonomy): Archaea > Halobacteriota > Halobacteria > Halobacteriales > Haloarculaceae > Natronomonas. The sequence goes on along the minus strand of NZ_JAQCNO010000059.1, from coordinate 25,462 downwards.
AGCGGTGTTCGCGCTGGCCGCCGGAGACGAGTTCCATCCGGGGGTGCATCAGGTCGAACCCCGTCGACAGCGCCTCGTCGTCGTCGTGGTCCATGATATAAAAGGGCTTGACCTCGGCCGGCCAGTCGGTGATGAAGTAGTGCCGCCCGACGTCCGCGCCCAGCGCCGTTTCGCCCTCCGTCGGCAGGTCGTCGCCCCACACGAGCTGGTCGTCCAACACGCCGAGGGCGTTGATCCGCTCGATCGTCTCCTCGTAGCTGAGCCGCGGGAACGGCCTCTCCGGGACCGTAAACTCCTCGTCGATCCCGAGCGCCTCGAGCTCGTCGGCGCAGTTCTCGGCGACGCCCTCGTAGGCGGCGACCACGATCGACTCACAGATCTCCATCGCGTCGTCGTCGTCGCAGAAGGCCCCCTCGAAGTCGATCGAGGTAGCCTCGTTGAGGTGCCGAGGCGTGTTGTGCTCCTCGGCCCGGAAGATCGGCCCGGTCTCGAAGACCCGCTCGAGGTTCGACCCCGCCGCGAGCTGCTTGAACAGCTGTGGGCTCTGGTTCATGAACGCCTCCCGGCCGAAGTACGTGATCGGGAACAGCTCCGTTCCGCCCTCGGTGCCGGTCGCGACGATCTTCGAGGTGTTGATCTCCGTCGCGTTCGCCTCCCGGAACGCCTCCCGGACCGCCCGGAGGATCTCGCCGCGGATCGAGAAGATCGCCTGTCCCGCCTCGCGCCGGAGATCGAGCGTCCGGTTGTCGAGCCGCGTCGGCAACTCGGCGTCGACCTTCCCGGTCGGATCCAGTGGGAGTTCCGTGTCGGCCGCCGACAGCACCTCGACGGACTCGGGGGTGATCTCGACGCCGGTCGGCGCGCGTGGTTCCTCCTCGACGTCGCCCGTCACCGACACGACGGACTCGCGCGAGAGGCCGAGACCGGTCTCGACGAGGTCGTCGTCCATCTCCTCTTTTTCGAATTTGACCTGGATGCGTCCGGTCGTATCGCGCAGGATAACGAATGCGATCCCCCCGAGGTCGCGGATCTCGTGAACCCAGCCGGCGACGGTGACGGTCCCGCCCGGCGCCGCGTCTGCCGTGTACGTTCGATCGTCCATACGTCGGGTTCTCGTCGGGCGGACTTAAATACGGGGAAACGGCGCGGAGTCGCTCCGACGCCCCCGCGGACGCCTACGCGAACTCGATCTCCGAGCGCGGCGCGGTCTCGCCGAAGAGCCACTCGGCGTGTTCGAGGGCGTACTCGCGGTGTCCGTCCTCGATGGACCCAACGGCGTCCTCGAGGAGGATCGGCCGGTAGTCCCGCAGCCCCGCCGAGCCGGCGGTATGAAGCACACAGACGTTCGCGAGCGTCCCGCAGATCACGAGGTCGTCGATCCCGTGGCTCTCGAGGTACCCCTCCAGTTCGGTCCGGTAGAAGGCGTCGTAGGTGTGTTTGACGACGACGAGATCCGACTCGCGCACGTCGAGCTCCTCGACTAACGCCGCCTCCCACGAGCCCTCGAGGACGTGTTCGCCCCACCGATCGAACTCGTCGTAGTAGTGCGCGTCCTCGAACTGCTCCGGGGGGTGGACGTCGCGGGTGAACACGACCGACGCGCCGGCCTCCCGAGCGTCGGCGACGACCTCCGCGCAGGGACCGATCGCGGCCTCGCTCTCGGGCGCGTACAGCGATCCCTCGGGGTGACAGAACCCGTTCTGCATGTCGACGACGACGACCGCGGTGTCGTTCGGATCGAGTCGCATACCGGGCGTTCGGCCGTGGCGATCAAACCGTTTGCGCCGCGGTCCCGACCCCGGAGAATCCCGTCGGCCCGCGCGTGCCGTGTGCTTTTGTCGGTGCGGCCCTCACGGACGCCAATGACGCGACGGCCGACGGCGGCGCTCGCGTTCGCCGCCGTGCTCGTGCTCGCCGGCTGTACGGTCGGCTACGGCCCCGCCGACGCCCCCGAGCGATCGGCGCCCTCCGGGGGCGATCCGCTCGGCTACTACGACGGGTACTGGCACAACGACACCTTCGCGATCGACGCCGAGGACGGGCTGTCGGCCGCCGAGACCGAGGCCGTCGTCTCCCGCGCGATGGCCCGCGTCCAACTGCTACGGGGGCTCCGCTTCGAGAGCGACGTCGAAGTTGAGGTCGTCTCCCGGGAGACGTTCCGCGAGGAGATCGACGGCGTCTGGAGCCCCCCGGGTCCGGACCGCCGCGCGCTCGACAACGCCCAACACGAGGCGCTGTTTCTCGTCGGCCCCGACGAGGACGCCGCCGACGCGCGACGGGCCAACCGGGGCGGCGTCGTGCTCGGCTTCTATCAGCCCGCCGAGGATCGGATCGTCGTCGTCAGCGGCAGCGATCCGGCGACGCTGAACGGCGAGACCACGCTCGCCCACGAGTTGCTCCACGCGCTGCAAGACCAGCGTTTCGGGCTCGCCTCCGACGCCTCGACGCTCGATTCGATCAACGCCCGCAACGGCCTCATCGAGGGCGACGCGACCGTCGTCGAGCGCGCCTACCGGCGGAACTGCCGGCGCGGCGAGTGGCAGTGTTTCGGCGCCGAAACGGGCGGGAGTGCGCTCCCCTCGGAGTTCCACTGGGGCGTGTACTTCCTCGGCTTCTTCCCGTACGCGGAGGGTCCGGGGTTCGTCGAGTACCACCGCGACCGGGGCGGGTGGGCGGCCATCGACCGGGCGTACGACGACGTCCCCTCCTCGAGCGCGGCGATCATCGCGCCCGGGACCTACGGCACCGACGCCTACGGCGAGGCGACGCTCGACGACCGGAGCGGACCGGGGTGGGAACGCGTCACCGTTGAGGGGGGCGCCGACGCCGCGACGGTCGGTCAGGCCGGCCTGGCGTCGATGTTCGCCTACACGGCCTACGCCGGCGACTCGCCGGGCGTCATCGGACGCGAGCAGTTCCGCGCCGACGCCCGGGGGCGGTACACCTACGACGTCGAGTACACCACCGGCTGGTACGGCGATCGCCTCCACGCGTACGAGCGGGACGGCGAGACGGCCTACGTCTGGAACGTGACGTTCAACGACCGGGCGAACGCGACCGCCTTCGCCGAGGGCTACGCCGAGGTCGCCGCCCACTGGAACGGCGAGCGACGCGTCCGCGGCGACGCCACCGTCTGGGCGTTCGATCGCACCGATCGATTCCGGGGCGTCGTCCGCATCGAGCGCGAGGACAACGCCGTCACGGTGATCAAGGCCCCGACGGAGGCCGCACTCGGGGACGTGTACGGGCCCGCGGCCGTCTCGGACGCCTCGGGCGTGGCGGCCGCCTCCGACCCGGCCGACGCGTCGGGTTGACGCCGCCCGGACACGACACCGCCGCGCTCTTTAGGTTCGCACGCCTACATGGGGGTGATGTCGAATATCACACTGTACGAACTCCCCGGCTGCCCGTACTGCGCGAAGGTCATCGACAAACTCGACGAGCTCGGCCTCGAGTACGACAGCATCGAGGTGCCGCGCGCCCACGGCGAGCGGACCGAAGTCGAGGAGGTAAGCGGCCAGACCGGCGTGCCCGTCATCATCGACGAGGAACACGACGTCCACGGGATGCCGGAGTCCGACGACATCGTCGCGTTCCTCGAGGAGACGTACGGAGCCTGAGCCCGAGCGATCCCTCAGAGCGCGTGTTTGTACGCCTCGAGCGTCTCCTCGACGTCCGCCTCGGTGTGGCCGTAGGAGACGAAGTTCGACTCGAACTGGTTCTGTGAGAGCAGTATCCCCCGCTCGCGCATCTCCGGGCGGAACAGCCGCGCGTACCGCTCGGTCTCGGCGCGGTCGAGGTCGGTGCCGCGTTTCGGACACTCCCCGTATCGCTCACAGCCCGGGTCCTGCCGGCAGCCGTTCCGACAGGGCCCGCCTTGGGGCGGTCCGTCGGCGCGGGTGAAGACGAGTTTGAAAAACGAGTCCGAGCCGACGACGGTGTACCCCGGGGCGCGGTCCGCGACGATCTCCGAGAGCCCCTCGCGGAGGCGCTCGGCCAGCCCGTTGACGTGCTCGTAGACGTCGTGTTCCGCGCAGTACTTCAGCGTCTCGAGCCCGGCGGCCATCGTCACCGGGTGCCCGGAGAACGTCCCCGCCTGGAACACCTCGCCCGTCGGCGTGAACTGCTCGATGTACTCCGTCTTGCCGCCGATCGCGCCGACCGGGAACCCCCCGCCGATGATCTTCCCGAAGGTCGTGATGTCCGGCTCGACGCCGAACTCGCTTTGCGCACAGCCGAGCCCCCCGACGCGGAAGCCGGTGATGACCTCGTCGAAGATCAAAAGCGAGCCGTACTCGTCACAGAGGTCCCGCAGCGCGTCGTGGTACCCCTCGACCGGGTAGACGATGCCCATGTTCGCCTGCACCGGTTCGACGAGGACGCAGGCGATGTCGTCGCCGTGTTTCTCGAAGGCCGTCTCGACGGCCTCGACGTTGTTGAACGGCACCGGAACCGTGTGCTCGGCGAAGCTCTGTGGGATCCCGGCGCTCGAGGGGCTCGCGTCCTCGGCGTCGCCCTCGACGAGCGTCGACTCCTGTGCGCCGTGGTACCCGCCCTGCATGACGAGGACCTTGTCCCGCCCGGTGACCGCGCGCGCCAGCCGGCAGGCCGACACCGTCGCCTCGGTGCCGCTGTTGACGAACCGGATCATCTCGACGCTCGGGACGTGTCGGCTGACGAACTCGGCGTGTTCGACCTCGATCTCGGAGGGCATCCCGTACATCGGCCCCTCGGCGGCCCGCGATTGGACCGCGGCCGCGACCTCTTCGGGGGTGTCGTGACCGAGCAAGAGCGGTCCGAGCCCGCAGATCCAATCGACGTAGCGGTTGCCGTCGGCGTCGACGACGTGTCCGCCCTCGCCGCGCTCGACGAACACCGGATACGGCTGAGGGGCGGCTCTGACGGCGGAGTTGACGCCGCCAGGCATGACGGACAACGCCCGGTCGTACAGCGAGCGTGACGCTTCGTGGTTCATGACTTCCGGTACTCGTTCCGCCCGCAAATGCGTTGTTGTCCCCGCCGGCGTCGACAGCCGGCGATCCGCGCCCAGCGCGGGTGCGGTGGGTGCGTCCCCAACCCAGACCCCCGGTTTCCACCCGTCTCAGTTGTCGACGCCCCGCCTCAGCCGTCGACGAGCGGCGATCGGTTCTCGCAGTGGACCGACACCACCCGGTCCGTTTCGACCCCCTGAACGTCGTCGTCGTCGTGGAGGTCGCACAGACACGACGCGACGGCGCCTTCGGTTCCGAACTTCCCGATCGCGAAGACGGTCTCGGAGTCGCTCATCTGGTAGACGGTGACGAACGCCGTCCGCTCGCGGAGCCGCGCCGTCACGTCGTCGACCGCGCCGAGCCCGACCTCCAGCCGGAAGACGACCGTCTCGTACCCGAGTCGGCCGTAGTCGATCGCCGGGGCGTACCCGTCTATCACCCCGCGCTCTCTCAGCGCCCGCAGGCGTTTTTGCACTGTCGTCGGGACCGCGTCGACCGTCGCCGCGACGTCGCGGACATCGGCGCGACCGTCGCGACACAGCGCCGCGACGAGCTGTTCGTCTATCGGCTTCGTCGCCGACATCTCAGACCGCGTCGGGGCCGACCTCGCCGGTTCGGATCTGGTATGCCTCCTCGACCGGGAGGACGAACACCTTCCCGTCGCCCGGCTCGCCGGTCTTCGCCGCCTCGCTTATCGCCTCGGCGACGTCGCCGGCCGGGATGTCGTTGACGACGCACTCGATTTTGACCTTCTGGTGGAGGTCGACGCTGTACTCCTCGCCGCGCCACTGTCCGGTTTTGGCGGGCTGTGAGCCGCGCCCGGAGACGTTCGTGACGGTCAGCGATGGCGCGCCGATCTCGGCGAGGCCCTCCTTGATCTCCGAGAGCTTGTCCGGGCGGACGAAGGCCATCACCATCCTGATCTCGTCGCCGTTCGGCCGGCCGCCGTCGGTGCGGATGATGTCGTCGTCGTCCGACGTGGAGCCGTGGCCGCCGTCGGTCGCGATGGCGTCCCTGTCGCCGAACTCGGGGTACGTGTCGACGCCGTGCTCGGAGACATCAAGCCCGTCGCGCTCGTGGTCCGGGGAGACGCGCGCCTGTCCCGCCATCTTGAACACGTACCAGATGACGGCGGTCGCGGTGAGCGTCCACCCGCCGATGATGACGACGCCGACCACCTGGGCGATGAACTGGTTGACGACCGAATCGACCGCGCCGGGCAGCGCGACGAACGGCATCAGGAGCACGCCGAGGATGCCCGCGCTACCGTGGACGGGAAAGACCGCACAGACGTCGTCGATCCGGAGCCGGTTCGAGACGAAGCTGAACACGATCGGCAACTGGACGCCCGCGAGGATGCCGACGACGAACGCGCCCCACCAGGTCGTCGAGTTCGGGATCGCCGTGATGGCGGCCAGCCCGGCGAGCATCCCGTTTGCGGTGTAGAGCGTGTCGACCTTCCCGGACCTGAAAAGCGAGACGGCCGCGGAGCCGATCGCGCCCATGCCCATCGCGACCGTCGTGGTCATGGCGACCTGTCCGAGCGTGTCCACGCCCGCGCCGCCGATGTCGAAGGCCCCCGCGGTGCCGACGTTGAACCCGTACCAGCCGAAACAGAGCATGAGCGTCCCGAGCACCGCGAACGTCATCGAGTGACCGGGGATGATGTTTACCGAGCCGTCGGTGTCGTAGCGGTCCATCCGCGGACCCAGGATGGCCGCGGCGGTGAGCCCGGCGATGCCGCCCATGGCGTGGACGATCATGCCGCCGGCGAAGTCGGCGAAGGCGGTGCCGACGAGCCGCTCGACGAGGCCGGTCGTGCCCGGCGTCGTCCCCGCCTCCACGCCGACGGGGTACACGCCCGAACTCCAGGTGAAGGCCGTTATAACCGGGTAGATCACGGCCGCCAGGAGGAACGTGTAGGTGATGTACGCACGAAGCTTTGCCCGCCCCGCGACGGCCCCGGAGACGATCGTCGCCGCGGTCATCGCGAAGACGGCGCCGTAGAGCCAGTTGACGTAATCGCCGCCGCCGGCCGCCATGCCCGCGCCGAAGCTACCGCCGGACGCGACCGCCTCGATGCCGGTTCCGATGACGAAAAACACCGTGACGCCGACGGCCCACGTCAGCATGTTCTTCGTGAGCTGGTTTGCGACGTTCTTCGAGCGCACCTGCCCCGCCTCCAGCATCGCGAAGCCGGCGTGCATGAAGAAGATCAGGAACGTCACCGTCAGGATCCACGTCTCTTCGATCGCGGCGTTCATCGCCTCGGCACCGGCCTGTACCGGCAGCGTCTCGATCATTCCGACACCTCCGTCGCGCGACGCGTATTTCCATGAACGTCCATACTTTGACCGATTTCCGCTACGTTCGTAGCTTGCATTACGTTATATCCTCATGGAACAGCCCTACATAAATGTTGGAGTTTACATTGATCCTCTCAATACGACCTAATTGTACGGGCGTCAGATATGGTGAACGATAATAGTAATATAAGGACGTCTATCGTCAGGAAGTACCGCGCGTTTCGGCGGCGGTTCTGGACGTTCGTACGCCCCGGATCCCCCGCTGTGTCCGGACGCGGGGCCGAAACGGCTCGCGCGCGTCGGGTCACAATTACAAGCTACAGGCGATCGGCGATGTCCTCGGCGAAGTACGTGAGGATCAGATCGGCGCCCGCCCGCTTGATCGACAACAGCGACTCGTAGGCGACCTCCTCCAGCGAGAGCCACCCCCTGTCGGCGGCGGCCCGCACCATCGCGTACTCCCCGGAGACGTTGTACGCGGCGACGGGGTGATCGAACGCCCCGCGGAGCGCGGCGACGATGTCGAGGTACGCGAGCGCGGGCTTGACCATCAGCACGTCGGCTCCCTGCTCGACGTCGAGGCGGACCTCCCGAACCGCCTCGCGGGCGTTCGCGGGGTCCATCTGGTAGTGCCGGCGGTCGCCGAAGGCCGGCGCGCCGTCGGCGGCGTGCCGGAACGGCCCGTAGAACCCGGAGTTGTACTTCGCGCCGTAGGACATGATCGAGACGTTCCGGTGACCGGCCGCGTCGAGCGCGCCCCGTATCGCCCCGACCATCCCGTCCATCATCCCCGAGGGGGCGACCATCTCGGCCCCGGCGTCGGCGTGGGACACGGCGATCCGCTCTATGAGTTCGAGCGTCGGGTCGTTTTTCACCGTCACCGTCGGATCCGTCGCGGCGTTTTCCTCGATGACCCCGCAGTGGCCGTGGTCGGTGTACTCACAGAGACAGATGTCGGTCAGGACGTAGGCGTCGGTCTCGGCCGTGATCCGCCGCACGGCCCGCTGGACGACGCCGTCCTCGGCCCACGCCCGGCTCCCCCGTGCGTCCTTCGAGTTCGGGATGCCGAACAGCATGACGGCCCCGACCCCGGTGTCGAGAACCTCACGCGTGCGCGCAACGCTCTCGTCGATCGGCACCCGCTCGTGGCCCGGCATCGTCTCGATCTCGAGTCGGTCGTCGATCGTCGCGTCGACGAAGATCGGCGCGATGAGGTCCTCGGCCCGCACGTCGGTCTCACTGACCAACCCCCGAACCCCGTCGGTTCTGAGTCGCCTCGGGCGATCGGTGATGTCCATACCACCGTTGGGTGCGCGCGAGCAAAAGGCTCGTCGTTGTCGACCGATCGCCGTCGCCGACACACATCTTCAAGCCGCCGCCGCCCGAAGCGCCGGCATGGACGCCAACCCGAACGGGGGGATCCACGCCTTCGAGTCGCCCTACCTGCAGCGATACGTTCAACTCGGCGCCGCGAGCGGCCGGGTGCTGTCGGTCTCGTTCCCGGAGACCCCCGACGCCAACGCCGACACCGGCGGCGAGCACCCGCTGTTGGAGCGGATCCGGGCGTACCTCGAGGGCGTCGAGGACGACTTCGCGGACGCGTCCGTCGCGATGACGATGCCGACCGATCACCGTTCGGTGCTCGAGTCCCTGCGGACGGTCCCATACGGGGAGGGCGTCTCCGTTGAGACGCTCGCCCGGATGACCGCCGGCCTCGACCCCGAATCCGACGAGGACCGCGGCGTCGTCCGGACGGCCCTCGCCGAGAACCCGGCGCCGCTCGTCATCGGTGACCACCGCGTCTCGGACGGCCCGAGCGCCGCGCCGCCGTCGGTCGAACAGCGGCTCCGATCGCTCGAAGGGATCCGGTAGGCCCCGCCGGCTACGCCCCGAGCGCGAACTCGACGACGTACGCGACGAGCTCCTCGTTGTCCGCGACGTTGTGGTTCTGCTCGGACAGAAACGCCGTGTCGCCGATCGCCAAGGCGTTGCCCTCGACCACGGCGACCGGATAGCGCCCGGCCGTGCCCCCGTCGGAGAGCTTCGTCGTTTCCGGCGTCCGGAGCAACACCGTCCCGTCGCGGGACTCGACCCGGGTCGCCGTCGAGAGGACGACGCGATCGGCCTCGAGTGCGGGGACCGTCGGGAACGTCTCGTTCGTCGGCTCCGCGAAGACCTGGCGGTAGCCGGCGTCGTTGTCCACGGTGTCGTAGAGATACCGGTTCCCGAAGACGATGCCGTACTCGCTCGCGACGGTCCGCATGTCGGTCTCGACGGTCGTGATTCCGCCGAAGGCGCTCACGCGGACCCGATCGGGGCTCCCCAGGAGGATCAGCCGGCCGCCGCGGTCGGTAAAGGACGTGATCGCCTCGAGTTCGCTCTCGGTGAACCCCTCCTGCGGCGCGACGAGTACGTACGCGTCGACGTCGGACAGCGACTCGTTGAGGCTCTCGTCGCCGCCGAACCGGACCTCGTGGCCGGCGACCGTCGTTGCGCGAACGAGCTGTCTGATCTCCGATTGATCGAACGTCCCCGTCTCCTCGATGAGGACGGTCTGTTGTGGCTGTCCGCCCTCAACGGTGAGTTCCTCCGCGACGGCCACCTCGCCCTCGGCGTCGATCCGATCGACGACGACGCCGCTCCCGAAGGCCTCCGGCGGCGTCTCTGGATCCGGCGCGTTGTCGACCGACTGCGTCGACGGCGTCGGGGCGACGGTCGCGCCGGCGATCGCCGCGAGAACGAGCACCGAAACGACGAGTACGCCCCCGATCTTGAGGCGTTGGTACAGCCCCGAGTCGATCCCGGAGTCGTCGCCCCCGTCGGCGCCGTCCGGGGCCGTCCCCGGCCGCGTCGGTTCGCGTACCGTGCGGTCCGTGGGCTCTGGTTCGGGTTCGGGTTCGGGGTCGGAGCGGGCCGCGGGCTCGCTCGGCTCCTCGGGCGGATCCTCACTCATCCGCCGTCGCCTCCGTTCGGTCCCCACCGGCGCCCTCATCCGGGGGGTCCGCCGAGTTCGCGCTCGGGTTCGGGTTCGGGTTCGGACGCGCCGCCTCCGAGACCGCATACTCCGCGGGGATCGCGAGGTGGTTGATCGCGCCCGAGGCCTCCGTCCGCTGCCCGGTGAGATACGACGGCGAGACGGTCTCTTTTTGCGGGCTGTCGGCGGCGACGTAGTTGGCCTGCGAGATGAACCGGACGGTGCCCTCGCCCCGCAGAACGGTGACGGCGTACTCGTCGAGTTCGGCCAGTTCGGCGGCCCTCGCGACGGCGCGCTCGCGGCCGCCGATCCGGTCGACCAACCCGAGTTCGTTCGCGGTCGTCCCCGTGTACGTGTTCGCCTCGGTGAGTTCGCCCCGCGTGATCTCCATGTCCGATCCGCGGTGCTCGAGGACGGCGTTGGCGAAGGCGTTGCTGATCTCCTGGCGCTGGTAGGCGAACTCCCGGAGGTCGTCGGGCGCGGTCTTTGAGGGGCCGGTCGTCAACACGATGTCGTTCGGTTCGAGATCCGAGGGCGCGGTCGTGATGACGCCGACGCTGCCGACGGCCGAGGCCGGCTTGGCGTACATCTCGTCGCTCGGGGCCGCGGCGTAGTACGCCCCCGACAGCGCGCCGGCGTCGACGGCGGTCACGACCGGCATCACCTCGGCCGTCCGTTTCACCTCGAGATAGAGCTCCTCGCTGGCCGCCGCGCTCCCGCCGCCGCTGTTTATCACCAACACGACCGCCTCGACGTTCGGGTCCTCTTGGGCCCGTTCGAGCTGCTGTCCGACGCGCTGTTCGTTCGGGCCGTCGATGGTGCCCGCGATGGGGACGACGGCGACCTGTGCCGGGTCCGACGCGACGCCGAAGAACACGACCGGCGCGAGCAGCGATCCGACAACGAGTGCGACGACGACGACCAACACGTAGGACCGACCCAACCGGCGCAGGAACGCGTCGGCGGCGTCGACCGCGGCCGTAAGACGATTAGATGACATTCGATACCAGGTAACAGCCTCCACAGCAAAATACCACGCGGATGCGGCCACACTACCGCCCCGCCGGAGGCGTGGACTGCTCTCGTCCCGCCGTTCCGCCGCCCGGCTTTCGGGCACCCGGGCCGCATCCGGCGGGTGCTTCAGTCGGTCTCTATGCCCTCGAGGTCGTCCGATAGCTCCGCCGATCGGTGACGGATGCACGCCGACCCGTGACCGCCGCCGTGGTCGGTCCACTCGGGGACGGTCGTCTCACACGGCGTTCGGAACACCTCCGAGAGGCGCTCTATCGCCGCCGCCTCGTCGCCGGCGACGAGGCGTTCGATCGCTGCCTCGAGGGCCCGCTCGGCCCGCTCGTCGCCGAGCCGCTCCGGGAGGTCGAACTCGGCGCGGACGCCCGCAGCGCTCGGACCGCCGGACGCCGCCGTTCGGTCCGCCGCGCCGGCGTCGACCTCGAGGTCCCCGTCCCGCAGCCGCTCGCGGAAATCGAGCACCCGCCGCCACGCCGACTGCTCGACGTCGACGCCCTCCGGCTGCACCACGCGGTGACAGCGCGTGTGAAACCGACACCCCGAGGGCGGATCGGCGGGGTCCGGAACCGTCCCGGTCAGTTCGATCCGGTCGGGATCGGCCCGCGGGTCCGGCCGCGGCACCGCCGACAGGAGCGCCTCGGTGTAGGGGTGTTGGGGGTCGGCGAACACGTCCGCGACCGGGCCGACCTCGACGATCTCGCCGAGGTACATCACCGCGACGCGGTCGCAGATCCGACGGATGACGGACATGTCGTGGCTGATAAACAGCAGCGACAGCCCGAACGCCGACTGCAACTCGTCGATCAACGAGAGGACCTTCGCCTGGACCGACACGTCGAGCGCCGAGACCGGCTCGTCGGCGATCACGAGTTCGGGGTTCAACACGAGCGCCCGGGCGAGGGCGATCCGCTGTTTCTGCCCGCCGGAGAACTCGTGGGGATACCGGTCGTAGTCCGACGCCGAGAGCCCGACGCGCTCCAGTAGGTCCTCGACGATCGCCCGCCGCGTTTCGCCGTCGGTCATCCCGTGGACGAGAAGCATCTCGGCGACGGAACTGCCGACGGTCATCCGGGGATCGAAACTCGACGTGGGGTCCTGAAACACCATCTGGACGTCCCGTCGGAACGACTTCAACTCCGCGCGGTCGAACCGGGTCACGTCGTTCGGGTGCGGCCCGTCGCCGCCGCCCGCCCCCGTCTCGCCTCTGCTCGCCCCGTTGAACCGCACCTCGCCGCCGGTCGGCTCCTCGAGGCGGACGATCGACTTCGCCACCGTTGATTTCCCACAGCCCGACTCGCCGACGAGCCCGAGCGTCTCGCCGGGGTAGACGTCGAAACTGACCCCGTCGACGGCCTTCGTCGACCCCACCTCCCGCGAGAGGAGCCCCTCCGTGATCGGGTAGTGCTTCCGCAGATCCCGGACTGACAACAGGGGTTCGGCCCCCGCCCGGGACGCCCCGTCAGCCACCGTCCGATCCCTCCGCGCCGCCGGTACCGGGTGTCGACGCGTCGGCGCTTCGGCTCCCGTTCCGGCTCGCGTCCCGTCTCTTTGTTTCGGCGTCGCTTCCGTCCCCGCTCCCGTTCCCGTTCCCGTTCCCGCGGACGACCGACGGATCCCGCCCGTCCCGGTAGAACACACAGGAGACGCCGTGGCCCTCGGTGAGTTCGGTTTCGGGCGGCTGTTCGCCGCGGCGACACGCCCCGATCGCGTGCTCACACCGCGGCGCGAACCGACAGCCCTCCGGCGGCGCCGTCGGGTCCGGTAGCGAGCCCTCGATCCCGGTCACCTCGTTTCCCCGCCCGGGCAGACACGACAACAGCGCCCGCGTGTAGGGGTGACTCGGCCGCTCGAACACGTCGAGCACGCTGCCGCGCTCCATGACCTTCCCGGCGTACATCACCACGACCCGGTCGGCGATCTCCGCGACGACGCCGAGGTCGTGGGTGACGAAGAGGACGCCCATCCCGAACTCCGCCTGCAGCTCCGAGAGGAGCTCGAGTATCCGCGCCTGCACCGTCACGTCGAGCGCCGTCGTCGGCTCGTCGGCGACGAGCAGGTCCGGATCGCCGGCCAGCGCCACCGCGATCATCACCCGCTGTTTCTGCCCGCCGGAGAACTCGTGGGGGTAGTCGTCGAAGCGCGCGCTTGGGTTTGCGATCCCGACCCGATCGAGAAGCTCGACCGCCCGGGCCCTGGCCGCCGCCTCGCTCACGTCCTCGTGGACCCGGATCGCCTCGACGATCTGCCACCCGACCGTGTAACAGTGGTTCAACGCGTCCTGTGGGTTCTGAAACACGTGGGCGATCCCGGGGCCGCGAACCGACCGGATCGCCTCCGCGTCCATCGCGAGGAGATCGTGCCCCCGAAACCGGACGCGGCCCTCGATGTGTCCCGGCGGCGAGTCCACGAGGCGGGTGATCGACTCCGTCGCGACCGTCTTGCCCGACCCGGACTCGCCGACCAGACAGACCGTCTCGCCCTCCGAGACGGTGAAGTCGATCCCGTCGACGGCGACGAGCGTCCCGGCGTCAGTCTCGAAGGTCGTTCTGAGCCCCTCCACGGCGAGAAGCGGCTCGTCACCTCCCTCCGCGGTCGCTTCGGTCTCGGCGTCCAAATCCGCCTCCGCCTCCACCTCCGGATCCCGGTCGGTCCCGCTCATCGCTCGACCTCCGCCGCCGCCTCGGGGTCCAACGCGTCCAACAGCGCGTCGCCGAGGAAGTTGAACGCGAGGATCGTGAGAAACAGCACGATACCGGGCGCTACGACGATCCAGGGCGCGAACCCGAGGTCGCTGCGCCCGGCGGCGATGAGCTGTCCCCACGACGGGAGGCTCGTATCGCCCAACCCGAGGAAGGCGAGCTGTGCCTCGGCGAGCAAGAACCCGGGGACGAGAAGCGTGAGCTGGGTGACGATGCTGCTGGCGGTGTTGGGGACGACGTGGCGTCGGACGATCCGGGTGGTGCTCGCGCCGCTGATCCGGGCCGCGCTGACGTACGTCTCCTCCGAGACCGACAGCGACTTGCTGCGGACGTACCGCGCCGTGCCGCCCCAGGCGAAAAGCGAGAACACGACGATGAACATGCCGAGGCCGGCCCCGTAAATGTACAGGATCAACAGGAACATCAGAAGCGTCGGAAACGACAACACGACGTCGACGAACCGCATCATTGCCTCGTCGACCCACCCGCCGGCGTAGGCGCTTACTGTTCCGAACGTGATCCCGATGGTCGCGACGATCGTCGTCGTGATAAAGGCGATCTGGACGCTTATCCTCATCCCGTACACGATCGACCTGAACACGCCCTTGCCGCCCCGGGTCGTTCCGAGCGGGTACTCCCAGGTCCCGTAACACCGCCCGCCGCGGACCTCCCCGAGACACTGCGCGACGTTCGCCGTATCGATCGAGAGATACACCGGGGGCTGGTGTCCGGCGAGGACGCTCTGTTCGGGCGCGCTCACCACGAGCGGTCCGAGCAGCCCGCCGACGAACACGACGAGGAGCCACCCGAGGCTGACGACCGCCGGTCGGTTCCGCGTGAACTCCCTCCAGTAGTACCGCGTCATCCGGGGGTTCTGGTACAGCGGAACGAGCACGTACCACACGAACAGGATCAGGGTGAACGCGAAGAGGTACTCGAGGCCACTCCAGTCGGCCTCGAGCCCGACCGCGCCGAAGGTCGCCTCCCGCTCGCCGACGAACTGCCGGTCGTAGACGAAAAGCGCGACCAACGGCAGCGTCGTTCCGATCGCTCCGACGGTGTTGACCGAGGGGTCGACGCCGCCCGAGCCCTCGTAGGCCGACCAATCGACCCGATCGAACCGGTCCGGTTTCTCACTCGTCATTGGCTTATCTGTCGTCGTAGCTGATGCGGGGGTCCAACACGGTGAAGACGATGTCCTCGATGAGGTTTCCGACCACCGCGACGAAGGTGAAAAGCAGGGTCGTCCCCAACACGAGGTTCGTGTCCTGTGCGATGAGCGCATCGAAGGTCAGCCGCCCGAGCCCGGGGATCCCGAACACGACCTCGACGAGCAGCGACGAGCCCAGAAAGATCGCGAGCAACTGGCCGACGACCGTCGTCGAAAGCGGGACCATCGTCGGGCGCATGACGTGGTACGCGTAGGCCCGAAGCGGCGAGACGCCCTTGGCTTTGGCCGTCTTCATGAAGTCGGCGTTCCGGAACTCGGCGGACTCGTTTCTGGACACCCGCATGATCGCCCCGATCGACCCCGTCACGAGAACGAACACCGGGATCGCGAGCTGTCTGGCGTTCTCGAGGCTGAAGACGGCGACGTCCGTGTTGTAGACGACCGGGATCCACTCCAGGTAGACGCCGAACAGCAACAGCAGGATGATCCCGAAAAAGAAGTTCGGGATCGCGTACCCGAAGAAGGCGACGCCGGTCGCGAGGTGGTCCCGCCAGCTGTACATGTTGGCCGCTGAGTACACCCCGATGAGCGGTCCGATCAGAAGCGTCAGCACCGTCCAGGGCACCGAGTACTGCGCGGTGTAGAACAGCGCCTCCGAGAGCGCCTCCGAGACCGGTCTGTTCTGGAGGTCCGACCACCCCCAGTTGAGCGTGTACACGCCCCGGAGGAAATCGGCGTATCTGACGTGCAGCGGTTCGTCGAGCCCGCGGAGCTCCCGTTCGCGCTCGACCGCCTCCTCGGGGTCGCCGCCCTCGAGTGCCGCCTGCGTTGCGGCCTCCTGGACCGCCGGGTTCGGCGCCGCCGCCATCAGCCCGAAGGTGATCGTGACGATGACGAGCGACACGACCGCGGCCCAGACGACCCTCGCGGCGACGTACCGTGGCAGTCCCATCGCGTCTCACTCCTCCAGGGGGTGTGCTCGGTTCATTCCTCGGCGTAGCGGTAGTCGAACTCGGAGCGTTCGATCGCCGCTCTGGCGAACTCCCGCGCCACGTCCGGCCCGTAGAGATCGCCCGTGCCGTACGTCTCGACCACGTCGTCGCCGGGGTAAAAGTCCGAGAAGCGCGGCTGCCAGGTGTAGTGTGGCTGTGCGAGCCCCCGGTAGACGCCCTCGATGAGCTCCGTCTTCCCGATCGCGCTGGCCATCGCGCGCCGGAATTCGACGAACTGAAAGAGGTTGCCCGGCCCGGCGCTCCAGCCGTTGTCCCGCATGTTGACCGAGAGGATGCGGTTGAACGACTGTGGCACCTGGTACACGCTCACGTCGGGGTTCTCGTCGAAATCCTCGAAGCGCTCCGGCGGGATCCCCGCCGAGTCCGCCTCCCCGGTCTCGAGCGCGCCGAGCCGCGAGGCCTGCGACTCGATGACCTCGATCGTCGACTCCTCGAAGTAGGGCGCGTTCTCGAACAGCGCCGGCCCCTCCTCGATGTTCCGGAGGTAGTACTCGTCGTTGCGCGTGTAGGTCGTCCCCGAGCCCCGGTTCCACTCCTCGAGCACGTACGGCCCCAGGTTGCCGGTGAACGCCAACTCGAGCAGTTCCTCGTTGCGCTGGAGGCCCTCCCTGTCCTCGTTTTCGACGTACGGTTCGAGCAGCCCCCGCGGGATGGGGTATTCGAGGGGATCGAAGCTCTCCGGCCACAGCAGCCGCGGCTCCGGGAGCTCGGCCTGGAACTCGAGGTCGCCGGTCACCTCGACGTTGACGCCGCTCCACTCGATGGCGTTCGCCGTGTTCGCCCACTCGCTTTGATGCAGCTCCTCGATCAGGTAGACGAACGTCTCGGCGTCGACCGAGCCGTAGGGATCGCTGAACCGCAGGCCATCGCGGACCTCGAACACCCAGACCTCGCCGCGGTCCGTCGACATGTCGTACAAAAGTGGGAAGTACTCCTGGTTCTCGTCGAAGGTGTACCCCTGATCCAGCGCCCGGTCGATCGCCGTTCCGGCGCCGCTTTCGGTGTTGTACAGCGGGTTCAGCGTGCTGAACGCCGATCCGCTGACGCTGTTGTACGAGCCCTCGACCGCGGGGGGTTCCTCGATGTCCTCGGGGAGCCCGGCGCTTTCGTCGGCGCCCCCGGCCTCGGTGAACCACCCCGCGAAGTCCCAGCCGTTCGAGAACTCCTCGACCGGCCCCCGGAGCTCGGGGTTGTAGCCGGTGATGCTGTCGGTGAACGTCAGCATGATGTAGGGCTGTTCGGCGGCGATGTTGACGAAGATCTCCTCGAAGACCGACGCGATCTCCGATTCGGTGGTCGCCGCGCCGGCCTCCTCGAACAGCCCCGCCGCGTCGAACTCGGGGTAGTACCCGACCGGGTTGTACCGGCTGTTCGCGCCGTCGAAAAACACCCGGTTCGTCTGGGGGTTCAGCGGGTACGTGTTCAGCCCGATCACGAGCGACATGTCCCACGCCTCGTTCGACGTGACCGAACGCGGCCCGGGGTTTCTCGGCGTCGGCTCGCTCCACTCGACGGTCTCGCCGCCGACCGTGTCGGAGCCCCCTTCGGCCTCCGCCGTCCAGTACTCGTCGTTGAACCGGACCCCGTCTATCGGCTCGATCTCGACCTCGATCCCGAGGTTCGCCGACAGCTCCTGTCCGATGAACTCCGCGACGAGCTGTTGTGTCTCCGAGGCGCTGTTGTGGTACACGTCGAGGACGACCTGATCGCCCTCCGGCGTGAGGAGCGTTCCGCCGCCGCCACCGCCGCCGTTGCCGTTGCCGCCGCACCCGGCTAAGGCGGTGGTCGCCCCCGCGCCGAGCGCGGCGATCGCCCGTCGCCGCGACAGTCTCGCTTGCCGTTCGGTGTTCGACCCCGTCATCGCTGTCTCGTTAGAGAACTCGTAACACACGAGCGGTTGAAAAACTGTCCCCCGGCGGCAATCCGTGCGCGCCTCCGCAGCCGTTCTGCCGGAGCGACGCGGCGGGCTCACCCCGAGGATCGCTCGTCTCGGCCCGTCGCGTCGCGGAGTCGCTCGTAGACCTCCCACGAGGAGTCCCCCTCCGACGGACCGAGGCGCTCGCCGTCGACCGCGACGCCCGTC
This sequence comes from Natronomonas sp., assembly GCF_028274965.1. Classification (GTDB taxonomy): domain Archaea; phylum Halobacteriota; class Halobacteria; order Halobacteriales; family Haloarculaceae; genus Natronomonas. Next base: position 7,196 of record NZ_JAQCNO010000059.1, on the reverse strand, counting down.
CCGGCCTCGACGCGGCCGACCCGCTCGACGACCGTGCCCCGCTCTCTGAGCGCCCCGATCACCGCGTCGGTGTCGGCCGGATCGACCGCGATCACGAGCGTTCCGGACGTCGTCGCCCGCCAGGGGTCCATCCCAAGGGTTTCACAGGCGCTCTCGACGCCGTCGAGTAACGGCACCGCGTCGCGCTCGATCGACAGCCCGACCCCGGCGCTGTCCGCCGTTTCGGCGAACGCCCCGAAGAGTCCGCCCTCCGTCGCGTCGTGCATCGCCGTCACCTCGCCGCTCGCCGCGGCGACGAGGGCGTCCCTGACCGCCCCGACGTCGTCGAGTCTCGCCTGTGCGGTCTCGAGTGCGGCCCCAGAGAGCCCGACGGCGTCCGGAAACAGCGTCGTCAACAGCCCGACGGCCTCGACGGCCGGGCCCTTCGTGACGAGGACGTCGTCGCCGGGGCGGGCGCCGTCCGGACGGACGATCGCCTCGGGGTCCCCGACGGCGATCCCGGTCGCGGCCCCGACCCACGGGAACGAACACTCCGCGTAGCGGGCCGTATGCCCCGTGACGACGGAGACGCCGAGGTCTTCGCACTCGGCGTCGATCGCGCCCCAGAACCGATCGAACTCGTCGTCGCTCATCGACGGCGGGAGCGACAGCGAGACCGTGAGATGCGTCGGCGCGAGCCCCGAGACAGCGACATCCGCGAGGACGATCCCGATCGCGAACGCGCCGGCGCGCTCGAAGCCGAGTCCCGGCAGCACCGACACCGGATCGGTCGCCGTCACGACCGCCCGGTCGCCGACCGAGACGACGCCGAAGTCGACGCCGTGTTTCGGTCCGAGAGACACGTCCGCCCGGTTCGCCCCGAGCCGCGTCGCGATCCGCTCCTCGAAGAACGCCCGCGTTACTTTGCCGGTCTCCATTCGTCTGACTGTTCGCGCGCGCTCCCGTCAATCTGCCGCCGGAGGTCGACCCGGACCGATTCGGGCACGATCGGTCGCGGACAAAACACTCATCGGCGTCGAACCCCCCGTTAGCGTATGCACGATCCGAACCACCGGTCGTCCGGGCCGTTCGGGCCGTCCGGACCGCCTCGGCCGGCTCGCCCCCGGGACCGGGAGGTGTCGCGCTGATGGCCGACGGCTTCGAGCGCCCCCCGCAGGGCGAGTTCGAACGCGAGGTCAAGACGTTCCCGGAGTTCTTCGACCGCCTCGAGGCCGACGGCGCGCTCGATTTCTGGGACGCCGTCAACTCCGAGACGGAGATCGAGGGCCTCGTCTATCACCACCGCGGCGTTCAGGTCCCGAGCTACGACGGCCGGTTCGTCCACGAGCCCTCCGGGACGAGCGGACGGTCGACGCCGGCGTTCAGCGCCGAGTTCGGGACCGTCGGCCCGCGGAGCGTATGGGCGACCTTCGACGCGAGCATGGCCTGGGACGTCTATCTCGTGTTGTTTGAGGAGGGCGCCGCGATCGCGTGGATGACCGACGCCGAGTTCGAGGCCGAGGAGGCCGATCGCTTCCCCTCGAAGGCGCTCGCGGTCAAGGCCGGGCAGTTCTCCTTTGGCGTCCTGTTCCGGTTCGGCCCCGATTGGGTCGAGCGCGAGGAGTGGGCGTTGTCCTCGAGCGCGCCGGCGCTCATCCGGCTCGGCGACGGCCGGCTGTTGACCCCCGAGACCGAATCCGAGTTCTACGGCAGCGCCGAAGCGATCCCCGACGAGTTCCGCCCGGCGCGCGACACCGGCGCGCCGCCGTTTTGCGGCCTCCTCGACGCCGGCCTCTCGGTCGATCCGGGCGGGCCCGACGACGCCGACGGCGCCGGCGACGCCCGGTAACCGCCGACGCTCGGGTCACTCGAACGGCCCCGACTCGAGTTCGGCGAGGGCGAACTCGGCGGCGTTGAGGAGGTAGTGCGCGACGACCACGACGAGCAGGCTCCCGGTCGAGACGAACACCGCCGCGAGCGCGAGCCCGAGCAGCCCCGTCGCCGCGATGCCGACGCGGCCCTGCGCGCCGTGTCCGGCCGCGAACAGAACGGAGGACCCGACCGCGAGGAGCCACGCGGGCAGACCGGAGCCGACGGCGAAGGCCCCGACCAGTATCCCCCGGAACAGCAGCTCCTCGAACCCCGCGACGACCGGCAACACGAGCCCGAACAGCATCGCCCCCTCCCGGCGCGACTCGGGCGACAGCAGCTCCCGAAGCGCCCGGCTCGGGTCGACGCCGAACGCGTCGGCGACCCCGCCGGCGAGGGCGTTCAGCGCGGCCAGCGCGCCCCCGACGGCGATCCCCAATAGTGCGCTCCGCCCCGAAAGCGCCCCGGGACCGACGCCGAGTGCGCTCGCCGGAACGTCGGCGAGTACGACGCCGAGTACGAGCACCGCCCCGAGGAGCCCCTGCGAGGCGGCGGCGTTCGCGAGCACCGCCGTCCTCGGGACGCCCGGCGACGCCGACTCGGCGGCGCCGATCCCCTCGAGGTGACCGGCCCCGTCGTCGAGCGGCTTCGCCGCTGCCGCTGGCTCGACGAGTTCGTCGATCCGCTGTGCGGAGGCGCGGGCCGAAAACAGTACGACGACCGTCAGGAGACCGGTGAGTGCCGCGAACGCGACCCACCGGGTCACCGCCCGGCTACTGGGGACTCGGGCTCGAGGGCCCGACCTCGCGCTGTTCGAGCGCGGACCCGGTGATGTTCTTGAGCCGATCGATGAGCGAGTCCTTCTCCGGTTCGCCGACGAGCGCCACGTCGAGCACCTCGGAGATGTGCGAGACCGGGACGATCTCGATGCGCTCTTTGTACTCGTCTTCGATCATCACGTCCTGCTCGTTCGCCTTCGGGATGATGACGGTGTCGAGCCCCGACTTGGCGGCGGCCTCGATCTTGTGGGTCACCCCGCCGACCGGCAACACGTCGCCGCGGACCGAAAGCGAGCCGGTCATCGCCATGTCCTGGCGGATCGGGATTCCCTCGAGGGCCGAGATAACGGCCGTCGCGACCGTTATCGACGCCGAATCGCCGTCCACGCCGCCCTCGCCGGCCTGGACGAACTGGATGTGGACGTCCTTCTGGGAGATGTCCTCGTCGGAGAACTTCTTGATGATCGCCGAGACGTTCTGGACGGCCTCCTGGGCCATCTCCTTTAGCTGCCCCGTTGCGATGACCTCGCCGGGACCCTGACTCGGCGTCACCTCAGCCATCACCGGCAGGACGATCCCCGAGTCCTCGCCCATGACGGCGAGCCCGTTGACCCGGCCGACCACGTCGCCCTCGTTGACCGTGAGCTCGTAGTCCTTCCGGCGCTCGATGTAGTCGTCGGCGAGCTGCTGTTCGATCGACCGCGAGCGCGCCTTCGCCTGGAGGACGTCCTCGCGTTGGGTGTACTCCCTGTTCTCCGCGCGGGCGATGTCCCCCGAGACGCGAACGAGCCCGCCGAGGTCCCGGAACTCGAGGGTGAGGTGTCCCTTCCGCCCGGCGCGGCGGCGGGCCTCGAGGATGATCTCCTCGATCGCATCGTCGGTAAACGGCGGCAGCCGACCGTCGTTTGCGACCTCCTGGGCGACGAAGCGGGCGTACTTGCGCCGCATCTCCGGGGTGTCCTCGATGGTGTCGTCCATGTACACCTCGTACCCATAGCCCTTGATCCGCGAGCGGAGCGCGGGGTGCATGTTCTCCATCGCGTCGAGGTTGCCCGCCGCGACCATGACGAAGTCCGTCGGGACGGGCTCGGTCTGGACCATCGCGCCGGAGGATCGCTCCGATTGGCCCGTGATCGAGAACTCGCCCTCCTGGATCGCGGTCATCAGCTTCTGTTGGCTGCGGATGTCGAGGGTGTTGATCTCGTCGACGAACAGCACGCCCTTGTTGGCCTTGTGGATCGCCCCGGCCTCGACGCGGTCGTGCGAGGGGGTCTCCATGCCGCCGGACTGGAACGGGTCGTGTCTGACGTCGCCGAGCAGCGCCCCGGCGTGTGCGCCCGTCGCGTCCTCGAAGGGCGCGACCTGCTGGTCGGCGTTGTTCACGAGCAGGTTCGGCACCATCGCGTCCGAACCGCGGCTCATGTACTTGAACGCCAGGTAGATGACGCCCGCCGCGATGATCCCGAGAAGCAGCTGTTGGGCGATGAGGATCGCGTAGCCGAACACGACGGCGATGATGATCCACATCAGGAAGCTCCGCATCTGGTTGCGCTTGCGGGCCTCCTCCTTGTGGGCGTCGACGATCTGATCGCCCTTGCCGGCCGGCACCGTCCGGACCTTCGGCTCGTTGCCGTCGTCGGGGTTGTGATAGACGAGCACGTCTTGGAGTTCCTCCTTGGGGAGGAGCTGGCTCATCGCCTTCGCCAGCATCGACTTGCCGGTCCCCGGCGAGCCGATCATCATCACGTGGCGGCGCTGTTTGGCCGCCTTCAGGACGATGTCGCGGGCGTGGTCCTGCCCGATGACCTGATCGACGAGCCGATCTGGAACCTGGATGTCGCTGCTCGAACCGATCCGAAGCCCGCCCAGGAGGCCGTCCTCGTTGTCCTCGTCGATCTCGACGTCGCTGTCGACGTGGACCTCGCTTCCGAGGTCCGAGCCATCAAGGAGCTCCTCGTCCTCGTCGAGCACCTCGTCCGCCCCGCGCGGATCGGGCGCCGACGGACCGTTCGCTCGCGACCGTTCGCCGTTTCTGTCGTCGCCGCGGTCGGCCCCCGGCTCGCGGTCCCGCCCACGCTCGTCGTCGCTCGGCGACGCCTCCTCGGAGTCGCCCGCCCGTCCTTCCTGCGGGTCCCGGCGTTCGCTGTCATTCGTGGTCTCTTCTGCGTCCTTTTCGTTGCTCATAGAAACGTTGCTGTTAGCAGGTAAGACGTGTTATCGACTGATATACTTTCCCCCCGTGTCACGCGCTGCCGCCGAACGAAACCGCAGGCAGGCGGCGGTATCGAGCGCGACTCGACCCGTCCGCGGAGCCGACCCGCTGGCTTTATCAAACCACCCGCCTGAGCGTGGTGTATGACGCGGGGGTTCTACATCGGACGGTTCCAACCGTTTCACCAGGGCCACCACACGATGATCGACCGGATCCGCGAGGAGGTCGACGAACTCGTCGTCGGCATCGGCAGCGCCGACCAGTCCCACACCGTCCGGAACCCCTACACCGCCGGCGAGCGGATCATGATGATCACGAAGGCGCTCGCGCGGTTCGACATGACGACGTACGCGGTGCCCATCGAGGACCTGAACCGCAACTCGGTGTGGGTGAGCCACGTCCAGTCGATGAGCCCGCGCTTCGACGTCGCGTACTCGAACAACCCCCTCGTCGTCCGGCTCTTCGAGGAGGCCGGCATCGAGGTCCGGCAGTCGCCGATGTACCACCGCGACGAGTTCGAGGGGACCGAGGTCCGCGAGCGCATGGCCGACGGCGACGACTGGGAGGCGCTCGTCCCCGAGGCCGTCGTCGACGTCGTCGACGAGATCGAGGGCGTCGAACGGATCCGCCGCATCGCCGAGACGGACGCCAACGGCGCGACCGAGGACCTGATCGACAAATAAAGGGAGATGATCACGCTCGCATCCGACTTCGGGACGCCGTACCCCGCGGCGATGAAGGGCGTCATCCTCGGTCGCTGCGACGCCCGCCTCGTCGACATCGCGCACGATTTCCCCCGCCAGGACGTCCCGACGAGCGCCTTCTGGCTCCGGGAAGTCCTTCCCGAGTTCCCGCCGGCGGTGCATCTCGTCGTCGTCGACCCCGGCGTCGGCACCGACCGGGCCGCCCTCGTCGTCCGGGCCGGCGACCACGTCCTCGTCGGCCCCGACAACGGCGTGTTGTACCCGCCGGCCCGCGCGCTCGCGTCCGACGGCGGCGACGGCAACGTCACCGCCTACGAGATCCGGGTCGAGGACCCCCGCAGCGCGACGTTTCACGGCCGGGACGTGTTCGCCCCCGCGGCCGCCGCCGTCCACGGCGCCGACCCCGACGAGCTCTCCGAACTCCCGTTTCTCTCGCCGGCGGCGGACCCGGTTGACACCGAGTTCCCGACCCCGGAGATCGACGCCGACGGCGCGACGGCGACGGTCCTTGCGGTCGACGGGTTCGGGAACGTCATCACGAACCTTCCGGGCGAGGCCCTCAAGGGGTCCGATTCGGTTCGGGTCGACGGGACGCGCCGAGCGGTCGTCGCCTCCTACGCCCACGCCGACCCCGGAACGCCGGTCGTCACCGTCGGCAGCCACGGCAACGTCGAGTGCGCGGTCAACCGGGGCCGGGGCGACGACGCGTTCGGACTCCGCGCCGGAGAGCGGGTCAGATTCGGGTTCGAATGACCGCCGAGCGCGGCGTCTCAGCCGGCCGAACGCTTATGCACGGGTCGACCGAACATGTGGTATGTTCGCTCCGCTTCTGTTCGGCGGGACGGTGTTCCCGATCGTCGCCCTCCTGTTGCTCGCGATCGCCGCCGTGGCGGTGTACCAGTCCGTCGAGATCGTCAACGCGTACGAAAAGCGCGCGCTGACGGTGTTCGGCGAGTACCGGAAGCTGCTCGCGCCCGGGATCAGCTTCGTCCCGCCGTTCGTCTCGCGCACCTACACCTTCGACATGCGGACCCAGACGCTCGACGTGCCCCGACAGGAGGCGATCACCCGCGACAACTCGCCGGTGACCGCCGACGCCGTCGTCTACATCAAGGTGATGGACGCGAAGAAGGCGTTTCTCGAGGTCGACGACTACAAGAAGGCGACGTCGAACCTGGCCCAGACGACGCTGCGGGCCGTCCTCGGCGACATGGAGCTCGACGACACGCTGAACAAGCGAAACGAGATCAACGCGAAGATCCGGAAGGAACTCGACGAGCCGACCGACGAGTGGGGGATCAGAGTCGAGAGCGTCGAGGTCCGGGAGGTCAACCCCAGCCCGGACGTCCAACAGGCGATGGAGCAACAGACCTCCGCCGAGCGCAAGCGGCGGGCGATGATCCTCGAGGCCCAAGGCGAGCGCCGCTCGGCCATCGAGAAGGCCGAGGGCGACAAGCAGTCGAACATCATCCGCGCCCAGGGGGAAAAACAGAGCCAGATCCTCGAGGCCCAGGGGGACGCGATTTCGACGGTGTTGCGCGCAAAATCCGCCGAGTCGATGGGCGAACGCGCGATCATCGAACGCGGCATGGAGACGCTCGAAGAGATCGGCAAAGGCGAGTCGACGACGTTCGTGTTGCCCCAGGAGATGAC
>NZ_JAQCNO010000048.1 GCF_028274965.1 Natronomonas sp. | reverse complement strand
GTCATCTCCTGGGGCAACACGAACGTCGTCGACTCGCCTTTGCCGATCTCTTCGAGCGTCTCCATGCCGCGTTCGATGATCGCGCGTTCGCCCATCGACTCGGCGGATTTTGCGCGCAACACCGTCGAAATCGCGTCCCCCTGGGCCTCAAGGACGCTCGCTTGCTTTTCGCCCTGCGCTTCGAGGATGTTGGCCTGCTTGTCGCCTTCGGCCTTCTCGATGGCCGAGCGGCGCTCGCCTTGGGCCTCGAGGATCATCGCCCGCCGCTTGCGCTCGGCGGAGGTCTGTTGCTCCATCGCTCGCTTGACGTCCGGGCTGGGGTTGACCTCCCGGACCTCGACGGCTTCGACCCTGATCCCCCACTCGTCGGTCGGCCCCTCGAGTTCCTGTTGGATGCGGCGGTTGATGCGCTCGCGCTTCGAGAGCGTCTCGTCGAGTTCCATGTCGCCGAGGACGGCCCGCAGCGTCGTCTGGGCCAGGTTCGACGTCGCCTTCTTGTAGTCGTCGACCTGCAGGAACGCGCGCTTTGCGTTCATGACCTTGATGTAGACGACGGCGTCGGCGGTCACCGGCGAGTTGTCCTCGGTGATCGCCTCCTGCCGGGGCACGTCGATCGTCTGGGTCCGCATGTCGAAGGGGTACGTTTTCGAGACGAACGGCGGGACGAAGTGGATCCCGGGCTCAAGTAGCTCCCGGTACTCGCCGAACACCGTCAGCGCCTCCTTCTCGTAGGCCTCGACGATCTCGACGGCGCTGGATACGGCGGCGATCGCGACGAAAAGCAGCGCCAACCCGGCGACCAACACCGGGCTCGGTTCGACGAGGCCGAACCAGGCCGCCGCGCCGACGGCGAGGAGGGCAAAGAGACCGACCGACACGCGCGAAGGAACTCCGGTGCTCACGCGGCCGAGTTCGCGGGCGGCACTGTCTGACATACAACACGGTTGGGGCTCGCGCTACTTGAACCCACGCCGTCGGCTACTCGACGACGAGGACGGTCGCCTCGCCGGCCTCGAGGACCACGACGGACTCGCCGGTCTCCGAGCGCTGCTCCTCGACGAGTTCGAACATCCCCCGCTCGACGGTGGCGGTCTCGCCGTCGATCTCGAACTCGACGTGCCCGGCGGTGTCGAGTTCGGCCCGCAACTCGACGGGGTCGGCCGACTCCAAGCGATCGACGACCGCCCCGGCCCGGTCGCGGAAGACGGGCCCGAGTTCGCTGTGGTCGATGTCGACGCCGACCGGGACGAGTTCGACGTTCGGCTCGCCCTCCTCGACGTAGACCGGCCCGTTGACCGTGTCGGAGAGGTCGTACGTGTCGAGGGGCCGGTCCTCGTCGAGGTAGACCTCGACGCGGTCGAGTTCGGCGTTCAGCGGCTTGCCCTCCTCTGACTTCCAGCCCCGGACGGCCGCGGCGATCCCGGCGACCGTCCCCCCGCGGGCCGCGGCGTCGGCTTCGACCGCCGGCGGGTCCGGCCACGTCGCGCCGTGGACGCTGCCCTCCGTGGGCAGGTGCTCCCAGGCCTCCTCGGTGATGAAGGGCGCAAACGGCGAGAGCATCCGCAGAGAGGCGCTCAACGCGGTGTACAGCGCCCGTTCGGCGGCGCGGCGCTCGCCGGGACGCCCCTCGTACAGCCGGCCCTTGATGAGCTCGAGGTAGTCGTCCGCCAGATCGTGCCAGACGAACTCCCGGACCGCCCGCAGCGCGCTGTCGAAGCGGTGGTTGTCCATGTCCGCCGCGACCGACTCGGCGACCTCGCCACAGCGGTTCAGGATCCACGCGTCGGCGTCCCTGTAGGCCGGATCGGCCATCTCCGGCGTCGACTCCCCGACGTGTTCGGCGGCAAACTTCGTGATGTTCCAGAGCTTCGTCTGGAAGCGACTCGCGGAGGTCACCTCCTTCCACTGGAACTGGATGTCGCTGCCGGGCTGGCCGCCGAGCGCCATCGCCTGCCGGAAGGCGTCCGCGGAGTGCTCCTCGACGACCTCCTCGGGCTGGACGAAGTTCCCGCGGGACTTCGACATCTTGTTGCCGTCGTCGCCGAACACCATCCCGTTGATCAGCGCCTCCTCCCAGGGGACTTCGCCGGTGACGGCGCTCGTCCGGAGGATCGTGTAGAACGCCCACGTCCGGATGATGTCGTGGCCCTGCTCGCGGAGCTGGACGGGCTCGAAGTCGGCCTCGGGCCACCCGGCGACGTACAGCGGCGAGATCGAGGAGTCCATCCAGGTGTCCATCACGTCGGTCTCGCCGATCCACTCGTCGCTTCCGCACTCGGGGCAGGTCCCCACCGCGGGCGCTTCGGCGGTCGGATCGACGGGCACCTCCTCGGTCGTGGCGATCTCGACGCGGCCGCACTCGCCGCACTCCCAGGCGGGGATCGGCGTTGCGAACACGCGCTGTCTGGAGATCACCCAGTCCCACTCCATCCCCTCGGTCCACTCCTTTAGGCGGGTGTACATGTGCTCGGGGAACCACTCGGTCTCCCGGGCCGTCTCGAGGATCTCCTCCTTGTCGACCCGCACGAACCACTGCTCTTTCGAGAGGATCTCGATCGGCGTGTCACAGCGCCAACAGCAGCCGACCGACTGCTCGGTGTGCTCGTGGTCGTTGAGGTGTCCGGCCTCCTCGAGGGCGTCGGCGATCTCGTCTTTGGCCTCCGGGATCGACAGCCCCTCGAACTCCCCGGCGAGGGCGTTGAGGCGGCCGTCCTCGGTGAACACCGGCCGCAGTTCGAGGTCGTGCTCGATCCACCAATCGACGTCCTGCTTGTCGCCGAACGTACAGATCATCACCGCGCCGGTCCCGAACTCGGCGTCGACGTCGTCGTCGGCGATCAACTCGACCTCCTGGCCGAACAGCGGCACCTCGAAGGTGTCGCCGACGCGGTCGGCGTACCGCTCGTCGTCGGGGTCGACGGCCATCGAGACGCAGGCCGCGAGGAGCTCGGGCCGGGTGGTGGCGATCTCGATGTCGTCGTTGCCGACGCCCGCGAAGGTGACGTAGTGCAGCGTCCCATCGCGGTCGTCGTTTTCGACCTCGGCGTCGGCGATGGCGGTCTCACACCGGGGACACCAGTTGACCGGGTGTTCGTCCTGGTAGACGTAGTCCGAGTCGGCCATCTCGACGAACGACCGCTGGGTCCGGCCCCAGTAGTCGTCGTTCATCGTGCGGAACTCGTGGTCCCAGTCCTGGGAGAACCCGAGCGTCAGCATCGTCTCCTTCATCGCGGCGATCTGCGAGTCGGTGTGCTCGACGCACCACTCCCGGAACTGCTCGCGGGAGACGTCGGTCCGGTGGATGTCGCGGTTCTCCTCGACTTTCACCTCGGTCGGCAGCCCGTGGCAGTCCCACCCCTGCGGGAACAGCACGTCGTCGCCGCGCAGCCGGTGGTACCGCGCGGCGTAGTCCATGTAACACCAGCCCAACGCGTTGCCGATGTGGAGGTTGCCGGTCGGGTACGGCGGCGGCGTGTCGATGACGTAGTCGGGGCGCTCGGGGTCGTCGTCGTAGCCGTACACGTCCGAGTCAAGCCACTCGTCGCGCCATTTCCGTTCCGCTTCCTCGGGGTCGTAGCTGTCTGGAACCTCGCTCATAATTGGTGTCGCGTGGACCGGTCGGTAGCAACCAAGCACGTGCGCGCGAACCCGAACGGCGCGCGGTCAGGCCCCGCGTACTACAGACCGAGTCGCGCTCATACCTTCCGAGTCGTCCGTTCTAAGTAAAAAGGTTCGCTTACGTCCCGTCGCCGTCCGGGTCGGCGTACAGCGTCCGCTCGTTGTACGCGCGGAGCTCCTCGCGGACGGCCGGGATCCACCGCTCGTCGTCGGTGGTCGCATACCGGACGAACGCCCCCGAGAACACCGTGTTGATCATCGCGGCGGCCCGCTCGGGGTCGACGTCCCGGAAGCTGCCGTCCTCGATCCCGGCCTCGATGATCGCCTCGATGCGGTCCCCGAAGAACCGATCGCTCCTGGTGAAGTAGTCCCGGTAGGCCCCGTTGTGCGGCGCCTGCCCGCGCAGCCCGACCAGAGCCCGGACGAACCGCTGTCCCCCTGGCGGCGCGTCCGTGAGAACCAACCGATCACAGAGCCGTTCCATCGCCTCGCGGGGATCGGACACCGGCCCGGCCTCCGTCTCCGAGCGGTAGCTCTCCAGCATGAACTCCAGACACGCCACCAGCAGGTCGTCCTTGCCGTCGTAGTGGTGATAGATCAACGAGACGCTCTTGTCGAACTCCTCGCCGATCCGCTCGACGGTCAACTCGGCGTACCCGTGGGTACAGAGCGCCCGGTAGGCCGCCGCGAGGATCTCCTCGCGGGTCGTTTCGGGCTCCTCAAAGGCGTCCATCGGCCCCTCCACCGCGGCGGCCGAGCGGACGCGTCGGCGACGACTCCGGCGACGTACCCAGCGACATGCTCACTTTTGTGCGTGCGAGCGGTTTAATCTTTTTGAATAAACGTTCAATCAAAAGCGTTATGACCGCTCCGCGGTTGCGGATACTCAATGCCCCGGTGTTTCGCCCCCGCCGACGCGCCCCCATCCGGTTCGCCGACGGCGGGTCGCCCTCCTCGCCCCGTTCGCCCCCGTCCGAACCGCCCCGACGGACGGACGCGCCGATGACGGCGCGCCGTCCGATCGCCCTCGCCGTCCTCGTCGTCGCCGGTCTCGCCGTGGCCGTCACCGTCCCCGCGGCCGGACAGCCCAACGCCGGCGAGCCGGATCTGAACGCCTTCCTCCCCGACGGCGAGGTCGCCCCCGGCACCGAGACGACCCTCGACATCCGGATCCAAAACGACGCGGACGTCCGGACCGGAACCGGCACCGAGACCGTCACGACCGCCCGGGCGGTCAGCGCCGAGATCACCGACGAGGGCCCCTTCGACGTCCGGACGGCGCGAACCCCCCTCGGACGGATCGAGGACGGCAGCGTCTCGAACGCCGCCTTCGAGATCACCGTTCCCGAGGGGGTCGACCCCGGGACCTACGAGATCGACGTCGAGATCAGGTACTCCGCGACGAACCGCGAGACCGAAACCGACGACCAGCGGCTCCGACGGAGCACCCGCGAGACGGTCGAGGTACTCGTCACCGACGACGCGCTCTTCTCGATCGGTAACGTGAGCACGGACGCCCAACCCGGGACGACGGGCGTCGCCGAGATCGAACTCGAGAACGTCGGGTCGGCGACGGCCCACCGGACGACCGCGACGATCACCGGCGGCGGCGGGGTCACGATCGACGGCGGCAGCGCCGAGGCGTTCCTCGGCGACGTCGATCCGGGCGACAGCCGGACGGTCGACGTCGATGTCGCGGTCGCCGAAGCGACCGTCGCCGGCCAGAAGCCGATCGAGGCGAGCTTCGAGTACCGCGACGCCGACGGGATCGAACGCGATACGCCCCGGACCGCGTCCGGCGGCCTCGGGACGCTCGCCGCCCAGGCGTTCACCGTCTCGGAGCTCGACGACACGCTTTCTGTCGGCTACGACGGCCGTATCACCGGGACCGTCCGCAACGACGGCCCGACGCCCGTCTCCGACGGCGTCCTCGTCGTCGACCCGGTCAGTGACTCCCTGACGATCGAGGAGTCCCGCGTCGCACTGCCGGAGCTCGCCCCCGGCGAGTCGACCGACTTCGCGTTCCCGACCGACGTGAGCGGCCAGGCCGACCCCGGCCCGAGGCAGGTCCGTTTCACACTCGAGTACGCCAACGACGGCCGATCGACGGTCAGCGTCGGCCCGAACTCCCGGCGGGTCGTCGTCGACCCCCAGCGGAACGCCTTCACCGTCACCGGCCGAAGCGCCCGCCTGACGCAGGGCGGGACGACCGAGATCGCGTTCTCGATCCGAAACGAGCGCCCCGAGACGCTCCGGAACCTCAACGCGAAACTCTACGTCGACAGCCCCCTCTCGACGTCGAGCGACGAGGCGTTCGTCGACGAACTCGCCCCCGGTGAGTCCGGGGAGATCAGGTTCGACCTCGCCGCGAGCGGGGGCGCGATGCCGAAGACCTACCGGGCCGAGTTGGACGTCCAGTACGACACCGAACGCGGCGAGACGGTGCTGTCCCGGACGTACCAACAGCCCGTCGAGATCGGCGAACGAACCGGCGACGACGGGGGGCCGCCGACGGTCCTTCTGGCGGGCGTTAGCGTTGCGATCGCCGCGAGCGTCGCCGCCGCCGTCTGGTGGCGACGCAGGGGCTGACCGATGGGTGACGACCCCGACCCCGACTCCGATTTCGGCCCCGCGCCCGCATCCGAGGGCGACCCGCCGCCGGATCCCTTCGCCGATCTGGTCACCCCGCTGATACGGGACCGGCCCTGGACGATCGTGGTCGCCTTCCTCGCGGCGACCGCCCTCCTCGCCGGCGGGATCGGCGCCGCCGGCGGCCAGCAGGCCGGGACCGACCAGTTCACCGACGACTTAGAGGAGTCCCAGGCCCTCGAGGACATGGAGGAGAACTTCGACCGCGGCAGCCGCGCCGGCGGCGCCTCGAGTGCGAACCTCTTTTTGGAGGAGCCGAACGTCCTCTCGAAGCCGAGCCTACTGCGGATGCTCGAGGCCCAACACCGCCTCGAAACGCACGACACGCTCCGGGTCGTCTCGACGACGAGCCCGGCGTCGCTCGCCGCCGAACAGCTCGATCCGTCCGCCGAGACGCCGGCGGAGAAACGCCGGGTCATCGAACGGTCCTCCGAGCGGCGGGTCCGGGCCGCGCTCGCCGAGGCCGACGACGCCGCCGGGCTCTCTGTTAGCACCGACTACAACCCCGCGGACGGTTCGGCCTCCGTCGCACAACTCGCCGTCAGGTACGACACGCCGCCGCTGTCGGACACCGCCGACCGGGCGAGCCTCCAGTTCCGGACGGTCGACGTCGTCGCCGGGATCGACGGCTACGAGCCGGGCGAGAACGTCGTCGTCTCCGGCGACGCGATCATCGATCAGGAGATCAACCAGCTGCTCACCGACACCGCGATCCTCGTCTTTCCCGCGGCGCTGTTGCTCATCACGTTCTTTCTGATCGTCGCCTACCGGGACCCGGTGGACCTCGCGTTGGGCGTCGCCGCCCTCGCGATGACGCTCGTGTGGACGTTCGGGTTCATGGGGTACGCGAACATCCCCTTCTCGGACACGCTCGTGACGGTCTTTCCGCTGCTTTTGGCCGTCGGGATCGACTTCGGGATCCACATCATCAACCGCTACCGCGAGGAGCGACTCGCGGGCAGCCCGATCGCCGCGTCGATGGAGACCACCACCACGCAGCTCTCGACGGCGTTTCTCATCGTCACGATCACGACGGTGATCAGCTTCGTCGCGAACCTCACCAGCTCGCTCGGCCAACTCCAGGACTTCGGCGTCGTCTCCGCCGTCGGGATGGTGTTCACGTTTCTCATCTTCGGCGTGTTCCTCCCCGCCGGCAAGGTCTCGCTCGACCGGCTCCGGGCGGGAACCCGGTTCCCGCGGTTCGGGTCGACGCCGCTCGGGACCGAGGGGTCGCTGATCGGCTCCGTCCTCCCGCTCGGCACCACGGCGGCCCGGGTCGCCCCGGCGCTCGTTCTCGTCTCGGCGCTTTTGATCGGCGGGATCGGCGGCGCCTACGGGACCGGCGTCGACACCGAGTTCTCACAGGAGGCCTTCTTCCCCGACGAGGACCGCGTCGAGCGGTTCCAGGCCCTCCCCGAACCGTTCGCGCCCTCCGAGTACACGTTCATGACCGTACTCCGGTACCTGGAGGAGGACTTCGAGCAGAACTTCGTCGGCAGCGTAACGGTGTACGTCGAGGACCGAAACGTCCGATCGGACGTCGCGCTCGCCGACATCGACCGCGCGCTCGAAGACCCCCCGGAGGCGTTCGAACGCACCGACAGGCGCGCCGACGCGACGAGCATCGTCGGCGTGATGGAGTCCCGCGCCGCCGCTGACCCCGAGTTCGCGCGCACGGTCGAGCGGTACGACTCGACCGGCGACGGGATCCCCGACCGCAACGTCGACGTCGTCTACGAGGAACTGCTCGCCTCCCCCGCCGGCGACCGGGCCAGAGAGTCGCTGACGAGCGACCGGAGCGCGACGCGGATCCGGTATCAGGTCGCCGTCGACGCCGACGGCGACGAGGCGGTGACGGCGGCCCAGACAGTCGCCGACGACATGCGGTTGGACGCCGTCCCGACCGGGGAACTCGTCGTCAACCGGGTCGTCATCGACCGGATCACCGAGTCGGCGATCGACAGCCTCGTCGTCGCCTTCCTGCTTACGGCGGCGTTTCTCACGCTCTCGTACCGGTGGCTGGAGGGCCGGGCCGTCTACGGCGTCATCAACCTCGTCCCCGTTTTGATCACCGTCGGCGCGCTCGCCGGGTCGATGCGGTACTTCTCGATCCCGCTGACGCCGTTCAACGCGCCGATCCTCTCGGTGTCGATCGGCCTCGGCGTCGACTACACCGTCCACTTCATGCACCGCTTCGTCGACGAGTTCGAACGCGGCGGCGACGTCCACGACGCCCTCCGCGTCACCGCCCGCGGGACCGGCGGCGCGCTGACGGGGAGCATGCTGACGACGGTCTGCGGGCTCGGCGTGCTCTACGTTGCGATCATCCCGCTGATCGCGGACTTCGGGCTGTTGCTCGCGTTGGGCGTGCTGTACGCGTACCTCGCGTCGATCCTCGTGTTGCCGTCGGTGATCGTCGTCTGGCACGCCCTCGAAACGCGGTACAACTCGCCGTCCGCGTTCGCCGACCGCCTGTAAAACAGCGCCGCATCGCGCGGGCAACGAGTCCCACCGCGCGGACGCCCGACCGCTCGATTACCGGAACAACTCGAGGAGTCGATCGACCGGGCGACGGGCCTTCTTCAGGTCGTCGTGTCGGGGGTTGTCCTTCAGTCGGAGCAGTTCGTCGTCGGCAGGTTGGCTCTTTTCTGTCATCAACAGACCGTACGCACCGGAGCCATATTAATATGTCGAATAATATATGTTTCCCGATGCGGAACGACGCGGATGGGATCAGAGAGCGGCTGAAAACGGTGAAGTTCGGATATTAGCCGGCAGCGGCGATACTACCACGGAACTGAAATATCACGGATAATCACGCGGGACCGAACCGCGTTTCCCAGGGGCGAACGCCCGGCCGGACCGCGGCCGAACAACGCTTATCAGCGGAGACGCCGAACCGCAGCCATGGACGACGACCGCGTCCGTGCGACCGAGACCTCGGTCCGGATGCTCGAGGGGATCGTCGAACTCGGGGGCGAGGCCGGCATCACCGAACTCGCGACGCACCTCTCGGTCGCCAAGAGCACGGTGTACAAACACCTCAACACGCTCGAGACGAGCGGCCTCGTCGCAAAACGCGGCGATCGCTACCGGATCGGACTCCGGACGCTGGAGTTCGGCGGCCACGCCCAGCGCTACGACGGCGTCTACGACACCGCCCGCCCGCAGGTCCGGAAGATGGCCGACGAGACGGACGAACTCGCCAACCTCATGTTCGCCGAGGACGCCTGGGGCGTCTACGTCCACACCTCGCGCGGCGACGACGCCGTCGAGATCGACACCCAGACCGGGCGCCGCGCCCACCTCCACGCGACGGGGCTCGGGAAGGCCATCCTCGCGACCTTCGCGGACGACCGGGTCGAGCGGATCGTCGACAGGCGGGGGCTGCCCGCCGTGACCGAGCACACGATCACCGACCGGGCGGCGCTGTTCGAGGAGCTCGAGGCGATCAGGGACACCGGGATCGCCCACGACCGCGAGGAGTGCATCGAGGGGATGGCCTGTCTCGCCCGCTCGCTGTCGGTCCCGAGCGAGCGCCCGGCCGCGATCAGCATCACCGGGCCGGTGAGCCGCGTGACGACCGGCGAGGCCGAGGCGACGATCCGGCGGACCCTCGAACAGGCGGCCAACGTCATCGAACTCAACCTCTCCGGGTCCGCCTGAGCGGACGTTCGCCGTCGGGAAACGAGCCGCGGTTTCGACCGCCCCGCCGCTTCTCGGTCGTTCGCAGCACCGAAACGGCCGGCCGACCCCCCGGCGCCGGGCGCGGGCGGATCAAAAAACGCGCCGCGCGCCTTGGGGCCTCAGTCGCTCTGGATGCGCGGCGCGAGCATGAACGTGACGTGGCCGTCGCCCTCCGCGAAGCCGAAATGCAGTTTCACGGGGAACTCCTCGCCGAGTTCCATCGTCACCTCGGCGTCCTTCGGGATCGCCTTGTTCATGTCCTTCAGGTAGTCGAGCGAGAACAGCGACCGCGCCTCGCCGGCGGTGAGATCGATGAGGTCCTCCCGGTCGAGTTCGAGGTGGACGTCGTCGGTGTCGCCCTCCGCGTCGACGTAGAACTGCTCGGCGTCGGTGTCGACCCCCAACGCGATGTGGTCGGACACCATATCGGCGGCGGTGACCGCGCGGGCGATGTCCCTGCCCTCGATGACGACCTCGGCGGCGAGATCCAGATCCGGCAGGTCGGGCTCCTGTCTGATCGAGTCCGGGTCGATCAAGGCGAGCGTGTACTCCAAGCCGTCCAGCGAGATGTGCAGCTTCCGGGTCTCCTCGTCGAGTTCGAGGTGGACGAGTTGGCCCGCGTCGGCCATCCCGACGATGTCCTCAAGCCGATCGAGGTTCACGCCGATGATCCCGCCGTCGGTCTCGTAGGACTCGAAGGCGTTCGCGGACAACTCGAGGTCGACCATCCCGACGTTGGCCGGGTCGACCGCACGGATCGTGAGGCCCTCCTCCTCGAGGCGGATCTTGCACTCGTCGACCAGCACGCTGACCGAGTCCAGCGCCGCCCCGAGCGTGTCCGCGCTCACGATAGCCTTGAACATATACCCCCTCATTCTGCCCGATCACTAAAAAATCGTCCTATCTGTTCCCCGCCCGAACGCGGCCCGACGCCGCCACCGTCGCGGGGCCCCGTCTCACTCCAATAACAGCAGCTCCGGGTTCTCGAGGTACTCGATGACGGCGTTCGTGAACCGGGCCGCCTCCGCCCCGTCGATGACGCGGTGGTCGATCGACAGCGACAGCGTCATGACCTTCCGTGCGACGACGTCCCCGTCGAGTACCCGCGGTTTCTCGGCGATCGATCCCGTCCCCAGGATCGCCGTCTCCGGGTAGTTGATGATCGGCGTCGCGTACTCCCCACCGATCGCCCCGAAGTTCGTCACCGAAAACGTCCCGCCGCGCATCTCCTCGCGCTCGATCGACCGATCCCGGGCCTTCGCGACGAGTTCGGCCATCTCGTCGGCGATCTCGAGGAGGCCCTTCCGGTCGGCGTGCTCGACGACCGGGACCATCAGCCCCGCCTCCGTCGCCGTTGCGACGCCGACGTTGTACTCGTCTTCGAGCACGATCTCCTCGCGCTCCTCGTCGAGTCTGGAGTTGAGGATCGGATACTCCCGGAGCCCGGCGACGACGGCCTTGATCACGAACGGCATGTACGAGAGGTCGCTGCCGCGCTCGGCGGCGCGCTCTCTGAGCCGGCTCCGCGTTTCGACGAGGGCGGTCACGTCGGCCTCGTCGTGGTGGGTGACGTGCGGGGCGGTGTACTTCGAGCGCTCCATCCGCTCGCCGATCGTCCGCCTGATGCCGCGATAGGGGATCCGCTCGCCGCCCTCGCTCTCGGCCTCACTCTCACCCTCACTTTCCTCGGCGGTCGACTCGCTCGGCGTCGGCGACGCGGTCTCGGCGGCGATGGCCTCGGCGTCGGCCGCCTGTGCGCGCTTTTGTGCCTCCGCGTACGCGTCGATCTCCGCCGGCGTGACGAGCGCCTCGCCGTCCTCGCGGCGGTCGGTCGGCACCGAGTCGACGTCGATCCCGGCCTCGTCGGCGAGCCGCCTCGTCGCCGGCGCCGCGAGCGTCCGGTCGCGATCGGCCGGATCGGGACCGACGGCCCCGCCGTCGTCCGCCGCAGTGTGGCCCTCGCTCCCGGCGGCATCCGCGAACCCCTCGCCGTCGTCGATCCGTCTGGTCGCCGGCTTCGGCGCCTCTTCTGATCCCGTCTCTGTCCCCGTTTCGGTTTCCCTCCCGTCGGTCTCCGAAGAGCCGTCGTCCGCCGTCGCGTCGCCCTCGGCTCCGGCGGCGGCCCGGACGTCGCCGTCGGTGATCCGTCCGCCCGCCCCGCTGCCCGCGACCGCGCCGAGATCGACGCCGAGTTCCCGCGCCAAGCGCCGCGTCGAGGGGGCGGCGAACGTCCGCCGATCCGTCGGGGGTCCGTCGTCGGCTTCCGATCCCGGCTCCGCGTCCGCATCCGAGTCCGAAGCCGGGTCCGGGCCTGGGTCCGTTCCCGCGTCCCCCGTCTCCGCGTCCGCCTCCCGGCCGTCGTCAGCCGTCTCTTCTGCCGTTTCGCCGTCGACGTCGAACGTGACGATCACCGTCCCGACGGGGACCATCTCGCCTTCCTCGGCGCGGATCTCCCGGACCGTCCCGTTCACCGGCGCGGGGACCTCCACGACCGCCTTGTCCGTTTCGACCTCGGCGACGGGCTGGTCCTCCGTCACCCGGTCGCCGACCGAGACGAGCCAGCGGACGATCTCGGCCTCCGTCAGCCCCTCGCCGACGTCGGGGAGTTCGAACTCGCGGACCATGTCAGAACGCCACCGTCTCCCTGATCGCCTCCTCGATCCGCGTGTCCTCCGGCATGTAGTAGTCCTCCAGGGCGTACAGCGGGTACGGCACGTCGAAGCCGGTCACGCGCTCGATCGGCGCCTCCTGGTAGTACAGCGCCTCCTCCTGGATCGTCGCCGTGATCTCCCCGGCCAGCCCGCCCGTCTTGGGCGCCTCGTGGACGACGACCGCCCGCCCGGTCTTCTCGAAGGACGCCAACAGCGTGTCGGTGTCCATCGGCGACAGCGTCCGCATGTCGACGACCTCACAGTCGATCCCGTCGTCGGCGACCGACTCGGCGGCCGACAGCGTCGGCCGCGTCATCGCGCCCCACGTGAACACCGAGACGTCCGCGCCCTCGCGGCGGACGGCGGCCTCGCCCAACTCGACCGTGTAAGGCTCCTCGGGGACGTCCCCGCGGAACGCCCGGTAGATGAGCTTCGGCTCTAAGAAGATCACCGGGTCGGGGTCCCGGATCGACGCGGCGAGCAGCCCCTTGGTGTCGTACGGCGTCGAGGGGACGACGACCTTCAGCCCCGCCTCGTGGACGTAGATCGCCTCCTTCGACTCGGAGTGGTGCTCCGGCGCGCGGATCCCGCCGCCGTAGGGCGCGCGGACGACCATCGGGCAACTGAAACGCCCCCGCGAGCGGTTCCGGAGCCGGGCGGCGTGGGAGACGATCTGATCGAACGCGGGGTACATGAACCCGGAGAACTGGATCTCCGGGACCGGCCGGAGGCCGTAGGCGGCCATCCCGATCGAGGTCCCGACGATCCCCGACTCGGCCAGCGGCGTGTCGATGACGCGATCCTCGCCGAACTCCTCGTAGAGCCCCTCCGTCGCCCGGAAGACGCCGCCGTTCTTGCCGACGTCCTCGCCGAGCACAAGGACGTCCTCGTCGCGGTGCATCTCGCTTTTCAGTCCGTCGCGGACGGCCTGTACCAGGGTCAGGTTCTGGGTGTCCGGTTTCTGCGTGCTCATTCCAGTAGCTCCTCGTCGCCGTGGCGCTCGCACAGCCCCTCGAGATCGGCGGCCTGTTCGGCCAGCCGGTCGGTGCGCTCGGCGTAGACGTGATCGAACATATCGCCCGGCTTCGGGCGTTCGGTTCCCTCGGCGGCCTCGATGGCGTCGGCGACCTCGGCCCGCACCGACTCCTCGATCGCCGCGACCCGCTCGTCGTCGACGATCCCCCGTCCGCGGAGGAACGCCTCGAGCCGCGGGATCGGGTCCTTCCGCTTCCAGCGTTCGACCTCCGCGTCGTCGCGGTACACGGAGGGGTCGTCGGCGGTCGTGTGCGCCCCGAAGCGGTACTGCACCGCCTCGATGAGCGTCGGCCGCGCGCGGCCGTCCTCGCCGTTGCGCCCCTCGCCGGTCGCGTCGGCGATCGCGTCCGACGTCGCCTGATACACCGCGAGGGGGTCCATCCCGTCGACGACGACGCCCTCGAACCCGTACGCCTCCGCCTTCCCCGCGAGCGTCTCCGAGGCCGTCTGGCGCTCTCTCGGCACCGAGATCGCCCACTGGTTGTTGTTACAGAAGAAGACGGCGGGCACGTCGAAGACGCCGGCGAAGTTGAGCCCCTCGTGGAAGTCCCCCTCGCTCGTCGCACCGTCACCGAAATAACAGACGAACGCCTCCCCGCCGCCGGAGAGCTTTGAAGCCCACGCTGCGCCCGTCGCGTGAAGCACCTGCGTTGCGATCGGCACCGCGACCGGGAACACGTTCAGCCCGGTGAGCTCGTTGCCGCGCTCGTCGCCCATCCAGTACCGGAGGGTCCGATCCAGGCCGACGCCGCGGACGTACGACGCGGCGTGCTCGCGGTAACTCGGAAAGATCCAGTCGTCCGGCGAGAGCGCCATCGCGCTGGCGACCTGTGCGGCCTCCTGGCCCGCCAGCGGCGGGTACGTCCCCATCCGACCCTGCCGCTGGAGGCTGACCGCCCGCTCGTCGAAGTGACGCGCGAGCCGCATCGTGCGGTACATCTCGACGAGCGTCTCCTCGTCGAGATCCGGCACCGTCGCCCCGTCGACGACCGTCCCGTCCTCGTCGAGTATCCGGACCCGGTCGCCGGGGTCCGCGCTCATCGGTTCCTCCTTCGCATATAAATCACGTTCGCGCCCGTCGGCATAGTAGTTGCGTCGGGGCGAACCACCGGGGACGTACCGCGCCGGCGACTGTACTCAGTTACAGAAAACACTGATGTTCGGATCGGACGACGGCACGGACGCGGCGAGCGCTCGGCGACCCATCGCGGTCCCGGGTGGGGATGCGCCCGCCGTACGCCCCTTTACTCTCTCTCCCGTCCGCGCCGCCTCGCTCACCGACAGCGTCGCGTCGACCCGCACCGCCCGGTCGTCGTCCGGCGACGGGACGGCGTACACCACCCCCTCGGCCGTCGGCTCCGCCGGCCACCCGAGCAGCTCGCACAGCTCCCGAAAGCCCGGTGCGGCGGCGTCGTAGCCCCGATCGGTGAGCGCCCCGGCGACGACCGGGTGGTCGTGGGCGGCGAACACCGGCACGAACACCCGGTGGAACCGGCAGTTCCGGCAGGTGGCCGCCGCCGAAACCCGGGGTTCGGTCCCGCAGGACGAACAGAGCCCGCCGTCCGGGACCGAATGCTCCGCACAGACCCGCAGTTCCGGGTCGACCCGACCGGCACAGACCGGGCAGACGCCCGCGCACAACAGGTCGATCTCGGCGACGTAGTTCACGCAGGCCGCCCGCACGACGCCCGAAAGCGACCGGTCGGCGATCCCGGCCGGCGGCACCGAGTGGGTGGTGATCGCCCCGCCGTCGGCGTCGATCGCCCCCTCACACGCCGTACAGCGCGTGTACAGCCGCCCGTCGCTGTAGGAGACCGTTATCGAGGCCCCACAGCGGTAGCACGTCTCGTCGAGTTCGACGGGCCGAACGAGGGGTCGTCGGTGACGGTCCCCGCGAGGATCGCCCGGACGACGTGGGTGCCGGCCCGCCGGATGACGTACCCCTCCGGGGCGCGCTCGACGAACGGGCCGACGAGACGGTCGAGGTGGTAGCTGAAGTTGCCGCTGTCGCGCGCCCCGACCGCGTTTCGCAGCTCCGAGAACGGGACCGGCTCCGCCCGGTCGCCCGCCCCCTCGTGGGCCCGCCGCCAGAGCTCCCGCAGTATCCGTATCCGCGTCTCGGTGCCCAACAGCGCGAACGCCTCGTCCGCCGAGACCCCCTCGCCCCGGTCCATACACGACAGTGTGTGCCCGCCGGCTAAAAAACGTGATCCGCACGGGTCCCGTCGGCGCTCGGCGTCGCCTACTCGGCGGCGGCGCGGGCCTCCGAGACGGTTTTGCCGTCCCGAAGCAGGGCCTCGACGAAGAGCTCGCCGGCCTTGAACGACGAGCGGACCATCGGCCCCGACGCGCAGTACAGAAAGCCGAACTCCCCCTCTGCGACCCGCTTCCAGACGTCGAAGACGTCGGGGTGTACGTACTCGAACACCTCCAGGTGCGACCGGGAGGGCTGGAGGTACTGCCCCAGCGTGACGACGTCGACGCCGATCTCGGAGAGGTCCGACAGCGTCCGGTACACCTCGTGGTCGTACTCGCCGACGCCGAGCATGAGACTCGTCTTCGCGTACGCCTCCGAGTCGACGACGCGTTCGAGCACCGAGAGCGACTGCTCGTACCCCGCCCGGCGGTCGCGGACCGGCCACTGGAGCCGTTCGACCGTCTCGACGTTGTGCGCGACGACGTCCGCCCCCGCCTCGATGACCCGCTCGACGGCGTCGAGATCGCCCCGGAAGTCCGGGATCAACGCCTCGACGAGGACCTCCGGGTCGCGCCGCTTTATTTCCTCGACCGTCTCGGCGAAGTGGGCCGCGCCGCCGTCGGCCAGATCGTCGCGGTCGACGGAGGTCAACACGACGTACTCGAGGCCGATCTCGCCGACGGCCTCGGCGACCGACGCCGGCTCGTCGGGGTCGAGCGGCTCCATCCCGCCCGTCTCGACGTCACAGAAGTTACAGCCCCGCGAGCAGCGCTCGCCCATCAGCATGAACGTCGCGGTGCCGGGGCCGTTCCGTCCGCTCCAGCACTCCCCGAGGTTCGGGCAGTTCGCCTCCTCGCAGACCGTGTGAAGCCCCCGATCCCGGAGCGTCGATCTGATCTCGGTGAAGCGCTCGCCGCTCGGCGGACGGGACTTCAGCCACTCCGGCTTCCGGGGCCGACTGCTCATGTCTCTTCCTTCGGGCGATCGCACAAAAGGGTGTGGCCCCGGACGGAAACGCCTATACGCCCGGCACCCTCGGTTTCTCGCGTGGCAGGTCGCACGGGGTACGAAACGGGCATCGCCGTCGAGGACGTCCTCCCGGCGTTCGCCGACGCCTTCCCGTTCGAGTCGTTCAACAGGATGCAGTCGGCCGCGCTGCCCGCGCTCGTCGAGCGCGACGACAACGTCGTCGTCAGCGCGCCGACCGCAAGCGGCAAGACGGCGCTCGCCGAGGCGGCCATCTGCCGGACGCTCGCGGCCGGCGGCACCGCGCTGTTTTTGGCCCCGCTTCGCGCGCTGACGAACGAAAAGGAAGACGAGTGGGACCGCTTCGAGTCCCTCGGGTACTCGGTGTACGTCGTCACCGGCGAACGGGAACTGACGCCGAGTCGCGCCGAGCGGGCGGACATCCTGGTGATGACCCCGGAGAAGGCGGACTCGGCGACCCGGAAACACGACTCCCCGCGGTACTCGTTTATGACCGACGTCGACTGCTGTGTCATCGACGAGGTCCACCTCCTCGATTCGGATCGCCGCGGGGCCGTCCTCGAGGTGACCGTCTCGCGGCTCAGGCGGCTCTGTGCGCCGCGGATCGTCGCGCTGTCGGCGACGATGCAGAACGTCGACGACGTCGCCGGGTGGCTCGACGCCCCGGGCGACTGCACCTTCGAGTTCGGCGACGGGTACCGGCCGGTGCCGCTCTCGGCGACGGTCGAGACGTACGCCCACGGCGAGAACGCCTTCGCCGACAAGTACCGCCGGCTCTACCGGGCGTTGGACCTCGCACAGCCGCACATCGACGACGGCGGTCAGGCGCTCGTCTTCGTCGCCTCCCGACAGGACACCGTCCGGGCCGCGGAGAAAGCGCGGGACGAACTCGCAGAGCGCGACGTCGAGATCTCCTCGCGGGGCGACTACGAGTACCACACCGACGCCAGCGAACTGGGAAACGACACGCTCAGACAGTCGGTCGTCGACGGCGTCGGCTTCCATCACGCCGGTCTCTCGAAGGCCGACAAGGACCGCGTCGAGGCGTGGTTCAAAGCCGGGAAGATACAGCTCCTGTTCTCGACGTCGACGCTGGCGTGGGGCGTCAACCTCCCGGCGCGCTGTGTCGTCATCCGCGACACCAAACTGCACGACCCCCTCGAGGGCGAGGTCGACATGAGCCCGCTCGACATCCTCCAGATGCTCGGCCGCGCCGGCCGGCCGGGCTACGACGACGCGGGCTACGCCCACGTCGTCTGCGACGGGGCCGACGCCGAGAAGTACCGCCGGCTGCTCCGGGACGGCAAGCCGATCGAGTCCCGCCTCGCCGAGGAGCTTGACTCCCACCTGAACGCCGAGATCGCCCTCGGCGTCGTCGACGACATCGAGGACGTGATGGGCTGGCTCGAAACGACGTTCTACTACGCCCGCGCCCAGAGCGCACCCGATCGCTACGACGACAGCGCGTCGCTTCGCGATCGCGTCTCCGCGACGCTGCAGCGGCTCGTCGACGGCGGCTTCGTCGATCAGTCCGGCTTAGAGATCGAACCAACGGCGCTCGGCCGCCTCGCCTCGCAGTTCTACCTCCGGCTCGAAACGGCCGAGGCGTTTCACTCGCTGTGCGTCTCGGGCGGCGACGGGACGAGTTCCCTCGGGGAAACGGATGTCCTCCGGGCTGTCGCCGACGCGGCGGAGTTCGACAGCGTCTCGGCCCGCCGGGACGAACGCGAGGCCTTCGGCGCGGTGCTGGACGGCGACGGGACGGACCTCGATCCGGGCAACCGGAAGGTGCTCGCGATCCTCAAAACCGGGATGTCCGGGACGACCCCCGGCGAGCTCAAGAGCGACGCGTGGGTCATCAGGCGGAACGGACTGCGGTTTCTGGCCGCGCTCCGGGCCTTCTGCGAGCGGTTCGGGACGCCGAGCGACGCGAACCTCGTCCGCCGCGTCGAGGCCCGCGTCGAGCACGGCGTCGGCAGCGAGGCGGTCGGCCTGGTCGCCGTCGATGGGATCGGCGCGGGCCGGGCGCAGAAACTGGCCGCGGAGGGGCTGAGTGACCCCGCCGACATCCGCGCCGCCGGCGTCGAGGGGCTCGTCTCAGCGGGCCTCTCGGAGGGCGTCTCCGAGCGCGTCCTCGAGCAGGCCGGCGCGCTGCCGGCGCTCTCGATCGAGTGGCGCGGCGTCCCCGAGGCCGTCGGCGCCGGCGAGAACGCGATGGGCGAGGTCACGGTGCGAAACGAGGGCGACGGCGAACCGGCCGGCGTCCGGATCACCGTCAACGGGATCGAGATGACCGCCGAGACCCGGTATCTCGGCGAAACGACGCTCCCGGTCGGCGTCTTCGGCGGCGACGCGGAGGAGCTCGTCTACGAACTCGAGGTCGCCTTTCCCGAACTCCCGCTGCGACCGATCACCGACCGGCGGGTCGTCGCGATCGAGGCCTGACCCGACGGCTACCGATCGGCTCTCTCGGCGCCCGTTTCGAGCGATGAAACCGATGTGGTCGATATGTGTGCGACGCTCGTTCACACAGACGAATGGGGTGTCTCGTGTGAGCGACGAACCGACCGTGCTCGTCGTCGACGACGAGCCCGAACTCGCCGATCTCTACGGGGTCTGGCTGCGTGAATCGTACGACGTGCGCACGGCCTACGGGGGTGAGGAGGCGATCGACGCCTTCGACAGCGACATCGACGTCGCGCTCATCGACCGGCTGATGCCACGGATGGCGGGCGACGAGCTGCTCTCGCACGTCCGGTCTGCGGGGTACGACTGCCGCGTGTCGATCGTGACGGCCGTCGAACCCGATTTTGACATCATCGAGATGGGGTTCGACGAGTACCTCGTCAAGCCGGTCCAGCGCGCGGAACTCCGGGAGGTCCTCGAGGCGCTTACGACCCGCTCGGAGTACGACGAACGGGTCCAGGAGTTCTTTTCGGTGGCCTCGAAGCGCGCGGCGCTGCAGGCGCGCAAAAACGAGGAGGAACTCCGGGCGAGCGAGGCGTACGCGGAGCTGACCGCCGAGTTCGAGCGGATGCGAGCCGAGCTACAGCGGACCGCCGATCGGCTCCGCCCCCGCGATTTCGAGGCCGAGATGCGCAAGCTGTCCCCGGCCGTGGGCGACGACTGAGCCGCCGCGTCGGACCGGCGGCGCGTTCTAGCTCTACCGACCGGGACGGGTCCGTTTCCGGGGCCGCCTCAGCCGGCGAGCGAGCCGACGGCGCCACCGGCGATCACCGCGAGGAGCGCAACGACGAGGGTCCCGACGGCGTTCGCAAGCGCGACCGCCGGCTCCTCCTCTGCGAACCGGACGGTCTCGACCGCGAACGACGAGAACGTGGTGAACGCGCCACAGAACCCGACGCCGAGCGCCAGCGCCGCCGTGCTCCCGAGCTCGGCGCTTAGAACGACGCCGAAAAGAAACGAGCCCCCGGCGTTGACGAGGAGCGTATCGAGTCCGCGACGGCCGACGACCGTCCCGACGGCGTACCGCGAGACGGCCCCGAGCCCGCCGCCGATCCCGACCGCGAGCGCGCTCACAAGCGCCACCGGACCACCCCCGCCGCGGCGACGACGGCGGACAGCCCGAGCGCGTACGTCCCGACGACGTTCAGCGCCGCCACCCGCGGGTCGAGTCCGGCCGTCTCGGCGGCGAACGCGCTGTATGTCGTGAACGAGGACACGAACCCCGTCGACACGACGAGCCGCGTCCGCTCCGTGAGCGCGCCGTTTCGGTCCGCTCCGTACACGAGGATCCCGAGCAGAAACGAGCCGACGACGTTGACGAAAAGCGTCCCCCACGGGAACGAGGCCGGAAAGACGACCGCGACCGCGTGTCGGCTCACGGCGCCGGCCGCCCCGCCGATCGCGACCAAGGCCGCGGCCCGTCGGTCCATGCCCGCCGGGTCTCGCCGGACGCACAGGGGCGTTTCGGTGTCCGGGCGACGGTTTATATGTCCGAACGCGGCCAGACGGCGTATGTCGGAGCGACGGCGGTTCCACAACGACACGCGAGGGATCGAAGGCCTTCCGGTTAGACTGGTCATCGCCTTGGTCGTCGGCGTCGCCAGCCTCTCGGTGATGATGAACATGATCTCGGGCATCTCGGGGCTCGCTGTGGCCGAGTTGGACGTCCAGCCCGAACCCGAGGTCGCCACGCCCGGCGAGCACACCGTTGAGGTCGCCGTCGTCGATCCCGATGGCCAGAGGGTCTCGGACGCGACGGTCATCGCCCGCGGCGGATCGGCGCGCCTGGACGGCGTCGAGACGGCGACGACCGACGCCGACGGCGTCGCAACGATGGAACTCTCGACGGCCCTCGGCCCGAACCAGCGCGACGGGACCGTCGAGTTCGACATCAAGCCGCCCGCGGGCGACGATTACGCCGACCGACGCGGGAACACGGCGCTTTTGATCGTCTCCGAGTGAGCGCCCGCGCCCGCCGACCCCCCGGTCAGTCCCGGGCCCCCGCGGGGCGGATCTTGAAGCCATAGCGGGTCACGCCCTCCTGGGTGTAGATCCGCCGGATCGTCGTCTCGACCCGATCACCGATCCCGAAGGCCTCGGGCGCCGCGTCGGTCCCCATCGCCGCGACGCTCACCGACGCGTCGTCGACGCCGGCATCGAGCGCGACGATTGCGGTCGCGTACTCGCCCGCCCGCGCCTGCTGTTCGGCGAACTCGGGCGGCGCGCCGCCCTGCGAGACCGTCGTGACCGCCTCGATCGTCCCCGTCCCCGGCAGGCGCACGCGCTCGTACTCACAGAGCGCGCCACAGCCGGTACACGCGCCCTCCGGCGGGAACGAAAACGCCCCGCAAGCGGGACAGCGCCCGGCCTCGAGGTTGTACCGCTGGGGCACCGAGCGCCGCCAAGAGGGGACGCTGACGTACGCGCCGCCGCCGGAGGGCGGCCCGTTCGTGACCACGCCGCGCTGCCGGAGGTACTCGGCGTACGAGAGCGACCCGTCGCCGTCGAGCGCCGTTCGCGCCGGCGTTTCGCCGCTCGCCTTGACGACGAACGCGTCGGCGACCGCGCCGCCGCCCTGCGAGACCGCGAGCACCCGCCGGTGGCCCGCCTCGAGCGCGGCCGCCAGCGACACCGGTACGCTCGCCGCGCCGAGATCGCCCAGCGCGTGAACGGTCGCCGCGGCCCGGATGTCGCCCGTGCCGACGCCCGCCGCGTCGGCGGCCCGGTAGGGCAGTTTCCCGTCCGGGGCCTGGATCGCCGCGGCCTCGGCGTCCGGATCGGCGTCGAGACCGTCCACCGCCCCGGCGATCGACTCGGTGAACGCCCGCCGGTCGTACTGCGTCACGCCGAGCCCGCGGGTCTCGTCCTCGCCGGTGACCCGAAAGCGCGTCCCCGGATACGGGGCCGCGTACTCGGCGTGGTCCCGTATCTCCGCCGGGCCCTCGCCTTCGAGAACGAACGCCGCCGCCCCCGCGCCGGCGGCGTGGTCGATCGATCCGTCCGTCGCCCCCGCCGGCGCGTCGGCCGCGACGACGAGTCCGATCTCGCGGCCGGCTTCGAGCGCGTCGCCGCCGGCCCGAAGCGCGCGCGTTCCGGCCCGCGTGCTCCCGGTGAAGACGTGCCGCGTCGCGGACTCGGAGACCCCGAGCATCGCCCCGAGGCGGGCGGTCAGGTCCTCCTCGGCAAGCGGCGGCCGCGAGGACGCGAAGCCGATCCACCCGACGGCCCCGGGATCGGTCCCCGCGGCCTCGATCCCCCGCGTCGCCGCCTCGTAGGCCATCGTCAACGCGTCCTCGTCGGCCGCGGGGACCGCCTTCGTCTCGACGCCGTCGGCGTCGAAGTGACCCCACGCCTTCTCGAAGGCGTCGGCGCTGATGCGGAACCGCGGCGCGTACGCGCCGACCCCGGTGATCGCCGTCACGCGCCGACCCCCCGTTCTCTCTCGAGGACGTGTACGACCGACGCGCCGCCGCTGCCGCCGACGTTGTGCGTGAGCCCCCGAACCGGGCCCTCGACCTGCCGTTCGCCGGCCCGCCCCGCGAGCTGTTCGTACGCCTCGACGATCTGGCCGACGCCCGTCGCGCCGATCGGGTGGCCCTTCGATTTGAGCCCGCCGGAGGTGTTGACCGGCAGTTCCCCGCCGAGGTCGGTCCGGCCGGACTCGACGAGCGCCCCCGCCTCGCCCCGCTCGCAGAACCCGAGGTCCTCGTAGGCGAGCAGTTCCGCGATGGCGAAACAGTCGTGGACCTCGGCGAAGTCGACGTCTCCGGGACCGACGTCGGCCATCTCGTACGCCGACTCGGCGGCCCGCCGGCTCGCCGGCACGCCGGTGTAGGTGTCCCGCTCGAAGAGCCCCACGGCGTCGCTGCCCGCCCCGACGCCGGCGATTCGGATCGGATCGTCGGTGTACTCGCCGACGACATCCTCGCTTACGATCACCGCACAGGCCGCGCCGTCGGAGGTCGGACAGCAGTGATAGAGGTTCAGCGGCTCGGCGACGACCGGGGCCGAGTTGGCCTCCTCGAGGGTGCACTCGAACCCCAACTGCGCGTGGTCGTTTTTCGCCCCGTTCGAGTGGTTCTTGACGGCCACCTGCGAGAGCTGCTCCTCGGTGGTTCCGAACCGCTCCATGTGGGCGCTCGCCATCTGTGCGTACACGCCCGAAAACGTGGTCCCCGAGAGCCGCTCCCACTCGGTCTCCCCGGAGACGCCGAGCCAGTACTTCGCGGCGTCCGAACTGGTGTCCGACATCACCTCGAAGCCGCCCGCGAGAACGACGTTGGCCATCCCGGAGCCGACGGCCTGGACGGCCTGCCGGACGGCGAACCCACCCGCCGCGCAGGCGTTTTCGACCCGCGTGCACGGGACGCCGCCGAGGCCGACGTGTTCCGTGACCGCCGGCCCCGGGAGGCCGAGCTGTCGGCCGCCGACGCCGAGCGTTCCGACGAACGCCTCATCGATGTCCTCGCGGTCGATCCCGTCCGGAACGCTGTCGGCGGCGGCCTCGAAGGCCGTCCGGAACAGCGACCGGTAGCTCTCCTCCGGGAACGCCCCGTAGTCCGACTGCCCCGCGCCGACGAGGTATGCGTCTCGCATGGGTGCCCGTGGACCGCCGGCAGTATATAGATGTGCGCGTCCGAACGCGGCGGATCGCCTCCGCCGGCTCTCCACGGTCCTCCGCCTGTCTTGCGCCGACACCGCCCCGCGGCTCTGTTGAACCGGTCGCCCCGGCGCGACATCAAAAGGGTCTTTCCGACGCTATCTGAACGACTACCGGTGAAGTGGTCGTACCGGAGTACGGTCCTCGTGCTGTGTACGGCGGCGTTTTTCGTCACGGTCACCGCGCGGCTGGTCATAAGCCCCGTCGTCTCTGACGTTGAGGCGACCTTCGGGGTGAACACGGGGACAGTCGGCCTGGCGCTGTCCGGCATGTGGGCGATGTACGCCCTCTCGCAGTTCCCGAGCGGCGTCCTCGGGGACCGCTACGGCGAAACACGGATCATCCTCGCCGCGGTCGGCGGAACCGCCGCCGCGAGCGCGCTGTTGGCGCTGTCCCCGACGTTCGTCTCCTTCGGGCTCTTCGCGGTCGTCCTGGGCGGCGCGGCCGGCCTCCACTACAGCGTCGCCACGACGCTTGTCGCCCGCCAACACGACCGGACGGGCCGGGCGATCGGGATCCACGTCTCGGGGGCGCCGATCGCCGGCCTCCTCATGCCGCCCGCGGCGGCGGCCATCGGCGCGCGGTACGGCTGGCGGCCGGCGGTACTTCTCGGAACCGCCGCGGGGATCCCGGTCGCCGCCGCCTTTTGGCTGCGGGTCCGGCCGATCGAACCGCGGGCCCCCGACGCCCGGATCCGCGATCGGGTCCGACTCGGCGCGCTCTCGGAGCTGTTGGCGCGGCCGTCGATCGCGTACACGACCGCCCTCTCGGGGCTCGGCGCGTTCGCCTGGCAGGCGACGGCGTCGTTTCTCCCCGCGTTCCTCCAGCAGGGCTACGGGCTCTCACAGACCGCCGCCGGACTCCTCTTTTCGCTGTACTTCCTGACGAACGGGGTCGCCCAGCCGGTGATGGGAACGGTGTCGGACCGGCTCTCGCGGGACGCCGCCGCGTCGATCACGATGGCCGCCGGTGTCGTCGGGTTCGGCCTCCTCGTGGTCGGCGACGGCGACGCGATCGCCGTCGTCGGCGTCGGGTGCGTCGGGCTCTCGATGACGTGGGGCGCGCCGCTGCAGTCGCGGTTCATGGACGTCCTCGGCGAGGACGAGCGCGGACTCGGGTTCGGCCTCGTCCGGACGGCGTACATGCTGATCGGCGCGCTCGGCAGCGTCGTCGTCGGGACGGCCGCGGACCTCTTCGGGTGGGGGGTCGCCTTCGGCCTCCTCTCGGGGGTGACCGCAACGGTGCTTTGCGTCATCGCGCTGAACAGACTGCTCTCGCTCGGGTGGTGACCCGGCCGAACCCGGCGCCGACGCGCCGACCCGCTCTTGTGGGCGGGGGCTCAGACGATCCCGCTGGATTCGAGTTCGACGATCTCCTCCGGTGAGTACCCCAGTTCCTCGAGGACCTCGACGGTGTGCTCGCCGAGCGTCGGCGGTGCCCGCTCGTGTGTCACCTCGAGCGAGGAGAAGTTGACCGGGTTCGCCGGGGCCTTGAACGTCCCTTCCTCGGGGTGTTCCATCTCGGCTATCATCCCCCGCGCCTCGATGTGGGGGTCGTCGATGACCTCCGCGACGTCGTTGATCGGCGCGCAGGGAACGTCGTACTCGCGGAGGTGCTCGATCCACTCGTCGGTCGACCGTCCTGCGAATATCGCCTCAAGTTCGGCGTCGAGTTCCGCGCGGTTCGCGACGCGCTCGGCGAACGTCTCGAAGCGCTCGGAGCCGATCCACTCCTCGCGATCGAGCGCCCGACAGAGGTTCGGCCAGATCCCCTCGCTGACGACGCCGACGATGACGTGTGAGTCCGCCGTCTCGACGGCCTGATAGGGGGCGAGACTGGGGTGTTTGGTCCCCATCCGCTCCGGCACCTCCCCGCTCGCGAAGTACCCGGTGACGTGGTACAACAGCCACTGGAAGCTGGTGTCGAAAAGCGAGAGGTCGATGTGTTGGCCCTCGCCCGTCCGCTCGCGGTGAAACAGCGCGGCCAACACCGCGTACGTCGCCGTCATCGCACAGGAGACGTCGGAGATCGAAACGCCGACGCGGGCCGGCTCCTCCGGCGACCCGGTGATGCTCATCATCCCCGTCTCGCCCTGGAGCACGATGTCGAATGCCTTCCGGTCGCTGTAGGGGCTTCCGGGGCCGTACCCCGACACGTCACAGTAGATCAGCCCCTCGTTCAGCCCCCGGAGCGTCCCGTACTCCGCGCCGAAGACGGCGTCGTTGCCGGGCGCGAAGTTCTGGAGGAACACGTCGGCGTCCTCGATCAACTCGTGGAGGATCGCCTGCCCCTCCGCCGACGTCAGATCGAGCGTGACGCTCCGCTTGTTGCGGTTCAGGCTGACGAAGTACGCCGACAGCCCGCCGTACTCGGGCTGGTAGGTCCGCGTGAGGTCGCCGTGCTCCGGGCGCTCGATCTTGATGACGTCCGCGCCGAGGTCGCCGAACGTCTGACTCGCCATGGGCCCGACGAGCGCCTGCGTCGCGTCGATAACCGTAACGCCTTCGAGGGGTCGCATACCCCCCGATCGGGGGACAGCGGATTATACGTTCGGGATGTTTGGCTACGCCCGCCGGTCCCAGTCGATCCAGGTCTGCTCCCAGCCCTTCCGGCGCTCGGCGTCCCGGCGGGCGTGCTCGCGGTCCTCGCGTTGTGTCCGGTTTCGCTCGACCGTCTCGGCCTGTTCGCCCTCGACGAGCATCGGGTGAAACGCGACGGTGCCGTACTCGGCGACCCGGTCGCCGCCCTCGATCGCGACGAGCTCCTGGCCGCCGCCGCCGATCGGCATGACGAGCCGCCCCTCCGGCGTCAGCTGCTCGAGGAGCGCCCGCGGCGGCTCGATCGCGGCCGCCTCGAGGAGGATCCGGTCGTAGGGCGCGTACTCGGCCAGCCCGCGGGCCCCGTCGCGGCGGTCGACGAGCACGCCGGGGTACCCCGCGCTCGCGAGGTTCGAGCGGGCCTCGTGTACCATCCGCCTGGAGATGTCGACCGCGTGGACGCTCGCCTCGTCGGTCAGCTCAGCCAGCACGGCGGCGGTGTACCCGACGCCCGCGCCGACGACGAGGACGGTGTCGTCCGGGCGCGCCCCGAGGGCCTCGAGCAGCCGCCCGGCCGCGCTCGGCGAGAGCACGCGGGTCCCGAGCCGCTCGAAGGACCGATCGGCGTAGGCGACGGACTCGTCCTCGACGAAGGGCTCGCGGGGCACCGACCGCATCGCGACGCCGAGCCGTTCGGAGCGGACGACGGCCTTGGCCTCGTGTTCGAGGCTGTCGACCATGTCGTCCCGGAGCACCACGGGGTCCATACCCTGTCTCGGACCCCCATCCTATTGAATCGCGCGGAGTGGGCCGCCCCGCCTTTATTTGCCGGCTTCGCCCTGCATCTCGACGAACCGGACGGCCCCGTGCTCGCTGCGCTCGAGTCCGTCCTCGGTCACGACCGCCTCGAGGAGCGTCTGTCGGTCCCGCCCGATCGGCGCGAGGACCCGCCCGCCGACCCGGAGCTGTCCGAGGATCGGATCGGGGAACTCGGGGGCGGCACACGCGAGGTACGCGGCGTCGTAGGGCGCGTGCTCGGCCCACCCCTCGGCGCCGTCGCCGACGCGGACGCTCACGCCGCCGTAGCCGAGCCGATCGAGCCGCGCCCGGGCGTCCTCGGCGAGCGACGGCACGTACTCGACGCTGTAGACGTTCCCGTCGCCGACGATCTCGGCGGTGACGGCGGCGTGATACCCGCACCCGGTCCCGACCTCGAGGACCGCGTCCCCCTCCGTCAGCGCCAGCCTGTCGCAGACGATCCCGACCATGTGCGGCGCCGAAACCGTCTGCCCGGCTCCGATGGGCAGCGGCCGGTCGACGTAGGCCTCCCCGCGGTGCGTCTCGGGGACGAACTCGTGGCGCGGGACACACCGGAGCGCCCGCTCCGTCGACGGGCGCTCGATCCGGCCGGCCTCGAGGAGCCTATCGACGAGCCGCTCGCGGGCCGCTTCGAAATCGCCGTCGCCGCTCGGACCGCCCCCGACCATCCCTACCAGCCCGACCACGCCCGGGTCCGGGCGTCCTCGTTGCGGGCGTACAGCCGCTTGACGTCCTTCGCGAGGACGGTGTCGCCGGCGAAGTCGTACCCCTCCCGGTCGTAGCCGCTCGCGTCGTCGCGGACGAGGATCCGCTCGACCTCGAACTCCTCGTCGCCGTACTTGTGGGTCCGGCCGACGACGAACTCCTCGTCGCCGGGGACGCGGATGCGGACGCTCTCGGTCTCGTCGTACCGGCCGTCCTTGGGATGCAGCGTCAGGTTCACAGAGACGTTCCCGACGGCCCGCGTCCAGAGCGTCCGCACGTCCGTGGCGTCGGCCGCCTCGAGGCGCGCGCCGTCGACGGACTCGATCGACGTGATCCGGACGGTCAGGATCGCCTCGGCGGTCTCGACGAGAAACTCGTCGCCGGCCGCGAGCGTCTCGTCGGGCGGGACGTCGATCCGGGCCTCGATCGATTCACCGTCCTGCGAGACGATGACCCGCCGCTCGACGGTCGTCTCCTCCTCGAGGGTACTCTTGTGGACGTGGCCGCACTCCCCGCAGCGGACGGTCGCCTGTCCGCCCCGGTTGAGGACCTCGTGGGCCGTCTCCGCGCCCGGTGAACAGGACGGACAGCGGACCGCGACGCGCTGGTGGCTCATTGGTCGTACCAGTCCGCCTGGACGTATAAACGCGTGGCTCCGTCCTCGGGGTCCCCGCGCCGCCCGCCCTCAGCCGCCCCCGGCCGTCGGCAGTTCGATCGCCTCGCCGTCGACGAGCACCGTCGGCTCCCTGAGGATCCCGTCCATGTGGATCGGCGCGTCGGTGTCGCCGCCGATCCCGGCGTCGTCCCCGACCGCGATGTGGACCGTCCCGCCGGCCTTCTCGTCGAGGAGGACGCTCCCGACGAGATCGGCGACGCCGATGTTCGTCCCGATCCCGAGTTCCGCGAGGTTGTAGGCGTCTCGGCCCACCTCCTCGGCGGCGGCCTCGATGTCCGACCGGACGTCGGGGTCCGAGACCGACGTGACGACCCCCTCTTCGACCTCGAAGGCGACGGTTTCGCCCGCCTCGAGCAGCCCGTGCGGTCCGATCGTTCCGTCGACGACGTACCTCCCGTCGGCCGACTCGGGGCTGACGAAGACCTCGCCGGCCGGCAGGTTCGAGAACGACCCGGGGTCGCGCACGACGCCCGTATCGCGCATCCAGGGGCGATCGCCCGGCCGGACGGTGATGTCGGTGCCCTGCGGCGAGGTGATCCGGATCTCCTCGGCGCCCTCGACGCGCTCGGCCATCGCCGCGCACTCGGCCTCGATCGTCCCGTAGTCGGCGTCGAGTCCGACGGTGAACACCTCCTCGGTGATCCCTGGGAGCGTTGCCCCGCGGGCGCCCCCCTCCGTCGCCTCCGAGCGCGCCCTGGTGTGGCTCAGGCTCTTTGTCGTCGGGGCGAGAAAGACGTCGGCGCCCCGGAGCGCCGCCGCGACGGGCTCGGGGGGCTCCGCGCCGTGTTGGGGCCCCGGCGGGTACCGGACGATCGCGGCGTCCTCGGTCGCCTCGAGGGCGGCCCGGTGCAGCGCCTCGCCGATCGGTTCGCGCTTGTCGTCGGTGACGACGACGCAGCCCTCGTCGGCCCCGACCCCTAGACACTGCTCGATCGCCGTCTCGGCGGCCGCCGCGACCGCCTCGCCGTCGGTGATCGTGACCGCGTCGTGGTCGTTTCCGTCCATGTCCGGGGTTAGGACGGCGGCCGCAAAGACGTTCCTGTTCGAGCCCTTCGACGCGGAGAGAAACGGTTATTCCCGTGGGCTCTCGATCGACCCGTATGGCAATCCAGGTCGCGGTCAACGGCTACGGAACCATCGGTAAGCGGGTCGCCGACGCCGTGACGCTGCAGCCCGACATGGAACTGGTCGGCGTTGCGAAGACGCGCCCGAACCACGAGGCGACGCTGGCCGTCTCGAAGGGGTACCCCCTCTACGCGGCCGTCGCAGACCGGATCGACGCCTTCGCCGAGGCGGGGATCGACATCGCCGGCGGCGTCGAGGAGCTCGTCGCCGCGGCCGACGTCGTCGTCGACGCCTGTCCCTCCGGGATCGGCGCACAGAACAAGCCGATGTACGACGAGCACGACACGCCGGCGCTGTATCAGGGCGGCGAGGACGCCGGGGTCGTCGACGTCTCGTTTAACGCCCGGAGCAACTTCGAGCGCGCGATCGGCGCCGACCACGTCCGCGTCGTCTCGTGTAACACGACGGGGCTGTCGCGGCTCTTGGCCCCCCTCGAGGAGGCCTACGGCGTCGAGAAGGCGCGCGTCACCCTCGTCCGCCGGGGCGGCGACCCCGCACAGAGCGGCCGCGGCCCGATCAACGACGTCCTCCCGGACCCGGTGGAGCTCCCGTCGCACCACGGCCCGGACGTGAACACGATCTTCCCGGAGCTCGACATCGACACGCTCGGGCTGAAGGTCCCGGCGACGCTCATGCACACCCACTCGGTCAACGTCACGCTCGACGCCGCCCCCGACGCCGAGGCGGTCGCCGCGCTGCTCGACGACCAGCGCCGGACGTTTCTGATCCCGGCCGCGAGCGGCATCGACGGCGCCGGCGCGATCAAGGAGTACGCGATGGACCGGGGACGCCCCCGCGGTGACGTCTGGGAGAACTGCGTCTGGCGGGAGTCGGTGTCGATGGAGGGCAGGGACCTGTACCTGTTTCAGGCGATCCACCAGGAGTCCGACGTCGTCCCCGAGAACGTCGACGCGATCCGCGCGGTCTCGGGGGCCGCCGACGCCGCCGAGTCGATGGCGACCACGGACGAGGCGCTCGGGATCGGGCTCTGAGACCGCCCCGCACCCGCCCTGCACCCGCCCCGCACCCCCTCCGATCGCGACCGGCGGCCTCCGGACGCGCCGACACCGACAGAAGGCTTTTGCACCGCTCTCCCGTACCGGAGGACATGCGACGCGATGACCGCGACGACCCGTTCGACGACATCTTCAGCGAGATAGAGCGGATGATGGAAGGGATGGCCGGCGGCTTCGACGCCGGCGACGCCGGCTTCGGCGGCGACGCCCACGTCTCCGTCTACGAGACCGACGGGCGGATCCGCGTCGTCGCGGACCTCCCTGGCGTCGACAAGGAGTCCATCCGGATCAAATGCGACGGCAGACACGTCACCATCGCCGCCTCCACCGAGACGAGCGAGTACGAAGAGCGGATCGAACTCCCCGGCCGGGTCGACGAGCACTCGGCGTCGGCGTCGTTCAACAACGGCGTCCTCGAGATCACGCTCGAGCGGACCGACAGCTCCGCCGACATCGACCTCTCGTAACCGGACCCGCGTCGCGTTCTCGCCGCCCGTTTCCGGCCCTTGTTGCCCGCTCTCCGACGAGCGCACCGAAGCTCTCACCCCCGGGAGGCCGCTATCCGCCCTCCGCGGTCCGACGTATCAGCCCCGCGAGGCGGTCGTAAAACTCCGGCTCGTACTTCGACGCGTCGTCGACGGTCGGGCGGGCGTTCGTCTCGTTGACGACGACCCGATCGCCCGACACGAGGAGATCGACGCCGAGCCAGTCGATCCCGAGTTCGCGGGCGGCCCGCTCGGCCAGCCGACGCCGCTCGTCCGATAGCTCGACGCCGTCGGCCGTCGCGCCGCGGTGGACGTTGTGCTTCCAGCGCCCCGCCTCGCGGTCGGCGGCGCCGAGCCGCCGCTCGACGGCCCCCGCGTACTCGCCGTCGACGACCATCACCCGGAAGTCCCGCGCGTCGGGGAGGAACTCCTGGACGAGAAACGAGCGGTCGTCGGCGGCGCGGTAGTCGTGGATCAACGAGAGGTAATCGCAGATGCCGAGAAACGAGTCCAGGTCGTGGGCCTTCGCGATGCCGATGCCCCGGGTCGTCGAGTTCGGCTTGACGACGACCGGCGGGTCGAGCCGCTCGAAGGCCGCCCGGAGCTCCGAGCCCCCGACCGGGTTCGACACGTAGACGCTCTCGAGCGTCGGCACGCCCGCGCGATCGAGCCGCGCCAGCGTCCCGGCCTTGTTCCGGCTCCGGAGCACCGCCTGCCTGTCGTTGACCCAGGGCACCCCGAGGAGCGCGTCGGCGACGCCGCCCTCCATCGGACGGGCCGGATAGACGAACCCGGCGTCGAAGGTCCCCTCGACGAACGGCTCCGAAAGCGGCTGTGCGCGCTTCGTCGTCGGAACGTGCGTCGCCTCGATCCCGCGCTCGGCGAGCGGGTCCGCGATCCGCTCGAGCGTTTCGGCGTCCGTTGCGACGGCGAGACGGAGCATACCGAACCGGCGGCGGCGAGACCCTTGAATACGCCGGTCGTCGCCCCCGGTCGGGTCAGTCGTCGTCCGCCTCCGTCCGGGCCCGCCGCTTCGCCGCCCGCCGGACGAACTCCTCCGGTAGTTCGTCGATCTCGCCGGCCTGGACGCCCCACAAATGCGCATAGAGGCCGCCCGCCTCGATCAACTCGGCGTGGCTCCCGCGCTCGACGATCCGGCCGTCCTCGAGGACGACGATCGTGTCGGCGTCTTTGATCGTCGAGAGCCGGTGGGCGATCGCGAAGGTCGTCCGGTCGGCCGTGAGGCGGTCCAAGGACCGCTGAATGAGCATCTCGGTCTCGGTGTCAACGTCGGAGGTCGCCTCGTCGAGGACGAGTATCGCGGGGTCTTTCAGCACCGCCCGGGCGATCGACACCCGCTGTCGTTGCCCCCCGGAGAGTTTGACCCCGCGCTCGCCGACCATCGTGTCGTAGCCCTCCGGGAGGTTCGTAATGAACTCGTGGGCCTCGGCGGCCTTGGCGGCCTCGACGATCGACTCCTCGTCGGCGTCGAAGGCGCCGTAGGTGATGTTCTCGCGGACCGTCCCGTGGAACAAGAACGCGTCCTGTCCGACGTAGCCGACGTTGCTCCGAAGCGACCGCAGCGTCACGTCCCTGACGTCCTGGCCGTCGATCCGGATCGAGCCCTCGTCGACGTCGTAGAGCCGCAACAGGAGCTTCAGCACCGTCGACTTCCCGGCCCCCGTGGGACCGACGAGCGCGAGCGTGTCGCCGCCCTCGACGGTGAAATCGACGTCCTCGACGATGCGTTCGCCCTCGTCGTACCCGAAGGTGACGCCGTCGTACTCGACGCGGCCCTCCTCGACGGCGAGGGCGTCGGCGTCGGCGTCGACGCCCAACCGATCGGGCTCGTCCATCAGCCCGAAGATCCGCTCCGCCGAGGCGTACGCGCGCTGGTACATGTTGATTATCTGCCCGAACTGCGCCATCGGCCAGATGAACCGCTGTGTGAACAGGACGAAGACGACGAAGGTCCCGACGCTCAACTCCCCGGTGAGCGGCCCCGGTCCGGTGCCGGTGAAGACCCACAGCCCGCCGACAATGAACGTGACGACGAAGCCGAAGCCGGCGAGCAGTCGGAGCCCGGGGAAGAACTTGATCCGGGTCCTGATCGCGCTCCAGTTCGCGTCGAGGTACTCCGTCGAGACGTCCTCGACGCGGTCGGACTCGTAGGCCTCGGTGTTCGAGGACTTGATGACCTGAATCCCGCCGAGGTTGTTCTCGAGCCGCGAGTTGACCGTCCCGACGGAGGAGCGAACCCGGGCGTACTTCGGCTGGATCACCCTGATGAAGAGGTACGTAAAGCCCGCGATGACGGGCACCGGCAGCAGCGCGATGAGGGCGAGTTGCCAGTTGTAGTACACGAGCACGCCGCCGATCCCGAGGACCATCACGCCGAGGCGGAACACCGAGTTCAGCCCCTCGTTGAGGAACTGCTCGAGTTGGTTGACGTCGTTCGAGAGGACCGACATCAACTCGCCGGTCTGCTTGTCGGCGAAAAACCCCATGTTGAGCCGCTGCATCGTGTCGTAGGTGTCGGTCCGGACGCTGTGTTGGATGTTCTGCGCGAAGGCGTTAAACCCCCAGTTCCGGATCCAGTGGAACGCGGCCCCGAGGGTGAACGCCCCGGCGATGATCCCGATGAGAACCCAAAACTGGGCCGTCTCGTCGGCCGGGATCCACGCCCCGGGGACGAGCCAAAGCGAGAAAGGCTCGTCCCGGAAGACGGCGTCGATCGCGACCCCGAGAACGATCGGCGGGATGAGATCGAGCAGCCGGGCCGCGACGCTCGCGACGACGCCGACGACCATCGTCCCGACGTTCGGGCGGCCGTACACCGAAAAGAGCCGCCGCATCGGGTCCTCGGCGTTGTCGCGCTGCTCCTCGAAGGGGTCCTCATCGTCCCAGGCGATATCCGCCATCACCGCTAGTCGCCGTCCCGTCCGCATAACGCTTGGCCCACCGGCCACGCAGACGCCCCCTCGGCGCCGTCCCGCCCGCTTCCCGATCCGCGGGTAAAGCACCGAAACGTCACGCCGAAGCCGCACGTGTTTCACCGAAACGTTCGGAAAATTATTCTCGTATGTTATCAGTAACGTACCAGCGGAAAATTTATTATATCGGTTCGGGTATATACTCTTGACGGTGGTACAGATGCCGGAGAAACACCCCTCTAGCGATATCTCCCGCAGCGCCCGCCAACCCGCCGGAAGCGACCCCCGATCGCTCCGCGCGCTCACCAGATACGACCTCGTGCTCGCGGCCATCGGGCTGTTGATGCTCTGTGCCGTGGTCGTCGGCCACGTCTCAACGCTCCCGCTGTACGCGGCCGTCGCCGCCGGCGCACTTTTGGCGGTTCCGGTGTTGCTCGACGGCCTGGCGATCAACCCGCCCGCCTGACCCGATCCGGTCGCTTTTGACGCCGCGGACCGTACGCCGCCTATGACGAGCGACCGGTGTGACGCCTGCGACGAGGACGTCCCCATCGGGGGCGGCATCTCGGGCTTTTGGTCCGCCGACCCCGAGGGCACCGGCGGGATGACCCTGGAGTTGCCCGACGGCACCGAACACTTCCTCTGTTTCGAGTGCATCGATGACCTGCCCGAAGCGCCCACCGGCGACGACGTCGCCGAACTCGGGCGTCGGTGAACGGCCGCCGCGGGGCCTCTCGGGTCTAAACGGCAAAAACAGGCCATAGAACGCTCGATACGCCGTATTTGTGCCGCTCTCGGCACTCGAAAACCCTTTAGCCGATCACGGGCCAAACGGAGCGTAATGAGTGACCTCGCCGAGGAATACCAACTCGAATACTTCCGCGAAGAGGGCTTCGAACGGACGGAGTGCTCGTCGTGTGGGGCGCACTTCTGGACGCGCGACCCCGACAGAACGCTGTGCGGGGAACCGCCGTGTGCCGACTACGAGTTCATCGACAGCCCGGGCTTCGACGAGGCGTACACGCTCGAGGAGATGCGCGAGGCGTTTCTCTCCTTTTTCGAGGACCACGACCACGAACGGATCGACCCCTACCCGGTCGCCGCGAACCGCTGGCGCGACGACGTCCTGTTGACGCAGGCGTCGATCTACGACTTCCAGCCGCTCGTCACCTCCGGCAAGACGCCGCCGCCGGCCAACCCGCTGTGCGTCTCACAGCCCTGCATCCGGATGCAGGACATCGACAACGTCGGCAAGACCGGACGGCACACGATGGCCTTCGAGATGATGGCCCACCACGCCTTTAATGCCCGCGAGGACGTCGAGCGCTCCGACGAGTACGCCTACGAGGGGGAGGTGTACTGGAAGAGCGAGACCGTCCGGTACTGCGACGAACTCCTCGCGTCGCTCGGGGCCGACATCGAGGACGTCACGTACATCGAGGACCCCTGGGTCGGCGGCGGCAACGCCGGCCCCGCAATCGAGGTGATCTACCGGGGGCTCGAACTCGCGACGCTCGTGTTCATGTGCATGGAGCGCGACCCCGACGGCGAGTACGAGCTCAAGGACGGCAACACGTACTCGTTTATGGACACGTACATCGTCGACACCGGGTACGGCCTCGAGCGCTGGACGTGGATGTCCCAGGGCACGGCGACGGTGTACGAGGCGATCTACCCGGAGGCGATCGAGTTCCTGAAGGACAACGCCGGCCTCGGGTACACCGACGAGGAGACCGAACTCGTCAACCGGGCGGCGCGGCTCTCCGGACAGCTCGACATCGACGACGTGGACGACGTCGAGGCCGCCCGCGACGACATCGCCGCCGAACTCGGCGTGCCGACCGAGCGGCTCCGGGCGCTCGTCGAGCCGCTCGAAACCGTCTACGCGATCGCCGACCACTGCCGGACGCTCGCGTACATGCTCGGCGACGGGATCGTCCCATCGAACGTCGGAACGGGGTATCTCGCCAGGATGGTCCTCCGGCGGACGAAACGGCTCGTCGACCGCGTCGGCGTCGACGCGCCCCTCGACGAGCTGGTCGACATGCAGGCCGAGCGGCTCGGGTACCGGAACCGCGATACGATCCGGGACATCGTCCGCACGGAACTCGAGAAGTACCGCGAGACGCTCGAACGCGGGGGCCGGGTCGTCGAGCGCCTCGCCGAGGAGTACGCCGAGCGCGGCGCGGCGATCCCGCTCGAGGAGGTCATCGAGCTGTACGACAGCCGGGGGATCCAGCCGGACATGGTCGAGGACATCGCCGCCGACCGCGGCGTCGATGTCGAGGTCCCCGACGACTTCTACTCGCTCGTCGCCGCCCGCCACAGCGACCCGGCGGACGACGGGGGCGGCGGCGAGGGCGGGGACGGACCGCCCGCCGACGACCGGGCGAGAGAGCTGCCCAAGACGGAGAAGCTCTACTACGAGGAACCCGAGCGGACCGAGTTCGAGGCGGTCGTCCTCGACGTGCTCGAACGCGAGACGGACGACGGGGCCGCCTACGACGTCGTCCTCGATCAGACGATGTTCTACCCCGAGGGCGGCGGCCAGCCGTCCGACACCGGCACGCTCTCGGGCGGGGACGTGACCGTCGAGGTGCGCCACGTCCGGGAGGCCGACGGCGTCGTGTTACACCGGACGGACGGGGACCCCGGAAAGGGCGATTTCGTCCGGGGGCAGATCGACGGCACCCGCCGCCGCCGCCTCATGCAACACCACACGGCGACCCACATCATCGGGCACGCGGCCAGGGAGGTCCTCGGCGATCACGTCCGACAGGCGGGCGCACAGAAGGGCACCGAGTCCTCGCGGTTCGATATCCGCCACTACGACCGGATCTCCCGCGAGGACGTCAGGCGGATCGAGCGCGTGGCCAAC
Source organism: Natronomonas sp. (assembly GCF_028274965.1). GTDB lineage: Archaea > Halobacteriota > Halobacteria > Halobacteriales > Haloarculaceae > Natronomonas. The sequence continues at coordinate 144,445 of NZ_JAQCNO010000048.1, read as the reverse complement.
GGCATCGTGACCGACAACGTCGCCGTCGAACAGGAGTGGCCCGACCGCCGCGACGCCGAGGACAAACACGGGTTCGATCTGTACCAAGGCGGCATCCCGCCCGGCGAAACGCTGCGCCTGATCCACGTCGGCGACGACGTACAGGCGTGTGCGGGAACGCACGTCACGCGGACCGGCGACGTGGGCGCGATCAAGCTCCTCTCAACCGAACGGATCCAGGACGGCGTCGAACGGCTGGTCTTCGCCGCCGGCGACGCCGCCATCGCGGCCACACAGCGCACCGAGGACGCGCTGTACGCGACCGCCGACACGTTCGACGTCTCGCCGCCGGAGGTCCCGGAGACCGCCGAACGGTTCTTCGAGGAGTGGAAACAGCGGGGCAAGCGCATCGACGACCTCACCGAGCAACTCGCCGCGGTCCGCGCGAGCGGCGAGGCGGGCGGTCGAAGCGTCGAGATCGGCGACGCGACGGCGGTCGTCCAGCGCGTCGACGCCGACATGGACGAACTCCGGGCGACGGCGAACGCCCTCGTCGAGGAGGGCTCGGTCGCGGTGCTCGGCAGCGGCCTCGACGGCGCGACGTTCGTCGTCGCCGTCCCCGACGGCGTCGACATCAACGCGGGCGCGGTTGTCGACGACCTCGCCGCCAGGGTCGGCGGGGGCGGCGGCGGCCCGCCGGACTTCGCACAGGGCGGCGGCCCCGACGCCGACGCGCTCGAGGACGCGCTCGAGGCGGCTCCGGACGTGCTGCGCCGGCTCTCGGAGGCCTGAGGCCCCCAACGCCCCCGCGCCGCCGGCCACCAACGGTTTACTACCCCCTGTCGTAGGGGGGACGAAATGATCGCTCCGCTCGTCGGCTCGCTCGTCGCCTTCGTGGTCGCACTGCTCGTCGGCGGCCTGGCGATCTACGTCAGCGCGAGCGTCATCGCCGACGCCGACGACTACGGCCACGCCGTCGTGACGGCGCTTTTCGGTGCGATCGGGTGGGCGCTGTTCTCGTGGATCCCGCTCATCGGGACGATCCTGGCGCTCGTCGTCTGGGTCGGCGTTATCAACTGGCGGTACCCGGGCGGCTGGAAGAACGCGGCGGTCATCGGGATCGTCGCGTGGCTGGCGGCGCTCGTGATCCTCGCGATCGTGAACACCGTGCTCGGACTCGGCATCGGCGCGTTCGGCGTCCCCGGGGTCTGAGCCCGCGACGAGACCGCTTCGGTCCGAAGCGCCGCGTCTTTGTCCGCCCCGCCCGAAGACGACCCATGCCAGTTGCGGATCTCCACGTTCACACGACCAACTCCGACGGCGCGTTGACCCTCGAGACCCTCCCGGCCGCCGCCGAGCGGGCGGCGGTCGACACCGTTGCGATCACCGACCACGACCGGCTCCACCCCGAGCTCTCTACCCCCGTTTCGGCGATCGGCGAGCTCACCGTGATCCACGGGATCGAGCTCCGGGTCGACGCCGGCGACCAGCGGCTCGACCTCCTCGGGTACGGCGCCGAACGGACGGCCGCCCTCGAATCGATGATCGACCGGCTCCAGACCGACCGCCTCGAGCGCGGCCGGCGGATCATCGACCGCGTCGAGGAGCGGCTCGGCACCGAACTGCCGATCGAACCGCGCCCCGGTCTCGGTCGCCCCCACATCGCCGAGGCGATCGCCTCGGCGTCGTCGTACGGCTACGGCGAGGCCTTCGCGGAGCTGATCGGCGACGGCTGTCCCTGTTATGTGCCCCGGGACGTGCCGTCGTTCGAGGAGGGCCTCGACGTCCTCGCGGGGGCCTGCGGGCTCGTTTCGCTCGCGCACCCGCTTCGGTACGACGACCCGGCGTCGGCGCTCGAACGCTGCGCGGCGCTCGACGCCGTCGAGCGACACTACTCCTACGGCCGCGAGACGGACCCCGCGCCGGTCGATCGGGCACTCGAGCGGTGGGATCTCGTCGCGACCGGCGGAAGCGACGCGCACGACGACACCCTCGGCGTCGCCGGGCTGGACGACGACGACTACCGCCGGTTCCGGGCGGCGCTTTGAGCCCGACCGTCCGACGGCCCGATCCGTCGTGTCCGCCGACCGTCCGACGGCGCGATGACGCGAGCGCTGGGTTCAAACCCCCCGGTCCCATACGGCCGTACATGCAGTGTCACTACTGTGACGAGGAGGCCGCTGTCGCAGTCGAGAAGAACCACATCAAGGTCGGCCTCTGCAAGCCGCACCTCCGCGAGCGGATGGAGGAGCTCTCGGACACCGAATGGCTCGAGGAGTTCCAATCGCAGATCGACGACGCCCTCGAGTAGGGTCAGGAACCCTTTTGTCGCTCCCATCGACAGTAGGCGTATGCTCGACGGAAAGACCTGTCTCGTCACCGGCGGATCGCGCGGTATCGGCCGCGCCATCGCCGCGGAACTCGGCCGACACGGCGCGAACGTCGCCGTCAACTACCGCTCCTCGGCGGCGGCGGCCGAGGCGGTCGCCGAGACCATCGCCGAGTCGGGCGGCGATGCGGTGGCGGTCCGGGCGGACGTGGCCGACTACGAGCAGGTCGAGTCGATGCGGGAGACGGTCCGGGACCGCTTCGGCGGCCTCGACGTCCTGATCAACAACGCCGGGGTCACCGCCGACAAGAAGTTCGAGAACATGACCCGCGACGACTGGGACCGCGTCGTCGACGTCAACCTGGGCGGCACGTTCAACTGCACGCACTGCTTTTTCGAGGACATCAGATCCGCCGACGACGGCCGACTCATAAACATCTCGAGCGTCGTCGGCCAGCAGGGCAACTACGGGCAGGCGAACTACGCGACGACGAAATCCGGGCTGTTCGGCTTCACGCGAACGCTCGCCTTGGAGTTGGCCGAATCGGGCTCGACCGCGAACTGCGTCGCGCCGGGGTTCGTCGACACCGGAATGCTCGAGGTCGTCCCCGGCCGCGTCAAGGAGAAGATACTCCGTCGGATCCCGCTCGGCCGGTTTGCGACGCCGGAGGACGTCGCCGGACTCGTCAGGTTCGTCGCCAGCGACGACGCGGGCTACATGACGGGACAGGTCCTCGGCGTCAACGGCGGCATGGAGTGGTGATCGGACCAATCCCCACTCGCCCCTATGCCGGCCCCCGCCTCTGCGTCCGTTCTTCGGTCCGCTTCGTCCGCGAGGATCACCCGCCGTCGGCGGTTTCGTCGGCGTCCCCGCGTTCGCCCCCGCTCTCGTTTCCGGCGCCGCCGCCCTCGAACCCCACGCCCGTGATCTCGAAGCGCGCGCCGCCGCCCTCGGCCTCCGTCGCCGCGATCGCCCAGCCGTGGGCCTCGATTACGGTCCGGACGATCGCCAGCCCCAAGCCGGTGCCGTCGCCGCCGGTGTACCCGTCGTTGAACACCTGTCCGCGGTCCTCGGGAGAGAACCCGGCGCCGTCGTCGACGAACGCGAACCCGCCCTCGATCCGCTCGACGCGCACGGTGACGTCGGAGCCGCCGTGTTCGACCGCGTTCCGGAGCAGGTTCTCGAACGCCTGCCGGAGCCGGCTCGGGTCCGTCTCGACGCGCCCGATCTCGCCGATCTCGACTGTCGCCCCCGGCGTTTCGACCGCCCGGTTCGCGCGCTTTGCGACCGCCGAGACGGGCACCTCTTCGAGTTCCCCGAGGTCCTCGGCCTCCCGCGTGAGCGTCCGGAGGTCCTCGAGGATCGTCTCCATCCGTTCGGCCGCCGCCTCGATCCGGTCGATCGCCGCGGGATCGTCCGACTCGCGGGCCAGTTCCGCGAAGCCGGTGATGACGTTGAGCGGGTTCTGGAGGTCGTGGCTGATCACCGACGCGAACCGCTCGAGGCGCTCGTTTTGCCGCTCGATCTCCCGGCGGCGGTCGTTGCGCCGCAGCGTCCGCCCGATCAACTCGCCGGCGGTCCGGAGTCTGGTCTCCGTCCGCTCCGAGAGCCGGCCGGCCGGAGCGCCGTCGACGACGAGCACGCGGCTGAGCGCCCAGTCGATGACGACCGGCACCGCGACGAAGACGCCCTCGGAACCGTACCCGAACCGCTCGAGGGACGCCGCAGCGGACCCCTCCTCTCTGTCCTCCTCGCCCGCGGCCGTCCGGAACGTCTCGAACTGCGAGAGCGCCGCGGCGAAGCCCGGAAACTCCTCGGCCCGGACCGCCTCGTGGCCGACCGGGTCGCGTCCCGCTGCGTGCCACTCGTGGGTCACGCGGAGCCGGTCGTCGTCGTACGCGTAGACGACGCCGCGGGTCCCCCCGAGCGCCTCGGCGACCGAGCCCAGGCCCCACTCGATCTTCGTGTCGACCTCGTCGGGGGCCGCGCCCATGAGGTTTCTTGCGGTCTCGAGGACGGTATCGCGCAGGTCGGGCGAGGGGTCGTCGGTGCCGTCTCGGTCCGCACCGGCGCGTTGGCCGCCGCGGGCGGCCTCGATGCGCTCGCCGAGTCGCTCGAGTTCGGGCGCTTCCCTCGGCGCTCCCGCGAGGCCGTCCCGGTACACGATGTCGCACCCTTCGCGTCTTGCGATCGCCCGCATCAGCGCCGGGTCGGCGGTGTCGCTGAACACGACCACCGGCGCTGAGGGGACCGCGTCGTCGGCACAGAGGGCGCGAAACGTTTCGGCGTCGACGACGAGACAGTCGGCGTCCGGATCGATCGTCCCGAGTTCGGCGGACGAGTCGGCCGTCTCGACCCGATACCGATCTCGCAAGGCGTCTTCGATGTCGTCTTCCAGTGCGACGGACAGGAGCCGACCGGCCCGTCGATCGCCCGACGAGCGCTCCCCGCGAGACTGGGGCTGCATTATCAATCGTTCCGGCCGAACGACGTATATACCCCGGACCGGATTCGAGCGTCGATACCGACCGCCGTTTTCGGTCGCGCCCCGCCGCCGCGGTCGGTCACAGCGCCCCGTCGATCGCCGACGCGGTCTCGCTTCCGACGCCGTCGACGCTTCGCAGTTCCGCCCTGGAGGCGGCCCGTATCCCCTCGACGCTGCCGAACCGCCGGAGGAGCCGTCCCCGGAGTTCGGGCCCGACGCCGTCGACGGAATCCAGCGGCGTCGAGACCGCGTCCCGGACGGTCTGGTGGTACTGAACGGCGAAGCGGTGGGCCTCGTCGCGGACGCGCTGGAGGAGATGCAGCGCCGGATCGTCGTCGTCCCACTCGCGGACGCCCTCGGCGGTGACGACCAGCTCCTCGGCCTTTGCGAGCGCGACGGCTGGCACCGACCACCCGGTCTCCGCGAGGGCGTCCCGCGCCGCGCCCAACTGCCCCTCGCCGCCGTCGATCAACAGCAGGTCGGGGTCGGGGCGGTCGTCGCGGTCCTCGATTGCCCGCTCGGCCCGCCACCGGAGGAGCGCCCGCATGTTCGCGTAGTCGTCGTTCGTCTCCGCGAGTTTCTTCCGCCGGTAGCCCGACTTTTCGGGCGATCCCCCGACGAAGACGACGTCGCTGCCGACGACCGCCGTCCCGCCGGTGTGGCTCACGTCGAAGCCCTCGATCCGCTCGGGGGCGTCGATCCCCAACCGGCGGCCGAGGACCCTCGCCGCGTCGCCCTCGCCGCCCGTCCGCCGCGCGTTCTTCAAAGCGAGATCGACGAGCGTCGCCTCCCGTCCGGCCCCCGGAACCCGGACGGAAACGCCCTCGCTTTCGAGCCAGCGATCCAACTCGGGGTCGTCGTACCGCTCGGGGACCAACAGCGCGTCCGGCAGGGACCTGTCGGCGTAGAACTGCGGCACGAAGGCGGCGAGCACCGCGGCGATCCGGTCTTCGCCCTCGGGGGCGTCGACGCGGTGGCGCTCGCGGTCGACGAGCTTTCCGCCCTCGCTGTGGAGCCTGGCGACGGTCGCGTCGCCGCCCTCGACGGACACGCCGAGCACGTCGACGACGTCCTCGCGCCGCCCGGAGACGGCCTCGCCGCCGCCGCCGTGGAACGACTCGACGGCCTCGAGTCTGTCCCGGAGCGCGGCCGCCCGCTCGAAGGACTGCGCCTCCGCCGCCGCCTCCATCTCCCGGCGCAGCGGCTCCGCGAGAGCGCCCGTTTCGCCCTCGAGAAACCGGACTGCGGACTCGACGTCCTCGGCGTACTCCTCGAGTGACACCTCGCCGGTACAGGGGGCGCTGCACAGCCCCATCTCGTGATCGAGACACGGCCGGTCGCGCCCCTCGTACTTGTGGTCCGAACAGCCCCGGAGCCCGTAGACCGACCGGAGGGCCTTGCGGACGGTCTCGACCCGCCCCTTGTCGGTGAAGGGGCCGAAGACGACCGCGCCGTCGTCGGGGTCCCGCGTCACCTCCAACCGCGGGGCGTCGTGGTCGGTGATCGCGACGAGCGGGTAGGACTTGTCGTCCTTCAGCCGGACGTTGTACCGCGGCTGGTGGCGCTTTATCAGGTTCGCCTCCAACAAAAGCGCCTGCGTCTCCGTCTCGGTGACGGCGGCGTCGATGCGCTCGGCGCGCTCGGTCATCCGACGGATCCGCTCGCTGCGCGGCTCGGTGTAGGACCGCACCCGATCGCGGACGTCGACCGCCTTCCCGACGTACAGCACCCGATCGCCGGCCTCGAACTGGTAGACCCCCGGCTCCGTCGGGAGCTCCGTGGCCCGCTCGGCGATCGCCGCGGCGTCCATACCAGCTGTTCGCTCCGGGAAAGTATCAGCGTGACGCGTCCGGCCGATGCCGGGTCCGGGACAAGAGGTATGTCCGTCCCGGTCGATCTCGGTGCGATGCCCGACACCGAACGGCTCTGGCTCGCGCGCCGCGAGTACGGCGACGAGTCGCTCGTCGAACTCGTGTACGCCTCCCCCGACGGGTCCCGCCGCCTGATAAAGAACCTCAGCGCCCACCTGCTCCGATCCACGACGGTCACCGCCGCCATCGACGCCGACCCCGAGGCGGCCGAACCGGTCGGCTCCGAGGCGCTCCGCCGGGAGTACGCCGCGGAGGTCGACCGCCTCAGAGAGACGCACGACCCCGACGATCCGGTCTGATCGCGCTCCGAGACTCAAGGCCTATAATCCGTCGGGCGGAAGCCGTACTCGATATGGCCGCCATCGAACTCGACAGCGTCGAGAAGTCCTTCGGCGACGTGCGCGCGCTCCGCGGCGTCGATCTCACCGTCCCCGAGGGCGAGGTCTTCGGCTTTCTCGGACCGAACGGGGCCGGGAAGTCGACGACGATCAACATCCTCCTCGATTTCGTCCGCCCCGACGCCGGCTCGGTCCGCGTCCTCGGTCACGACGCCGCCGGAGACAGCGTCGCCGTCCGGAAGCGGACCGGCGTCCTCCCCGAGGGGTTCGACGTGTACGACCGCCTGACGGCGCGCGAACACGTCGCCTTCGCCATCGACTCGAAGGGGACCGGCGGCGACCCCTACCCGGTGCTCGAACGCGTCGGGCTCGCCGACGACGCCGGGCGGAAGGCCGGGGGCTTCTCGACGGGGATGCGACAGCGCCTCGCGCTGGCGATGGCGCTCGTCGGCGATCCGGACCTGCTCGTCCTCGACGAGCCCTCCTCGGGGCTGGACCCAAACGGCGCGCGCGAACTCCGGGAGATCGTCACACAGGAGGCCGCCGAGGGGACGACGGTCTTTTTTTCGAGTCACATCCTCGGACAGGTCGAGTCCGTCTGCGACCGCGTCGGGATCATCCGCGAGGGGGAACTCGTCGCCGTCGACACGATCGAGGGGCTCAGATCGAACGTCGCCGGCGGGTCGACGCTCGTTGTCGAGGTCGACGCGGTCCCCGAGGGCGCCGTCGAGCGCCTACAGCGCCTCGAGGGCGTCTCGGAGGTCGCCACCGAGGGCGACGGAACGACGCTTCGGATCTCCTGTGAGGACGACGTCAAGATGGACGCCGTCCAGGAGCTGGAGTCGGCCGGCGCCGACGTCTCGGATTTCACGACCGAGGAGGCGCCGCTCGAGGACCTCTTTGCCGCCTACACGGAGGGCGAGCGATGAGCTGGCAGGCGGTCGCAGAAAAGGACTTCCGGGACGCGATCCGCTCGCGGCTGCTCGTCGTGCTGACCGCGCTGTTCGCGCTGTTCGCGGCGGGGGCGGCCTACGTCGTCACCGAGATCGACCCGCCCCAACAGGCGCAGTTCACCGGCGAGGTGACCACCGTCCTCCTCATCGTCGGGCTGGTGCAGGCGACCGCCGTCTTCATCCCGATCGTCGCCATCGCGGTCGCATACCGGGCGCTCGCCGGCGAGCGCGAGAGCGGGAGCCTGAAACTGCTCCTCTCGCTGCCGAACAGCCGGCGCGACATCGTCTTCGGGAAGTTCCTCGGCCGCTCCGGCGTCGTCGCGGCCGCGCTGTTGGTCGGCTTTTCGATCGGGCTTGTCGTCACCGCCGCCCTCGCCGACGCGTTCTCGCCGCTCGAGTATCTCACGTTCGTGTTCATCTCGCTGCTGTTCGCGTTCGTCTTCGTCGCCATCACCGTCGGCATCTCGGCGTTCACCGCCTCGACGTCGCGGGCGGCATACGCCGCCTTCGGGCTCTTCGCCGTCTTTCAGTTCCTCTGGTCGCTCCTCGCTCGGGGGCTCGTGTACGTGCTCAACGGGTTCTCCTTCGAGGGGATCGAGGAGGGCGACGTCCTGTTTCAGCTGTTCCAGTTCCTCTCGATTCTCGATCCCACGTCCGCCTACAGCCAGGCGACCGTCTGGGTCGTTCGCCGCATCGCCGACAGCGAGGAGGCCCAATCGGCCGCCGACGCGGCGTTTTACCTCCAGGACTGGTTCGGGTTCGTGATACTGGCCGTCTGGATCGCCGTCCCGCTCGCCGTCGGCTACCTCCGTTTCGAGGCCGTCGACCTGTGAGCGCTTCCGGCCCCCGGTCCGACTGCATCCGAAGCGGTCGTCTGTCGCCCGTCTAACGACCGTCCGACACCGGTTTCACCCCGCTTTCGTCCTGCGATTTCACTTCCGCCCCGCATGCGCTGGTTTTATGTTCCATCCGGCGTTCGTTTCGGGTGCACACGCTCTTTCCCTTCTGCCGTTTCGATCCCGAAAGCGGCGCGCCGGAAGGCATACCACCGCCCGGCCGGTACCCCGGGTATGATTGAGTTCGCCGACGTGACGGCGGCCCGCGAACGCGTCGCCGAGACGGCGCGTCAGACCCCCTTGGAACGATCGAGGACGTTCTCCGAGCGGACCGGCGCCGACGTCCGGCTCAAACTGGAACACCTCCAGCGAACCGGGTCGTTCAAGATCCGCGGCGCGACGAACCGGATCGCCCTGCTGAGCGAGGCCGAACGCGACGCCGGCGTCGTCGCGGCGAGCGCGGGCAACCACGCCCAGGGCGTCGCCCTGGCGGCGACGCAGGCGGGCGTCGACTCGACGATCGTCATGCCCCAACACGCCCCGATCTCGAAGATCGACGCGACCCGCTCGTACGGGGCCGAGGTCGTCCTCCACGGCGTCGATTACGACGCGGCGGCCGAGCGGGCCCGCGAGATCGAACGCGACGAGGGCCGGACGTACGTCCACGCCTTCGACGACCCGGCTGTGATGGCGGGCCAGGGGACGATCGGCCTCGAGATCGCCGAGCAGTGCCCCGCGGTCGAGACCGTCGTCGTGCCGATCGGCGGCGGCGGGCTGATCGCCGGGGTCGCAACGGCGATCACCGAACTGACCGACGCCCGGGTCGTCGGCGTCCAGGCGGCGGGCGCGGCGAGCGCCGCCGCGTCGCTCGAGCGGGGCGAGGTCGTCGAGCGCGACTCGGTCGACACCATCGCCGACGGGATCGCGACCAGAAAGATCGGCGAGTCGACCTTCGAGGTGCTGCGCGAGCGCGTCGACGAGGTCGTCACGGTGTCGGACCCCGAGATCGCGAACGCGCTGACGTCGCTTCTGGAGCGCTCGAAGACGCTCGTCGAGGGCGCCGGCGCGGTCGCGCTCGCGGCGGTCTCCGAAGAGCGCTTCGCGTACGACGACGGCGAGACGATCGTCCCCGCCCTCTGCGGCGGCAACATCGACCTGAACGTCCTCACGACGGTGATCACGCGGGGCCTCGTCGAGCGCGGCCGCTTTCTGCGCATCAAGACCGTGCTGAAAGACCGGCCGGGGGCGCTCGAGGAGCTCGTCGGCCTGCTCACCGAACACCGGACGAACATCTACGCCATCGAGCACGACCGGGCCTCGAAGGACATCGCGATGAACGCCGCCGAGGTGGAACTGGACCTCGAAACGCGCGGCCACGACCACGTCGCAACGCTTCTTGAGGCCCTCGATGCGGCCGGATACGAGGTCGACGTGATGGTCTGATCCCCCCGCCCGAGCCGACGGCCCGACCCCGCCGTCAGACCCGACGATCGGGGTCGCCCCGCCGCGACGAGAAGATCACTCCAGCCACTCGACGAACGTCCCCTCGACGAGCGTCTCGGACTGCCGGTCGATGTAGTCCGACTGCATCCCCCAGATGGCCTGTCCGAACGGTTCGCCGGCTGCCATCCGCGTCTCGACGCGGTTTCGCTTCCACCGCGCCGGCGTCATCCGGCGGTCGACGCGCTCTCGAAGCGGCTGGATGTACCCGTTCGCCGCCGCCGCGTCGAACCCGCGCAACTCGAGGCCGTCGCGGGCCAACTCGAACAGTTCGGCGTACAACTCGTCGGTGTCCTCCGTCTCCGTCCCGTCGGCGGTGACCCACCGCAGGTCGGCCTCGATGCCGTCCCTGACCGCCCGATAGAAGTTCTCCCGCGCCGTCTCCCAGGGCTGCGTGCCGATCGGGTGCTCCCGGCGCGGCAGGCTCTCTAAGAGCCCGGCGAAGACGGCCAACAGCGCGATGGTTCCCCGGACCGTCGGCTGCCCCGGCAGCGGCCGGAACTCGATGCGGGCGTTCGCGCTCTTTCTCGTCGGTCCGTCGAAGACGGGCCGCACCCACCGCCAGAAGCTCCCGTGTTTGTGCCTGAAGTGGGCAAAGGCGTCGTCGAACCGCCCCTGTGGATCGATCTCGGCGGGGACGACCGTCGCGTCCCCGGCGATCCGGTCGATCGCCTCGTCGGTGCTCCCGATATCGGCCGGGAACGTGACCTTCTTTTCGCCCTCGGGGTTGAGCACCGACTCGAAGACCGGCACGCGGTTCTCCATCCAGCACTCGGCCACCACCGTCTCGCCGTCCGCGTCGTACAGATCCGGCGGGAAGAACGGCGAGTTGACGGCGAGCGCCAACAGCGGCCCGGCGATCCGGAGCGCGTACCGGAAGTTGTCGGGCAGGTCGTGGGCGTGGGCGACCTGGTAGTGCGGCTGGATCGACGTGATGAGGCTCTCGGGCATCACGGTGTCGGCCGCGAGCGAGACGTGCGGCGCCTCCAGTTGGAGGTCGGCGGCGTAGTCGGTGTTCGCCATCGCGTGGTACCGGACCGCACGCGACATGTTCGTCGCCATCCGGACCCCGCCCTGCTCGATGCTGTCGGTGAGATACTCTGAGACCGTCTCCCCGATCGGCGGCACCGTCCACATCCCGTCGCTTATGAGCGCCATCCCCTCCCTGGAGACCTCCCGCCGCGCCGCGTCGAGTTTCGCCTGCACCTCCGTCTGTTGGGCCTTGAGCCCGTACTGCGACAGCGGCTGCGGCGTCGTCGAGAGCTCGGCGTTGTGCAGGCCGAGTTCCTTCTCGAACCCGATGTGTTCGAGCAGCCGCCGCGGGACGCGCATCAACGCGTCCGTCTCGTCGTCGACGGCGTAGAACTCGTACTCCAGGCCGACGATCGCCTGGGGGTTGTCGAACGTCCCGTCGGCGATCTCCCCGCGCAGCGTCTCGGCCTCCGCTCGGACCCGCGATTCGAACGCCTCGGTGTCGACATCCAGCGTCGCTTCGATCTCCGTCACGAGGTCCGAGGCGGACATGTCTTCTCCTGTGAGCGGGAGGGTTTTGAAACGTGTGGGTCGCTCCCGGCGGACGGTTTCCGAGCAAAAAACGCCGAACCGCGCCGCGCTCCGCGCCTCAGAACAGCGTCGGGAAGAGGACGTAGCTGAACAGCATCGCCAAGACGCCCACGCCGAGGGCGTAGTAGACGAGCGGAATGAGGTTGAGCCGCATGACGCGGCCCTCTTGGCCGACGAGCCCCACGGTCGCGAGGGCGGCGACGAGGTTGTGGATGGCGATGAGGTTTCCGATCGCCCCGCCGACGGCCTGGGCTCCGACGATGATCTGCGTCGGGAGCCCGAGCTGTTGGGCCGCCTCGAACTGGAAGCCGCTGAACGTGATGTTCGAGACGGTGTTCGACCCGGCCATCGCCGCGCCGAGCGCGCCGATGAGCGCGGCGACGAACGGGTACACCGGCCCGAGGAGGTCAGCGGTCGCCTGTGCGAGCGCCTGGATCATCCCGAGATCGATGCTCGTCGGCGCCGACGCGGACTGCAGCATCACCTGCACCATCGCGATGACGAATATCAGCGCGACGAACGGAGAGGCGAGCTTCCGGGCCGTCTCGCCGAGCGCCGAGCCGAACTCGCTGCCGGACATCCCGAAGATCGGGACCGAAAGCAGCGCCGGCACGATGAGCCAGAAGCCGGGGACGCTCATCCACGCGATCTCGTTGGTGATCCCGGTCCCGAGGATGTTGTCCCAGCCGATCACGATCCCGAGCGTGATGCTGCCGATCTGGACCCCGATGTCGGGGTTCGAGATCGCGTTGCTGATCGGGCCGACCGCCCGCGTGATGACCAACAGCACGACGACGAGGACGTAGGGGACCCACGCCTTCGCCAGGGACATCTGCTGGCCGCCGTCGGTCGCGACCCTACCGGAGCTGTTCGAACCGGGCTCTATCGTCCCGACCCAGTGGTCCTCCCACTCGGAGCGATCCGGGAACTCCCAGTGGGTGTCGGGTAGAAGGTACCCCGCCCGAAGCACGCTGACGGTGATCGCGCCGCCGACCATCGCGCCGATGAGCGACGGGAACTCCGCGGTGAAGAACCACGCCGAGATCCAGTAGGGGACGGCAAAGGAGATCCCGGCGAACAGACAAAGCGGCGCGACCTCGAAGGCGTCGCTGAGCGAGCTGTCCTCGCCGCCGAAGAAGTGGACGACCATCCCGACGGCGAAAAGCGGCATCACGAACCCGATGAGGGCGTGGTACGTCGCCGCCCAGGCGGCGACCTCATTCGAGAACTCGGCGACGTTCGCGTAGCCGCCTTCTGTGATCGCCTGCTGGTAGATGTCCAACGAGAGCGGGTTCCTGATCCCGACGACGATCGGCGTGCCGACCGCGCCGTAGGTGACCGCGATGACGTGGCCGATGATCGCCGCGATGACGGCCGCAAGCGCCGGGAACCCGAGCGCGAGCAACAGCGGCGCAACGACGGCCGCGGGCGTTCCGAACCCGGCCGCGCCCTCGATGAACACCGCAAGGAAAAAGCCGACGAGAACGATCTGGACGCGCCGGTCGTCCGAGACCGCCGCGAACCCCTCGTTGATCCGATCGAAGGCCCCGGCCTCCTGTAGCGTATAGAGGAGCAACAGCGCCCCGAAGACGATCCAGAGGATCGTCAGCGCCGTCATTACCCCGTTTATCGAGGCGGCGACGACCCATTCCGCCGGCATCCCCCATACGGCGAACCCGATCACGACGGCGGCGATCCACGCGATGGGCATCGCCCGCGTCGCGGGCCAGAGGAACCCGACGAGGAGCACGCCGGCGATCAAAAGCGGTGCCGCTGCGAGGACCAACTCCACCGCGCTAACCATGGAGACCACCTCCACCGGAGCGGACGAACGCGTCGTTCGGTGTCGGTGTCGGTGCATCCATGACAGGCCAACTGGTCGCTGTCATGGAACATTTCATCACGTACTCGGTATTTATAATTATCGATGGTACAGGTGGCCGCGATCGGTCGCTCCGACGTCTGTGCGTGGATTTTACGAGAAATCTGCGATAATAAAAAGCCGTTCGTGATCTTCCTCAAAAACCGGCCAGAACACGCCGCGCATCCTCCGTTCGGGCGACAAATTCGACACACTCACGGATCGACCGCCCGATCCTGAGCACGCCGCCACGACGACCCCTGTCACGCCGGCACGAGACTGTACGCGCGGCCCCGTTCGTGCAGCCGCTCGGGGCCCTCGCCCCAGTACCCCGATATGTCGCCCCGCTCGGCGAAGAAGATCCGGCCCTCGTGCGGGATCGCCTCGCTCGTCACGTGGCCGACCCCCTCGACCCGCCAGCGCGTCTCCCCGGTCGTCTTGTCCAGCGCGTACAGGTGGGTGTCGTAGGAGCCGACCAACACCGTCTCGGCGGTCACCGAGAGCGAGCCGATGACGTTCCCCCCGACGTCCGTCGACCACAGCGGCTCGCCGGTGTCGGTATCCAGCGCGTGGACGTGGTCGTCGTCGCTGCCGACGTACACGACGCCGGCCTCGGGGTCGATCCCGGGGTTCGACATGACGACCTCGCCGGTCTCGAAGGACCACTCCTCGGTCCCGTCGGCCAGGCCGAGCCGGTAGAGGTGCCCGTCCCACGACCCGACGAAGGCGCCGCCGTCGTACGTCGGGATCGTCCCCTTGATCTGCGCGCCGGTCTGAAACGACCACGCGAACTCCAGGGAGGGGAACTCCCAGGCGTAACAGACCCCGTCGTTGGACCCCGTCAACAGCCGCTCGCTCGCGGGGTCGATCGACGTCGAGGGGTGGGGCATCCCCCACGGGCGGGCGTCGTGCCAAAGCGGCTGTCCGGTCGCCGCGTCGAGGGCCCACACCGTCCCCGAGGGCTCCTGCCAGGGGTAGTTGTACTCGGCGACGACGTAGATCACGCCGTCCCAGTAGGCGGGGCTCGACCCGATCGCGATCGCGCCGCGGAGCCGCAGGTTCGAGGTCTTCCAGACCCGCCGTCCCGTCTCGACGTCGAAGGCGTACATCGAGCCGTCGTAGCCCCCGATGTACGCCGTCCCGTCGATGACGAGCGGCGTTCCGTGGAACCCGAGGCTCCTCGCCGCGCCGGTCTCGACGCTCCACAGCCGCTCGCCGTCCGGCCTCACCGCGTGGAGCCGTCCGGTGTCGCTCGGGATCAACACCCGATCGCCCTCCGGCGTCGGTAGCGGGCTCGATTTCGCGGCCGTGTGACCGATCCCGTTGACCGGCATCGACCACTCGGTTTCGACGCGGTCGGGGACGACGGCGTCGGGGTAGTACCCAAGCCGCCGGAGCCCGCGTCTGAACATCGTCGCGTCCGCCCCGTCGGGGTACGTCTCGTCGTACGGCCGCAGCGCCGGATCGAACCCGGCCTGCGTCCGGTCGTACTCGCCGCGGAGCCTCGTCCACCCGATCCCGCCGACGGAGGCGGCCGCGACCCCGCCGAGGAGCCGCCGCCGGGTGACCGCCGATCGATCGGAACTGTCCGACATCACCCGGCCCGAGGGCCGCCGCCCGCATATGTGTCCCGGTCGCTCCGCGTTGCTCCGCGGTCGGTCTGTGAGTGCGGCCCTACCCTCCGATCCCCGATCCGGTCTCGCTCGCCCGCTCGCGGTACTCCGGTTCCGGCGGCTCCCACATGTCGTCGGGTTCGGTCCGATCGAACGCCGCCACGAGGATGTCGAACTCGGGCGACACCAGGACCGAGCCGACCCGCGATCGGTGGACGGTCCCGTCCGAGTCGTACACCCGCGGCTCCTCCACCCGCAGCCCCGGCGCGTCGGCGAGTCCGAACGCGGTCGGCGGAATGTACTCGAGGTCGGCCTCGCCGGCCAGATACAGCCGCTCGCGGCCGTAGTCGAGCACGACGACGTCGCCGTCCTCGTCGGCCCGTTCGAGCGCCGCGTACAGCCGCTTGCGCGACCACGGGCCGACGTCGATCAGGTCCGCCTCGCTCGTCACGTGGAGGTTGTGCCGCGACGTCGGTTCGGTGACGCGTTCGCCCCCGAGCGGGTCCATACGGCCTGTTATGTCGTTATCGGACATAACGGCTGTGGCCGCCGTCGCCGCCCCGATCAGGGCTCTAACCCGGGCGTCTCGAAGGCTCCCTCGTCGGACTCGGGGTCGTAGCTCTCCACCGCGGCGAGCACGACCGAGCGGGTCGCCTCGGGGCTCCAACGCGCGGTGTTGACGACGAGATCGTAGAAGGACCGGTCCTCGATGTCGACGCCGTAGTACGAGGCGTAGCGCTTCCTTTCGATCACCTCGCGGACCCGCATCTCGGCCGACACCTCCTCGCGGTCGTCGGTCCTCGCGATCCGGATCTCCTCGGGGGCGTCGAGCCGGATCCGGAGGTCGGCGTGCCCGGCGGCCAGGTAGCCGGCCAGCCGCGATTCGAGGACGAACGGCTTGTCGGCCTCGCCCCACTTCTCGGCGATCCGCTGGAGCCGGCGGTCGAGTTCGCGGTCGAGTTCGTCGCTGCTGCTGGCCTCGGCGGTGAGCTGTGAGAGGCTCATCCCGCGGTCCGCGGCGATCTCCCGGAACACCTCCCCCCCGGAGGCGTACCCGCAGTCAAGACGCTCCGCGAGCGACTCACAAAGCGTCGTCACGCCGCACCCCGGCGGTCCGGAGACGGTGATGAACAGGTCCGTATTGATCGCTCCGACCGGCCGCTCGGTATCCGACATACCCCCGGTTCGGCCGTGGGCGGGTAAAATCCGCCGCTTTCGGCTCCCGGCGTCCGAACCGACGGAGGATAGTCCATCCTGGATTCGAACCAGGGTCGTCAGCCCCAGAAGCTGACAGGATTGGCCACTACCCCAATGGACTGCGATCCGACGTATACGGCTGCCGGACTAAACGCTGTCGGTTTCCCGACCCTCGCCGCCCGCCGCCGCGTCGCGGGCGACGGCTCGTTCCGCCGCGGCGGGACCGCTCTCGGGGCGATCCGCCGGTCCGAACCGACACCGACATACCGATCGCCGGAGCACGTCCTCGCATGTACGTCGGACGGTTCATCGTCGTCGCGCCGGATCGGGCCGCCTACCGCGTCTCCTCGCGATCGTTCCCGAACCGGAAGGTGATCGAACGCGACGGCGCGCTCACGGTCGTCCCGACGGCGACGGCCCCGGAGACGGACAACCCGTACATCTCGTACAACTGCCTGCGAACGACCGACGACGGCGAAAGCGCCGTCATCGGCAACGGCACGCACGTCGACCCGATCGCCGAGAAACTCGAACTCGGGTACCCACCGCGGGACGCGCTCGCGGAGTCGCTTCTCGCGCTCGACTACGAGAAGGACGACTACGACACGCCGCGGATCGCCGGCGTCGTCGGAGACGAGAGCTACATCGCGACCGTCCGCCGGGACGCCCTTCTCGTCGAGGCCGTCGCGGAACCGACGCTCGTCGCCACCTACGAGGCCGACGCCCCCGAACCGACCGAACTCGCGGCCGACGAGCCCGCGGCGATGGCGGCCGACCTCTACGATCGGCCCTTCGAACACCCCGTCTGCGCGGCCGCCGTCGCCCGGTCCGCCGAGGGGTTCCGAACGGCTCTCCACAACGGCGAGTGACGGGTCACTCGGTCGGGCCGTTTTCCTCGACCCGACCGCCACGGTCCGATCGCTCGGCTTATCCGTCACAGCGGCGAACAGTTCGTATGTTCGAGAGCCGGCCCGACCGCGACGCGGAGGTGGTCCTGCTCGGGCGCTCCAACGTCGGGAAATCGACGCTCATGCGGGAGCTGACGGGCCACAACTTCGAGACGGGCGGCGCTCCGGGCGTCACGACGGAGCCGAACCACTACGACTGGGCCTCCGAGGACTTCCTCATCACCGACCTCCCGGGGTTCGGGTTCATGGCCGGCGTCCCCGACGACGTCCGCGAGCGGATCAAAACCGACGTGGTCCGGTACGTCGAGGCGAACGCGGAAACGATCCTCGTCGGGATCCTCGTCGTCGACGGCAACGCCGTCGTCGACATCATCGACCGCCACTCCGGGCCCGAGGAGATCCCCCACGACGTCGAGATGTTCGGCTTCCTCCAGGAACTCGACGTCCCGATCGTCGTCGCGGTCAACAAGATCGACAAGGTCGACGACCGCGACGACCGCCTCGACGCCCTCGCCGAACGGCTCGGGTACTACCCGCCGTGGCAGCAGTTCGACGAGACCTTCGCGCCGATCTCGGCCAAGCGAGGCTCCATCGGGCCGCTCAACGACGCCGTCCGACACCACCTCCACGAACAGCGGCGCGACGACCTTTTTAAGTTCTTCTGATCGCGCCTCCGGGCCGGAACGACCGCGATCGGACGGGTGTCGCCCCGACGCCGCCTCGGCGAGTCGCCCGCCGAGCGTGTCGCTTTTCGCGCCCGCCGCTGAACGGGCGGTATGGACGTCCGCGAGGGAGCCGTCACGATCGAGGTGCCCGAGAAGCGACACGGCGCGAGCGAGGGCTCCGGCGACGGGGTGTTCTACAACCCGGTCCAGGAGCTGAACCGCGACGTGACCGTCGGCGTCCTCCGGACCGTCGCCGACGAGTGCGGATCCTACCTCGACGCGATGACGGCGAGCGGGATCCGCGCCGTCAGAGCCGCCCGAACGGGCTACGAAGCCGCCGGCTGTGACCTCGACCCCGACGCCGTCGACCTCGCGCGTCGGAACCTCGACAAGAACGGCCTCGACGGCGAGATCCACCGCCGCGACGCAAACGCGCACATGCACGAACACCGCCACGACGTGGTCGATCTCGACCCCTTCGGCACCCCGATCCCCTTCGCCGACGCGGCGTTCCGGAGCGCGCGGCGGTACGTCTGCGTGACGGCGACCGACACCGCGCCGCTCTGTGGCGCGCACTTCGAGAGCGGCGTCCGGAGCTACGGCGCCGTCCCGCGCAACACCGAGTTCCACCCCGAGATGGGCCTCCGGGTGTTGCTCTCGGCGCTCGTCCGGACGGCCGCGCGCTACGACGTCGCCGCGACGCCCGTGTTGAGCCACGTTTCGAGCCACTACGTCCGGACGTACCTCCGCGTTGAGGGCGGCGCGCGCGCCGCCGACCGCCGCCTCGAGGAGCTGGGGTACGTCGATCACTGCCAGCGGTGTCTGTGGCGCGACCACGAGCGGACGCTCGTCGCCGACCCGACCGCGACGTGCCCGGAGTGCGGCCAATCGACGTGGACCGCCGGGCCGCTGTGGCTCGGCCCCGCCCACGATGCGGCGTTCGTCACCGAGGTGGCGGACTCGATCCCCGACGACGCCGGGACCGTCGGGCGCGCCCGGGATCTGCTCGAACGGATCGCCGGTGAACTCCACCGGCCGACGCACTACGACCAACACCGCCTGTACAAGCGGTGGGGCGAACCGAACGCCGCGATGGACGAGTTTCTCGGATCGCTGCGGGCGGCCGGCCACGACGCCTCCCGCACCCACTACGGCGGCACGACGTTCAAAACCGACGCGACCGTCGCCGAGATCCACGCGGCCGTCCACTGACCGCCAGCGTTCGACGCCCGAGACGGCGGCGAGACGCTCCGGACGCCCGGAGCGCCCCCGACGGTTCGGGCGCTTCGGTCCACCGATTATATGTACCGGTCACTCATATGCCGGGGCGTGAAGGGGTACGTCGACCGGACCGTGACGGTGGCCCGCGGCGTCGCCGCCGGCGCGCAGTCCGACCGCATCACCTTTATCGCCGCCGGGTTGGCGTACTACGCGCTCATCTCGCTCGTTCCCTTGCTCTTGCTCACGCTCGCCGTGACGTCTGTCGTCGGCGACACCGCGCTCGTCGAGACCATCGTCGCCGAGGCCTCCGACACGCTCGGCCCGGACATCGGGGGCCTCCTCGCCGACGCGCTCACCGGGGCCGCGGGCCGCGGCGGCGCGACGGCGTTCGGCCTCGGCGTCCTGCTTTGGTCCGGGCTGAAACTGTTCCGCGGGCTCGACATCGCCTTCTCCGACGTCTACGGGACCCCGGGACCGGCCTCGGTCCTCGCGCAACTCAGGAACGCGACCGTCACGCTCGGGGCCGTCGCGATCGGCGTCGCCACGACCGTCGCCGCGGGCGCCGCCATCGCCGGCCTCGGCGTCGCCACGACGATCGCCGGGCGGGACGCGGCCGGTCTCGTCGGGACCGCCGCGCTCGTCTGTACGCTCACCGTCGCCTTTCTGCCCCTGTACTACGTGCTGCCGGGGACAGACATGTCGGTCCGCAAGGCGGTGCCCGGGGCGGTCCTCGCGGCCGCCGGGTGGACGGCGCTTCAGACCGGGTTTCGCGTGTACGCCTCGATCGCCGGCAGCTACGAGGCATACGGCGTCCTCGGCGGCCTGTTGCTCCTCGTGACCTTCCTGTACTTCGGGGGACTCGTGTTGCTCTTGGGGGCCGTCTTCAACGCCGTCCTCGCCGGCCGCCCCGAGTCCGGGGCCGGCCCCACCCGACCGGACGAACCGACATCCGAACCGACCGCTGTACCCGAACGAACCATGACACATGACCGACCAGACGACGATGCATCGGCCGAGGAGCTCCGCGAGGAGATCGAACAGCTCTACGACGAACTCGACCGCTTCGAGGACCGCATCGACGAGCGGACGGTCCACCGCGAGGAGATCGAGGACGACCTCAAGCGGTACGTCCGGGCGCGGCTCCGCCGCGGGAAGGCACGCGGCTGGGGCCCGTATCTCGTCTTGCTGTACGGCACCGCGATGACGCTCGGCGCGTTCTACCTCCTGCCCGGCGGGTGGGCGGTGGTGGCGATGATCGTCGTCTGGCTCTCGACGCTCGGGCTGTACGCGCTGATGCTCGTCGTCGGGACGACGGTCACCGCCGCGACACTGCCCGGTCGGCTCAGAGACCGCTTCGAGAGCCGATGAGCCGCGGGATCGGCGAGATCGAGTTCGTCGCCGGTCTCCCCGAGTCGGTCGCGTTTCTCGCCGCGCTTGTGACCGCCGTCGGCGACATCTGGTTCATTTTTTTTCTGCTCGGTCTCCTCTATTGGTTCGGCCCGACGCTCCCCGGCCCCGTCTCGCTTCCCCGACGGCGGGCGGTCTTCGTGATCGGGCTCGCGCTCGGCGGGTTCGGGATCACGACGGCGCTCAAGGAGCTGTTCCGGCTGCCGCGGCCCCCCGGCGCGTCGGTCCCGGTCGGGGTCGGGTTCGTCCCCGAGACGCTCGTGCCGCTGTACGCCGAAATCGGCGCCTCCGACGGGTTCGGCTTCCCCAGCGGACACGCCATCGCCGCCCTCGTCGTCTACGGCGGCCTCGGGCTCTCGATCGGGACCAGACGGAGCTACTACGCGGCCGCCGCGCTCTGCGTGTCGATCCCGCTGTCCCGGATCGTCCTCGGCGTGCACTACCTCGTCGACATCGCTGCCGGCGCGGCCGTCGGCGCGGCGTTTCTCGCCGCCTCCTACCGGCTCTGCGGCCGCGGGTCGAACCCCGGTCGGGTCCTGTTTTTCGCCCTCCTTGCCGCCCTGATCGGGGCGGCGATCGAGTACAGCCCCGACACCATGTTCGCGCTCGGCGGCGCGCTCGGCGGCCGGATGGCGTGGGGCATCGCCGGCGAGGCGGTGGTCCACGAGGCGACGACCCGGATCGGCGGCGGCGTTTCGACCGTCGTCGGCGCGGCCTTCGGCGCGCTGTTCGTCGGCGTCTACGCCCTCGAGGTGGCCCCTTACGTCTCCTTTATCGGCGCGTTCGTCGTCCTCTGCGGCGTCGTCTCGGCCCCCCTCGCCGGCGAGGCGGTCGCGCGGCGGCTCTGAGCGGGACGTCGCGTCGCCGCGCCGCCTCCCACCGGAAGGGAAGATACTTCCCGCTCGCGCGACGTATTTCGCCCATGAGTGAGTTTACGGTCCGGGGTCGTTTCCCCGCTCGCTACGGCGAGCAGGCGTTCGAGAAGTCGATCGAGGCCCCCAACGCGGACGTGGCCGTCGAACACGTGTACGCGAACTTCGGCTCCCAACACGGGCTGAAACGCACCCAGATCGACATCGACGGGGTGGACGCATGAGCCTCGGCGGCGGCGGTGGCGGCGGCGCGATGCAGCAGATCCAAGAACAGATGCAGGCCTTAGAACAGGAGAAACAGGCCATCCAAAACGAGATCCAGGAGCTCCGCACCGAACAGAGCGAGATCGACGAGGCCATCGAGGCCATCGAGACGCTCGAAACCGGGTCGACGGTGCAGGTCCCCCTCGGCGGGGACGCCTACGTCCGCGCTGAGATCCAGGACATCGACGAGGTCGTCGTCACGCTCGGCGGCGGCTACGCGGCCGAACGCGACAGCGACGGGGCGATCGACTCGCTCAAGCACAAAAAGGACACCCTCGACGACCGGATCGAGGAGCTCGAAGCCGAGATCGAGACCGTCGAGGAACAGACCGAGGATCTTGAGGCCAAGGCCAAGCAGGCACAACAACAGCAGATGCAGCAGATGCAGCAGATGCAACAGCAGGACGACGAGTAGGGGATGTTCGACGGACTGAAGGACAAACTCGGCCGGTTCAAGGACGACGTCGAGTCGGAACAGGACCCGAACGCCGACCCTGACCCCGAGGCTGACGCCGACCCCGAGGCTGATCCAGATCCCGCTCCCGAGACGACAGCGGGGGACGAAGGCGGAGACGGGGACGACGACGGCCCCGGCTTGGCGAAGAAGGCCGCCCTCGCGGCGACCGGCCGGACCGTCATCACCGAGGAGGAACTCGAGGAACCGCTCGAACAGCTCGAGCTCGAACTCCTCGGCGGCGACGTCGAGATGGGGGTCGCACGCGAGATCACCGACCGCATCCGCGAGCGGCTCGTCGGCGACACGCGAAAGCAGGTCGAGTCCGGCGAGCAGGTCGTCGAGCGCGCCATCGGCGACGCGCTCCGAGACGTCATAAGCGTCGGCCAGTTCGACTTCGAGGCCCGGATCGCCGAGGCCGACAAGCCGGTCGTCCTCGTGTTCACCGGCGTCAACGGCGTCGGGAAGACGACCTCGATCGCCAAGCTCTCGCGGTGGCTCGCCGACCGCGGCTACTCCTCGGTGCTGGCGAACGGCGACACGTACCGCGCCGGCGCGAACGAGCAGATCGAGGAGCACGCCGACACGCTCGACCGGAAGATCATCACCCACGAACAGGGCGGCGACCCCGCGGCGGTCATCTACGACGCCGTCGAGTACGCCGACGCCAACGGCGTCGACGTCGTCTTGGGCGATACGGCCGGTCGGCTGCACACCTCGAACGACCTGATGGCGCAACTCGAAAAGATCGACCGCGTCGTCGACCCCGACATGACGCTTTTCGTCGACGAGGCCGTCGCCGGACAGGACGCGACGAACCGCGCCGTGGAGTTCAACGACGCCGCCGAGATCGACGGCGCGGTGCTGACGAAAGCCGACGCCGACTCCCAGGGCGGGGCGGCGATCTCGATCGCCCACGTGACCGGCAAGCCGATCCTGTTTCTCGGGACCGGGCAGGGCTACGACGACCTCGTCCGGTTCGACCCCGACGAGATCGTCTCCCGACTGCTCCGCGAGGAGGACTGAGCGGCGCGTTCGGGCGGCGACCGGACCCCCCGCCGCACCGCCGCGGCGGCCGATCCGACCGAACCTGTTTTGCCGACGGCTCCGAAACACCGTGCTGTGACCCCGGTCGAGGAGTGGGAACGGCTGCTCGAGGCCTCCGGCGAACTCACGAGCGAGGCCGTCGACAGCGTCATCGCCACCCACGGCGACCGCGGGGCCGACGCGATCGAGGCCGTCGGCGAGAAGCGCGTCAAGCAGTACCGCGATTTCACCGTCGTCGTCGGCCACTCCGAGGAGTACGTCATCGAGGGCGGCTGCGACTGTGAGGACAGCCGGTACAACCTCGATCCGTCGGACCCGACGCAGCTCTGTTGGCACGTCATCGCGACGAAGATCGCCCGCCGGATCGACGCGGTCGATCACCACGACATGTGGTACTCCGAGGTCCGGGAGTTCCTGTGAGCGGGCGATCCGGCCGGCCGCGGCCGACGCCGGCGCGCCAGCAGCGTTAATTGGGTCGGGTGCGTACGACCTTTACCTCGAACACATGAGCAAGACCACGCGATCGGGCCCGGAACCGCCGGTCGACCCGGCCACGGATCCGCGGAGCGACTACGACTACCGGAGTTCCGAGGTCGCCGAACCGGAGCTGGTCGACGATCTCGAGGCGATCGTCGACGGCGAGGTCCGCTTCGACAGCTACAGCCGGAGCCTCTATGCGACGGACGCGAGCGCGTACCACCAACTGCCGATCGGCGTCGTCGTCCCGACGTCGACGGCCGACGTCCAAGCGGTGATGGAGTACTGCGCCGAGCGCTCGATCCCGGTGCTCCCCCGCGGCGGCGGCACCTCGCTTGCGGGCCAGACGGTCAACGAGGCAGTCGTCCTCGATTTCAAAAAGGAACTCGACGGCGTCGTGGACGTCGACCCCGACGCCGAGACGGTCACCGCCGAGCCGGGGATCACCCTGGCGCGGCTGAACGACCGCCTCGAGGAGCACGGCCTCAAGTACGCCCCCGACCCGGCGTGGGGCGACAAGAGCGTTCTCGGCGGCTGTATCGGCAACAACTCGACCGGCGCGCACTCGCTGAAATACGAGAAGGCCGACGGCTACCTCGAGGAGGTCGAGGTCGTCCTCGCCGACGGGACCGTCACGCGGTTCGGCTGGATGGACGTCGAGGAGCTCCACGAACGCGCCGCGGCGGCCGAGGCGGCCGGGGCGGACGCGGACATCGAGGAGCGCGTCTACGCCGTCGTCTCCGACATCCTCGAACACGACACCGAGCGGATCAAAGAGCGGTACCCGGACCTGACCCGCAACGTCTCGGGGTACAACCTCGATCGGCTGGTACAGGACGTCGAGGCCCGCGGCGCGGTCAACGTCGGGCGGCTGATGGCCGGCAGCGAGGGCACCCTCGGCATCGTCACCGAGGCGACGGTATCGCTCGAACCGGTCCCGGCGGAGACGTCCGTCGTCCTGCTCACGTACGACGACGTCATCGCGGCGATGCGGGACGTGGCCCCGATCCTCGAACACGACCCCGCGGCCGTCGAGGCGATGGACGACGTGTTCCTCGATCTCGCCCGCGAGACGGCCGAGTTCTCGGAGCTGGTCGGGACGCTTCCCGAGGGGACCGATTCGACGCTTCTCGTCGAGTTCTACGCCGACTCGACCGCGGAGGGCAAACGGAAGGCCGCCGACCTGCTGGCCGATCGGCTCCCCGACCACGAGGCCGCGGTCGACCCCTCCGAGGACCGGGTCCGAACCGACGACGCGATCCAGGCGACAGACGCCCTCGAAGCCTACGACGACGACCGACAGGCGAAGTTCTGGAAGATGCGGAAGGCGGGGCTCCCGATCCTCCTGTCGCGGACCAGCGACGAGAAGCACTGGCCGTTCGTCGAGGACACCGCCGTCCCCGCCGAGAACCTCCCGGAGTACGTCGCCGACATCCAGGCGCTTTTCGACGAGTACGACACGTTCGCCTCCTACTACGCCCACGCCGGTCCCGGGGTGTTGCACATCCGCCCGCTGTTGAACCTCAAGGACGACGACGGCGTCGAGCGGATGTTCGAGATCTCCGACGCGATCACGGACCTGGTCATCGAGTACGGCGGCTCGGTCTCTGGCGAACACGGCGACGGGCGGGCGCGGACGACCTGGAACCGGAAGCTCTACGGCGACGAGATCTGGGCGTCCTTCGAGCGGCTGAAGGCCGCCTTCGACCCCCAGGGGCTGTTGAACCCCGGCAACGTCAGCGGCGACTTCGACCCGACGGAGAACCTCCGGTACGACGCCGAATACGAGTTCGACGCCGGCTTCGAGCCCGAACTGAACTGGGACAACGAGAACGGCTTCCAGGGCATGACCGAGCTCTGTCACGGCTGTGCGGGCTGTACCGGCCACCAGGACACGACCGGGTCGGTGATGTGTCCGACGTACCGGGCGACCCAAAACGAGGAGATCACCTCGACGCGGGGCCGGGCGAACATGCTGCGGCAAGCGATGAGCGGCGAACTCTCCGAGGACGCCCTCTCCGAGGAGTTCCTCGGGGAGGTGATGGATCTCTGTGTCGGCTGTAAGGGCTGCAAGCGCGACTGCCCGAGCGGCGTCGACATGGCGAAGCTCAAGACCGAACTCAAACACGAACACCACGAGCGCGAGGGGATCCCGCTCCGCGACCGGCTGTTTGCGAACGTCGAGACGCTCTACCGCCTCGGCAGCACCTTTGCGCCGCTGTCGAACGCGGCGATGAAACTGCCCGGGACGGGGCTTTTCATGGAGAAGGCCCTCGGGATCGCCCGCGAACGGGAGTTGCCGACGTTCGAGCGACACACCTTCCGTGAGTGGGCCGCCTCGCGGACGCCGGCCGTCGCCGAACGCGACGCCGACCGCAAGGCGCTCGTCCTCGCGGATCCCTACACGGACTACACCCAACCCGAGGTCGGTAAGGCCGCCGTCCGGACGCTCGAGGCCGCCGGCGTTCACGTCGAGGTCCCCGACGACGTGACCGACAGCGGCCGACCGGCGCACTCGAAGAGCCTCCTCGATCACTCCCGGGCGACCGCCCGCGAGAACGTCGACGCCCTGGCCCCCCGGATCGAGGCGGGCTGGGACGTCGTCAGCGTCGAGCCCTCCGACTCGGTGATGTATCAGGAGGACTACCTGGACCTGCTCGCGGGCGACGACGTCGAGCGCGTCGCGGCGAACACCTACAGCGTGATGGAGTACATCGACACCTTCCGGCTCGACGAGCGGCTCCCGACCGACGCCGACGGGACGGTCTCGTACCACGGCCACTGCCACCAGACCGCGGCGAGCCGGGATCACCACGCCGTCGGCGTGCTCCGGCGGGCGGGCTACGACGTCGACGTGCTCGATACGACCTGCTGTGGGATGGCGGGGTCGTTCGGCTACGAGGCCGAACACTACTCGATGAGCCAGGCGATCGGTCGGATGCTGTTCGACGCCGTCGAGGACTCGCCCGCCGAGGAGGTCACCGCGCCCGGCACCTCCTGTCGGTCACAGCTGGCCGACACCGACCGGACGGAGGGCAAACCGCCGCACCCGATCGAGAAGCTCCACGCGGCGCTGCGGTAGCCCCGCGCCCCCGGTCCGACCGGCCCGTTATCCCGAGAGCTCGGAGAACGTCTCGGCGATGGCGGCGAGTCGCCCGACGGCCGCCTCGACGTCGTCGTCGTTGCGGAGGTGATACACCGACGCGTTGCTCTGTAGCGAGTACGCGAAGGCGGCCGAGCTCTGTAGCTGTCTGTGGAACGCGACCGACCGGCTGAACTGCTCGTAGGACCGCTCGCTCGTCTCGCGGCGCTCCCGGACGGTCTCGGTGTCCGCATCGACGACGACGAGCGCCGCGGGGTCGATATCGGCGAGCATCGCCTCGCTCAGCCCGGGGACGTACCCGAGCGGCGTCTCGACGACGAGGTGGGTGTTGATCAACAGCGGCCCTGAATCGGACTCGCGGGCGATGTGCTCGCTCGCGCGCCGCTGGAGCGCCCGCTGGTCGCGGAACCGAAGCTGTGCGAGCTCCTCGCGCCCGTCGGCGAGGCCGTGTTCGAGCGCCTCCTGGAGCATGACGTCCCCGACGTTGACGAGCGTGTACTCGTCGCCGAGCTCGCGCCGGGCGCCCTCGCAGACCTCCGAGGCCCCAACGCCCGGGACGCCGCTCACGACGACGTTTCGCGCCATCAGAACGACACCTCGTCGATGTCCATCCCGGCGTTCGAGCCCCGGTCGTCGTAGAACCGGCGGCCGACGTACTCGCTGCTTATCGATCCGATGATCGTATCGTAGAGGTCGTCGGCGGAGTGAAACGCCTCGGCGTCCGTCCGATCCAATACGTCGCCGACCGTTTCGGGGTCGTTCGTCAGGCCCTCTATCTCGACGTCTCCGAGCGTGTCGACGACGCGCTCGCACTCGACCGGAAACGTGAACTCGCCGACGAAGCGGTCTCTGGCGTTCGATAGTCTCATGATCTGTGTCCTTACGTGTCGGCAACACTATCATGATTAATAGTGTTGCCGATCGCCCGCCCGGGCCGCGACGGATCGAGGAACGCTACTGCGGCACGACGGTGATCGACCGCCCTCTGTCGATCGCGCCCTCGAGTTCCTCCGCGATCGCCGACCCCCGCGAGACCTGGATCTCGCCGCCGCGCGAGACGGTCGCTGTGAAGAGGTACTCCCCGTCGGCCCTGATCTCGACGGTCTCGCCGCCGTGTGCGCCGACCGGGATGACGACGTGGCGGTTCGTCACCTCCGGCGTGACCCGCTCGCCGGCCGCCGCGGCGTCGGTGCCGCCACCAGCGCCGGCACCGGCGCCCCCGCCCGCGCCGTCGGGTCGATCCGAGAGCGAGCGGACGTCGATGTCGATCCCGAGGCGGTTTTCGATCTCGCTGATCCGGCCGCCGCCCTTGCCGATCACGTAGGAGATGTCGTCGTCGTCGACCCAGACGACGGCCGTGTTCGCGCCCTGGAGCTCGACGTCGACGTGGCCGTGGGCGACCGAGCGGATCTCCCGTTCGATCTCCTGTTTGGCGACGCGTTCGACGCCCGTCTCGGCGCTCCCGTCGGCGGCCCCCTCGAGCGGGACGGTGACGACCTGGCGGTTGAACGTGTATATCTCGTAGGCCGCTTCGCCGGTCTCGAAGTCCTCGATGACGATGACAGGCCGCGCCAAGTCCTCCTCGACGAGACCGTGGGGCACCTTCACCTCCGTCGTCACGTCGTAGACGGTGTGGACCTCGCCGGCCTCGATGTAGACGACGGTGTCGACGACCTGGGGGATCATGCCCAACTCGACGCGGCCGACGAGCCGCTGGAGGGCGTCGATGGCCCGCGTCGCGTGGACGACGCCGATCATCCCGACCCCGGCGAGCCGCATGTCCGCGAACGTCTCGAAGTCTGACGTCTTGCGGACCTCGTCGTAGATCGTGTAGTCCGGCCGGACCATCAGAAGCGAGTCGGCGGTGTTTTCCATCGAGCCGCCGAGTTCGGTGTACTGCGTGATCTCGGGGCCGACCTGGAGGTCCCGGGGCTTTTCCATCGTCTTGACCGCGTACCCCTCCCCGTCGAGGAACTCCGCGACGGCCTGTGCGAACGTCGACTTCCCGGCCCCCGGCGCGCCGGAGATGAGCACGCCGCGCTGTCGCTCGGTGAAGCGACCCCGGAGCGCGTCGGCCTTCTCGTAGTCGTCGAGGTCCGTCTTGACGATCGGGCGGACGGCCGTGACCTCGATCCCGTCGGCGAAGGGCGGCTCCGCGACGGCGATCCGCATGTCCCGGATCTGGACGATCGTCATGCCCGGGTGCGAGAGCTCGACGAACCCGTCGCTGGCCGCCCGGGCGACGTTGAGCACGTTGTCGGCCACCGAGCGCATCTCCGCCTCCGAGAGGGGGTCGTCCCCGACGCGCTCGTAGCGCATCTCGCCGATCGTCCCGCGTTTGGCCATCGGCTCGACCCCGGTCTTGAGGTGTACCGACATCGTCTCCTCGTCGAGGTACCGCTCGAGGGTGAGCTCGCTCGCGTCGTCGGTCTTCGGCTCGACGTACTCGACCGCGATCCCCTTTGCCTTCGCGACCTCGCTTTGGACGACGTCGCTCGTCAGAAGCGTCGCGTCGTGTCCGTCCGCGAGCTCCCGGATCAGCGCGTCGATCTCGCCCTCGCCGGCGTCGCGCTTCTCGATCGCGTCCGGACGGCGGCCGACGTACTCCACGTCGATCCCGCCCTCGTCGGCGAGTCCGGCGAGCCGCTGTAGCTCGGCCAGCCCGTCCCAGCCGCTGTCGCGGCCGTCGTTGGCCTGGGCCTCCAACTCGCCGACGACCGCCTCCGGGACGTACACCACGTCCACGCCGCCGGCGTCGACGCGCTCCGACACGCGGCCGTCGATGACCGCGCTCGTGTCCGGCAGAACATCCATACGGAGCGTCGGGTCCGAAACGGTATAAATACGGTGATAGCCCCGGTCCGCGGCGCTCGCACGCCGCGGCGCGCTCACTCTGTGCCCCCGGTTTCGGGGGTCTCGCTCTCGCCCCCGCGACCGTCAGAGGGTTCTTGTTCCGCCAACGCCGACGGGGGGTATGGCGAGCGAACGCGAGGCCGCCCCGGCGGCGTACGACGAGTTGCTATCGCAGTACGAGCGAGCGACGTATCTCGCGGACGCGAACGGGGTGTTGAACTGGGATCAGGAGGTGATGATGCCGGAGGGCGGCACGCCGGCGCGCTCCAAGCAGCGCGGGGCCGTCTCCGCGGTCGCCCACGAGTTGCTCGTCGAGGACGACGTCGGCGAATGGCTCTCGACGCTCGAGGACCGGTCGCTGTCGGCCGATCGCTCGGCCGTCGTCCGCGAGATCCGCCGCCAACACGAGCGGAAAGCGAACGTCCCGACGGACCTCGTCGAGGAGATCAGCGAGGCGACCGCCGACGCCCACCCCGTCTGGCGGGAGGCCAAGGCGGACGACGACTTCGGGACCTTCGCGCCGACGCTCGAGCGACTCCTCGATCTCAAACGCGAGTACGCGGCCCACATCGACCCCGACGCCGACCCCTACGCCGTGCTCTTTGCGGACTACGAGCCGTACATCGACCTCGAGACCGCCGAACGGGTCCTCGAACGCCTCCGCGAGGGGCTCGTCCCGCTCATCGACGCGATCCGCGACTCCGGGGTCGACCTCCACGACGTCGAGGGGACCTTCCCCGAGGCGGACCAAGCGGCGCTCGCCCGGACGGCCCTCGAGACGCTCGGGTACGACTTCGATCGCGGGCGGCTCGACACCGCGCCGCACCCCTTCTCGTCGGGAACGCAGTTCGACGCCCGGGTGACGACGCGCTTCGAGCCCTCGGCGCCGCTCGACTCGCTCGGCTCGACGATCCACGAGTTCGGCCACGCGACGTACACCCAGGGGCTCTCCCGGGAGGCGTACGGCTCGCCGCTCGGCGAGCACCGCGGCCTGACGGTCCACGAGTCACAATCGCGGCTCTTCGAGAACCACGTCGGCCGCTCGCGGGCCTTCTGGGAGGGTTTCACCCCGGCGTTCAACGACCGGCACGGCACCGACCTCACCCCGCGTGCGGCGTACGAGGCCGCAAACCGGGTCGCCCCGGACAACCCGATCCGCGTCGACGCGGACGAACTCACCTACCACCTCCACATCGTCCTCAGATTCGAGATCGAGCGGGACCTGCTGGCCGGTGACCTCGACGTCCCGGAGGTCCCGGCCGTCTGGAACGACCGCATGGAGTCGTATCTCGGGGTCCGCCCCGACACGGACAGCGAGGGCTGCCTGCAGGACATCCACTGGAGCCACGGCGCCTTCGGGTACTTCCCGACGTACTCGCTCGGCAGCGCGCTCGCGGCGCAGGTGTACGCCGCCGCCGACGAGGAGATAGACGGCCTCGAGGCGGCGGTGCGCTCCGGGGAGTTCGAGCCGCTCCGGACGTTCCTCGCCGACTCGATCCACCGACACGGGTGTCGGTACCCGACGGACGAACTGATCGAGCGCGCGACGGGGTCCCCCCTCAGCGCCGACCCCTTCCTCGCGTACGCCGACGAGAAGTTCGGCGAACTCTACGACCTCGATCGCTGAGGCCGCCGCGGTCGCCCGCCGGTCTTTTGAGCCTCGGGACCGACGGGCGGGTATGGATACGCTCACGTCGAAACGCGACGCGGCCCTCGAGGACCTCGCGGACCTCGACGGCGCTCTCGTCGCCTTTTCGGGCGGCGTCGACTCCTCTGTCGTCGCCGCGCTCGCGGCCGAGGCCCTCGGCGAGGACGCCGTCGCCTGCACCGCCAAAAGCGAGACGCTGCCCGCCGCCGAGTTGCGCGACGCGACGCGGGTCGCAGACGAGATCGGCATCCGCCACGAGACGGTCTCGTTTTCGGAACTGGACAGCGAGGCCTTCGCCGAGAACGACGACGACCGCTGTTATCACTGCCGGTCGATGCGGCTCGGGAAGATGTTCGAGACGGCCCGCGAACTCGGCATCGACACGGTCTGTGACGGCACCAACGCCTCGGACGCCGGGGCCGACCACCGCCCCGGACTCCGGGCGGTCGAGGAACTGAACGCCTACTCGCCGCTTCTCGAACACGGGATCGACAAGTCCGGCGTCCGCGAACTCGCCCGGGAGTACGACCTCTCGGTGGCCGAAAAGCCCTCGATGGCGTGTCTCTCCTCGCGCATCCCGACCGGCCTCGAGGTCACCGAGGACCGGCTGACGCGGATCGAACGCGCCGAGGCGCTGCTCCGCACGTGGGGGTTCGACCAGTTCCGCGTCCGGGACCACGACGGCCTCGCGCGGATCGAGGTCGGCGCCGAGGAGCTCGAACGCGCGCTCGATCCGGCCTTCGCCGAGGCGGCCCGAACGCGCCTGAGCGACGTCGGCTTCGACCACGTGACGCTGGATCTGGCGGGGTACCGGACGGGGAGCGTCTCGCCGGACGACGCCGACGCCGGCGCCGACACCGACGCGGACGTGTTCGCGACGGAGTACCCGACCACGGAGGACTGACACGGCCCCGCCGCCGCCCGCTCACTCGGCCGGCGGCAACCGAACGACGAACACGGACCCCTCCGCCCCGTCGTCCCCGTCGTCGCCCTGCGACGCGCCGGGGACGGTCCGGTCGGCTCTGTCTTCGACCCACACCGCGCCGCCGTAGCTCTCGACGAGCGACCGCACCAGATACAGCCCGACGCCGGCCCCGGGGCTCTCGAGGCCCTTCTCGGCCTTGCCGAATATCTCCTCTTTGCGCGCGTCCGGGATCCCCGGGCCGTTGTCGGCGACGTACACCTCGACGCCGGCGTCGGTCTCGGCGGCCCACACGGTGACCTCCGCCGGCGTCTTGTCGTTGTGCTGGATCGCGTTCTGCAGGAGGTTCCGGAACACCGACCCGAGCATGTCGTTCGCGACGACGTCGACCTCCGGGATCGTCCCCTCGACGGCGACGACGGCCCGCGGATACCCGCTTCGGGTCTCCTCGATCCGCCGGTTGAGCGCCCCCGCCAGCGGGACCGACCCGGTTTCGCCCCCGTCGTTGAGCATGACCTCTGCGAGGTCGCGGACGGTCGTCGTCAACCCGACCGCGCTCTCGGTGCTCTCTTTGATGACGTCGAGATACTCTTGGCCCTCCTCGTCGACGTGGTCCTCGAGGAGTTCCGCGTACGCGCCGATCAACTGGAGGTCGTTCCGGATGTCGTGTCGCATGACCTGATTGAGCAGGCGGACGTCGTCGCGCTGTTCCTCCAGGCGACGCGTGTCTGGCGACTCGTCGGGCATACCCCACCTGCGTGGGCGAGGAGTAAATCTCCTCCCGTCGGCGACCTGGTTTCCGTTTTTTGACTCTGTTGAGATCCTCAATCGATGGTCTGTGTTTGGAGCCATGCTGAATGGAGGGCACGAATCGGTCACCCTCGGAACCCTGCCAGCCCCGGATGTCTAACGACCCGGGTCCATTACTCGACACCGAGATACCCAGCAGCGTCCTCTGCGATGTTGCTGACCGTTTCCTCGTCAAGCCGGCCTTCCTCCCGTTGAATGTCGCTGTGACGGATCGACACGACCGTCCACGGGTTTACGTAGCTTTCACGCGGGAGTCCACCAGAAACGAAATCGTCGTCCCCGAGCAGGATCGCGACGGCTCTCCGCGTCGTCGTGACCGCTGCGTACAGCGCTTCCTCTTCGGAAAACGGGTGCGAATCGTCGCTCAGACACACGTACGGACGGTGGCTGTGCTCGGCGAGTAGATCAGGTCCCTTCACCACCGTCCCGCGGGTGTAGACGACACTCATTCCTCGCCGTAGTAATCGTCCGTCGTCGAGGCGGAACTCGCCGCGTACTGCGCGGCGTAGGAGGCGAGGCGATCGTCCTCCGCGATGGCCCAGTACCGTCCACGATGACGCACGAGGTGTCGCTGTTCGAGTCGCGAGAGGACGGCGCCGACACTCCCCCGCTTGATCCCGGTCGCCTCGTGGAGTTCCGTCTGCGTGAAGGCCTCATCGCTGTGCTCTGCGAGGAACCGAAGGATGCGGTGAGGCTGTGTCCCCTCCTGTATATCGAGGGCGTCGTCCGGGCCGTCTTCGAACCGATCGATGCTGATTGGCACGTCTAATAGAATGTAATAGAATGTAATAACGGTTGGGGACAACATCAGGGTGTTCACGGTTCTCTGTGAACGCCGCGCCCGTGCTGCGCACGCCCTCTGTACTCAGCAGCTCGACGGAACCGTCTTTTCGCGTTCGTCCTCGCCGCCGGCTACGTTTCGCGCCACGCCGAGGCGTCCTCCCTGAGGACGCGGGGGGCGCCGCCGACGTCGAACTCCGTCACCGAGCAGTTCCCGAAGTGATGCGTCGACAGCGCGTCGGTCAGCCCCTGTCCCTTCGCGTGGCCCGCGAGGATGCACAGCGGCCCGCCGTGCGTGACGAGCAGCACGGTCCCCGTCGCCGCCGCGAGTTCCTCGAAGCGACCGACGACGCGGCGCTCGACGTCCCGGAAGGACTCGCCGCCCTCGGGGACGGCCTCGGTCGCCTCGTAGGCCGTCTCGCCCAGCCCGAACGCGGGGAACCGGGCCTCGACGTCCTCGCGGGTCAGCCCCTGGTACACGCCGAGGTCCCGCTCGCGCCAGGCGGCCTCGGCGGAGACGGGGACCGAACCGACCGACTCGAGCACCCGTTCTGTCGTCTCCTCGGCCCGCAACAGGTCAGAGGAGACGACCCGATCGAAGGCGTACTCCTCGGCCAGCGACTCGCCGAGGGCGGTCGCCTGCTCGCGGCCGGTCCCGTTCAGGGGAACGGGCGCCCACCCCTGCATCCGCCCGTTCCGGTTCCAGTCCGTCTCGCCGTGCCTGACGGCGACGACACGCGTCATGCGCGTCGCTACGCCGGCGGTCGGTATCAGTGTTCGCCCCCGGTCCGGATCCGTCCGCGATCGACGTTTTCAACCCGGACGAGCGTCAAAAGCCGGTATGGACAACGAGCGCGTGCTCGTCACCGGCGGCGCGGGGTTTATCGGCTCGAACGTCGCCAACCGCCTCGCCGCCGAAAACGACGTGATCGCACTCGACGACCGCTCGCTCGGCACGCCGGCGCACCTCGAGGAGGCCGTCGACTTCCGCGAGCGGAGCGTCCTCGAGGAGGACCTCCCGACCGACGTGGACGCGGTGTTTCACTTCGCCGCGCGCTCGTCGTACGCGATGCACGAAGAGGACCCACAGTCTGGGGCTCGCGTCAACGTCGAGGGGTTCGTCAACGTCGTCGAGCAGGCGCGCGCCGACGGCTGCGACACCGTCGTCTACGCCTCGACGTCCTCCGTCTACGGCGACCGGACGGAGCCCACCCCGGAGGGGACGCCGGTAACGGCACACACCGGGTACGAGGCGTCGAAACTGGCCCGCGAGCGGTACGCGGAGTACTTCCGATCCCACCACGACGTCTCGCTGGCCGGACTGCGGTTCTTTTCGGTCTATCAGGGCTACGGCGGGGCGGAGCGACACAAAGAAGCGTACGCGAACGTGATCGCGCAGTTCGCCGACGCCGTCGCCGCCGGCGAGTCGCCGGTGCTGTACGGCGACGGGACACAGACGCGGGACTTCACGCACGTCTCGGACGCCGCCCGGGCGAGCGTCCTCGCGGCCGACGCCGGCCTCCACGGGATCTACAACGTCGGAACCGGCGAACGGCGCTCGTTCAACGCCGTCGTCGCGGCGATCAACGAGGAGTTGGGCACGCGCGTCGACCCCGAGTACGTTGAGAACCCGATCCCCGAGGCGGTCTACGTCCACGACACCTGCGCGGACCCCTCGAAGCTGCGCGAGGCGACCGGCTGGACGCCCGCGGTCGAGTTCTCCGAGGGCATCGAGCGGGTCTGCTCGCACTACCGCTAACTCCCCTCGAAAACGGCTTTGTGACCGCGGGTCGAACCCCCGGCATGCTCGAACGGGCGAGACGGATCAGGAAGGACCGGGACTACACGAACCTCCTCGAACGGGCGGTGAGCAGCGTCTCGCGGGACGTCGAACGCGCCGCTCTCTCGGCCCCGCTCGCCCGCGATCTCGCCTTCGTCTACTCAAAGCGGGAGATAGACGCCCGGATGGCCTCCGAGCGGACCCTCGAGGACGTCCTCGATACGACCGGCACGTACTACGAACCCCGCGGGGCCTACCGGGGGTACGGCCCCTACCGGTCGCTTCGGGCGCTCCAGCACCGCGGCGAGATAACCGACCTGGCGCGCGCGGTCCGGCGGCACGACCCCGAGACGGTCGTGGAGATCGGCAGCGCCAACGGCGGCACGCTGTACGTCTGGGCGCGCGCCCTCGACGGCGTGCGGACGATGCTCAGCACCGACCTCGACTACCGGGGGCGGCGGGACTTCCTGGAGTACGTCGCCGGCCGATCGGGCGTGTCGCTGCGCTGCATCGAGGGCGACTCCCAGAGCGAAACGACCCGACGAGCGGTCCGGGAGGCGCTCTCCGGGGACGCGATCGACTTCCTCTACATCGACGGCGACCACTCCTACGAGGGCGTTCGGGCCGACTTCGAGGCGTACGAACCGCTCGTCGCCGACGACGGTCTCATCGGCCTCCACGACGTCGAGACCGGCGGGACGGGGGTGCCGCGGCTCTGGGACGAACTGACCGAGACCCGCGAGTGCCGGACGTTCGCCGCCGAGGACCGCTACGGGCCGAGCGCCAGTGGGCTGGTGTACAAGAGCGGCCGGGCCTGAGCCGGCTCAGAGGTCCACCTCGAACGGCACTCGTGCGAGGAGCGCGTCGACGTCGGTCCGGCCCACCGCCCACTCGGCGAAAAGCGCCGCGGCGATCCCGATCCCGATTCCGAAAACGGTGTCGGAGAGGTAGTGCGTCCCGAGATAGACCCGCGAGAAGGCGATCGCCGCCGCGAGGACGCTCACGACCGCAAACGGCAGGCGCTCCGAGGACCGCGCGACCGTCGCGTACACCGTGACCGCGGCCGCGTGCCCGGAGGGAAAGGAACTGGTGACCGCCGCGTCGTCGCCGGTCATACAGATCGGCTGGGGCGGGAACGGCCGCTGAACGAGCGACATCAACGCCCCGACGACGACCCCGAGCACCGACAGCGACACGATCGTCACGAGGAACTCCTCGCGCCACCCGGCCAGGTAGAACAGCCCGACGAACACGAGTCCGGCCGTCACCGACCCCAGCCCGGTGACCGAGTTCATCACCTCCGTCAACTGCGGGCTCCGCACCCCGACGACGAACTCGACGGCGCGGGCATCCATCCACCGGACGTACTGCAGGAACTCGCTGATCGGGGCCGTGGCCATGGTTCGACGGCGCTACCGGCCCCAGCGGTATAGAGGCTCCTGTCCCGGGGCCGACCCACCGCCCGAGACCGTCCACGGGTCGCCCGGCCCGCTCCGTGGTCGCCTCGGGCCGTCCGTCCCGACACGCCGCCGTCAGGCGCCCGGGTCGGCTCCGGGCAGCCGGCCGCTGACGGCGAGGTAGTCCCGACAGAACACCAGAAGCGACGGCGCGAGGACGACGGGCGCGGCGGTCCGAACGAGTTCGGTCGGGACGACCGGGGCGAGCGCGGCCGTGATGAACACCATCTGGAGCCCCGCGAGGTACCGCCCGAGGTCGCTGTCGGGCCGATCGAACACCTCTCGCCCGCGGAGCCGCCGCCAGCGCACGCCGCCGAGAAACACGTGCCGCGCGGCCGAAATCGAGAGGTACCAGACGGGGAGTTGCCCCCACGCGACGGCCAAAAGCGGCGCGGCGACGAACCCGAACGTGTCGAAGGCGGTGTCCAATCGTGCGCCGAGGGCGGTCGGCTCGCCGACGATTCGGGCAACGGCCCCGTCGAGTTTGTCGAGCGCGACGCCGAGGCCGTAACACAGCGCCGGCACCCAGGCGAGGTCGGTGCCGGCCGGCACGATCACGAACCCGGCCACGACCGCGTACAGCCCGCCCCGAGCGAGCGTCAGCGCGTTTGCGAGCCCGAGCGCGGCGTCGCCGGCGCCCCGACCGACGCTGTGGCTCACGTACCAGAGCTGTCCCGCCCAACAGCACCCCGCCACCGTCGCCGGGTGGACCGCCCAGTGGCCGATCCGACCGACGGGGAGAAGCCCCCACAGGACGGCGGTCAGCCCGAGCGCGGCGACGAGCGGTCCCGCGACCCCGACCCCACGACGGACGGACGGGTGCGGCTGTCGGCCGGCCATGGGTCACTCCTCGCCCGATCCGCGCCGCGTCCCCCGATGCGCCGCTTCGGGCGGGCGGACGACGCCGCCCGCGGCGTCCTCTCGGGGGTGCGGTTCGATCATTACTGCGGCTCTACAGGAGAGACGCGCCCCGAGGGTTAAAACGCGAGCGAGGCGGCAACATTCGGCCGCGCTACCGGAGCAGCGCGACGAGCACGGCGATGAGCACGACCTGTGCAACCTTGTCGATCGCCCCGAAGGTCCCCACCTCGCCCGGGAACGACCGGCCCCCGCCCGCGAAGTTCAGGACGTACCACGCGACGAGTTGGACGAGCGTGAACGGGATCCCGGCGGCGTAGACCGCGCGGCGGCGGTAGTCGATCAACACGAGCACGACGGCCCCGACAAAGCCGCCCCCGGCGAGGACGAAACTGATCCCGAGCCCGCTCGGGAACAGCCGCACGCCCAAGAGGAGATGGATGGCGGCGGTGACGAGCGCCGCGGCGATGCCGAGCCAGTGGAGACCGTTCAGCGTGTCCGTTCGAAGGGTCGATCGCTGCGCGTCGGCCGTTGCCATACCCGACGTACGGCCTTCTCCGACATATGTGTACTGCAGGCTACCGCTCGAATGCCGGATCCCGGAGTGATCCGATCCGCCGGCGCTCGGCGGGGGTCAGGCGCTCGGCCGCCGCCGCGAGGTTCGAAACGACGTGCTCGCGGGTCGTACTGGAGGGGATCGGCACGACGCCGCGGGAGACGTTCCACGCGAGGACGACGCCGGCCGGCGAGAGCCCCCGGTCCGCGCCGATCTCGGCCAACACCGCCTCGTCCAACAGCCCGGGGGCCGACAGCGGCGAGTGCGCGACCACCCGGATCCCCCGGTCGTGACACAGCGAGACGAGCTCTGATCGCGGCCGGTAGGGGTGGCGCTCGATCTGGACGAGCGCCGGCCGGACCCGCCCCGTCTCGAGGACGGTCTCCAGTTGCGCCCGCGAGACGTTACAGACGCCAAGGCTGTCGGCCCAGCCGCGCTCGTACACCGCCTCCAGGTTCTCCCACGCCCTCGACAGCGACACGTCCGCCCGTTCGAGGGTCCCCTCGCCGTCCTCCGGAAACGTCAGCCGCTCCTGTTCGTCCGGGGGCTTTTCGGCCAGCCGCCGGAGCTCGCCGCGGTGCGATAGGGCCCCGGGCCAATGCAGCGCGTAGCACTCGAAAGCGTCGATGCCGAGCTCCTCGCGGCTGCCCGCACACGCCTCGAGGAGGTGCTCCCGGCGGTGGTTCGTCCGCCAGACCTTCCCGAGCACGAAGACGCACTCGCGGTCGGGCGCGCCCGGCGCGGCGAGCAGTTCGCCGATCCGGTGTTCGTTGCCGTACAGCTCCGCGCTGTCGAACAGGCGGTACCCGGCGTCCAGCGCGGTCTCGATCGAGTCGACCCGATCGACGTACTCACCGTCCCGGTAGCGCGAACAGCCGAACCCGATCGGCGGAAGCCGGATCGCGCTCCCGCGGCTTCCCGTCCGTTCGACCGAGGCGATCGGCGCGGGGACCGGGTCCGCCTCGACGCCGACCGCCGACACCCCGAGTGGGCCGCCCTCGGCCGCCGCCCGCTCGATCGCGTTGCAGACGGCGACGACGTGAGCCCCCCGACGCCCGCCGGCACGCGAGGGGGTTCCCTCGGCGACGCCGGCCGCGAGGTCCTCAATCGGGTCGACGTAGCGGTACTCCCGCGTCGGCCACTGCTGTGGGACGTCGGTGTACCCCCTGCCGAGGCGACCGAACCGGACGTCCCCGGGCGTCGTCCCCATCGCGCCGGTCCCCGCCAGGTACACCGAGCCGTCGTCGCCGTGTAGCTCCAGGCCATAGAACTCCCGGCTCCGGTGGGGGGCGTACAGACTCGCCGTCAGCCGGACGATCGGCCCCGAGGCGAACGCGAGCGTCGCCTCGACGTGACTCGGCGCGCTCGGCCGCTCTGTCTCCCGATCCGGCCAGACGTCTAACGCGTCGGCGACGCGGACGCGCTCGATTGGCCCGAACCACGAGATCAAAAGCGCGAGCGGGTACACGCCGCCGTCGTACAGCGGACCGATGTCGAGAAACGACCGCGGGTCGTCGTGCCAGTCGGTCACCCGCCCGACGTGCGCGTGGGCATACCCCAACCCGACGCGGCCGAGCCGGCCGTCGGCCACGAGCCGCCCCGCCCGCCGCTGTGCGGGCGCCCGCGGCGTCCCGGGCGCACACCCGAGCGCGAGCCCCCGGCGCCGCGCCAGCGCGAGCAGGTCCTCGGCCGTCCCCTCCTCGAGCGCCAGCGGCTTCTGCGAGTAGACGTGGCGATCGGCCGACAGCGCCGCCCGCGTCACCGCCGCGTGGGCCGCGTGACTCGTCAGGTTGACGACCAGCGGCGCCTCGACCGCCTCGAGGGCCGCCTCCAGTTCCTCGAACGACGGGCAGCCGTACTCGTCGGCCAGCGCCGCTGCCCGCGCCCCGTCGAGATCACAGACGCCGGCCAGCGACAGCGCGCTCCCGTCCGCTTCGAGGCCGGCCGCGTACGCGGGCGCGATCGCGCCGGCCCCGACAAGCAGGCAGTTCACACCCCTACCCGGGGCGGGAGCTATATATTCCTCCCGGCGGTGTCGTTTAGTCGCCCCGGGGCGAACCGGGCGTGTGACAGAACCGGGCATGAGCCGCCTCGGAACCGCCTACCTGCGCGGCCTACAGGCGATCGGCCGGCGGCTCGATTACGGGACGAACGTCTACGACCGGCCGTGGGACGTCCTCGTCGTCCTCGACGCCTGTCGGGTCGACCTGCTCCGGTCGGTCGCGCCCGAGTTCGGCTTTCTGTCCGGCGTCGACCGCGTCCGATCGGTCGGCAGTTCCTCCTCGGAGTGGCTCGAGGGCACCTTCGAGGACCGCCCCGAGACCGCCCGAACGGTCATGGTCACCGGCAACACCTGGAGCGATCGGTACCTCGAGGCCGACGCCTTCGCCGCCCTCGACGAGGTCTGGAAGTACGCCTGGGACGAGGAGGTGGGGACCGTCCCGGCCCCGGCGATCACCGACCGGGCGGTCGCGGCGGCCCGCAAGCGCGATCCGGCCCGACTCGTCGTCCACTACATGCAGCCGCATCACCCCTTCGTCCCGGACCCGATCGAGGGCGACGACGGGATGGCCCGCACCGGAGCCGAAAGCAGCGCCTCGAACCCGTGGGTGTTGCTCCGCCGCGGTGAGGTCGCCGTCGACCGGGTCCGGGCGGCCGCCGAGGCGAACCTCCGGTACGTCCTCGAGTCGGTTGCGACGCTGCGGCGCAACGTCGACGGCCGGATCGCGATCACCGCCGACCACGGCAACCTCCTCGGGGAGTGGGGGCTGTACGGCCACCCGATGCACACGCCGGTCCCGGCGCTTCTTTCGGTTCCGTGGGCCGAGACGACGGGCACCGACCGCGGGACGCTCGCGCCGACGCGCTCGCCGCCGGAACCGCTCCCCGTCGAGCGCGTCTACGGGGCCGAAACCGATCGCGAGCGCCTCGCGGCGCTCGGCTATCTGTGATCCGAACGCGTGGATTTAATTCCCCGAAACCCCCTCTTTGGTGTGTGCAGGACCAGAGGCCGTGCCGCCCGCGACCGCATCGCCGCCCGCGACCGCGTCGTTTCGTCGCCGGAACCGAACGCTCGCCGACCCCGCCGGGCCGGTGGACCCGACGATGACCGGTCAGGCGCTGTATTTCACCGGCCCGCGATCGGTCGAGGTCCGATCGAAACAGATCCCGGACCCGGGCCCCGGGGAGGTGCGG
Source organism: Natronomonas sp. (assembly GCF_028274965.1). Taxonomy (GTDB): domain Archaea; phylum Halobacteriota; class Halobacteria; order Halobacteriales; family Haloarculaceae; genus Natronomonas. The sequence continues at coordinate 102,642 of NZ_JAQCNO010000048.1, read as the reverse complement.
GTCCGGACGGAGCGATCGGCGATCAGTCCGGGGACGGAGATGCTCGTGTACCGCGACGAGGTGCCGGACGAGTTCGAGACCGACGAGACGATCGACGCCCTCGACGGCACCTTCTCGTACCCGCTGCGGTACGGCTACGCGACCGTCGGCCGCGTGACGGCGCTCGGAAGCGCGGTCGACGACGCGTGGCTCGATCGCCGCGTGTTCGCGTTTAACCCCCACGAGAGCCACTTCCTCGCGGAGCCCGAGACGCTCGTTCCGACCACGCTCTCGCCCGAGCGCGCGCTGTTGATCCCGAACGCCGAGGCGGCGGTCAACTTCGTCATGGACGCCCGCCCGCGGATCGGCGCCCGCGCCGCCGTCCTCGGGCAGGGTCCGGTCGGGCTGTTGACGACCGCGCTGCTCGCCTCGTTCCCGCTCGCCGACCTCCTCGCGGTCGATCGCCACGGGACGCGCCGGGCGCTCTCGGAGTCCCTCGGCGCCGACCGCGCCGTCGCCCCGGAGGCCCTCGAGGGCGCACTCGAGGACGACACCGACGTGACGTTCGAACTCTCCGGCAACCCCGAGGCGCTCGACGACGCGATCTCGGTCACCGGCTACGCCGGGCGGGTGATCGTCGGCTCGTGGTACGGGACCAAACGCGTCCCGCTCGATCTCGGCAGGGCCTACCACCGCAGCCACATTCGGATCCGGAGCAGCCAGGTGAGCCGGATCGACCCCGATCACGCCGATCGGTGGGACAAACAGCGGCGCCTCGACGTCGTCCGCTCGTGGCTCCGAGAGACGGACCTCTCGGCGCTTTTCACCCACGAGTTCGACGTCGGACGCGCCGACGAGGCCTACCGACTCCTCGACGAGCGGCCCGACGAGGCCGTCCAGGTCGCCTTTCGCTACGAGTGAGCCGTCGACCCCGCCCCAGGTTCGCCCTCCGGATTTAGGTGGCTGCCGCCCGTAGCACCCACCGTGTACTCGACAACGGTGCTGACAGACTTCGTGGCACAGCACTACCTCACCGTTCCGAACCCGGGGCCCGAAGGGGTCCCGCACTCCCATCACTTCGAGGTGGAACTGACCTTCCGCGGTCCCGAACTGAACGAACACGAGTACCTCATCGACATCGACGACGTCGAGGCGGCCCTCAAGGGGCTCGCCGACCGCTACCGCGACGAACTGCTCAACGACCTCCCGGAGTTCGACGGCTACAACCCCAGCGTCGAGCGCTTCGCCCGCGTCGTCTTCGAGCGCGTCACCGACGACGTGACCGCCGACACGATCGAGGAGCTGACCGTGACGGTCTGGGAGAACGACGCCGCGGCCGCGAGCTACACCGGCGCCACATGAGGGTCGGACTGACGCTGTACGGCAGCCTCGGGGGACGCTCCGGGGGGTTCCGGTACGACCGGAAGCTCGTCGAGGGGCTCCGGCGGGCCGGCGACACCGTCGACGTCGTTGAGCTCCCCTGGCGGAGCTACCCCCGGGGGCTTCTCGACAACGCCTCGCCCCGGCTCCGCAGCCGCCTCCGGGTCGACGTCGACGTCATGCTGCAGGACGAACTTGCCCACCCGTCGCTCGTCGGCCTCAACCGGACGCTGCCGTACCCGATCGTCAGCGTCGTACACCACCTGCGCTCGAGCGAACCCCGGCGGCTGACGCCGCTGTACCGCGCCGTCGAGCGGCGGTACCTCGGGACCGTCGACGGCGTGGTGTGCAACAGCCGTCCTACCCGCGACGTCGTCACTCGCCTCGGCGTCGACGCCGACCGGACCGCGGTCGCGCCGCCGGCGGGCGACCGGTTCGACCCCACGATCGACGAGGAGACGATCGAGCACCGCGCGCGCGAGCGCCCCCTGCGGGTCGTCTTCGTTGGGAACGTCACGCCGCGGAAGGGGCTCCGAACGCTCATCGCGGGGCTCGCCGACGCCGACGCCGACGCCGAGTTGACCGTCGTCGGACGCCACCTCGACGAGGACTACGCCGCCGACGCCCGGCGGGACGTCCGACGGAACGGCCTCGCAGATCGCGTCCGGATGGCCGGCGAACTCTCCGATGAGGCGCTGTCGAGCACGCTGGCGGCGGGCCACGTCCTCGCGGTCCCCTCGCGGTACGAGGGGTTCGGCATCGTCTACCTCGAGGGGATGAGCTTCGGGCTGCCCGCCATCGCCTCCCGGGCCGGCGGCGCCGAGGAGACGGTCACCGACGGCGAGACCGGCGTCCTCGTCGACCCCGGGGACCCGGCGGCCGTCGCCCGCGCGATCGAGCGCTTCGCGGACGACCCCGACCTGCTCGCCGCGATGGGAACGGCCGCGAGGCGGCGCTACGAGCGACACCCCGGCTGGCCGGAGACGACGGCCCGGGTCCGCCGCCTCCTCGCCGACACCGCGGGGGTGGCGGCGTGACCGACGGCTTCCGGCGGTACCTCCGGGCCAAACGGACCGTCGACGACCGCGCGCTCGATCGCCGGACGTTCCGGGCGTTCCGCGAGGCGACAGCCGACCGCGCGGCGGCCGCCGACGGCCCGCTCTCGGTCTTGGAGGTCGGTGCGGGCATCGGAACGATGATCGCGCGGCTCGTAGAGTGGGACGCGCTGCCGGCGGGCGAGATCCGGTACACCGCCGTCGACGTCGACGCCGAGACGCTCGCCGGCGTCGAGCCGTACCTCCGCGAGTGGGCGGCCGACCGGGCGGTTTCGATCGCCGCGACCCCCGAAGAGCGGATCGAACTCCGGCGACCGGACGGGACGATCGAACTCGAGGCGGTCGCCGCCGACGCCGCCGCCCACGCCGCCGCCCACCCCGGCGAGTACGATGTCCTCGTCGGGTCCGCGCTGCTGGATCTCCTCGATCTCGACGCCGTCGACGCGCTGCTTGGGGCGCTCGCGGCGGGCGGTCTGTACTACTTTCCAATCACGTTCGACGGCGCGACGCGGTTCCGGCCCTCCCACCCGGCCGACGGCGTCGTCGAGGAGCGGTACCACGCCCACATGGACGCCAAACCGGGCGGGAGCAGCCGCGCCGGCGGGGACGTCCTCGATCACCTCCGGGCGACGCCGGGCGTCGCGGTATCGAGCGTCGGCGGGTCCGATTGGGTCGTCCGTCCGGTAGAGGGCGAGTACCCCGCCGACGAGGCCTACTTCCTCCGGCACGTCCTCGACACCGTCGAGAGCGCCGTCGGCGAGGTGCTCGCGGCCGCCGAGGACGCCGAGGACGCCGAGGACGCCGACGCCGCGGCGCTCGAGGGGTGGCTCGCCGACCGCCGCGAGCGCCTCGCCGCCGGCGAACTCCTGTATCTCACGCACCAACTGGATCTCCTCGGACGCGTCGAGCGCCCGGCCGCCGGCGGACGCGAGGGGTGAAACGCCCTCCGTTCAGCGCCCGACCCAGCGCAACACCAGAAGCGTCGCCTCGAACAGCCCGATCATCGTCGCCGCGACGAGGATCGGGGCCATCCCGGTCGGGTCCGGGCTGAACAGGAAGGCGATCCCCAGGAACGCCCCCCAGAAGTACAGCCGCTTTGCGGCCAGCCACCGCCGCGTCGTCAGGCCCATCATGATCGCGAGCATGACGAAAAGCGGGATCTGGAAGACGGCGGCGAACAGCCCCATCATCAGCACGATGAGACCGAACGTGTCGCCGAGCCCGAAGGCGATGACGGCGGCGTCCTGCGAGTACGTCAGAAAGTACGTGAAGATCGCCGGCAGGATCAGGAAGTACGCGAAGAGCACGCCGACGACGCCCAACACGAGACTCGTCGGCACCGACGCGAGGTAGTACCGACGCTCGTTCGGGTAGAGCCCTGGGCGCATGAACAGGTACGTCTGGTAGACGAACACCGGCAGTCCGATGACGAACCCGGCCAGCGTGGCGACCTTCAGCCGGGCGAGGATGAGCCCGAGCGGGTGGTACACCCGCGGGCGGGCGATGTCCCCGCCCGGAAGCACCGAGTACCACAGGAAGTTGATTATCCGCTCGCCGAACGGGAAGACGATCCCTGAGACGATCGCGACGACGACGAGGACGATCCCGAGGCGGTACACCATCTCCTCGATGTGGTCCGCAAGCGGCATCTCCTCGTCGCTTTCGGGGCCCTCGCCGACGATCCCCTCCTCGGCGTCGTAGCTCCCGTCGGCGGTCTCTGCCATCACCCGCGATCCGTTCTCGTCGGTTGTAAGCCTTCTCTCTCGGAGGACCGAACGGAAAAGGTTGATAACCGCGAACGGAATACGTCCTCTCGTGTCTAGCGCTGTAGACGACGATGTCGCCCGGACGGTTTCGGAGGGCCGCGCCCAACTCGGCTCGCTGCTTCGGGTCGCACAGAAGCACCTCCAGAAGGTCTTCATCGTCTTTCTGATCGGGTTTCTCGGGATCTTCACCGTCCTCCGGCTCTACGTGTGGGACATCCTCAAGCGGGATCTGAACGCCCACCCCGACATCGTCGTCGTCGCGATCACGCCCTTCGAGGTGATCTTGCTTCAGGCGAAGATCGGGCTCGTCGCGGGGATCATCGTCATGCTTCCGGCGCTCGCGTACTTCGGCCGGGACTCGCTGAAAAACCGCGGCCGCTGGCCCGACTCGCTCCCGCGCTGGAAGGGGGCGGCGTTCGCCCTCCTCAGCGCCGGGCTGTTCGTCGGGGGCGTCGCCTACGCGTATCACCTCTTCTTTCCGATCATGTTCGCCTTCCTGGCCGACAACGCGGTCGGAGCGGGCTTTCAGCCGACGTACTCGATCTCGATGTGGGCCCAGTTCGTGTTCATCCTCTCGCTGTCGTTCGGGCTCGCGGCGCAACTGCCGCTGTTGATGAGCACGCTCTCGTACACCGAGATCGTCCCCTACGAGACCTTCCGGGACAGATGGAAGTACGCCGTCCTCGGCATCTTCGTCCTCGGCGCGCTGTTCTCGCCGCCGGACCCCTTCACGCAGATCATGTGGGCCGTCCCGCTGGTCACGCTGTATGGGGTGTCTCTGTACCTCGCGAAGATCGTCGTGACGACCAGACGCTCCCGCGGATCGATCGACCCCGCCGGGACCGCCCGCGATCGCTGGAACGTCCTCCTCGGGCTGTACCTACTCGGCCTCGGGCTCGTGTACGCCTTCTACACCTACGGCGGCGCCGCCGCGGTCAACGACGCCCTCGCCGCCCTCGGATCGCGGTACCGCTTCATCGACGCCGGCGTCGGCTACGGCGTCGGCGAACCGCTCTATTTCGCCGTCGTCGGGTCGCTCTATGGGGTCGTCTTCGCCGCCGTGGGCCTCGCGTACTACGTCTACGATAGCCTCGAGGCCCCCGAGGATCCACTTGAGCGCGACCCGGCGGCGATCGACGTCGCCGACCTCGACCTCGAGGGGGTTCGCTCGGCACCCGGGGCCGCCTTCGCGGAGATGGACGAAGAGGAGGCGCTGGCGCTCGCCGGCGGCGCGATGGACGACGACGACCCCGACCGCGCACAGGCGATCCTCGATCGGTTCGACGAGGCCGCGGCGGCCGACGAGGACGACGAGGGCGACGCCAACGCCAACGTCAGCGAGGGCGGGACCTCCGCGTCGGCGGCGGCCCCGAACGCGAACGCGAACGCGGAGGCCGCGGTCGACGACGGGCGGATCCTCGCGACGCGGGGGGCCGGCGTCCTCGACGCGTTCAGCGAGGACGACATCGACGAGGACGACATCGGCGGCTACGCCTACGACATCCGGTTCGTCCTCGAGAGCATCACGTCGAAGTCGTTCCGGCTCGTCGGGCTGTTCGCCGCCGTCATGGCCGGGACGTTCTTCGTGCTGTACCAGGGCGGGATCGGCCGACTGCACCAGCAGTTCGTCAGGGGGATGCCCGACGCCTTCGCCGCCGAGCAGGTCTCGATCGTCACGCTTCACCCCGTCGAGGCGCTCATCTTCATGCTCAAGGTCTCCGTGATCTTCGGGGTCGCCGCCGTGGTGCCGCTGTTGTTGTACTACGCGTGGCCCTCGCTGAAGGACCGCGGTGTCGCCCGCGGCGATCGCCGCGTGCTCCTCGTGTGGGGCGGTAGCCTCCTCACGTCGATGACGCTCGGGAGCCTCCTCGGCTTTTTGTACGTCGCCCCGGCCGCGATCTCGTGGCTCGCCGCCGACGTGTTGCGCGCCGAGATGGTCATCGCATACCGGATCAGCAACTACGGCTGGATGGTCTTCTTTTTCACCGTCGGCATCGGGCTGTTGGTGATGGTCCCCGTCTCGATGCTGCTGTTTCACCGCGGCGGGATCGTCCCGTACGGCCGGATGCGCGCCCGCTGGCGGGAGTTCGCCATCGCCGTGCTCGCGCTCGGGGCCTTCTTTTCGCCCCGTGGCGTGTTCACGATGTTCCTCCTCGGGCTGCCGGTGATCGCCGCCTACGGCGCCGGGATCGCGCTGCTTTGGCTCTACACCTTCGGCGGCCGCCGCGGCGCCGAGCGCGCCGAACCGGCCGACTGATACCCCGGGTTCGTCCCCGTCGCCCGGATCGCTGTCTTAATGAGTGCTCCCTCGATAATACTCTGGTATGCCCAAGATAAGCGTCGAGGTCCCGGCGGAACTGCTTGCGGACCTCGACGAACACGTCGGCGACGACGGGAAGTTCGTCAACCGGAGCGACGCGATCAGGGCGTCGGTCCGGAAGACGCTCGATCGCCTCGACGAGATCGACGCCCGCCACGGCCGACTCGAGGAGGACGATGGCTGAGGCGACCGCCCGGCGTTCGGCCCCGACACCGCCGGCCGGTTCGGTCGCCCTCGCCGCCGTGTTCGTCGCCGCGCTCGCGACCGCCCAACTGACGGCGGCCAAGATACTGTCGTTCGAACTCCCCGTGTCGCTGCCGCTGGCCGGCGCGGAGTTGGCGCTCCCCGGGGCGGCGCTCGCCTACGCGTTCACGTTTTTCGCCTCGGACTGCTACGCCGAACTGTACGGCCGCCGGGCCGCGCAGGTGCTCGTCAACGTCGCGTTCGCGATGAACTTTCTCGTCCTCGCGTTGGTCTGGAGCACGATCCTCGCGCCCGCCCACGCCTCGAGCGTCGATCCGGCGGCGTTCGAACTGGTCCTCGGCGCCTCGACGAACATCGTCGCCGGGAGCCTCCTCGCGTACCTCGTCAGCCAGAACCTCGACGTGCTCGTCTTCGAGGCCATCGGGAAGGCGACCGACGGCGAGCGGCTGTGGCTCCGGAACGTCGGCTCCACGGCGACGAGTCAACTCGTCGACACGGTCATCTTCGTCGGGATCGCCTTCTGGCTCGTCCCCCAGACCCTCGGGATCGGCCCCCAACCCCCCAACAGCGAGGTCGTCGCGCTCATGGTCGGGCAGTACGCGCTGAAACTGCTCATCGCGCTCGTCGACACGCCGTTCGTCTATCTCGTCACGGGCGCGATCAGACGCTCCGAGCGGGCCGTCTGAGCCCCGCCCGGCCCCCCGCCGTCCGAGGCGGCGCTCTGCGTCGGTTGTTATTTGTCCCTGCGTCGCCCACTACGAGGCGTGCAGGAGTACGAACGCAAACAGCTCCTCGAGCGGATCGACCGCGAGAGCTCGACGCTCGGCGTCGAGATCCCCGAGCGCATCGAAATCCAGGGCGAGGAGGTACAGCTCCGGGAGTTCGTCTTCGAGATCAAGCGCCGCGAGACGGTCCCGGCGGGCGAACGCGACCGCGTCGAGCGGGCCAAGCGCAACCTCCGGCGCGAGCGCTTGGAGCGAAAAGAGCGGATCGAGGACGGCGAGATGCCCTTCGAGACCGGCGAGCGACTCGCCGAGGCGATCATCGGGATCGACCGCGCGCTGGAGGCCCTCGACAGCCTCGGAAGCGAGAGCGTCGCCGACGAGGCCGAACGCCAGCGGGCGGCCGACACGAAGCGGTGGATGGACTTCCTGAAGAAGGCCCTCGGGCACGACGACGACGGGCCGCCGGTGAGAGGGAGAGGGCCGTAGGGGTGCGACGGGGATGAGCGACAACGACGCGATCGCGGCCCGCTTAGAGGAGATGGCCGACCGCCTCGAAGCCGAGGGCGTCCAGTACAAACCGAACGCCTACCGCCGCGCGGCCGACAGCGTCCGGGCCCACACCGTCGCGATCGAACGGCTCTACGAGGAGGGCGGCGAGGACGCGATCGCCGAGATCGACGACGTCGGCGAGGCGATCGCCGCCAAGGCCGCCGAGTTCCTCGAGACGGGCACCATCGGCGAACTCGCGGCGCTCCGCGAGGAGTTCCCCGTCGAGATCGAGGCGTTGACCGCGGTCGAGGGCGTCGGCCCGAAGACGGTCCGGTCGCTGTACGACGCGCTCGGCGTCGAGACGCTCGACGATCTTGAGGCGGCGGCCGCGGCCGGCGAGATCCGCGAGGTGAGCGGCTTCGGCGAGAAGACCGAGGCGAACATCCTCGAGAACGTCGCGTTCGCGCGCGAGGCCCAACGCCGGAGCCTGCTCGGGGAGGCGCGGCCGCTCGCCGGCCGGCTGATCGCGCGCTTCGAAGACCACGAGGCGGTCGCGTCCGTCGAGACGGCCGGATCGCTGCGCCGGTGGCGGCCGACGATCGGGGACGTCGACGTCCTCGTCGGGAGCGACGACGCCGAGGCGGTCGTCGACGCCTTCGAGTCGTGGGACGGCGTCGGGTCGGTCATCGAGGCGGGAACGAGCAAGGCGTCAGTCCGCTCCGAGGGGTTCCGGATCGACCTCCGGGTCGTCGCCCCCGAGGAGTTCGGGGCCGCCCTGCAGTACTTCACCGGCAGCAAGGACCACAACGTCGCGCTCCGAAACCGGGCGATCGCGATGGGGCTGAAGCTCAACGAGTACGGCGTCTTCGACGTCTCGGGGATCGACGATCCCGACGCGGGCCAGCGGGTCGGCGAACGCGTCGCCGGCGGGACCGAACGCGGCGTCTACGACGCCTTGGGGATGGACTGGATCCCGCCGGAGCTCAGGGAAAATCGCGGGGAGATCGAGCGGGCGGCCGACGGCGACCTCCCCGAACTCCTCACCGCCACCGACCTCAACGGCGACCTCCACGTCCACACCGACTACTCCGACGGCGACGGGACGCTCCGGGAGATGATCGAGGCCGCCGCGGCCTACGGCCACGAGTACGTCTCCATCGCCGATCACGCGACCGGCCCCGGGATGGTCGGCGGCGTCGGCCTCGACGACGCGGAGCTCGCGGCCCAACTCGACGCGATCCGGGAGCTCGCGGCCGAGGCGCCGATCGAGGTCCTGGCCGGGGTCGAGGCGAACATCGGGGCCGACGGCGAGATAAGCGTCGGTGAGGCGGTGTTGGCCGACCTCGACGTCGTCGTTGCCTCGCCGCACAGCGGCCTCGACGGCGACGGCACCGACCGGCTCGTCGCCGCGATCGAACACCCCGAGGTCGACGTCCTCGGCCACCCCACCGGCCGCCTGCTGAACCGCCGCCCCGGCCACGACATCGACATCGAACGCGTCGCCGACGCCGCGGCCGAACACGACACGGCCCTCGAGATCAACGCCGACCCGCGGCGTCTCGACCTGCGATCGAGCCACGTCGCGGCCGCGATCGAGGCCGGGGCGACCGTCGTCATCAACACCGACGCCCACGCCGCGAGCGCCTACGACCACGTCCGCTTCGGCGTTCACACCGCCCGCCGGGGCTGGGCCGAACCGGCCGACGTGCTCAACTGTCGGGACGCCGAGGGACTGCGGGCCTTCCTCGAACGGTGAGGTGGAGGGGCGCCGAGGGCCGACCGCCCCGCGCCGCCCTCCGCGTGCGGGCCGCTTTTATTTCACAGCCCCCGTACAGTCGGTATGAAACTCATCGAGCGCGGCTCCGGGAGCCCCCGCCTCGCGGTCGTGGGCGGGATCCACGGCGACGAGCCCGCCGGCGTGCGGATCGTCGAGCGCCTCGCCGACACGCTCCGCGACGAGTCGCTCTCGGGGACGGTCCAGTTGATCGTCGCGAACGAACCGGCGCTCGAACGCGGCGAGCGGTACACCGACACGGACCTGAACCGGACGTTCCCCGGCGACGAGGCGAGCGACGACTACGAGACCGCCCTCGCGGCCCGACTCGAGGCCGTCTTGACCGGCGCGGACGCGATCCTCGCGCTCCACACCTCACAGAGCGCCCCGCCGGCGTTCGCCATCTTCAGCGACCTCACCGAGTCGGTCCGCCGGACGGTCACGGGCCTCCCGGTTGAGCACGCGGTCGATTCGAGCGACCTCCGATCGACGACGCTGGACTCGACGCTGCCGCACACCGTCTCGCTCGAGGCGGGCCGGCAGGGAAGCGAAACGGCCGTTTCGGAGGGCTACGAGGCGGCGATCGCGTTCCTGCGGGCCCACGGCGCGTTGACCGACGAGGACCCGGTGTTCACCGAGACGGCGGTTATCGCCGGCCACGAGGAGGTCCCGAAGGGTACCGGTGAACCGCACGTGTACTACTCCAACTTCCAGGAGATCCCGAAGGGGGAGGTGTTCGCCCGCGACGACACGCGGACCCACCGGGTCGACCGCGAGGGCGTCGTTCCGGTGCTGGCGAGCGAACACGGCTACGAGGACATCTTCGGCGTCTACGGCTCTATCGCCGAGCCGATCGAACCGCCCGAGACGACCTGACGGCGTTCGTGGGCTAACTCGATCGCGCCCGCGTCACCGCGTCCGACGGTCCCCCGTCGTGTTCGAGGTCCACTCCTCGCAGGCGTCCATGTCGCTCATGGCCTCGCCGTGCAGCCCGCAATAGGGCACCAGCCCCTCGTCCGTCCGGGCGTACCGGAACTGCGAGCAGTTCCCGCAGTACCGGTCGTTCGACGGCGGCGTCGGCGCGCTCTCGAGGAACTCGGCGTCGTCGCCCGTGCCGCTCGGCTCCTCGATCGATCCGGCGCCGCTCGCGCCGCCGTCCGTCGCGCCCGCCGGGTCGGGTCGCCCGCCGGTTCGGCTCCGAGTCGACCCGCGGCCCCGGGACCCCGAGGGCTCGGTCGCGGGGGCGGCGTCGACGCCGCCCGCGCCGTCGGCGTGGTTCGTCTGGGTCTCGGCCTCGCCGTCCGGCGTCGCCCCGAGGACCCCGATCCCGCCGAGCGTCCCGTGGAGTTCGTCGTTCGAGACCTCGACGACGCGCGTCTCGCCGCCCTTCGTGATCTCCAGAGAGATGGTCCCGCCGGGGTCGTTCCGCGCCTTGAAGTTCGCAACGGCGGTGAAAAGCGACCAGCTCGTGAGGATGGCTCCGGCGAAGTACGTCGCCGCGACGACGGCTGTCATCGTCGTGTTCCCGGAGCCGCCGACCCAATCGACCGGGTACCACCGCACGAACATCCAGACGCCGAACAGACAGACCGCCCCGCCGACGGCGGCGGCGGCGCGGAGCCTGCGGGCCGCCCTCGGCAGGGCGACCACGGTGCCGAGAAGGACCGCCGGGAACCCGACGCCGCCGAGCGCCCCGGCGAGTTCCCGCGAGCGATACAGCCCGAGACCGAAACGGGATCCGATCCCGGTCGAGGCGACGACGAGTCCGGCCGTGACGAGGACAGCCCCGATCCCGAACATCGCGACACCGGCGTACAGCCGCCGGAGGCCGGCCCCGCCGCCTCCCTCGTAGACCTCCGTGAGGCTAGCCATACGGAGTTCTACTGTCCCGATACACAAAACACTACGTCAGACGGTCGCAAGACGGCCCCCCGCTCCGGATCCGCTCCTCGGCGGCGTCGAGCGTCGCCTCGGCGTCGAACGACCCGATGAGCTCCGCGAGGGCGGCCTCGTCGGCGCCGGCGAGGTCCTCGGCGTGTGCGGTCACGTTCGGCACCGCACGGAGCACGTTGTCGACGATCGGTACCGTCGCCGCCTTCGCCGACCGCGAGAGCGGGTTGAGATCGACGACGAGTTCGGTCGTCCCCGTCTCGGCGATCGCGGCCGCCCTGTCGCCGTCCTCGAGCGGCACGAGGACAACGTCGGCCGAGCCGATCCCGTCGGCGTCGACCTTCGCGCGCTCGTGATCCAGCCCCGGGATCCGGCCGTCGGCGGCGAGGCCCTTGATCCGCTCGGCGCCGTGCTCGCGGAGGTGCTCGGCGATCCGCTCCATCCGCTCGTCGGTCCGGTTGAACAGGTTGATCTCGATGTCCGCGCCGGTCGCCGCGGCCAACGCGACGGTCTCGCCGGGGGCGAGCGCGGCGACGTTCCCGTTGACGGAGATCACCGGACGCTCGGCCGCGAGCAGGTGTGCGGCCGCGACCCGCTCGGCGGCGTCGGCGCTCGGGATCGTCTCCTCGCCGAGGAGGTAATCGAACGCCTCGCCGCGGCCCTGCGCGATCAACCCCTGTTTCGACGTGATGCCGAGATCGACGCCCTCCTCGATGCGGTGTCGCGTCAGAAGCGACTCGTAGCGGGGGTGTGACTCCGGGATCTCCGGACCGGTCATACGGACCGCTCGGGCACCGGGTACCAAAAGCGTCCCGTTCCGGCCGCCGACCGGTTTCACGCGCCGTTTCGAGCCGCGAGGACGGACGACGCTTCATGCCTCGGGCGCCGGCCTCACCGGAGGTGTGCGCCCGCCCGGCAGATCCCACACCGCTCGGCGTCGTACCCGGCGTCCGAGAGCCCGGTTCCGAGCGCGAACACCGTTTCGCCGAGCATCGCCATCGCCGCCTCCCCGCCGGCCGCCGAGACGTCCTCGATCGCCTCTTTGACCCGCGGCGTCAACAGCTCCGCCTCGCGGGCGAAGCGCCTGGAGGCCTCCATGAGCGTCCCGGTCGTCGGCTCCTCGACGAGCGCGGCGAGCGCCCCCCGGCCGGCCGCCGTCAGCTCGGCCGTCTCGCCCGTGATGATCTCCTCCGTCCGGAGCTCGCCGAAGCTGACGTACTCGACTGTCCCCCGCGCCGGGATCCCGTCCATCGCGCCGTGGGCCGGCGCGCCGGGTTCGAGGCGGACCGGGACGCCGCCGCGCGCCCCCGCGACGACGTCGCCGAGGCCGGTCCCGGCCTGGACCTCCGCGCCGTGTGCGATCGTCACGAGTTCGTTCTCCGAGAGCCCGCGATCGAAGACGGCGTTCGTGGCGAGCGCGGCGCCGAGCGCGGCCGCCCCCGAAACGCCGAAGCCGGCCCCGACCGGGAGGTCCGTCTCGACGACGACGCGGGCCGTCACGCGCAGGGCGTCGAGGACGCGCTCGACCGCTTCGATCCCCGTCGGGTTCCCGTTGAGCTCGACGCCGTCGCCGGCCTCCAGACGCACCTCGACGCCGTCCGCGAGGGCGACGCCGGCCCCCCGAGACCCGGCCTTCGTCGGGTCCTCGTCCGGATGGGCGCTGAAGAACCCGGTCACGTGCCCCGGGACGAACGCCGTCGGCGACTGTGACATGCGAACCGATGGGACGGCGAGCGGTTTAAGCGTGGCTACCGGCCGACCGGCGACGGGGCGGCCGAAAGGTAAACCGTTTTGACGCCGGCGGAGAAACGGTACGTAGTGACCCCCCGTGGCTGACCACGAGTCCGCCCCCGTCGGTGACGCCGATGCCGACGCCGACGCCGACGCCGACAGCGACGGTCCGATACTCGTGCCCGTCGGCGAGTCGGTGTCGCTGCGGACCACGGTCGCCCACGCGATCGACGTCGCGTCCGACGGCGACCGCGGCGGCGTGCACTTCGTGGCCCCCGTCCCGTTGCACGACATCGACGACGTCGACCCCTCGGTGCGGGAGGCGACCCAAGAGCTCTTAGAACGGGTCGAGGCGTGGGCCGCCGAGGACGACCCCGAGGGCGCTCTCACCGTCGAAACGGCCATCATCGGCGCCGACGAGTACCTGTTCGGGCCCGACGACTACGCCGCCGTGCTCGCGGCCTACGCCGACGAACACGGCATCGATCGCCTCGTGATCGACCCGGAGTACAACCCCAGAGGGAACGCGTCGATCATCCAGTCGATGGAGGCCGAACTCGCCAGCCTCGGCTTCGCCGTCGAGGAGGCCCCCTTCGCCCGGCGCGTCAGGCGCGGGCGCTTTCTCCAGCGCGGCGGCCGCGCGCAGTTCCTGACGCTTTTCGGCGTCTCCTTTCTGTTCTATCAGCTGCTCGGCGGCTTCGCCATGACGCGGTTCGATCTGCTCACCGGGGCGGCGAGCGCGGTCATCGTCTCGGCGATGCTGTACCGCGTCTCGCTCGGCGACCGGCTGCGGGTGGCTGCCCTCGCCCGCCGCAGCGCCCGCCTCGTGCTGTTCGTCCCCTACCTCCTCTATGAGATCATCGTCTCGAACCTGCTCGTCTCGTACGCCATCCTCCACCCGAAACTGCCGATCGAGCCCCGGATGACGGAGGTCCGGACCGCCGTCTGGGGGTCGATGCCGATCACGACGCTCGCAAACAGCATCACGCTCACGCCCGGCACCCTCTCGGTGCTCGTCGACGGGCGCATCTTCACCGTACACACGCTCGTCCCGACCGCCCGCGAGGGGTTGTTCGACGGCTCCCTGGAACGCGCCGTCCGGTTCGTCTTCTACGGTCGGGCCGCGGCGGGCATCGCGACGCCCAGAGAGCGCGGCGACTGTCGGATCCTCGGCGAGGAGGACGAGACCGAATGATCCCGACGACCGGCCTGCTGTTGGGGGCGGCGGCGGTCTTTGTCGTCCTCGCTATCGCCGTCCTCTATCGGGCCGTCCGGGGCCCGACGACCCAGGACCGCGTCCTCGCGATCAATGTCCTCGGGACGAACACCGTCGTCATCCTGGCGCTGTTGGCGGCCGCCCTCGACGTCCCGTCGTTTCTGGACATCGCGCTCGTGTACGCCCTGTTGAACTTCCTCGTCGCGGTCGCGATATCGAAGTTCACCGTCGACCGCGGGGGGGTGATGTAGGTGCTCGTCTCGGTCGCGATCGTCGTCTTTCTCGCCGGCGGCGTGTTCTTTACGTTCGTGTCGGCCGTCGGCGTCCTCCGCCTGCCGGACGTCTACACCCGCGCCCACACCGCAAGCCAGACGGACACGCTCGGCGCCGGGCTGACCCTCGTCGCCGTCGCGCTCGCCTTGGGCCTCGAGACGACGACTATCAAAACCTTCTTACTGCTGATCTTCATCTTCATTACCAATCCCACCGCGGCCCACGCCATCGCCCGCGCCGCCTACGAGGAGGGTATCGAACCCTGGGAGGAGACCGATGACTGATTCCGAGACACGGGGGTCGTCCGCATGATCGAGTACGTCGCGTACGCGCTCGCTGTGTTCGTCGTTCTGACAGCGGTCGCGACCGCGCTCCTCCGGGACGTCCTCGCGGCGATCGTTCTTTTCGGCGCGTACAGCCTCGGGATGGCGCTGCTCTACACCCTGTTGCTCGCACCGGACGTCGGGCTCACGGAGGCCGTCATCGGCGCCGGCGTGACGACGCTGCTTTTGCTCCTGACGATCGCCCGAACCGTCCGGCCCTCCGGCGACCGCACCGCCGAGCGGGTCGATCCCCGTGCGCTTTTCGCCTGCGGCGCGCTCGCCGTCGTGTTCGGGCTCACGCTGCCCGGGCTGCCGGCCGTCGGCGATCCGAACGCCCCGATCGTCTCCTACGAGGCCGTCACCGGCTACTACCTGAGCAACTCCTACGCCGACACCGGCGTCGAGAACACCGTCACGGCCGTTCTCGCCGCCTACCGCGGCTTCGACACCTTCGGCGAGGCGACCGTCGTCTTCGGTGCCGGCGTGGCGACGCTCGTCGTCCTCCGGCGGGAGGTGCTGACGTGAGCGACCGCCGGCCCGCCGCAGAGGATCCCCGGACGTACATCGAAAGCGAGGTCATCATGAGCGCGGTCCGGGTCGTCGCGCCGTTCGTCCTCACCTTCGGGCTGTTCGTCACGTTCCACGGCGCCGACTCGCCGGGCGGCGGCTTCCAGGGCGGCGCGCTCATCGGCGTGGTCGTGTTGATGCTCGCGTTCGCGTTCGGCATCGACCCGACCCGCCAGTGGCTCGGCTCCTGGGTCGTCACCGCCGTCGCCGCCCTCGGCGTCGCCGTCTTCGCCGCCATCGGCTTCGGGAGCGTCGCCCTGGGCGGCGGCTTCCTCGAGTACGTCCGCTACCCGCTCGAGACCCCGACCAAACTCGGCATCGAGGCCGTCGAGATCGGTGGGATCGCCCTCATCGTCGCGGGCGTCATCGTCGGGCTGTTCTTTCTCACCGCGGCCGGCCCACAGGAGGCGGAGCCGTGATCGAACTCCTCGCCACCCGGTGGGCGTACGCCGTCTTCGTCTTTGTCATGGCGACGGGGCTCTACGTGATGATCGGCAGCCCGAACCTCGTCAAGAAGGTCATCGGGCTGAACCTGTTTCAGAGCGCCGTCTTTCTGTTCTTCGTCGCCTCGGCGTACGTCGCCGGCGGCTCGCCGGCGATCGTCCCCTCGGAGGGCGGCGGCGGCCCCTACGTCAGCCCGCTCCCGCACGTGATCGTGCTGACGGCCATCGTTGTCGGGGTCAGCCTTACCGCCGTCGCGCTCGCGCTCATCGTCCGGATCCACCGCGAGTACGGGACGCTCGATGAGTCCGTGCTCCGGGAGGTCACCGATGAGTGACGTCGTCCTCCCGCTTCTCGTTGCGGTCCCGGTCCTCGCGGCCGTCGCGCCGCTGTGTCTGAGCCTCCTGTCCTCGGAGACGGGCTGGTACGTCGCCGCCGTCACGACCGCCATCGAGGCCGGACTGGCCGCGGTCGTCCTCTCGTCGGTCTACGGCGGGGACCGACTCGTCCACGCGGTCGGCGGCTACCCCGCCCCCTACGGCATCGAACTCGTCGGGGACGGCCTCTCGGCCCCGATCGTCGCGCTGATCGCCGTCGTCTCGCTCGGCGTCGTCGGGTTCGCCTACACCGGCGGCCCGCGGCGCAACAGCTTCTACAGCGCGTACCTGCTGTTGGTCGGCGGCCTGATGGGGGTCTCCGTGACCGGCGACCTGTTCAACATGTTCGTCTTCCTCGAGATCACCGGCCTCGCGACCTACGCGCTCGTCGCCGCCGACCGCTCCGGGCGGTCCGCGGTCGCCGCGCTGAAGTACCTCCTGTTGGGGACGATGGGCGCGTCGTTTTTCATCATCGGCGTCGGGTACGTGTTCATCACCACCGGAACGCTCAACATGATCGATCTCTCCGAGCGGCTCGCGGGCTCGTATGCGACCCGCCCCGTGCTCGCGGCGTTCGGGTTCGTCCTCGTCGGCCTCGGGCTGAAGGCGGCGATATTCCCGCTTCACACCTGGCAGCCCGACGCCTACACGTACGCCTCCGACACGGTGACGACGTTCGTCTCGGCGCTCGTCTCGACGGTCGCCGCCTACGCCATCGGACGGGTCATCCTCACGGTGTTTACGACGTCGTTTCTCGCGGCGGTGCCGCTGGCCCGGACCGCGGTGGTGGGCTTCGCGTCGGTGAGCGTCCTCGCCGGGGGCGCACTCGCGGTCGTCCAGACCGACGTCAAGCGGATGTTCGCGTACTCGTCGGTCTCGCAGTTCGGCCTCGTGGTCGCGGCGTTCGCGCTCGCGACGCCGGATTCGGTCCTCGGCGGCGTCGTCCACCTCGTCGGCCACGGCCTGATGAAAGGCGGGCTCTTCGCGGCGGCGGCGATCCTCGCGGCGACACACGGCGCCCGGACCGTCGACGACTACGCCCGACTCGGGTACCGATCGCCCGTGGTCGCCGGCGTCGTCGCCGTCCTCGGCATCGCGCTTGTCGGCGTCCCGCCGTCGATCGGCTTTCTCGGCAAGTACTACATCGCCGTCGGGGCGGTCCGGGCGGGCGCGTGGCCCCTCGCCGCCGTCGTCTTTTTCAGCACGCTCCTGACGCTCGCGTACGTCGCGCGGCTGCTCGAACGGCTCTACTTCGCCAGCCCGAACGCGGCGCCGGACCGCGCCTCCGGGGCCCTCGCCGACGGCGGCGCCGCGACCCCCACCTCCGGCCCCACCTCCGCCCCTGCTCCTTCGCCCTCGCCGCCTTCGGACCCCGACGCGGCGGATGACACCGCGCCCGACGAGGGCGACACGCGGACGGTCCGGGGCGTCTCGACCGGCATGGTCCTGTTGACGGTCCTCGCCGCGGTCGCCGTCGTCGCGCTCGGCTTCGCAAACGCCGGGTTCGAGACGCTTCTCGATCCCTTCCTCGGAGGTGCCCTCCCGTGACCGAAATCGCAAGCGTACGGCCCATCGCGGCCGTCCTCATCTCCGTCGTCGGAACGATCGCGATCCTCGCGTCCCACCGCCGTCCGAACGTCCGGGAGGCCGTGACGCTCGCCGTCGCGGCCGGCAAGTTCGGGATCGTCGCGAGCATGGTCCCGGGGGTGTTGGGCGGAGACGTGTAC
Organism: Natronomonas sp.; assembly: GCF_028274965.1. Taxonomy (GTDB): domain Archaea; phylum Halobacteriota; class Halobacteria; order Halobacteriales; family Haloarculaceae; genus Natronomonas. The sequence goes on along the minus strand of NZ_JAQCNO010000048.1, from coordinate 84,405 downwards.
GTCTACTCGCTCGGCCCGTTCGTCGCCGACGTCGCCTTCGAGCTCCGGGCCGACTCCCTCGGGCTGCTCTTTGCCGCACTTGCGAGCCTGCTTTGGATCGTCACGTCGCTGTACAGCATCGGGTACATGCGTGGCCTCGAGGAGCGCGGCCAGACGCGGTACTTCGCCTCCTTCGCGATGAGTCTCAGCGCCGCCGTCGGGATCGCCTTCTCGGCGAACCTGATCGTGCTGTACGTCTTCTATGAGGTGTTGACCGTTGCGACCTACCCGCTCGTCGCCCACGACGAGACCCCCGAGGCCCGCGCCGCCGGGCGCAAGTACCTCGCGTACACCTTCGGCGGCGGCGTCGCCGTGCTGGCCGGGGCGGTCCTCGTCTACTCGCTGGCCGGCACCGTGTCGTTCCAGTCGGGCGGCATCGCGGCCCTCGCGACGAGCGACCCGGCCTTCGCCCGCGCCGCCTTCGCGCTCTTGGCCGCCGGGTTCGGGGTCAAGGCCGGCCTGATGCCGCTTCACTCGTGGCTCCCCGACGCGATGGTCGCACCGACGCCCGTCTCGGGGCTGTTGCACGCGGTCGCAGTCGTCAAAAGCGGCGTGTTCGGCATCGCTCGCGTGGTCTTGGACGTCTTCGGCCCCGAGACGATCGCCGGGCTGGGCGTCGGGGTGGCGCTGGCGGCGGTGGCGACGGTGACGCTTCTGGCCGCGAGCGTCATCGCCCTCCGGAAGGACCACCTCAAGCGCCGCCTCGCCTACTCGACGGTGAGTCAGCTCTCCTACATCGTCCTCGGGCTGTCGATACTCAGCCCCGACGCGATCACCGGCGGCCTCCTGCACATCCCGGCCCACGCGTTCATGAAGCTCACGCTGTTTTTCTGCGCCGGGATCATCCACGTCGAGACCCACACCGACCACATCAGCGAGATGGCCGGCATCGGCAAGCGGATGCCGGTGACGATGAGCGCCTTCGCCGTCGCCGCCGCCGGGATGGCCGGCATCCCGCTCGTCGCCGGCTTCGTCAGCAAGTTCTACATCCTCGTGGGCACCGTCTCCACCGGCGACTACGTCTTTGCCGGCGCGTTGCTCCTGTCGGGGGTCCTCAACATCGCGTACTTCTGGCCGGTCGTCTACCAGGCGTTCTTCGAGAGCGCCGACGACCACGACGCGAAGCCGCTCCTCGAGAGCCCCTTCGGCGGCCGGACCCGCCCGGCGTCGCCCCGTCCCGACGGCGGCGTCAGCGACGACGAGGACGCGAACCGGGACGGAAACGGACCGAGCGACGGGGACGCCGACCCCTCCGAGGTGATCCGACGCCCGGACTTCGACGAGCGAGCGACCGACCGCGACTACGGCGACCCCGCGGCGCTCGTCGACGGCGAGTACGCGGTCGACCGGAACCCGAGCGACGCGACCCTCGGGGACGACCCCGAATCCGGCTCCGGCTCCGGCTCCGGCTCCGACGCCGATTCCGAGCCCGACCCCGACGCGGACCCGGGTGAGGCCCCCGACGCACACGAACCGGGGGCCGGGGGCCACCACGGCGGCCCGCCCCCCGGCGGCTGGGACCGCCGCGGCTGGGTGGGCCAGGAGAGCACCTGGTTCATGCTCGGGCCCATCCTGCTCGTCGCCGCCGGGTCGGTCGTCCTCGGGCTCGTCCCGCACGCGGCCGTCTTCCTGCGGCTCGTCGAGGACGTCGTTTCGGCCGCGCTCGCCCTCGGGGTGATCGCCTGATGCTCGCCGGGTCGATCCCACCGTTCGTCCCCGTCCTGCTCGCCGCGCTCGTCGCCGCCGTCGCCCCCCGGAAGATCGGCCACGGACTCGGTTTTCTCTCGACGGCCGCGGTCGCGGTCGGGTCGCTTCTCGTCCCGGCCGGGACGTATCTCACGCCGCGGCTGTTCGGCTTCGGTACGGTCCTGTACCAGGTCGACGGCTTCTCGCGGACGATGGGGATCATCTTCGGGCTCATCGGCGCGGCGGCGGTGGTGTACGCGTACTCGAGCGGGGCCGAGGGCACCCAGACGGCCGCCGCGTTGGGCTACGTCGGGACCAGCCTCGGCGCCGTCTTCGCCGGCGACTGGCTGACGCTCGTGTTCTTCTGGGAGCTGATGGCCGTCACCAGCACGCTGCTCGTCTGGCACCACGGCGGACGGGCGGTCCGGGCGGGGTTCCGGTACGCCGTCGCACACGGGATCGGCGGTAGCCTCGTCCTCGCGGCGGTCGTCTGGCAGTACGCGGCGGCCGGATCGTTCCTCTTCGGGGCGGCCCCGGGCGTCGTCGGGCCGATCGCCCCCGCGCTGATGGCGATCGGCGTCGGCGTCAACGTCGGCTTTATCGGCCTCCACACCTGGCTGCCCGACACCTACCCGAGCCCCCACATCGCCGCGAGCGTCTTTCTCTGCGTGTACACCACCAAAACCGGCGTCTACGCGATGTTTCGGGCGTTCCCCGAGGGCCACCTCTGGATCGCGTACATGGGCGGGGCGATGGCGGTCTTCGGCGCGTCGATGGCCCTGCTGCAGGAGGACATGCGGCGGCTCCTCTCGTATCACATCATCTCGCAGGTCGGCTACATGATCGCCGGCGTCGGGATCGGGACGACGCTCGCGACCGCCGGGGCCTTCGGCCACATCTTCAATCACATCCTCTACAAGGCCCTGCTTTTCATGTCGGTCGGCGTCGTCATCTACCGGACCGGGATCGAGGACATCACCGAACTCGGCGGGCTCTGGCGGGTCATGCCCGTGACGTTCGCCGCCTACCTCTTCGGCGCCGCGGCCATCTCCGGCGTGCCGGGGTTCAACGGCTTCGTCAGCAAGGGCATCATCATCGCCGAGGCGCACAAAAGCGTCGCAAACGTCGTCATCGGCCCCTCCTCCGTCCCGCTCGGCGGCGAGGACCTGCTGTGGTGGTTGCTCATCGTCGGCGGCGTCGGCACGTTCATGTCCTTTATCAAACTCGGCTACTACGTCTTCTTCCACGGGCCGGCGAGCGTCGACCCCGAGGACGCAAAGCCCGGCCAGGCCGCGCCGATGCTGTCCGTCGGCGCGCTCTGTCTCGCGCTCGGCCTCTTCGACGGCGTGCTCTTCGAGGTGCTGCCGAACACCGCGGCGATCGCGGAGGGCTACACCACCTACACCGTGCCCCACGTCGTCGAGAGCGTCGCGTTGGGCGTCGCCGGCTTCGCCGGCTTCTTCGCGCTGAAGGGCCCGCTCTCGCGGGCGACGTGGATCCCGGACGTCGATCGGGTTCTCAACCCCGCCGTCTTCTTCGGCGGACGGGCGCTCGTCCGGGCCGTCACCGAGTCGTGGGCCGCCGTCGACCGGGCTGTCGTCGCCGTCGCGTCGGGAGCGACCGCCGTCGGCGCCGACCCGCGGCGCTACGCCTTCGAGGGCGCGCGGCGGCTCCCCGGGTTCGCGGTCGCCGCGCCGACCGACGGCGGCGTCGGCGAGATCGACCTCCGGAGTTCGATCGGCACCGGCGTCTTTCTCGTCGTCCTCTCGCTCGCGGTCGTGCTCGTCGTTCTGTTCCTCTGAGCCCGCCCCTGCGCCCGCCCCGACGCCCGGGGTCGGATCGGACCGGATCGAACCGAACCCCCGGGTTCAAACCGTCGGCGCCCCTGCTCGGGGCATGGCCATCGAGGAAACGCTCGGCGACGCCCTCGCGGAGCGAAACGAGCGCGTCGCCGTCGCGGAGTCCTGCACCGGCGGCCTGATCGGCTCGCTTCTGACCGACGTTCCCGGATCGAGCGAGTACTTCGATCGCTCGGTCGTCACGTACAGCTACGACGCGAAGATGGAGCTTCTCGGCGTCCCCCGGGAACTGCTCGATTCGGCCGGCGCGGTCAGTGAACCGGTCGCCAGACGGATGGCGCAGGGCGTCCGCGACGGGGCCGGGGCCGCCTGGAGCGTCGCAACGACCGGTATCGCTGGACCGGGCGGCGGGACCGAGGCGAAGCCGGTCGGAACGGTACACGTCGCCGTCGCACGCGCCGCCGAGTGGGGCACCGGCGACTCGTGGTGTCGCACAGAGCGGTACGTCTTCGAGGGCTCCCGCCGCGAGATCAAACGCCGGATCGCCGAGCGGGCGCTTGAGGACCTCGCCGACGCGGTCGCGTCGGCGTGAGGCGAACGAACACCATTTTAATGGGGCGCGCGTCGGCCGTCGCATGAACAAGGAAGGCCACGTTCTCAACGCCGCGCTGTTGGGCATCGGGCTCGGATTCGTGATCGAACCCTCCGGAACCGTCGACACGCTCCGGGTGGTCGTCGCCGTGACGATCCCTGTCACGCTCGGCGCGCTGTTTCCCGACGTCGACACCGCCTTCGGCAAGCACCGAAAGACGCTGCACAACCTCCCGGTGCTCGCGGTCTTCGCCGCCTTCCCGTTCGTCTTCGGCAACCTCGGGTACGTCTGGATCGGCGTGTTCACCCACTACGTCCTCGATTACCTCGGGAGCCGCCGGGGCATCGCGCTGTTTTACCCGCTTTCGAGCAGCGAGTACGGCTTTCCCTCCGGCGTGACCACCTCCAGTCGGTTCGCAAACGTCGTCACCGTCGTCGTGACCGCCGTCGAACTCGCCGTCGCCGCCGCCATCGTCCACGTGCTCCCCCGGTACGTCGACCCCGGTGCGCTCGGATCGTTACCGGTTTAGTACACGCTGACGCCGTCGAAGCGGCCGTCGTAGGCGATGTGGTCCGGGTGGGTCGGCTCCGTCCCCGAGAGGAACAGCCGATCGATCTTCCCCCAGCTGTTCTCATAAAAGAGGTGCCCGAACTCCGCGGCACAGCGCAGGCGGTGTCCGGCCCCGCTGCGGTGATAGACCCGCCGCGGCGTCCCCGTCCGGAGGGCCTCGACGACCGCCGTTTCGGTCCCGAGACGGTCCTCGAACTCCGTCCAGACCTCCCCGACCGTCCCCGGGAGGTGCGCGTACGAGGAGCCGAACGGCGGCAGATCGAACTCCGCGGCCAGCTCCCGGGCGCGGGCCCCGTGTTGGTTCAGGTACTTCGGGTTGTACGCGTCGATCCCGTGGATCCGATCGCGGTGCGCCCGGAGGTCGTGGGCCTCGAGGCTGACCGTCGCGAACTCCGGGTGGGGGGCGAGCACGGCGGCGCCCTGCCGCTCGAACTCCGCCAGCGCGCCCTCGAGCGTAATGAAATCCGGCACCGGCTCGGAGAGCCCCACGGCGAGGACGTGCTTTCGGTTCCGCCAGTCGCCGGTGAACACCTCCCGGCCGGGCACGACGAGCAGCTCCGGGTCGCTGAACCGCTTGGCGCGCGCGCGGATCTCCGGGAGCCGCAGGAAGTGTGGCGCGTAGACCACGGCGTCGAGCCCCCGCGACTTCGCCCGCTCGACCGTTCGTTCGTCGAGCACCTTGAGGTGTGCGTCGAGACGGAACCGACTCATGCCCGAACCGCCGCCCCCCATGGCGTTATCCGTTCCGATCCGGCACGAAGGGTTTTATATATGGGGCATGATCGGGCGTGTATGTGGGAGTGCGCGATCGACGGCTGTGAGTACACCACCGACGACGCCGAGGAACTGCTCGTCCATCAGGTGAGCACGCACGAGCGACACCGCTGTGCCGTCTGCGGAACGACCGTCCCCGACGGGTACTTCGCGATCAAACACGCATTCTCGGAGCACACGCGGGCGGAGTACCTCCGCAGCTACGAGGCCGACACCGACGACATCAGGCTCAGAGAGGCGGTCATCACTGAGTTGGAGTCCGCGGCCGACATCGACGGGGTCGTCCGGCGTCTCAGCGACGACAGCCGCGAGGCGACGACGGAAGCCTGAGGCCCGCGGCGCGGCCCCCTTTCGTCCCCTTGGTTAGCTACCCGTTCCGAACGCCGCCCGACGCGAACCCCCTACCCCTTCCCTTCCCCTTCTTTCGGATCAGCGTTCCTCGGAGTCGAGGACCCGTATCTGGTCGCCGCGAACGGTCACCGGGATCGGCACCGTCGCCTCGTACAACTCGACTGTGACCTGGTCTTTGCCCTCGTCGATCCGCTGTACCTGGGCCTTCTCGCCTTTGAACGGCCCCGCGATGAGCTCAACGATGTCGCTCTCCGCGATGCCCTCGACGTCCGGCTTCGGGCTGAGAAAGTGTTCGACCTCGCTGAACGGCGAGGGCTGTTCGGACACCAGACTCCGCGCGTGGGGGATGTCCTCGAGGGCCCGGCTGATCGCGCTCGTCCCGTCGGCCTCGACCATCACGTAGCTCGTGAGCGCGTCCGGCGCGAGCGCCGCGTGGATCTCGGCCTCCTCGCGGGTGATGAGCATGTCGGCGACGGTCCGCTCTTGGCTCGCCGTCGTCTTGACCGCGTAGATCGCCATCAGGGGCCTCCCGGAACGAACGTCATGATCGAGAAGATGACGAACCCGATGAGACCGACGAGCAGGATACCCAGCCCCGCGATCGCCGAGACTTTCGAGAACTCGTCCCACGTCGGCGTGCTCGCGAGCTTCAACACCCGCACGTACGACGTGAGGTCGGTGGGCGTGTTCATACGCTACCGTTCCGTCTCGGGGGTTTTTTACCTGTTGATCCGCCCGCTCAGCGTCCGAGCGGCGGCGCGGTCACTCCACGTAGTCGATGTCGTCCCCATCGCCCGCGACGGCCTGCTCGCGCTCGGCCTCGCTTTTGCCGTATATCTGCGGGCTGTCGACGCCGGTGACGACGATCATCGTCTCCATCTTGCCGTCGAACTCGGGGTCGACCGACGCGCCCCAGATGATGCGGGCGTCGGGGTCGATCCGGTCGTAGATCTCCTCGACGACGCCCTCGGCCTCCTCGATGGACATGTCGGGGCCGCCGACGACGTTGACGAGCGCGCTCTGTGCGCCGTCGAACTCGACGTCCAAAAGCGGCGAGCGGAGCGCCGACCGGATCGAGTCCTGCGCCTTGTTCTCCGAGTCGGACTCGCCCAACCCGATCATAGCGACGCCGCCGTTCTCCATGATGGTCTTCACGTCGGCGAAATCGACGTTGACCAGGCCGGGCTTCGTGATGAGTTCGGTCATCCCCTTGACCGAACGCATGAGCACCCGATCACAGATCTTGAAGGCGTCCTGGAGCGGCATGTTGGGCGCGTAATCCAAGAGCCGGTCGTTCGGGATCACGATGACCGTGTCGGCGACGGCTCTGAGCCGCTCCAACCCGGCGTCCGCGTTCGCCCGGCGGCGCTCGCCCTCGGCGGTAAAGGGGACCGTCACGATGGCGATTGTCAACGCGCCTTGATCCTGGGCCGCCTGTGCGACGACCGGCGCGGAGCCGGTTCCGGTCCCGCCCCCGAGCCCCGCGGTGATAAACACCATGTCCGACCCGTCGATGGTGTTGTTGATGTCCTCGATGTTCTCTTGGGCGGCCTCCTCGCCGATCTTTGGCACGGAACCCGCCCCGCGCCCGCCGGTCCGCTGTCGCCCGATGAGGATCTTCTCGTCCGCGTCCACCTCCGTCGCGAGGTGCTGTGCGTCGGTGTTCGCCGCGACGAGTTTCGCGCCGTGGATGCCCGCCTCGGCCATCCGGGTGACGGTGTTGCCGCCGGCGCCGCCGCAGCCGACGACCGTGATCTTCGTCTCGAGGTCCTTGACGACGCTCGCCAACTCCTCGTCGGTCATCGTCCCGGAGCCCTTGACGTCGGCCTCGGAGGCGTCGGCCCCCGCGTTCGCGCCCGCCGTCGGCGCCGACCCCTCGGAGGGCGTCTCCCCGTCTCCCTCGGCCTCGTCGATGGCGTCCTCGATGATCGAATCCATTAATCGTCGTTCTTGGGTACGCTCGTAAAATACCTTTCCCAAATGTCTGACGCGCGTCCGACGCGCGGCGTGGGGCTCGCCCCCGAACAGCGGAATAAACCGGATATAACGATATCAAACCGGCTCAAAACGGGAACCGCTCGGTTCGCGCGCGCCGGACGTCCGCCGGCTCGACGCGCTCTCCGTCGACCTCGACCGCCTCTCCGCCCGCGAGCCGACCGAACTCCGGCCCCTCCTCGATGCCCGCCCGCTCGGCGAGGGCCGGATCGAACGCCTCACGCTCCGCGATCACCTCGCCGTCGGTCGTTTCGACGGACTCGTATTTCGCCTCGAGGACCGACGCGAGCCGCTCGACGATCGCCCGGTAGCCGGCGGGATCGGCGAGTGCGACCCGCCCTGCGACGAGCGTTCCCCCCTCGGTCGTCTCGTAGGCGAGCGCCTCCCCCGACACGGCTGCGACGACCGCCTCCCGGTCGACGCCGTTTGCCGCCTCAAGGAGCTCCGACGGCAGCGTCTCGGTGACGAACTCCCCGTCGTGCCCGGCCGCCTCGGCGCCGAACCGGAGCCCCTCCTCAACCGCCCCGAGCGCCCGCTCGACGCGACCGACGGTCCCGAGCGGAACGCCGGTCGTCTCGTTGAGAAACGTCTCGGTGACGGTTTCGAACCCGAGGTCCTCGATCACCGCCGCCAGCTCGGGCCGGGACCCATCGAGGAGCGCGAACTCGGTCCCGCTTGCGCGAAACGCCTTCGCGACGACGGCGACCGATTCGCGTGGATCGCCCATCTCCTCGAGCCCCCAGTCGGCGGCGACGTGACCGACCCCCCAGTCGGTCCCCGTCAGGACCCGATCGAACCGCGGGGCGTAGTGGCCGCCCCCGAACCCGACGACCGCCCGCTCCCTGTGGGCGTCGACGCCCCGGAGTTCGAGGATCGCACGCGCAACGGCCTCGGCGCCGTCGTCGTCGCGCCACTGCGGTTCGTCGCTGCCCACCTCCACGAAAAGCGACGGACAGCCGACCGTCGAGGGCCCGTGGTGCGTACACTCGATCCCGACGTCGTACCCCGACGGGGCGTGGGACTCGAGTGCGCCCCTGAGGACCGACAGCGCGTTCGGCGCGGCGCGGGCGAGAGAGCCCTCTCCGCCGCCGTACGCCGCCGGCCCGAAGTTCCCCGTCGCGTGCGCCGTGAGCAGCGGTCCCGTCTCCCCGTCGTGTCTGGAGGCGAACGCGAGGAGGTCCGGATCGTCGAAGGCCGCCGCTGCGCCGTCGAGACGGACGTGTAACCGATCGAACGTCCGGAGTTCGACGCCCTCGCCGCGGTAGTACGTCCCGCCGCCGTTTTCTTCGGCGCGGCGCTCGTCTTCGCGTTCGTCCCACTCGGCGGCCGCGAGCAACTGCTCTCCGATCCGTTCGGACGCTTCGTCCGCGCGCGAGACGACGACTGCGAGCATGGCCGCCCTCGGCGCGCGGCGGAGATATACCGCACGGTGTCGTCCCGCCGTCGACGCGCTCAGCGCCTCCGCCGGACTCCGAGGAGCACGCCGACCGACAGGAGCCCGAGCACCGCGCCGCCGGCGAGCGTCAGGAACGCGACCGGGTAGCCGCTTCGGTCCAACGCGGCTCCGAAGACGATCGGCGAGACGACCGTCGTCGAAAAGCCGACAAGCGACTGTACGGAGAGCGCGGCCCCGACGCGTTCATCGGGGACGACCTCGGTCACGAGCGTCGAGGTGGGGGCGCTGTCCACGGCCAACACGAACCCGTACACGAGCGTGACGGCGACCAGTGCGGCCAGCGGCAGCCGGCCGAGCAGCCCGAACACCGAACTCAAAAGCGCGCTCGCGCCCAACCCGAGCGCGACGGTCCGCGGGCGGCCGAGGCGGTCGCTCAACCACCCGCCGCCGGCGTTTCCCGCCCCGCTTGCGACGATCATGCCCCCGACGAGCAGCCCCGGGAGCACCGCGGAGTCGAGAGCACCGATCGCCGGGGTCGCAACGAGAAACGCCAACAGCCAGTTTCGGACCCCGAACAGCTCCCAGTTGTGCCACGAGTACACGCTGACCGCCGAGAGGAACTCGCCGTTCCGGAGGATAGACGGGTCGAACCCCCCATCGGGCGACGCCGTCCGCTCGGGGCTATCGCGCGTCAGCCCGAGGACCACCGGGGCGACGAACAGCGCGCCGACGCTCGTCGCCCCGACCGCGAGCCGCCAATCGACCGCCTCGGCGGCGACGGTCGCGAAGACGAACGAAAGCCCGCTCCCGACCTCGTACACGCCGATGTACGCCCCCAGCGCCCGTCCCCGGACGTCCTCCGGGAACCAGTCGCTGACGAACCGCATCCCGGGCACGTACACCCCGGCGACGAACAGCCCCGACAGGAACCGCAGCGCCGACCCGACGAGCACCCCGTCGGCGACCGCGGCGAACGCGAGACTCGGGACCGCGGTTCCGGTTGCCCCGACGGCGATCACCCACCGGGGGGAGTACCGGTCGGCGAGCCAGCCGGCCGGAACGACGCTGGCGAGATAGCCCGCCTGAAACGCCCCGAACACGATCCCGGCCTGCGTCCCCGAGAGCCCCCACGCCTCGACGACCAACGGGAGCACCGCCGAGTAGTTGAACCAGACCAACACGGAACAAAACAGCGCGAACGCGGCGACGACGAGCGCGCGGTTCCGCTCTCTCATCCGGGTGCGACGAACGCGCGCCGGTCGATTAACTCTTGTTCCGAACGCTCCTGTCCGAAAGCGGCCGGGTTCGGATTTCGTATCGCAACATGCGGTTTAGGCCCCGGTTTCGGGAACGCTTTTGTCCGTCCGAGCGGTCCGGCCGGTATGGACGTGTTCGGTCTGATCGGCAACCCCGTCGGTCACTCGGTCTCGCCGCCGATGCACGAGGCGGCCTACGAGCGACTCGGCGTGGACGCCCGGTACGTGACGTTCGAACCCTCCGAAGACGCCCTCGAGCGGGCGATCGAGGGGGCCGACGCGCTCGGGATCGACGGGCTCAATGTGACGATCCCGTTCAAAGAGCGCGCCGCAAACGCCGTCGTCCCCGACCCGCTCGCCGACCGGATCGGGGCCGTCAACACGATCGACTTCGACGGCGAGCCGACGGGGTACAACACCGACGCGGCGGGGCTCGTCCGGGCGTTCGAACACCGCGACGTCTCGCTTTCGGGTTCGGCGGTCGTCGTCGGTGCCGGGGGTGCCGGGCGCGCGGCGGCGTTCGCACTCGCCGAGGAGGGTGTCTCCGTCCACGTCGCGAACCGGACGGTCGAGCGGGCCGAATCGCTCGCGGGCGAACTCCCGGGAGCGACGGCTGGCGGCCTCCCGGAACTCGGGGAGCGACTCGCCGGCGCGGACCTGCTCGTCAACGCAACGAGCGTCGGGATGGACGCCGACGAAACGCCGGTGCCGAAGGCGGCGCTTCACCCCGATCTCGCCGTCCTCGACGCCGTGTACACGCCGCCGGAGACCCGCCTCCTCCGCGAGGCGCGGTCCGTCGGCGCGACGGCCATCGAGGGGGTGTGGATGCTGCTGTTTCAGGGCGTCGAGGCCTTCGAGATCTGGACGGGCCGCGCCGCACCGGTCGACGCGATGCGCGACGCGCTCGAAGCTGCGCTGTGAGCCCGCCGACCGTTTTTATATACCCGCCCGCTTAGGATAGGTATGAGCTTCTTCGACCTGATCCGGGCAATGCTCGGGCTCAGCACGTCCAACCGCGCCGACGAGTCCGACCGAACCGACGTCGACGCCGGGGACGCGGCCGCCCACTCCGATCCCGATCACGAGCCTGATCCCGGTCCCGATCTCGACTCGGACTCTGATCCCGGTCTCGATCAAGACCCGGACCCCGACCCCGACTCGGTCTCCGATCCCGACCGCGAGGCCGCCGCCGCGGGGACAGACGCGGCCGCCGCCGCGGGGACAGACGCGGCCGCCGCGGGGACAGACGCGACTGCCTCGACGGACTCGATGACCCAACCAACGCGGGACCCCGACGCCGCCGCCGAACCCGCCGAGGCGGGCGCAGGCGTGACCGAGCACAGCGGCACGGACGCGGCGGCGGCCGAACCCGCCGAAGCGACCGGGCCGGTCCCCGACGACCCGGATCCGACCTCGATCGACGAGGGGTCGCCGTCGGACTCCGAGGAAGCGGGGGCGGACAACACGGACACGGACACGGACACAGACACGGACTCGGATTCGGGTTCGGACCCGGATCCGGACCCGGTCGACGCGATCAGCGGCATCGGCTCGGCGTACGCCGAGCGGCTGGCGACGGCCGACGTCGAGACGGTCGGCGACCTCCTCGACGCCGACGCCGACGCGCTCGCCGAGCGGACCGGCATCTCCGAAAAGCGGATCACTCGCTGGCAGGAGACCGCCGCGGAACACTGACCGCGAAACGGTTATTTTCCGCCGTCCCGTCGGTCCCGTATGCGAGTCCTCACCGACCGACAACGCTTCGTCGAGACGGCCGCGGCGGCGGCCGACGACGCCCGCGTTCCGGTCGAGATACGGATCCGCGTCGCCGACCCCTTCGAGTCCTACCGCCGCGCCCGCCGCGGCGACGGCGGGGACCTCCTCGTCGAGACGAGCGGCGGCCGACGCGGATGGGGCTACTTCGCGATCGACCCGACGGAGCGGATCACGGTCTCGGCGGACGCGGTTCCGCTCGGGGACGCCGCGCCGCACGGATCGCCCTCCCTCGCCGCGATCGACGCCGCGATCGCCGGGGAGTCCCTCGAGCGCGGCGGCTGTGAGGTGCCGTACCCCTGCGGCGTGTTCGGCTGGCTGTCCTACGACATCGCCCGCGAGATCGAACCGATCCCCGACCGAACGACCGACGACCGCGGGCTTCCGAGACTCCAGTTGGCGACGTACGACCGCGTCGCCGCGTGGGAAACGCCGACGAAACGCGAAACGACCCTCCGGATCACCGCCTGCCCCCGGCTCTCGGCGCACGACTCGGCCGACGCCGCCTACGAGTACGGCCTCGATCGCGCCCGGGAACTGGTCGCCCGGGTCGTCTCGGGGGATCGCTCCGTCGGCCGCCCCCCGGCCGCCGGTGGGCGGGCGGCCTTCGAGAGCGACTGTGGGCGATCCGCCTTCCGGGATCGCGTGCGCGCGGTGAAGTCGTCTGTCCGGGACGGCGACACCTTCCAGGCGAACGTCTCCCAGCGGCTCTCGGCCCCGGCGACCGTCCACCCGGTCGACGCGTACGCCTCCCTCCGGCGTGTCAACCCCGCGCCGTACTCCGCGCTTGTCGAGTTCCCGGGCGTCGATATCGTGAGCGCGAGCCCCGAGTTGCTGCTCGACGTCGAGGGCGACCGGCTGACGACCGAGCCGATCGCCGGGACGCGCCCCCGCGGCGAGACGGCCGCGGCGGACGCGGAACTCGAGGCGACGCTCCGATCGGACGACAAAGAGCGGGCCGAACACGCGATGATGGTCGACCTCGAGCGGAACGACCTCGGGAAGGTAAGCGAGTACGGCAGCGTCGACGTCAGCGAGTACCGCCGCGTCGACCGGTACTCCGAGGTCATGCACCTCGTCAGCCGCGTCGAGGGCACGCGCCGCGAGGACCGCTCGATCGCCGACGCGGTGGGGGCCGTCTTCCCCGGCGGGACGATCACGGGCGCGCCGAAGCCGAAGACCATGTCGATCATCGACGACGTCGAGCGGACGCGACGCGGCCCTTACACCGGCAGCGTCGGGCTGTTCGGCTTCGACGAGCGGGCGACGCTGAACATCCTCATCAGGACGCTCGTCCGGCGCGATAGGCGGTATCACCTCCGGGTCGGCGCGGGCATCGTCCACGACTCCGACCCCGACGCCGAGTACGACGAGACGCTCGACAAGGCCCGAGGCGTCCTCGCCGCGGTCGACGCGGCGCTGGCGGGCCCCGAAACGGAGGCCCCGGAGCCGTGAGCACAGAGCGACCCACCGTCCTCGTCGTCGACAACTACGACTCGTTCGTGTACAACCTCGTCCAGTACGTCGGCGTCCACGCCGAGGTCGTCGTCAGGCGAAACGACGCCATCGACGTCGCCGGGATCCGCGATCTCGACCCCGACGGGATCGTGGTCTCGCCCGGGCCGGGGACGCCGGCGGAGGCCGGCGTGTCGGTCCCGATCTTCGAGTCGCTGTCGTACCCCACGCTCGGGGTCTGTCTCGGCCACCAGGCGCTCTGTGCCGCCAACGGCGCCGCCGTCGGCCGCGCCCCGGCGGTCGTCCACGGCAAGCCCTCCGTGGTGACCCACGACGGGGCCGGCGTCTTCGGGGGCCTCCCCGAGCGCTTCGAGGTCGGCCGGTATCACTCCCTGGCCGTCGCCGACGGGACGCTCCCCGAGGAACTCGTCGAAACCGCGCGCACGGACGCCGACGGCGGCGTCGTCATGGGCGTCCGACACAAGGAGAAGCCGCACTCGGGCGTCCAGTTCCACCCCGAGAGCGTCCTCACGGACGCCGGGGAGGCGATGATCGAAACGTTCTGCCGGAGGTGCGAGGCGGCCTGACGATCCAGTACCACGTCGACGGCGAGTTGATCGACCGCGGCGAGGCGACCGTCAGCGTCGACGACAGGGGGTTCCGGTACGGCGACGGCGCCTTCGAGACCTGTCGGGTCTACGGCGGCCGGGTCTTTCTGTGGGACCGACACCGCTCCCGACTGCGCCGCACCTGCGAGGCGCTCGGGATGGCCGACGCCGTGCCGGAGGACATCGACGACCGGATCGACGAGACGCTCGCCGCGAACGGCCTCTCGGAGGCGTACCTCCGGGTCTCGGTGACCCGCGGCGTCCAACCGGGCAAGCTGACCCCCGACGAGCGCGTGGACCCGACGGTCGTCGTCTACGTCGACAGCCTCCAGCGGGGCGGAACCGCCGGCGACCCGGTCTGGGACGCCCCGGCGGCGGTCGAGCGCGTCCGAACGCGGCGCGTTCCCGACGCGGCGCTGCCGGCGGGCGCGAAGACGCACAACTACCTCAACGGGATCTTGGCCCGTCTCGAACTCCGGGGGCGCGACGCCGACGAGGCGCTCATGTGCGACACCGACGGCTGCGCCGCCGAGGGGGCGACGAGCAACGTCTTTTTCGTCGAGGACGGCGCGCTCCGGACGCCCGAACTCGGCTCCGTCCTCCCGGGGATCACCCGCGAGACGACGATCGAACTCGCCGAGCGGGCCGGCCTCACGGTCGAGACCGGGCGCTACGCCGTCGAACGAATCTGTGACGCCGACGAGGCGTTTCTGACGAACACGACCTGGGAGATCAGACCGATCGCCCGCCTCGGCGAGCGCGAGGTCGGCGGCGGTCCGGTCACCGGAGCGCTCCGGGCGGCCTACGACGAACTCGTCGAGCGGCGCTGTTACGGCGGCTGAGACGACCGGCTCAGAACTTGTAGTTCGACGTCGATCCCCTGTCGGCGTCGTCGGTCTCGATCGGCCCCGCCCGGAGGAACTCGTAGTCGTCGTCGGTCAGATACACCGTTCCGTCCTCGACGGCGACCGAGACGCGGTTGAGGTACGCCCCCTCGCAGGGCCCGAACGTGCACAGACCGCTGTCGGACTCGAAGTACGCGCCGTGGTTCTCACAGATGAGCTCGCCGCCGCGCATCTCCGCGCCCGACCCCTTGTCGATCGCGATGTGCGTGTAGTGCTGACAGTAGTTCAGCCACGCGTGGACGTCGCCGTCGCTCCGGACCAAGATCGCCTCGCGTTCCTCACCGGACTCGGCCTCCCGGAGCGTAACGAGATGCGTCGTCTCCTCGGGGACCTCCTCGGCCGGCGCGATCGCGCGTCGTGAAGCCATCGTCAGCGGTAGCGCTCGCTCGGACAAACCGTTTGCGGACGCACCCCGACGCCGTCCTTTCGACGCCTCCGCACCGTCCGCGTCTCGTCCCGACGACTCGCGGCCCAGGAGGCCGTCGGGCGGCCGCGCTAACCGATCTCCAGCGCGCCGACGTCGTCCTCGGGCCCGCCGACGACCACCGCGCCCTCTGCGCCCGGCCCGATCACGACTCGCGCCCCGGCGACGATCGGGGCGACGAGGCCCGCGGCGACGACCGTCGGGTCGTCGAACGACCCCCTGACGGCGACGGCGCTGTCGGGACCGATCCCGTGGCGATCGATGACCGTCCGCGCCGCCCCGAGCAGTTCCTCGTGGGTGTAGACGCGGCCGCCGCTCTCCAACAGCGGGTCCCCGGGCGCGACGCGGTCCGGGGGCTCCGTCGGGTTCTCGCTCCAGACGTCCCGCTCGAAGTACGACACCGACGGGTCGGCCGGCGGGTCGCCGTAGACGACCTGTTTCGTCTCCGGGCCGAACGCGTACGCCTCGGCCCCGGCGGCCGGGACGACGACCGCCCGGACGTCCGCCCCGATCGCGTCGTCGGGCCCGAACTCCACGATGGCGCCCAGCGACGCCGCGCCGTAAAGCGTCACCACCGGCTCCGGGAGCGGATCGTCGGCGACGGCGACGCCGACCCCGCTCCTGACGCCGATGAGTTTGAAGAAGTTCCCCGCCTTCCAGGCGCTCGTACAGAACCGGCGGTAGTCGTAGCGCCGCTCGCAGGCCGGGGCGACGAGGGCCGTCGCGTCCGAGCGCCGATCGCGCGCGATCGCGTCGCCGAGTACGTCCATGCCCGCGGTAGGTCCGTCGGCGGTATATACGCACCCCTCGGAGAACCGCCCGCCACGGACCCCCTGGCGCATCCGTCACGTACTTCCCGAGACCTCCCGTACCCTCGGTATGGAGTACCTCGAGCGCCGTCGGGGGCTCATCGAGTCGCGGCTGGAGGCCGTCCTCGAGGGCACCGAACCGGACGCGATGACGGAGCGTCTGGAGCACGTCTCGCTGTCCGGCGGCAAGCGCGTCCGGCCGATGGTGACGCTTCTGTCGTTCGAGGCCGCCGGCGGCGAGTTGGCCGGCGAGGACGGCCGCGAGTCGGCGCCCTCCGCCGCCGCGATCGACTTCGCCGTCGGGATCGAACTCGTCCACAACGCCTCGCTCGTCGTCGACGACATCATCGACGAGTCCGAACGCAGACGCGGCGTCGAGAGCACGTGGGCGGCGTTCGGGTACGGCCCCGCCATCGCGACCAGCGACGGCTTACTCGGGGAGGCGTTCTCGCTTTTCGGCGCCGACGAGCGCGCGATGGAAACCGTCGCCGAGGCGATGGTCGAACTCGGGGAGGGCGAGGCGACCGAACTCGTTTCGCGGCCGGGGACCGAGGCGGAGTACATGGACCTCGCCCGCCGCAAGACCGGGGCGCTGTTCCGGGCGGCCGCCGAACTCGGCGCGATCGCGGCCGACGCCGACGCCGACGCGACCGAGGCCTTCGGGCGCTACGCCGAACGCGTCGGCATCGCCTTTCAGATCCGCGACGACGTCCTCGACGAGACGGCCGACGCGGACGCGCTCGGCAAACCGACGGGGCGCGACGAGGCGATGGGCCGGCCCTCCCTCGTCCGCATCACGGGCATGGACCCCGAGGAGGCGAACTCACTGGCGCGCTCGGAGTCAGAGGCCGCCCTCGCGTCGCTCTCGCGGGCCGCCGTCGGCGAGGGCACCGCCGCGGAGTACCTCCGGGACCTCGCGCAGTTCGTCGTCGTCCGCGAGCGCTGAGGGGGCGTGCGCGGGCGTCTCCGTCCCCGTCATCTTCCTGCTCTATTCCCGCCGGTTCCGGGTCCCCGCCGGCCGACGAACGAAAACCGGTTTAGCCCCGGGGGACCGACCTGCGCGCATGATCGTCCCGGGATCCGCCTCACAGGAACTCGCGGCGGCGCTCGCAGCGGAACTCGACGAACCGCTCGCGGCCGTCGAGTACGACTGGTTCGCCGACGGCGAAACGCTCGTTCGGGTCCCCGACAGCGCCGAGCGCGCCGTCGTGGTCGCCTCGACGGTCTCGGACGCCGAACACGTCGAGTTGCTCCAGCTACAGGACGCCGCCGCCTCGCGGGCCTCGGAGGTCGTGACCGTCCTGCCGTACATGGGCTACGCCAGACAGGACGAGGCGTTCGACCCCGGACAGCCGGTCTCGGCGCGGGCGATGGCGCGGTCGATTTCGACCGGCGCCGACCGCGTCCTGACGGTCAACCCCCACGAGCGAAGCGTGTGTGATTTTTTCGACGTGCCGTGTGCGGCCGTCGACGCAGCCGGTCGGCTCGCTGAGCCGCTGCCGGCGCTTTCGGACCCGCTTTTTCTCTCGCCGGACGCCGGCGCGGTCGAACTCGCGAGGACGGTCCGCGACGCCTACGGCCGCGGCGAGACAGACTACTTCGAGAAGATCAGACACTCCGATACCGACGTCGACGTCCGGCCGAGCGACGCCGATACCGCGGGCCGCGACGTGGTGTTGGTCGACGACATCGTCGCGACCGGATCGACGATGAGCACGGCGATCGAACAGCTCTCGGATCCGACCCGCGTGTTCGTGACCTGCGTCCACCCGATGCTCGCCGCCAACGCCCGCACGAAACTCGCGACCGCCGGCGTTGAGGCGGTCTACGGGACGGACACGATCGAACGGGCCGCCTCGGCCGTCTCGGTCGCCCCGGCGGTCGCCGAGACGCTGTGACTCTCGCTCCCCAGGTCGGCGTCGGTGGCGGTGGCGTCTAGCGGTGTCGCACCTATCGGCTCAGCGTCTCGCTGCTAACAGTGCGAACGCGGCCAGCGCGGCGAGTGCAACGCCGACGCCGCCGCCGGGTTGGTCCTCGATACCGACCGACCCGTCCCCGCCCGTCTCCGCCGACTCCCCGACCGCGACCGTCGTCGATCGATCGCCCGCCGAGACCGCATAGCGCCCGCGCTCGTCGAAGGAGACGGTCGTCTCGACCGTTATCGGCTCCTCCCCGACCCGGACCGACCGGTTCGCAACCGGCTCCCCGTCGACGGCGAACGCCACGTCGCCGGCCCCCGGGCGGTCGGCGGTCGATACGACGGTCGCCCGCACCGCGATCGACTCGCCTACCGCGGCCGACTCGGGGTCGGCCTCGATCGCGGTCACGCGGACTCCGGCCGGTCGCTCGACCGTCACCGAACGCCGCTCGCCGCCGATCGAAACGTCGAAGCTGCCGGGCGTCTCGAAGGCGTGCCCGAGCGACAGCGAGGCCGTCTCCCCGGGGGCGAGTCGGCCGGACTCGCTCGCGACCGTGCGGTCCTCAACGCGGAACGCGGCGTCGAACGGCCCCGCGTCCGACCCGAGGTTCTCGACGCCGAGCGTCGCCGTGAGCGTCTCGCCGACGACGAGCCGCGGGGCGTCGCCGGCCGTGCGGTTGCGGTAGGGCCCCGACACCGTCGTCCCCTCGATCGAGTACCGGACGTCCGGCCCGCCGAAGGCGGCGACGTGTTCGCTTCGGGTCGGGATCGGCGGCGCCTCGGTCGTCTCCGCGTAGCGTTCGGCCTCCTCGCGGATCTCCTCGCCGCCGGCCCGCTCGATCTCGCCGAGGAACGCCCGCTGTGTCAACGCCGCCTCGGGGCCGTTCACCCCCGCGAGGACCGCATCCAGGGTGGTCCCGACCGCCCGGAGCCGGCGGTCGAGGTGGGCGAACACCAGCGCGCCGCGGTCGTAATCGGCGTCCGTCCCCGCCCACGTCCCCGGGTCCGCGAGACGGACGCCGTCGTACTCCGCGTCCGCCCCCGCTTCGAGTTTGTCCGCGAACCCATCGTACCCGATCGCCCCGGCCTCGTAGGACAACAGCGCGGCGTAGTAGTCGGCCATCCCCTCGATCGTCCAGCGCGTTTCCGGGGCCGGCTCGTACCGCTGACGGGTGTGGACGTACTCGTGGACCCACGTGTCGCGGTTCGTCCCGATCGCCTCGGCGTCGCGGACCCACATGTCGCCGCCGTCGCCGCGCTGGACGCCCGCCGAGACCCAGGTGTGCTCGGCCGTCGGAGCCGCGACGACGAACACGCTCTCGGTCGGGTCGCCGATCGAGAGCCGCTCGGCGGCGGACTCTAGTCGTGCGATCACGTCCTCGGGGTCCGCCCGGAGATCGGCGGCCGCCGGCACGACGAGACGGAACGTCTGGCCCGCGGCCGCCCCGGTGTGTTCGGCGTAGGGACCGAGGTACGCCATGTGCGTGCTCGCGATCCCCTCGCCCGTCACCGTGTTCCGCCGGACGACCTCGGAGTCCTCGTCCGTCGTCCGCCAGGAGACGCCGACGCTCGGCGTCCGAACCAGCGCCCACCCGTCGGCGACGACGAACCGGACGCCCTCGCGGTCGCCGCGGGTCCCGCGGACCGTGCCCTCGTACTCGTATCCGACGCTCGGTTCGGCCGTCGTCCCCGTCCACTCGTAGGTCCGCGTGTCGACCCGTTCGAACCCATCGAGGTCGGTGACGTCCGATCCCTCGGGGAGCGTGATCTCGAGTTCGGTCGTCGACTCGGGAACCGACACCCGCGTTTCGACGTCGATCCGGTCGTCGCTCGCCGACTCCGAGAGCGCGTTTTCGATCCCGACGTCGCCCGCCGCCCCGGCGACCGGCGTCGAAACGGCCCCCACAACCCCCAACAGACAGCAAAACCCCACGACGAGGACGAGGACCGAGCGTCGCATCACGCCGTCGGGACGGGCTCGATCGATATGTGCATGTCGACCGACTCGACGTCCCACACCCGCTCGTGGCCGCCCTCGACGGCCCCGAACTCCGCCGCCCGGACCTCGCCGGCGACGAGATCGCGGTGCCGATCGACGAGCCCGGCGACCCGCTCGTCGCGGACGTCCAGATCGACGCGGATCTCCCGCTCGATGTCGAGGTCGAGTTCCTTCCGCATCTCCTGTATCCGGCGGATGACCTCGCGGGCGTAGCCCTCGCTTTCGATGTCCTCGGTCAGCGCCGTGTCGACGTAGACGACCCCTCGGTCCTCGCCGTCGACGCCGAAGGCGGTCCCCTCGACGCCCGCCGGCGTCTCCGCGTTGAACGACACCATCTCCTCGGTCAACGCCACGTCGCGGCCCAACTCCTCGCCGACGGCCTCGACGAGCGCCCCGAGGTCCGGCTCATCGATCGAGACCGCGTTGATCGCGTCCATGATCTCGCCGGCCGCCCCGCCGAACTCGGGGCCGAGCACCGACATGTCCGCGCGGGCGGCGTAGGAGAGTTCGCTCCACTCGGCGTCCGGGCCGACGAGTTCGATCTCGCGGGCGTTGAGCCGGTCTCTGAGCAGCCCCCTGTGTCTGTCGACCGCCTCGGCGGCCCGCTCGTCGTCGGCCGCGACGACGACCCGCGTGACGGGCCACCGGAGCTTCCGTTCGGCCTGCTGTCGGGCGTTCGATCCGGCCTCCTCGACCGCCTCGATCACGCCGATGTCGGTCTCCAGTTCGGGGTCGTGGAACCGCTCGTCGACGGCGGGCCACTCGCACATGTGGACCGTCGGGTGGCCGTCGTCGCCACTCAGCGTGCCGTAGATCTCCTCGGCGACGAACGGGGCGAAGGGCGCCAGCAGCTTCGTCGTCTCGGAGAGGACGTGATACAGCGTCGCGTAGGCGGCCGTCTTGCTCGCCGACTCGCGTTCGGCCCACATCCGCTCGCGGACGACCTGCACGTAGAACCGCGAGACGTCCTCGACGACGAACTCGAGCAGCGCGTCGAGGGCCTTGTCCTGTCTGTAGGCCTCCCACTGGTCTGTCATCTCGGCGGTCACCGACTGGAGCCGCGAGAGCAGCCACCCGTCGACGGTCTCTAACTCCGCCGTCGCCACCGACACGGCGCCGGGGTCGAACCCGTCCATCCGCATGTACGGCAGCGGGAACCGGAACACGTTCCAGAGGATGTTCAGGTCCCGCTGGCGGTTCTGCATCTCGTCCCACGAAAAGCGCATGTCGTCGCCCTGGGGGTTCTGGTTCAACAGGAACAGCCGCATCGGGTCCGCCCCGTGGCGCTCGATCGCCTCCTGCGGCGCGACGATGTTGCCGATCGACTTCGACATCTTCCGGCCGTCCTCCGCGAGCGCCCACCCGTGCATGAGGACGTTCTCGTAGGGCACCTCGTCGAGGGCGGCGCTGCCCATCCCGAGTTGGGACCAGAACCACCCGCGGGTCTGGTCGTGGGCCTCCATGATCAGGTCGGCGGGCCACAGCTCCTCGAAGGACTCCTCGTCGCCCGGGTAGCCGATCGTCCCCCACGAGGCGACCGAGGAGTCGAGCCAGACGTCGAAGACGTCCGGGACACGCGTGTGCGTGACCCCGTCCTCGGTGATGGTCAGCTCGTCGACCGTGTCCTTGTGGAGGTCGACCGTCTCGGGGTCGATCGACTGGTCGACCCGCTCGGCGAGTTCCTCCCGGGTCCCGACGACGATCGCGTTCTCGACGTCGCCCGCCCAGCCCTCGGGGACCCAGATCGGGATCGGGATCCCCCAGTAGCGCTGCCTGGAGACGTTCCAGTCCGGGGAGTCCTCGATGAAATCGCGGAAGCGGTTGTCCCGGGCCTCCCGGGGGTACCACTCGCTGTCCTCCATGTTCTCGAGCAGCTGCTCTTTGATGTCCGTGACGGTGATGAACCACTGGTCGGTGACCATCTGGACGATGCCGGTGTCGCAGCGCCAACAGTGGCCGTAGTCGTGGTGGTGGGTCTCCGAGGCGAGAAGCAGTCCCTTCGCGTCGAGGTCGTTGATGATCTCCTCGTCGGCGTCCTTGACGAACGTCCCGGCGTACGCGCCGGCGTCCGCGCCGTAGACGCCGTCGGGACCGACCGGACAGAACACGTCCAGGCCGAGCTCTCGGCCCCGCTCGAAGTCGACCTCGCCGTGGCCGGGCGCCGAGTGGACCAGCCCGGTCCGGTCGGCCTCGACGTAGTCGGCGGTGTACACCGTCGAGGCGCCCTCGAAGTCGGGCGCGTCCGGGACCTCCTCGCGGAGCGGGTGCTCGTACTCCCAGCCGACCATCTCCTCGCCGTCGACCTCGCCGCGCACCTCGTACTCGCCGTAGCCGCCGCGTTCGAGGACGTCCTCGACGCAGGACTCCTCGAGGTAGAGCACCTCGCTTTGCCCGTTCCGCTCGGCCTCGACGGCGCGGTACGTCGCGTCGCCGTCGACGGCAATAAAGGTGTTCGCCGGGATCGTCCACGGCGTCGTCGTCCAGATGACGAGAGCGCCCTCGCGGTCGGTCAGCTCGAACTTGACGTACACCGAGGGGTCCTCGACGCGCTCGTACTCGACCTCGTTGTTCGCGATCGCGGTCTCACACCGGGGACACTGGCTGATCGAGCGCTTGCCCTGCTCGACGAGCCCGCGGTCGTCGGCCTTCGAAAAGCCCCACCACGCGGCCTCCATGTACTCCGGCGAAACGGTTTTGTAGGGGTCCTCCCAGTCCATCCAGACGCCGAAGGACTTGAAGTCCTTCTGGAGCCCCTCGAGCTGCTCGTCGGCGAAGGCCTTGCACTCCTCGATGAAGTTCCGCTCGCCGAAGGCCTCGATGTCCTTTTTGTTCTCGAAGCCGAGTCTCTCCTCGACTTTCGTCTCGATCGGCAGCCCGTGCATGTCGTAGCCCGGACGGTCCGTCACGTCGTACCCGCACATCCGCTTGTACCGGATGTAGGCGTCCTTCAGCGTCTTGTTCCAGGTCGTTCCCATGTGCGCCGCACCCGAGGTGTAGGGCGGCCCGTCGACGAAAAAGAACTCCTCGCCGTCCGCGCGGTGTCGCTTCGTCTGCCCGTAGGCGTCGACCTCCTCCCAGTACTCGGAGACGCGGTCCTCGACCGCCTCCGGTTCGTACTGGTCGTCGACCTCGGCGAACCTGCTCATACCGGAACAATCACCCGCCGGTGTTAAATGAGACTCGGTAGCGCCCGACCCTCTCGGCCCCCTCGGGGCGTTTCGCCCCGGCGGCGGGTCGAAAAGTGGGGGTTTTTCCGTCCCGAAACCGACGTTCGTGGTATGCAGGGTAACCTTCCGCCGGAGGCCCAAGAGAAGATCGAAGAGCTCCAGGACCTCCAAGAGACCGCCCAGCAGGTCGCACAGCAGAAACAGCAGGCCGAGACCAGCCTGCAGGAATCCGAGACGGCCCTTGAAACCCTCGACGGGATGGAGGGCGAGGCGCAGATGTACCGCGAGGTCGGCGAGCTCCTCATCGAGACCGACTACGACGAGGCCTACGAGGACCTCGAAGAGAAGGTCAGCAGCCTCGAGGTCCGCGTCGAGACGCTGACGAAACAGGAAGAGCGCGTTCAGACGCAGTTCGAGAGCCTTCAGGACGAGCTCCAGCAGATGCTGCAGGGCGGCGCGGGCGGCGGTCCGATGGGCGGGCCGGGCGGCCCCGGCGCCGGTGGCGCGTGAGGCCGCGGCCGATCCGATGAGCGACGAACCGACCGACGAGGCGGTCGTCGAAGCCGCCTCCGACGCCGCCGAGGGCGTCGTCCTCTCGCGGTACAAACAGTCGGACGTGACCGACATGGACGTGACCGTCCGGTTTGAGTCCGGGACGCTCGACGTCGACGTCTACCTCAACGCGCCCGAGGACCCCGACCCCGAGGCGGTCGCACGCGAGGCGGTCGAGGCGGCCGAACGAGCCGTCGACGAGCTGTTCGGGGCCTCCGCGTAGGCCCCGCGAGCCGGGCCCTATGAGCAAAGAACCCGCCGATCGCTTTTTCCGTCGCTTCGGACTTCCATCCGTGTGACGCGCCGTCTCCGCTCGCACCGTCGTGCGCGCAGGTCGGTGGACTTAGTACGGAGGCGACGAAAGTCGACCGGTATGAACGTCGCAGACGCGATGACACCGCGGGCGGACGTTATCACCGTCGAGGTCCCCGGGACGCGGGATGACGTTCTCGAGTATCTACAGGAGCGGGGCTTCTCGTCGGTTCCGGTCATCAAAACGACCGACGAGGGCGAGCGGTTCCGGGGGCTCGTCACCCGCGAGTCGCTCATCGAGAACCCCGACGAGGACCAGTTGGCGCTTCTCCTCCGGGAGGTCCCGGGGCTGTCGCCGTCGACGACGCTGACGGCACTCGCGGAGCACATCCTCGAATCGGGCGAACGCCGCGTCCCCGTGGTCGACGACGGCGCGCTCGTCGGGATCGTGACCGTCACCGACGTCGTGCGCGCGATCGCCGAGGACAAACGCGATGGCGACACCGAGGGCGAACGCGACGGCGACACCGAGGTGGGCGGGTTGGCGACGCGACCGGTCAACACGGTCTACCGCGATACGCCGCTTCCCGTCGCCGAGCGGGAACTCTCCTACGCGAACGTCCCCTACGCCGTGGTCCTAGACGACGACGGACGACAGGCGGGGATGCTCACCGAGGTCGACATCATCGATGTCGCCCGCGTCGTCCAGGGCGAATCCGACCCCGGCGACGCCGTCGCCAACCAGGACGACGAGTGGATGTGGGAAGGGATCAAGGCGGTCGGCAGCCGATCGGTCCCGACGCTGAACGTCGAGATCCCCTCGACCCCGGTCTCGGAGTTCATGACCGAGGAGCTCCTGACGGTGTCGAGACACCGGACTGCCCGCGAGACCGCACGTCTCATGCTGTCGAACGACATCGAGCAGATACCGCTGCTCTCCGGGGACGACCTGGTCGGCATCGTCCGGGACACCGACCTCCTGGAGGCGCTGGTATGAGCGAGACGGCCGCGCTCGCCGAACTCGCCAAACGCCGCGGGTTCTTTTTCGCCTCGAACGAGGCCTACGGCGGCACCGCGGGGTTTTACACCTACGGCCCGGAGGGCGCGGCGCTCAAGCGGAACATCGAGGACGCGTGGCGGGACCTCTTCGTCCGCGAACTCGGCAACATGGAGCTCGAAGCGCCGACCGTCATGCCCGAGGCCGTCTTCGAGGCCTCGGGACACCTCGAGGGGTTCGACGACATGATACTCGAGTGCGCCGAGTGCGGCGCGACGCACCGCGCCGACCACCTCGTCGAGGACGCCGTCCCCGACATCGAAGACGCGGAGGCGCTCGGGACGGAGCGGGTCGCCGAACTCGTCGCCGAACACGGCATCGGCTGCCCGTCCTGCGGCGCCGCCCTCGCCGAGGAGCCGGTCGAGGAGTTCAACCTCATGTTCGGGACGAACATCGGCCCCGGGTCCGGCGCTCCGGGGTATCTCCGCCCCGAGACCGCACAGGGGATCTTCGTCGAGTTCCCCCGCCTGAAGGAGTACGCACGGAACACGCTCCCCTTCGGCGTCGCCCAGATCGGCCGGGCCTACCGGAACGAGATATCCCCGCGACGCGCGCTCGTCCGGGTCCGCGAGTTCACGCAGGCCGAACTCGAACACTTCATCGACCCCGAACGCGACCGACCGCCGATCGAAGCGGTCGAAGACGTCGAGGTGCCGCTGTACTCCGCGAGCGCACAGACCGGCGACGGCGACGGCGGCGTCGAACGCCACACTGTCGGCGCCGCGCTCGAAGCCGGACCCCTCGAAAGCGAGTGGGTGGCGTACTACCTCGGGCGGTCGGTCGAGTTCTACGAGCGGATCGGGATCGACATGGACCGGTTCCGGTACCGCCAGCACCTCGCCGGCGAACGCGCCCACTACGCCGCCGACTGCTGGGACGCCGAGGCGGAGATCGGCGGCAACTGGATCGAGGTCACCGGCTTCGCCTACCGGTCGGACTACGATCTCTCGAAACACGGCGAGCACTCGGGGGAGCCGTTCACCGTCTTCCGGCAGTACGACGAGCCGCGGACGGTCGAACGCGCCGTCGTCGATCCGGACATGAGCTACCTCGGCCCCGAGTTCGGCGAGGCGGCCGGCGAGGTCGCCGACGCGCTCGAGGCGCTCGCCGGCCGCGACCGCTCGGCCTTCGAGGGCGACTCCGTCACCGTCGAACTCGACGGCGAAACCCACGCCGTCCCCGTCGAAACGACGGGCTTTGCCGTCGAAGAACAGACGGAGGCCGGCGAACACATCACGCCGCACGTGATCGAGCCCTCCTTCGGCGTCGGACGGCTCGTCTACAGCGTGTTGATCCACGCCCACGGGACCGACACCGTCGACGACGAGGAGCGATCGTTCCTCGAACTCCCCGCCGCGATGGCCCCGACGACCGTCGCCGTCGTCCCGCTGATGACGAAGGACGGCCTCGACGAACGCGCCGAGGGGATCGCCGCCCGGCTCCGGGCCGACGGCTTCGAGGTCGCCTACGACGACACCGGCAACATCGGCCGGCGCTACCGGCGACAGGACGAGGTCGGAACGCCCTACTGCGTGACCGTCGACTACGAGACGCTCGAAGACGACACGGTGACTATCCGGGAGCGCGATTCGACGGAGCAAAAACGCGTCTCGGCCGACGACCTCTCCGCCGTGATCCGGCGGCTCGTCTCCGGGGACGCGCTCTCGGAGCTCTAAGCGAGCCCACGGCGACGCGCCGATCGAGGCCGCCCGGACTCGCCCCCTGAATCCGGTGGCCACAACGACGGCCGTGTGAGACCGCGGCGTCGAAACGGCTTGCGAGCAGGCGGCGCGTTCGCTCCGACGGCCCCGTGGCCGCGCGACGTCCTCGGGGGACCGCCGGCGATGGCTCAGGTCACGGGAACGCTGCGTCGGTTCTGGTATATAAACCGCCGCCCGGTCGCTTCAGTTCCACCTCGGCGGCCGAACCCTTATACAGCGAAACGACGAACCCGTTCGTAGATGGCGACAGCCTCCGGCGACGCCGAGTACATCGAGGGCCCGCTCTTGGCCGAGGGCCTCCTCGAGAAGCGCCGCTATCAGCTCCGGTTGGCCGAGACGGCCCGATCGGACCACACGCTCGTCTGTCTCCCGACCGGGCTCGGAAAAACGGCCGTGAGCCTGCTCGTGACGGCCCACCGGCTGTCCGAGCGCGGCGGGACCTCGCTGCTTTTGGCGCCGACGAAGCCGCTCGTCCAACAACACGCCGCCTTCTACCGGGACGCCCTGACGGTCCCCGACGACGAGGTCGTCGTGTTCACCGGCGACGTCCGCCCCGAGGACCGCGCCGAACTGTGGGAGTCCTCCCGGGTCGTCTGTGCGACGCCGCAGGTCATCGAGAACGACCTCGTCGGCAACCGCGTTTCGCTTTCGGACGTCACGCACGTCACCTTCGACGAGTGCCACCGCGCCACCGGCAACTACGCGTACAACTACATCGCCGACCGGTACCACGCCGACGCCGACGAACCGCTCGTCACCGCGATGAGCGCCTCGCCGGGCGGGGACAAATCGGAGATCCTCACGGTCTGTGACAACCTCGGCCTCCGGGAGGTCGCGGTGATGACCGAGGACGACGCCGACGTCGCCGAACACACCTACCGGACCGACGTCGAGTGGGAACGCGTCGAACTCCCCGAGGCGGTCATCGAGATCCGCGACGCGCTCAACGACGTGATCGCCGAGCGCCTCGGGACCCTCAGGGAACTCGGCGTGACGAACTCGACGGACCCGAACATGTCCCAATCGCAGTTGAACGCGATGCGGGCGAAGCTTCAGGAGCTCATCAACAACGACGACGGCGACGGCTACAAAGGGATGAGCGCTCACGCCGAGATCATGAAACTCCGGCGCGCCGTCGAGTTGGTCGAGACCCAAAGCGTCGAGTCCCTGCGCCGGTACTTCGAGCGCCAGCGGGAGGACGCGCGGTCCTCGGGCGCCTCGAAGGCGAGCCAGCGGTTCGTCAGCGACCGCCGCGTCACGGAGGCGATGCGCCGCGCGGAGCACTTCGAGGACCTCCACCCGAAGTTCCGTCGGACCAGAATCTTACTCGCACAGACGCTCGGCATCGAGAACGGCGAACGGGTCATCGTCTTCACCGAGTCCCGCGACACCGCCGAGACGCTGACGGAGTTCCTCGGCGAGCACTTCCAGACGCGGCGGTTCGTCGGCCAGGGCGACAAGGAGGGCTCCGACGGGATGACCCAGACCGAACAGAAGGAGACGCTCGACGCGTTCCGGGCGGGCGAGTTCGAGGTGCTCGTTTCGACGTCCGTCGCCGAGGAGGGCCTCGACGTGCCCGACGTCGACCTCGTGTTGTTCTACGAACCGGTGCCGAAGGGGATCCGCTCGATCCAGCGGAAGGGTCGGACCGGGCGGGCCAGCGACGGCCGCGTCGTGGTGTTGCTCGCCGAGGACACCCGCGACGAGGCGTTCTTCTGGATGTCCCGAAACGAGGAACAACGGATGGAGGAGGAACTCCGGAAACTGAAGAGCCTCGAAGGGGAGATCGAGGCGGAGATCGCCGAACAGACGGACCTCGAGGCGTTCGACGGTGCCGATGACGCCGACGGCACCGCTGACGCCGACGCTGCTGACGACACCGCCACCGGAAGCGACTCCGGAACGGGACCTACGGGGGAGGCCGACACCTCCGGGTCGGGACAGGCCGGACTCGCCGACTTCGCCGGCGATGTCGACGCCGGTGCCGACACCGCCCCTGATCGCTCTGCCGACGCGACGGTCGCCGAGGCCGAACCGGACGGCGAGACGGTCGAGATCGTCGCCGACCAGCGCGAACTCGACTCCCACATCGCCCGGGACCTCTCGACCCGCGAGGGGATCGAAACCCGCCTCGAAACGCTCGACGTCGGCGACTACGTCCTCTCGGACCGCGTCGTCGTCGAGCGCAAGGCCGTCGACGACTTCCTCGAGACGCTCGTCGGCGGCGACAGGTCACTCTTCGAGCAGGTCGGCGCGGCGGCCCGCCACTACGCCCGCCCGGTCGTCGTCGTGGAGGGCGACGGACTGTACGGCTCCCGGAACGTCCACCCGAACGCGATCCGCGGGGCGTTGGCCTCCCTCGCCGTCGATTTCGGCGCGAGCGTGCTGCGGACCGAGGACGCCGACGGAACGGCCGACCTACTCGAGGTCATCGCGACGCGCGAGCAAAACGCCGACGACCGCGCCGTCTCCGTCCACGGCGAGAAGGGCGGCAAGACGCTCGCCGAGCAACAGGAGTACGTCGTCGGCTCCGTCGCCGAGGTCGGCCCGGTCACGGCCCGCGCGCTGCTTGAGCACTTCGGCAGCGTCGAGCGCGTGATGAGCGCCGACGAGGACGACTTGCTGGCCGTCGACGGCGTCGGCGAGGTCACCGCCGACCGGATCCGAACCGTCACCGCGAGCGAGTACGCCGACCGCGGGTGACGCCGGCGGTCACAGCCGACGGATCGCCCGCAGCGTTTCGGCGGCCTCCCGCGCCGCCGCGAGCAGGTCCCGCTTGCGCCCAACGTCGCGGGTCTCCTCGGCGCGTCTCGTCAGCCCGCCGATCTCCCGCCGCAGCGACGCCTCCGCGTCGCGGAACTCCGCTTCCGCCTCGGATCGCTCCGCCGTCCGCCCGTCGGTCCCGCGCTCCCGTTCGTCTCTGCTTTCACGGCGGGCCGGCGGCTGAACGCGCGCCGGCCGTCGCTCGCCCGCCGGCGTCGGTTGCCGCTCGCCGGTCGACGCCCGCCGCGGCTCTTCGGCCCGTTCGTTTCGGCCCGACCCGGCCGGCGCGTCGTCGGCCGTTCGCTTCGACGCTCCGCCCTCGACGGCCGACGCGTTGTCGTTGCTCTCCACGTCCGATCCGGTCGGATCGCTGCGCGCTCGGGGTTCCGTCCCCGTCTCCGTCCCCGTCTCCGTCTCCGTCTCTCCCCTCGTCTCGGGTTCCGTCTCGGGTTCCGCCGCCGTCGGTTCTGTCGGTTCTGTCCGTTCTGTCGGCTCCGCCCCCGTCGCGTCCCCCGCGTCCGCCTCCCGGTCCTCCTCGGCGGCCTCCGCGTCCTCGGTCGTGACCTCCCGTTCGCAGGTCGGGCAGAACTGCCGGCCCTCGTACCGGAACACCGGCGACCGACACTCCGGGCAGTGGCGGTTCGTCATCGTCGCCCCCTGGAGGAGGAGTTCGCTCATCCGCTCGGACGCCTCCCGTTTTTGTTTGTCGCGCTCGTACTTCTCGCGGAGCTTCTCCCGTTCGGCCTCGCGGTCGAAATCGCTCATGTGCGGTCGTACGCCCGTTCGCCGCAAAAGAACTGCGCTCGGCGGCCGCGCCCCCCGACCGGCGGTTTTTAACCCTCGAGGCGCCGAAACGCCGGTATGCAGGTGAAGTCCCGCCACCACCTCCGGTCCGACGAGATCGGGGCCCTGGAGACGTCTCTGGCCGAGCACCTCGGGATCGACCTCGCCGGCGAGGCGTACGAACGCGTCGAGTTCGTCGACACCGACCGCGAGGTCGTCCTCGTCGACGGCGAACCGCTCGTCGCCTCCTTCGACGGGGAGCTCTTCGTGACCGTCCGCGGCGCGAACGCGCACCCGCCGGAGAACCACGTCGTGACGGTCGACGCCGGGGCGATCTCGTTTGTCTCGGACGGCGCGAACGTGATGCGGCCGGGGATCACCGACGCGACCGAGGACATCGGCCCCGGCGACCTCGTCGTCGTCGTCGAGGAGACCCACGCCAAGGCGCTGGCGATCGGCCGCGCCGAAACCGACGGGTCGGACATGGTCGGCGACTCGGGGATGGTCGTCGAGTCCCTCCATCACGTCGGCGACGATCTCTATGCGTTCCGCGTCTGAGCCCGGCGTCTGACGCGTGGCGGCGCTCCGACGGACGTAAGACCTATGTCTCGCCCCGCCGCCCACCGACACATGGGACTCATGAGCAAACTCCTCGGCAGTAGCGCCAACAGCACCGAGGACTACGTCGAACTCGACGCCGAGGACTTCGATACGGACGGGGCGGCCGCGGCCGTCCAGGTCCGCTTCGCGGAGATCGGCGACAAGAACGATGTCATCGGCATCAAGGACGCGGTGTACGACGGCGACATCGTCGTCGCCGACATCGTCCGACACAGCACGAGCGACCGGACAATGGAACACATCGTCGACGAACTGAAACAGGTCTCCCGGGAGGTCGGCGGCGACATCGTACAGAAGGAGGACGACCAGATCGTCATCACCCCGGCCAGCGTCGGGATCTCCAGGTCGAAACTCGGGACGTGACCGCCGGGCGCCGCCCGTCCGCGGACATATAGGGACCCGACGCCTACGGGGCGTATGCAGCAGTGGACGACCGACGAGATGCCGGACTGTTCGGGGCGGACGGCGGTCGTCACCGGCGCCAACAGCGGCCTCGGCTACGAGGCGACGCGGGAACTCGCCCGCGCCGGTGCCCACGTCGTGATGGCGTGCCGAAGCGTCGACCGCGCCCGCCGGGCGGAGGCGTCGATCAGCGGCGATATCGAGGGCGCCTCGCTCAGCGTCTTCGAACTCGATCTCGCCTCGCTGTCGTCTATCGAGGCGTTCGCCGAGGCGCTCACAGACGACCTCGCACGACTCGACGTCCTCTGTAACAACGCCGGGGTCATGGCGCTCCCGCGCGCCGAGACCGACGACGGCTTCGAATCGCAGTTCGGCATCAACCACCTCGGTCACTTCGCGCTCACCGGGCGGCTCCTCGGCCTGCTCGAGGCCGCCCCGGAGCCCCGCGTCGTCACGCACAGCA
Source organism: Natronomonas sp. (assembly GCF_028274965.1). Taxonomy (GTDB): domain Archaea; phylum Halobacteriota; class Halobacteria; order Halobacteriales; family Haloarculaceae; genus Natronomonas. Next base: position 52,275 of record NZ_JAQCNO010000048.1, on the reverse strand, counting down.
GCGGTATGCACGCCCGCGGTTCGATCGACTTCGAGGACCCCCACGGCGAGACGAGCTACGACCGCTGGGACGCCTACGCACAGAGCAAACTCGCGAACGTCCTCTTTGCGTACGAACTCGACCGCCGCCACGGCGACCGCCTCTCGAGTCTCGCGTGTCACCCCGGGTGGGCCGCGACGAACCTCCAGCGGCGCGGCCCCGAGCGCATGGGGTCTCGGCTCCGCGCGCTCGGGATGCGCGCGGCGAACCGCCTTTTCGCGCAGTCGCCAAAGCGGGGGGCGTTGCCGCTTCTGTACGCCGCGACGGCCCCGGACGTCTCCGGCGGCGAGTACATCGGCCCGGACGGCTTTCTGAACATGCGCGGGTACCCCGAACCGCAGCGATCCAGCGAGCGCTCCTACGACGAGGCCCTCGCCGAGCGGCTCTGGTCGCTCTCGGAGTCCGAGACCGGCGTGACGTACTGACGCGCCGACGCGCCGAAGCCGCGCCGCCCCCGGCGGGAAACGCTTTTTTAATGGCCACCGGTTGTACCGGGTATGGACCCCCTTGAGGCCGAGGCCTCGTCGCCGGTGAACTACGAGCCAGTGAGCGTCAAGGACGTGCTGGTCGAGATGAAAGACACCGCCGAACTGCTCATCGACCTGTCCTATTCGGCGGTGTTACACCGCAACCGGGCGCTCGCCGAGGAGGTCCTCCGGCTGGAAGAGCGGATGGACGTCCTCGAGATGCGGGCCCGAATGAGCCTCCTGATGGCCGCCCGGAGCCCGGACGACGCCGAACGGCTCGCGCCGGTGCTCGGCATCGTCGGCGCCGCCGACCAGATCAGCGACGCGGCCGGCGACATCTCGAAGATCATCCTGGAGGACATCGGCCTGCCGGAGGCCATGCGCGCGGCGCTCCCCGACGCCGTCGAGACGCTCGTCCGCGGCGTCGTCGCCGCCGACTCGGCGTACGCCGACCGGACGCTGAAGCGCATCGACCTCGAGTCCGAAACCGGCGTCCGCGTGATCGCGCTCCGCCGGGGCTCGGAGTGGCTGTTGAACCCCGGGCCGCACACCCGGATCGAGCCCGACGACGTCGCGTTGCTCCGCGGCCCCGAATCCGAGATGTCCGGCGTCTACCGGACCCTGACGGGGTCGGCCTACGAGCCCCCGGCCGCCGCGACCGAGACCGTCGACGACCTCGGGCGGGCGGTCGACACCATCCTCCACATGAAGAACCTCTCGGAGCTCGCGGTCGATCTCGCGTACAGCAGCGCGCTGTTCGACAGCGAACAGCTCGCCGAGGAGGTCCAGAACCTCGAGGTCGAGGTCGACGCGCTGCAGTCGCGGTTCGAGGCGTGGGTGCTCCGGGCGGCCGCCGACGCCGAGGACCCGGTGTCGCTGCGCGGGCTGATCCACCTCGGGACGAGCACCGAGTCGATAAGCGACGCCGCGATCGACATCAGCGAGGGCGTGCTGCGGGACATCGAGGCCCATCCGGTCGTGCGGCTGGCCGTCCAGGAGAGCGACGAGATCATCACCCGGACCGAGATCGCGGCCGACAGCGCCCTCGACGGGACGACGGTCTCGGCCGGGGTCCCCGACGCCGACGTGACCGTCTCCGTCATCGCCATCCGGCGCCCCGACGAGGGGTGGATCCTCGTCGCCGACGCCGACGTCGAACTGCGGGGCGAGGACGTCGTCATCGCCAAGAGCACCCGGACGGCGGCCGAACAGTTCGAGGGGCTCGCGCGGGCCTGATCGCCGCGCTCCGTTTTTCTCTGCTCTCCTTCTGCCTCTGGCTTCCGCCCCGCCACGAACCGAACCGCTCAGACCGGCAGCGGGGCCGGAAACCCGAGTCTGATCCCCGCCACCGTGAGGAAGATGATCATCCCGAAGACGTCGACGACGTTCGTGACAATCGGGATCGTCGTGTCGTCGGGGTCGATCCCGAGCCGGTAGGAGCCGTACGTCGCCCCGACGCTGCAGACGGTCGCGATGACCGACAGAAGCGCCCCGCTCGTCAGCGAGATGACGAGCAGATCGACGAGGCCCAACTCCGCGCCGATGACGCCGCCGATGAGCCAGGTCCCGACCGCGAGGGCGGTGAACACGGTCGTAGCGAGCGCGAAGACCGCGGCGACGTTGGCCCACAGGACGCGGTCCCGGGGGTCGAACTCGGTCGTCCCCAGGTGGAGCCGCGTCGAGAGCCGTGAGGAGAGGATGGCGCCGAGGTTGCCCCCCATGTCGACCATCGTCGGCACCATCACCGCGAGCAGGGCGAACTCCTCTAGGTTCCGTTCGGCCCCCTCGAGGACCAACCCGGCAAAGAGGACGATCACCGACAGCGCCACCAACAGCGGGAACATGTTCGCAACGATGCGTCTCGTCCGCCAGCTCCCGAGGGGGTCCGACGGGACGACCATCAGACGACCACCCCGACGACGGCGACGGCGATGAGCAGAAACACCATCCCGAAGACGTCGCCGAGCGTCGTAACGATCGGCCCGACGAGGTTGTCCGGGTCGTACCCGAGCCTGTAGCCGGTGAAGATCAGGGCCAACAGCCCGAAGATCAGCACGAACGACGTCAACACGCCGGCGATGAGCATGATGCCGACCAGGTGCCCGAGCGGGGCCACGTCCCACCCGGGCAGAAGCGTCAGCCCGACCCAGACGATGACGGCGATGGTCACCGAGATGCCGATCCCGTTGATAAACGACGCCAGGACCGCGTTGACGAGCCGCTCGTCGTACTCGAATCTCGGCCGGAGGAGGCCCTGGTGGAGCCCGCTCGCGATCCGCCCGCCGAGGGCGCCGTAGACGTTCCCCCTGGTCGCGAGGAACACGGGGACGATCACCAACAGCCCGGGGAACCGCGAGGCGCGTTCGAGGATCTCCTCGAGCACCAATCCGGCGAAGAGACCGCCCAACAGCGCAACGAGAAGCACCGGGAGCGCCTGGCGGTATATCGACAGGAACTCCCCCCGAACGTCCATACGGTTGGCTGATCCAGTCCGGTGTTAAATCTACCGACGTTCGGCGGTATCCGCCCCGGAGAGCCGACACAGGGCCCCGGGAGCCCGACACCGACGCCCCCGACGCGCCGCCGCGATCGCTCGTCGCGTACCCCGCTGGAGGGCGGCGTCCGACCCCCGGGTGTCGACCTCTGAGTTTCGAGTTCCGAACCCCGATGCCCCGCCCGACGCCGCCGGCCTCAGGGCCACCCGGTCCGCTCGGCGTCGCTCGCGTCGTCCGTCTCGGCGGCGAGCCGCCAGCCGGCGGTCTCGGCCGCCTCCTCGACGTGTCGGTACTCCCAGCCGGCGCTTTCTGCCGTCTCCTCGATCGACTCGTCGGCCGAGACGAGCACGTACCGATCCGCCTCGTGTTCGGGCTGGTTGTTCACCTTGATCAGACTCTCCGGTTTCGTCCGCGGCCCGGGGAGGAAATCGGGGTTGAAGCCGTAATCGCGGGCGCGCTTCCTGACGAGATGGGTCGGCTCGTCGCTGACGATCCCCATGTGGTCCGTCCACCCCCGGGTGTCGCTGATGACGCCCCCGGGGTCGGTGAGCCGTTCTAACGCCGCCAACTCGAAGGCCAGCGTGATCCGTTCGGGCGCGTCCTCGCTCATGCGAGCGTTTCGGTCGAACCGGCAAAAACGGTGTCGGTACCCGCCCTCCGGTGGCTATTTGACCGACGAGACGCACCCCTCCGGCATGGACGAGGCGCTGGGTCCGCCCCCCGCTATGGCCGAGAAAGCCGACGACCTCACCCCGATGCTCTCGCAGTACCTCGAACTGTGCGAGCGCTACGACGACGCGTTGGTCCTGTTTCAGGTCGGCGACTTCTACGAGACGTTCTGTGCGGCCGCCGAGGCGACCGCTCGGGTCCTCGAGATCACGCTCACCCAGCGGGAGGACTCGACCGGCACCTACCCGATGGCCGGCATCCCGATCGACAACGCCGAGTCGTACATCGAGACGCTGTTGGACGCCGGCTACCGCGTCGCCGTCGCCGACCAGGTCCAGACGCCCGAGGAGGCCTCGGGGTTAGTCGATCGCGCCGTCACCCGCGTCGTCACGCCGGGGACGCTCACCGAGGCGGAACTCCTCTCGGACGCCAACAACAACTTCGTCGCCTGTCTGACCGAGGGGTACGGCCTCGCGTTGCTCGACGTGTCGACGGGGGACTTCTACGCGACGCGGCTCGACCGACTTGAGGCCGTCTCCGACGAACTCGAACGCTTCGCCCCGAGGGAGGCCATCGTCGGCCCCGACGCCCCCGCGGAGCCGTTCGGATCGGACCCGATGGTCACGCCCTACGAGCGCTCGGCGTTCGAACTCGAGGCCGCCCGGTCGAAGCTCCGGTCGTACGTCGGCGAGACGCCGCTCGCGAGCGAGCCCGAGATCCGGGCCTGCGGCGCGCTGCTCGACTACGCCGAGTACGCCCGCGGCGCGACGACCGACGGCGAGACGACCCGGCTGTCGTATCTCAACCACCTCACGCGGTACGACCCCCGGGAGTACATGCTTCTCGACGCGGTCGCGGTCCGGTCGCTCGAGATCTTCGAACCGAGACACGTCCACGGCCTCGAGGGGGCGGCGCTGTCGGAGACGATCGACCGGACTGCGAGCGCGCTCGGCCGCCGCGAGTTGCGCGATCGGCTCCGGCGGCCGCTTCTCGATCCCGACCGCATCGAGGCCCGCCTCGACGCCGTCGAGGCGCTCGTGACCCGCGTCGGCGAGCGCGAACGGGCCGGGGACCTCCTCGCCGACGTGTACGACCTCGAACGGCTCGTGTCGCGGGTCTCGAGGGGGCGCGCCGACGCCCGCGACCTCAGGGCGCTCGAATCGACGCTGTCGGTCGTCCCCGATCTCCGGGCGTGTCTGGCCGACGCCCGATCCGAAAGCGAGCTGCTGGCCGACGTCGCGGCCGACCTCGACGACTGTCCCGAGATCAGAGACGAAATCGACTCGGCGATCGTCGAGTCCCCGCCCGTCGAGATCACCGAGGGCGGCGTCATCCGCGAGGGGTACGACGAGACCCTCGACTCGCTGCGCCGAACCGAGCGCGACGGGAAGGCCTGGATCGACGAGCTGGAGGCCGACGAGCGCGAGCGGACCGGGATCGACTCCCTGAAGGTCGGGCACAACTCGGTCCACGGCTACTACATCGAGGTCACCGACCCGAACCTCGGTTCGGTCCCCGAGGCGTACCGGCGTCGACAGACGCTGAAAAACGCCGAACGGTTCTACACGCCGGCGCTCAAGGAGCGAGAAGAGGAGATACTCCGGGCCGAAGAGCGCGCCGACGAACGCGAGTACGAGCTGTTCGGTGAGCTCCGAACCCGGGTCGCGGAGGCGACCGAGCGGATCCAACGGACCGCCTCGGCGATCGCGCGACTCGACGCGCTGCGGTCGCTGGCCGCCGTCGCGGCCGAGTACGACTACTGCCGGCCGACCGTCGGGGGCGACGCGATCGACATCGAGGCCGGCAGACACCCCGTGGTCGAGCGAACCGAGTCGGCGTTCGTGCCGAACCCGACCGAACTCGCCCGCGAGCGACCGATGGCGGTCCTCACGGGGCCGAACATGTCCGGCAAGTCGACGTACATGCGACAGGTCGCGCTGATCTGCGTCCTCGCGCAGATCGGCTCGTTCGTCCCCGCCGAGCGGGCCGCGCTCCCGGTGCTCGATCGGGTCTTCACCCGCGTCGGGGCGTCCGACGACATCGCGGGCGGTCGCTCGACGTTCATGGTCGAGATGACGGAACTCGCCGACATCCTCGAGGGGGCCGACGCGGACTCGCTTGTCGTCCTCGACGAGGTCGGCCGCGGCACCTCGACGCGCGACGGCTACGCGATCGCACAGGCCGCGACGGAGTACCTCCACGACGCGGTCGGCGCGTACACCCTGTTCGCGACACACCACCACGAACTGACCGGGGTCGCGGCGTCGCTCCCGCGGGCGCGAAACTACCACTTCTCGGCCGCCAGAACGCCCGACGGCGTCGAGTTCGAACACGACCTCCGACCCGGCCCGGCGGAGGCGTCCTACGGCGTCGAGGTCGCCGAGATGGCGGGCGTCCCCGACGACGTCGTCGGACGCGCCGGGGACCTCCTCGGCGACGAACGCGGGGACGCCTCCGAGCCCCCAACGAGCGCCGCCGACGCGCCGGATCGCGACGCCGCCTCGACGGACGGCGGCCGCGAGGCGCTCGTCGCCGAGTTGCGGTCGGTCGACCTCGCCGAGACGACGCCGATCGAGGCGCTGAACATCCTGTCGCGGCTCCGCTCCGAGATCGAGTAGCGCCCGACGCCCGCTCACCCCGTCGGCGTCAACGGGACGAACTCCAGTCCCTCCTCCGCGAGCAGCTCCTCGGCCCGCCCCGTCACCGAGGGCGCAACGAGGACGCCGCGGACCTCCGCGTCGGCGTGGAGGTCCCGACCGAGCGCCCCGACATACCGCTTTAGCTGTCCGACGGCGTCGGGACCCACCCGCCGCCGCTTCAACTCCAACACGACCGTCCGCCCCTCGGCGTCCTCGCCGTAGACGTCCACCGCGCCTGCGGGCGTCTCCCGCTCCGTCGACAGCGGCGTGAACCCCTCCTCGACGAGGCCGGGCGATTCGAGGATCCGCCGTTTCAGGTCCGCCTCGCTCCCGACGAGATCGACGGAGGCCTCGTCGTCGACGTCGAACGCGGCGGCGTGGGCCACGTCCGTCACCGTCGCCGCGAGTCGCTCGTCGGGCGCCGTCCGGACGCTCTCGATCACCAGCGCGTCCGACTCGATCCGGCACTCGTGGTCGCTTCCCGGCGGCTGCCAGTTGACCGGTTGCTGCCCCGAGTCGGTGTGGACCAGGTGCGTCCCGTCGGGTTTCAGCATGAGGTGTCGCTCCCCGCTTTCGAGTTCGGACGCCGCGCGACCGTCGTACTCGACCGTACAGCGGCCGAAAAGCGTCACGAGCGATCCGCGATCGAGCGCGGCGCTGACGAACGCCTCGGCCTCGGGCACCGTCGGGTCCGTCCGCACCCGGGGTCCGGACCGCTCAGCGTCGGCCGGGTTCTCGCTCACGGCTCCGGGTACTCGCCTGTTGCGGTTAAGCGTTACCGGCCGCCTCACCGCGGCCGGCCAGCCACACGACGGTTCCCCGCTCGGGGTCGAGCCACCGCAACGCCCGCACGATCGCCCCGTCGTCGGGGCCGCAGACGCCTCTGAGAGCGCGCGCGCCGGCGAGCCACCCGCGGAGATACGCCGCGTCCGCCGCCCCGTCGTGCCCGACGAGCGCGATCGCGGGACCGCCCTCGCGCCCGACGGCGTACCCATCGAGCGCGAAGACCAGGTACGTCCGGACGCTGAAATCGTCCGCGACGACGTACAGCGCCTCGTGTTCGAGCGCGTCGACGTGTTCGCCGATCTCGACGAACGAAATGCCCGTCGCGATCGGATCGGTCTCGACTGCGGTCTCCGGCGGGTCCGACAGCCGGCCGCCCTCGGGATCGAGCAGCCGCTCCGCCCGGTCGCGCGCCCACCCCTCGTCCGGCCGACCGCCGAACGGCGTTTCGGCGGTGAGCGCCGCCGGATCGACCCCCCAGTGCGCGTAGTGCAGATCGTACCCGTCCCTGTCGTAGGCGACGAGTGTTCGGTGACCCATACGCCCGCTGGCCGCGCGTTCGGATATAAACCGTCGGCGTCGGCGCCAGCGTCGACACCGGCGTCGGCGCCACACCGGCGCCGCGGACCGCCGCGTCCGGGCCTCTCAGGCGTACCCGTCGGGCAGATCGACCCCGCGCCGCGGACCGAGCCCCTGTAGCACCTCGATCGCGGTGGTGAAGTCGCTCGCGGTCAACTGGCCGACGAAGCGACCGTCCTCGACGACGAGCACCCGATCGCCCTTTGTTGCACTCATCGCCGCGAGCGCCTCGAAGGCGTCCGCGCCCGGATCGACCGCGGGCGGGGCGGCACCCATCACGTCCGCGACGGTGGTGTTCGCCCGCGCCTCCGGATCGACCTGCCGGACCGACCCGAGCGTCACGACGCCGGTGACGGTTCCTCTGTCCATCACCGGATACGCGGTCGTCCGCTCTGTCACGACGCGATCGAGGAACTCGGCGACGGTCGTCTCCGGGGTGACGGTCCGGACGTCCGTCGACATCATCTCCCGGACGGTCATCCCGCGGAGCAGTTCCCTGAGCACGGTGGTCCGGGACTCGGCCCCGGCGGCGACGTAGACGAACATCGCAACGAGCAACAGAAGCGGCGCGAACGCGAACACCGCGAAGGCGGCCATCAGGATCGCCATCAGCTTGCCGACGCTGGCCGCCGTCTGGGTCGCCTCGGCGTAGGGTCGGCTCCTGGCGAGCAGCGCCCGCAGCACCCGGCCGCCGTCCATCGGGAACGCGGGGATCAGATTGAAGATCGCGAGCGTGACGTTGATGACCGCGAGACAGCCGACGACGAAGAGCACGGTCGACTGGGCGGGCACGACAAAGAGGAGCGCATAACAGACCGCGCCGACGAGGACGCTCATCGCCGGCCCGGCAAGCGCGACGTAGAGTTCGACGTCCCAGTCCTCCGGGAGGTTCTCCATGTGGGCCATCCCGCCGAAGATCCAAAGCGTGATCGAACTGATCGTGACGCCGTACCGACGGGCCGCCCAGGAGTGGCCGAGTTCGTGCAACAACACGCCGACGAACAGGCCGAGCGCGGTCCCGACGCCGACGAGAATCGGCGTCGACCCGGAGCTGATCACGGCGAGATCGACCGCCTGCGGCGAGATCGCGTTGACCACGTCCGCGTAGAAGGCCAGTTGCGCGTCGCGGCTGATGAGCCACGCCAAGAGGGGGAGAAACACGACGAGCGTGATGTTGAGCCTGATCGGGATACCGGTGATCCGGCCGATTTCGAAGCTGCGCATACCGTTCCGACGGCGGCTGTTCTGAAAACGTTGCTGTGTGCGTCCACGCCGGTCAGGACGCGGCCGACACGGCGGGTGTCGCCCCCCGGGACGTCACTTGCCGCGGTTGTCGTTCGATCGGACGCTCGGACGGGTGTGTTCGGTCCCCTTGCCGCGCTGTTGGAGCCCCCGACCGCGCTTGCCGGCGGCGGTCCGGCCGCGGTCGGCCCGCCCCCGCTGGCTGTCGTCGCAGATCCACCCGAGGTCGTCGTCGTTCTCAATGGCCCCGTGCTCGGGGTCGAGCAGAACGGCCTCGAACCACTTCTGGGAGCCGTCCTCGCCGACCCAGTAGCTGTTCAGCACGCGGAGGTTCCGGAACTTGCGCCCGGCGCGCTCCTCTGCGATCCGCTGGAGGTTCTTTCGGCGGGTGATCTTGTTGACGCCCTGTCGCTTCGAGCGCCGCCCGGCCTTGAACCGCTGTTTGCGCGCGCTGCCCTTGCGGACGGAGACGCGCGCGACGACGACGCCCTGTTTTGCCTTGTAGCCGAGCGAGCGGGCCTTGTCGAGCCGCGTCGGTCGGTCGATCCGTTCGATTGAGCCCTGGTCGCGCCACTCCTGTTGGCGCTGCCACTGCAGTTCCGCGAGCTGTCCCTCCTTCGGCGTTTTCCACGCCTCCCGAATGTGCGAATAGAAGCTTCGTGCCATGGTTTCACCACGGGCGTTGCGTGGTTCAACCCCCCGACCGCCGGGTGGTCACATCCCGACCTGCGTAGACAGGCGCCCACCGGTGCCCGCTCTCCGGCGCGTTGCCCGGAGTTCGCCGCTGCCGTGGTTAAGGGCTTCGGAACGCTCCGGGGCGGTCTGCGGTTCGCTATCGCCGCATACGCTTTAGGACCCGACCGCGCGGACGCCCTCGAAGGAGTCCGCCACGATCGAATCGACGAGCCGCCTCTGGTCGAGTTCCGGCGTCTCCCCCGGATACGTCTGTTCGAAGTGCCCGACGAGGTTCTCGACGTCGCGCTCGAGCAGCTCGCGGCTGTTCTCGTGGTCCGTCGGGACCGCCTGCGGCCAATCGAAGACCGTCACCCCGTCGCTGGCGACGAACACGTTGTACTCGCTCATGTCGGCGTGGACGTACCCCGCCCGGTAGGCGGCGGCCATCTCGGTCAACACGAGATCGAGGACGCCGCGCACCTGTTCGGGCTCCAGTTTCGCTCGGGAGAGCTCGACGCCGTCGATCCGCTCCATCACGACCGCGTGGCGGTTCTGGTCGATCGGTCTGGGGACCGACACCGCCGGGTACAGCGACTCGAGGGCCTCGTGCTCCCGCTCGGCGGCCTTCCGCGCGGTGTAGAGCCACGAGCGGTGCTCCTTGTCGGCCGTGTACTCCCGCTCCTTTCGGACCTCCCGGAAGTTCGTGTAGCCCTCGCGGTGGTACTTGAGCGCGAGCGGCTGGAACGAGCGCGCCTCGTACACGTCGCTTTCCTTGCCGACGCCGAGGGGCGCCCCGACCCCCTCGACGGTTTCCCGTTCGGCGAACGTCCGCAACGCGAGCGCGTCGTAGCCCTCGAACGTGAGCCGGTAGCCGGTGTACTGGATCGTCTTCCGCTCGAGCAACTCGCGGTCCATACACCGGTCGATCCGGTGGTCGATCTCGCCGGGGTCGAGCCGGGAGAACTCCGGGAGTTTGCCCGCGGCCACCCACCGCGAGAACCGCATGCCGTGTTCGATCCCGGACAGCAGGTGGAAGTCCCCCTCCTCCAACTCGGCCATCCGCGTGGCGACGTTTTGGACCATCTCACCGGCGATAGTGCCCGGATGGGCAAAAGCGCCCCGTGTGGCCCCGATCGGAGAATAAACTACATGTGACGATATCAAACCCCGAGACGCCGCCGACCGGCTTTTGTCACTCCCGCCCCGAGGGCGCCCTATGGCACACGTCGAGAACGTCTTCATTTACCCGATCAAGGGCCTTGAGGCGACGCGCGTCGAGACGACCCGTCTCACCCAGGCCGGGACGCTCTCGGGGGATCGGGAGTACGCGATGGTCGACCCGGACGCCACGGACCTCAACGGCGAGTTCGACACCGTCGGACGGACGTTCAACGGCAAGGAGATCGACAACCTCAACGAGATCGCCTCGACGTTCGACGCCTCGAGGGGCGTACTCGAGATCGACCGCGCGGGCGCGGAGTCCGTCCGGTTCGATCTCGCGACCGAGCGAGACGCGGCGAGCGAGTGGTTCAGCGCCTTCGCCGGCCGGCCGCTGCGGCTGCGTCGCCGCGATCCGCCCGGGTTCCTCGATCGGCCCCACCTCGGCCCCTCCGTCGTCAGCACCGGAACGCTCGAGGAGATCGCCTCGTGGTTCGACGGCATGACCCTCGAGGGGGCCCGGGCGCGGTTCCGGCCGAACGTCGAGATCGGCGGCGTCCCCGCCTTCTGGGAGGACCGGTTTCTCGCCGACGGCGCCGGATTCGCGATCGGCGACGTCCGCTTCGAGGGCGTCGAGGCCTGCGTTCGGTGCGTCGTCCCGTCGCGGAGCCCCGACACCGGCGAGCGGACCGAGGACTTCCGACGCCGGCTCACCGAGCGCCGGCGGGAGACGCTTCCCCCCTGGGTCGACGAGGACGCCCTGGAGAGCCCCTTCAGCGCGATGCTCATCACCGAGGTCCCCGAGGCCTCCCGCGGCGGGACCATCGGTGTCGGCGACGAGGTCCGCGCCGGCGAGCGCCCGGGTCGATAATACGGAGCCTACCGGCGCAGAAACGACGGGAGATCGAGCCGGTCCGGCGGCCCCTCCTCGGGGCCGTCGTCGGGACCCGACAGCGCCGCGGGGAGGCCCTCGGGCGGTTCGGAGCCCTCCGAGGTGTCCTCGAGAGCCCCCTCGACGAGTCGCTCCCAGATCTCCTCGTCGTCGTCCCCTCCCTCGGCCTCCAACTTGAGGGCCTCCGCGCGGCCCTCCTCGTAGGCGAGTTCGACGATGCTCTCGTCGTAGACGTCCGGCGAGCGCCGCTTGAGGCGTTCGAACGCGTCGTCGTCCGGGTCGCCACAGACCGACGCGACGCCGAGGGCGTAGGCCCGATCCAGCGTCTCCCGGGTGCTGTACTCGCCCGCCTCCTCGTCCTCGAAGTATCGGTCGTACATCAGTTCCGGCCGCGCCGCTCGCCGACGCGTAGCCCCTCGTCGCCGAACGACAGGGAGTGGATGTCCGTATCGATCGCCGTCCCGCGCATCTTCAGCACCTGTATCCCCCGCTGCATCCCGCCGTCCTCTAAGAAGTTGTGCAGGAAGACGACGCCGTGTGCGAGGTAGTGCTCGTCGGCGTACGCCGACGGATCGGTCATCTCCGAGACCAACACGACCGTCGCGTCGGTGCGTTTCAGCGAGGTCAGAAACTGCACCGTGTTGCTCTCGGCGTCCGAGAGGAAGTGGTTCAGAAGCATCGTCGAGTCGACGACGACCCGTTCGATCCCGTTCGAGTCGATGAACCCGGTGAGGCGGTTGACGAGACTCGACGCGTCCCGGTGTTTCCCGGGGGGCCGAAACAGCCGCTTGCCCTCCGAGGAGAAGACGTCGACGAACGTGAGCCGATCGGTGTCGATCGCGCGGTCGAACCCGAACTCGTAGCCGGACATGTCCTCGACGATGTCCGAGCGCGACTCGTGCATGCTCACGAACAGCCCGGCCTCGCTCTGCCGGACGCCGTTGACGAGAAACTGCGTCGAGAGCGTCGTCTTCCCGCTGCCCGGCGGCCCGGACAACACGTAGAGCCGTCCGGCCGGTAGCCCGCCCCCGACGAGGGAATCGAGCCCCGCGACGCCGCTTGAAACCCGCATGGCTCGGCGAACGATCAGCCGGCATATAACCCTCGCGTCCGACTCACCATCCGAGGCGCGGCTCCGACGAGTTCGCGTTTGATATCGTCACATGCGGTTTACGACCGGGGCGGCTAAGTCCGCCCCGGCCGAGCGATCGGCATGGACACCGAGATCCTCGTTTTCGACGGCTTCGACGAACTCGACGCGATCGCTCCCTACGAGGTGTTCCGGATCGCGAACCGCCGCGGCGGCGCGATCGACGCCGCCCTCGTGACCGTCGCCCCGGCCGACCGCGTCGAAGCCAGAAGCGGTCTCCGGGTCGAACCCGACGGCACGCTCTCGGAGCCCGACTTCCTTCTCGTCCCGGGCGGCGGCTGGAACGACCCTGATGCGCCCGGCGTCCGACGCGAGTACGACCGCGGCGACATCCCCGAGTCGATCGCCGAACGGTTCGAGGCCGGCGGCGCCGTCGGCTCGGTTTGTACCGGATCGCTCTTGCTCGCCGCGGCGGGCGTTCTTGAGGGCCGACCGGCGGCGACGCACCACACCGCACGCGAGGACCTCCGGGCGATGGGCGTCGACGTGCGCGAGGAGCGCGTCGTCGACGCCGGAGTGGTCCTCACCGCCGGCGGTATCACCTCGGGGTTCGACCTCGCGCTCCACGTCGTCGAACGCGAGTGCGGGCCGGCACTCGCCGAGGCGGTCGCCGGCGAGTTGGAGTACGAGCGATCGATTTAGGGGCCTGCCCGACACAGGAGGATACGTGCGACTCGAAAACACGTACATCGCCGTCGACGGGGTCGGCGAAACCACCGAACGGAACATCTGGGCGGCCGGCGCACGGACCTGGTCGGAGTTCGATCCGACGCTCTGCGGGCCGACGACGGCCGACCGCATCGAGTCGTTCATCGACCACGCTCGCCCCCGACTGGCCGACGGGGACGCGGCGTTTTTCGACCGGGAACTCCCGGACGGAGCGCGGTGGCGGCTCTACGAGAACTTCCGCGACGCGGCGTGTTTCTTCGACATCGAGACGACGGGGCTGAACCACGCTCGCGACGACGTGACCTGCGTCAGTGCCCACCGGGGCGGCCGGACCGAAACGCTCGTTCGCGGCGACGACCTGACCGCCGAGAACCTCCGTGAACTCCTCGACGCGCCGCTTTTGATCACGTTCAACGGGGCCCGTTTCGACGTTCCGTTCCTCGAGACTTCCTTCGGCATCGCGATCGATGCGCCGCATCTCGATCTCATGTACCCCTGCCGACGCGTCGGACTAACCGGCGGGCTGAAACGGATCGAACCGGCCGTCGGCGTCGAGCGGGACCGCCCCGACATCTCCGGGGAGGACGCCGTCCGGCTGTGGCGTGAACACGAGCGCGGCGTCGACGGCGCGCTCGATACGCTCGTCTCGTACAACCGCGAGGACGCCGTCAACCTACGGGAGGTCGCCGACACCGCGGTCGAACGGCTCGACCGACAGCTGTTCCCGTAGGGCACAACCGCTTTTTCGCTCCGCGGCGAAGCCCGGGCATGGAGTGGCGAGTGATCCCCGAGGAGCAACTCGGGGGCCCGACCGCGATGGCGCTCGATGAGGTGGCCGCAGAGACCGTCGCCTCGGGCGGCCCGGCGACGGTCCGGCTCTACCGGTGGACCCCGAGCACGCTCACGCTCGGGTACGGCACCGATCCCTCGGTCGTCGATTGGACCCACTGCCGAAACCGGGACATCGACGTCACCAGACGCCAGACCGGCGGGGGCGCGATCTACCACGACGGGTTCGGCGACGTCGCGTACTCGATCGTCGCGCCGGCCTCGGAGTTCCCCGGCGACGTGACCGAGTGCTACCGGCGGCTCCTGGCCCCGGTGGTGGACGCCTTCGAGTCGGTCGGCGCCGAGGTCGGGTTCGCCCCCGCCGAGTCGCCGTCGCTGTACGACCCCCTCTGTTATCTCCGCGGGCTCGATCCCGCACACGACCTCGTCGGACCGGACGGCCGGAAGATCGCCGGCAACGCCCAGTACCGAACGCGCGAGGCGATCGTCCAACACGGGTCGTTGACCTACGAGTCCGACCCCGAGGCCCACCTCGCCTGCGTCGCCGATCCGCCCCTCTCGCCGGCCGAGTTCGGGGACCGCGTCTGTGGACTCTGTGACGTCCTCGGCGAGGCCGCCCCGGAGCGCTCCGCGTTCGTCGAGGAACTGACCGCTTCGCTGACCGCGTGGGCCGACGCCGAGTTCGGCTCGTGGACCGACGCCGAGCGCGACTCGGCCGCGGCGCTGTGCGAACGCAAGTACGACCACGACCGTTGGGTGCGATCCCGGAGCGACCCCGCGGCGTGAGGGCGATACCCGGGTCGAGGGCTCGCGGCGATCCGAAGCCACTATGCGCCGCCTCCGCGGAGTGTGGGTATGCTCAGGATCGGTGCCCACACCTCCATCGCGGGCGGGATCGACAACGCGGTCGACGAACAGATCGAGTACGGCGGCAACTGCGGGCAGATCTTCACGCACTCGCCGCAGGTCTGGCAGGATCCGGACGTCGGCGACGAGGAGGCCGAGCGGTTCCGCGAGACCGCGGCCGAACACGACATCGGCCCGTGGGTGATCCACAGTTCCTACCTCGTCAACCTCTGTACGCCCAAGGAGGGGCTCCGCGAGAAATCGATCGTGTCGATGCAGGCGGAACTCGACGCCGCGTCGACGCTCGGCGTTCCGTACGTCAACGTCCACCTCGGGGCGCACACGGGCGCGGGCGTCGAGGGGGGTCTCGACAACGCCGCCTCGGCGCTCGAGGAACTCGAGGTCCCCGACGACGTCACGGTGCTCGTCGAGTCCGACGCCGGCGGCGGCACGAAACTCGGCAGCAGCTTCGAGGAACTCGCCGGCGTCCTCGATCGGTGTTCGATCGAGTTGGACGTCTGTCTGGACACGGCGCACCTCTTTGCCGCCGGCTACGACCTCTCGACGCCCGCCGGCGTTGAGGAGACGTTCGCGGCGTTCGACGAGACGATCGGCCGCGAGCGCCTCGAGTGCGTCCATCTCAACGACTCGAAACACGCCTGCGGCACGAACAAGGACGAACACGCCCACGTCGGCGAGGGGCTGATCGGCGACGAGGGCATGGCGGCGTTCATCAACCACGACGCGGTCGCCGACGTCCCGCTCGTCTTGGAGACGCCGACCGAGGACGGCAAGTCCTACGCCTGGAACGTCGAGCGGGTCCGCGAGTTGGCCGATCGGTAGCCCGACGCCGACCCTCGACCGTCGACCCTCGACTCTCCCCCGGACGCGCGTTCGGTCCCCGAACCGCGCCCCTTAATCGTCCCTCCGCCCAGTGCCGAGTCGGACGCGATGATGTGTGCAGACAGCGACGCGGACGGAGGCTCGGACGTCCCGTGGCGCTCGCCCACGCTTCACGTCATCCTCGCGAGTTCGCTCATGGGCGTCATGGGGGTGTCGCTCATCAGCCCGATCCTGCCGGAACTCCGGGGGGTCTTCGGCGTGACCGACGCGCGGATCGGGCTCGTTATCACCGCGTACACGCTGCCGGGGGTGTTTCTGACGCCGTTCGTCGGCCTCGTCGCCGACCGCATCGGTCGCAGACGGACCATCGTTCCGCTGCTTTTCGTCTTCGGGGCCGGCGGCGCCGGGATCGCCTTCGTCGAGGCGTTCTCCGCCGTGCTCGCGCTCCGGTTTCTGCAGGGCATCGGCGCGAGCGCGCTCGTGACGCTCGCCGTGACGCTCATCGGCGACGTCTACGACGGGCCCCGCCGGGACGCCGTCATGGGGATCAACTCGAGCGTGATCGGAACCGGCTCGGCCGCCTACCCGCTCATCGGCGGGGCGTTGGCGGGGATCCGCTGGAGCGTGCCGTTTCTGTTCTTCGGGATCGGGATCGCCGTCGCGGTCGCCGCCGCCGTCTCCCTGCCCGAACCGGAGACGGGCGCCCCGAGCGACGTCCGGACGTACCTCCGCGGGCTCGGGGCCGTCGCCGTCCGCCCCCGCCCGCTCGCGATCTTCGGCGCGATCTTCGTCGTCTTTTTCGTCTTCTACGGCGCCGTCCAGACCGCGCTCCCGCTGCTTTTGAGCGACGAGTTCGACCTCTCGTCGGCCGAGATCGGACCACTCCTGGCGGCCGTCGCCGTCGCCAGCGCCGTCGTCTCCTCGCAGTACGGCCGCGTCTCGGAGTGGCGAAACGCGACCGAGTTGGTCGCGCTCGGCTTCGTCGCCTACGGCTGTAGCCTGCTCGCCGTCCGGATCGCGCCCTCGCCGGCCTTCGTCGGCGCGTCGCTTCTGCTCTTCGGCGTCGGGTTCGGGCTCGTGATCCCGTCGGTCGACACGGCCATCGTGACCGCGGTCTCGGGGGATCTCCGGGCCGGCATGATGGGGATGCGGACCGCCGTGCTCCGGCTCGGACAGACGCTCGGGCCGGTCGCGTTCACATTCGTCGCCGAGACGGCCTTCGGGACCCCGAGCGCCGGCTACCGGGCGCTCCTCGTGGTCTGTGGCGCGTCCGTCCTCGGGATCGGGGCCGTCGCGTACGTCCTCGCCCGGCGGGGCGCGTCCGGGGGTTTTTGACTGGCACCGCCCAACGGGGCCCGATGCGGGAGTTCGACGCCGAGTACCTTCGGGAGACGCGCCGCGGGATGTGGGACGACAGCCGCGCCGCGCTCTCGGCGCTCGAACTCGCGAGTCGTTCGTCGATCCTCGACGTCGGCTGCGGCGAGGGGGCGTTGACCCGCGTCCTCCGCGAGGAGTCGCCGGGCGAGGCCGTCGGCTGCGACCGCGACGGGGGGCTGCTCGCCGAACTCGCCGGCCCGACCGTCCGCGGCGACGCCTACCGCCTGCCCTTCGCCGACGCGTGTTTCGATCTCGTCGCCTGCCAGGCGCTTTTGATCAACCTCTCCGAGCCCCGCCGCGCCCTCGAGGAGTTCGCCCGGGTCGCCCGCGACCGCGTCGCCTGCATCGAGCCGGACAACGACGCGGTGCGGATCGACTCGACGGTCGACGCCGAGAGCCGCCTCGCCGAGCGGGCCCGGACGCGGTACCTCCGCGGCGTCGACACCGACGTCGCCCTCGGGGCCGACGCCGCCGACCTGTTCCGCGAGGTCGGGCTGTCGGACGTGACGACGGCCCGCTACGAGCAGACGCTCGTCGTCGAGCCGCCCTACACCGAGCGCGACGTGGCCGCCGTCGGCCGGATGGCGCGCGGCGACGGGCTCCGGGATCGCCGCCCGGCGATGGCCGGCGACGAGGAGGCGCTCGACGCGCTGCGCTCGGCGTGGCGGGCGATGGGCCGCGACGCCGTTTCGCAGCTCGAACGCGGCGAGTACCGCCGCACCGAGACCGTTCCGTTCTACGTGACGGCCGGCGCGGTGTGAGGCCGACGTCCTAGCCGAGCCCGAGCGCCCCGAGATCGACCCCCTCAAGGAGCCCGGCGGCCCGGTCGTAGGGGTCTCGGTCCTCGCCGTCGGTCTCCGGTCTGTCCCGGCCGGCCGACTCGTAGACCCGATCGACGAACGCCTCGCGGGCGACCCGGTTCTCGAAGAGCCCGTGGAGGTACGTCCCGAGGACGTCGTCCGTTGCGGCCCCCTCGCCGTCGAACGGCCGGGCGGTCCTCTTGAGGCGCTCGCTGTCGCCCATGTGGATCTCGTACCCCGAAACGGCCCCCTCTGCCCCCTCGAGGGGCCCACACCCCTCCAAGCGTCGCTCGATCGGCTCGACCGTCTTTCGGGGGCTAAACCGGGTCTCGACCGGCAACAGCCCGACGCCGGGGACCGTTTCGGCGTCGCCGGTCCCCTCGACGCCGGCGTTCAACAGCCGCTCGCCGAGCAGTTGGTACCCGCCGCACAGCCCGACGATCGGCCCCTCGAACGCCCGGAGGGCGTCGTAGAGGCCGGCCTCCTTCGCTTCGATCGCGTCGTCGACGGTGTTTTTCGTGCCCGTGAGGACGACGGCGTCGGCCGAAAGCGGCGCGTCGAGCGGAACGAACCGAACCCGGACGCCGGGGACCTCCGCGAGCGGTTCGACGTCGGTGACGTTCGACGCCCGCCGGAACCGCGGGACGGCGACGGTCACGGCCCGCTCGTCCCCGACCTCGTCGCCGTCGCCGATCGTCGCCGCGGCGTCGGGGGCTGGAAGCGAAACGCTGTCCTCCTCGGGCAGCCCGGGATCGTCGTACGGAAGCACCCCGAGGACCGACACGCCCGTCCGGTCCTCGAAGGCTTCGAGCCCGGGCTCTAAGAGCGCCCGATCGCCCCGGAACTTGCTGATGAGTGCCCCGGCGACGCGGTCCGCAACGCCGGACGGCAGGAGCTCGAGCGTCCCCACGAGGGAGGCGAACACGCCGCCGCGCTCGATGTCGCCGACCAACAGCACGTCCGCGTCGGCGAACCGCGCCGTCTCGATGTTCGCCAGATCCCGGTCGTGAAGATTGATCTCGGCGATCGATCCGGCCCCCTCGGCGACCACGACGTCGTGGCGTTCGGCGAGGCGCTCGTGGGCGGCCGCCGCCGCCTCGCGGGCGCGCTCCCAGTGGTCCTCGTAGTACGTCCCGGCCGAGAAGTGCCCCACCGCCTCGCCGTCGACGACGAGCTGCGACTCGCCGTCGCCGCGGGGCTTCAGAAGCACCGGGTTGTGGTCCGTCGTCGCCGGCGTCCGGGCGGCTGCCGCTTGGGCGTACTGCGAGACGCCGATCTCGCCGAAGCCCTCGCCGTCCGCGCGGGCGACCGCCCGGGCGTTGTTCGACATGTTCTGGGCCTTGAACGGGGCGACGTCGACGCCCCGATCGGCCAACAGCCGACAGAGCCCCGCGGCGACGGTGGACTTGCCGACGTGACTCGCGGTCCCGGCGACGAGGACCGTCCGAGCGCGTGACACACCACTGCTCGGGGCGGGACCGTCATACCGATTTCGGACGGCGGAGCGATAACGGCCGTTCGGCGCGCCAAACGACACAGCGTTTATAGCCTCGGGCGGCACAGAGCCCGTATGTCGTTTTTTACGGGAGCGCTCGCTCCCCTGCAGGCGGGAGACGCCGGCGGAACGTTCGGGTCGCTGTTGTCGCTCGTGTTCCTCGCGGTCGTGATCGCCGGCGCGTGGAAGACCTTCGAGAAGGCGGGGGAACCGGGGTGGGCTGCGGTCATCCCGCTGTATAACCTCTGGGTGATGGTCCGGATAAGCGACAACGCGTGGTGGTGGTTCGCGCTGCTTTTCGTCCCGTTCGTCCAACTCGTCGCCGTCATCAAGGTCAGCCTCGACATCGCCCGGGAGTTCGGACAGGGCATCCTCTTTGGCGTCGGCCTGTGGCTGATCCCGGTCGTCTTCTGGCCGCTTCTCGGCTTCGGCGACTACCGGTACCGCGGGGGATCGACCCTGTAGCCCGCGGCGGGCCGTCGGGCGCTCAGTCGGTCGAGACGGCCGACTCCGAGGGCCGCAACGCCGGCCGTCCGAACCGGTTGTCGAACGAGAGCGGCCCCGCGCCGAGCGTGAACACGGCCGACGCCAGGCCGAAAAGCGCGACGTGGGCCAACACGGGGTCGTCGGGGAGCCCGAACAGCGTGAGCGTGAACAGCCCGAACGAGACGGCCGCCGCCCCCCGCGTGAACGCCCCGACCACGAGCGCGACCCCGACGGCGATCTCGGCCACCCCGGCACCGAGAACCCACAGCCCCGGATCGACCGGCACGACCGCCGTCAGGCCGTACCTCTCGACGACGGACAGCGCGCTCGCCGGGGAGGCGAGCTTCTGTACCGCGCCGAGATAGACGAACGACACCCCCATCCCGACCCGGAGGACGACCGGGACGAACCGCTCGAAGCGGCGCACCACCGCGTCCACCCGCCGCTTGAAGCGGTGCACCGGGTCGATGCGGCCGTAGTAGGTGCCCTCCGCCGCCGCGACCGCGAGGAGCATGTCGTCCGCGCTCGGGCGTCCGGCCCCCAGTACCACCAACGAGAGGAGGATCGGGACGTACTCGACGGCGAGGACGACCGAGAGGTCGGCGGTGAGCGACCACGCGTACGCCGCGATGCCGACCGCCGCGACGGTCCGCGTCGCCAACCCGAACAGGAGCGTAAAGCCGAGCCCGATGAACAACAGCCGCAGCGCCGGGTTCGCGGCGACGTCGAACCCCGCCGTCGGCGCGAACAGATAGCCCTGAAACCCCGCGCCGATGAGCGGCAGCCCCGCCGAGAGCCGCAGCATCCACGGGACGAGATCGCCGTACCCGGCGAGGGTCTCCCGGAGCACGACGATGTCCTCGATCGTCGGCCTGATTGCGAGGTACGCGAGCAGGCCGACGACGACGACGGCGCCGCTTGTGAGGACGACCGCGAGGTTGAACGGGTCCGAGAGCACCTCGCTCAGAAACGACACGGCGTCCGCCCGTTCGGTCTGTTCGTCGGCGACGTAATCGACGTGCGCGACGCGTGCGGCCCGCCCGGCGGCCGATGCCGCGTTCACCCCGGTTTCGACTGCGATCCGTGACACGTACGCGGCGTACGACGGGTGCGCCCCTAACGCTATCGGTGCGGCCGCCCCGTCGGCCTGTCAGTTGGGAGCTACCGGGGGTCCGCGGCGGCGCTCGTTCCGTCGGCAGCCTCGCGCCGCGTTCGTCCCCGGGCGCGCTTTTGTGCACAACAATCGTTATTATACCGGGAACTGTCCAATAGGACACCATGTCCGACTCCGAGGACGCACAACTCGAAGCACGGCTGGCCGAACAGGACGCCTTCGAGCCGCCCGAGTCGTTCGTCGAGCAGGCGAACGTCTCCGACCCCGGGATATACGAGGCGTTCGAGGACGACTGGCCCGAGTGCTGGGAGCGGGCGGCCGAGCTACTCGACTGGGAGCGCGACTACGACGAGGTGCTCGACGACGTCGAGGAGCCGTTCTACGAGTGGTTCACCGGGGGGAAGCTCAACGCCTCGGCGAACTGCCTCGACCGGCACCTCGCCGACCGCGGCGACGAGACCGCGATCCAGTGGGAGGGCGAACTCGGCGACACCCGGTCGTTCAGCTACGCGGAGCTCCATCGTGAGGTGAACGAGTTCGCGGCGGCGCTGCGCTCGATCGGCATCGAGGAGGACGACGTCGTGACGATGTACATGCCGATGATCCCGGAGCTGCCGATCGCGATGCTCGCCTGTGCCCGGATCGGCGCGCCGCACTCGGTCGTCTTCGCGGGCTTTTCGGCCGACGCCTTGGCGACCCGGATGAACGCCGCCGACTCGGAGTACCTGATCACCTGCGACGGCTACTACCGCCGCGGCGACGCGCTCGATCACCTCTCGAAGGCCAACGACGGACTCGACGGCGTCGAGCACGACGCGACGACGGTCGTGGTCGATCGCCTCGGCCCCGAGTCCGAGCACGACCTCGGCGAGAACCAACTCGACTACGACGAGCTCGTCGCCGACCACGAGGGCGAGACGGTCGATCCGGTCACCCGCGACGCCGAGGACATGCTGTTTCTCATGTACACCTCCGGGACGACAGGCACCCCGAAGGGGGTCAAACACACGACCGGCGGCTACCTGTCGTACGTCGCCTGGACCGCCCACGCCGTCCTCGATGTCAAACCCGAGGACACCTACTGGTGTGCGGCGGACATCGGGTGGATCACGGGCCACAGCTACATCGTCTACGGGCCGCTCGCGTTGGGCACGACGACGGTCATGTACGAGGGGACGCCGGACTACCCCGAGAAAGACCGCCTCTGGGAGATCGTCGAGACCTACGGGGTCGACCAGCTGTACACCGCGCCGACGGCCATCCGGGCGTTCATGAAGTGGGGCGAGACGTACCCCGACCGTCATGACCTCTCGAGTCTCCGCCTGCTCGGGACGGTCGGCGAGCCGATCAACCCGCGGGCCTGGAAGTGGTACTACAAGCACATCGGCGGCGAGGAGTGCCCGATCGTCGACACCTGGTGGCAGACCGAAACGGGCGGCATGATGATCACGACGCTGCCGGCCGTCGGTGAGATGAAACCCGGCTCCGCCGGGCCGCCGCTGCCCGGGGTCAGCGCCGACGTCGTCGACGAGAGCGGCGATCCGGTCGCGGCCGGCGAGGCCGGCTACGTGACCGTCGACAGGCCGTGGCCGGGGATGTTGCGGACGCTGTACCGAAACGACGACCGGTTCGTCTCGGAGTACTGGGAGGGGTACTCCGATCCCGAGACCGACGAGTGGGTGTACTTCCCCGAGGACGGCGCGAAGATCGACGACGACGGGTACATCACGATCCTCGGCCGCGTCGACGACGTCATCAACGTTTCCGGGCACCGCCTCGGCACGATGGAGATCGAATCGGCGGTCGTCGGCGTCGAGGGCGTCGCCGAGGCCGCGGCCGTCGGCGGCGATCACGACCTGAAAGGCGAGGCGGTCTACGTCTACGCCATCCTCGAAGACGGCTACGAGGAAAGCGAGGAGATGGAACAGGCCATCGTCGACGGCGTCACCGAGGCGATCGGCCCGATCGCCCGGCCCGAACGGATCGTCTTCACCCCCGAGTTGCCCAAGACGCGCTCCGGGAAGATCATGCGACGGCTGCTCGTCGACATCGCCAACAGCGAGGAGTTGGGCGACACGAGCACGCTGCGCAACCCCGACGTCGTCTCGGACATCCAAGAGCGCTCCCGGTAGCCGCGGCCCCGCCGCCCGTTCAGTACTCGGTGCCCTTCCGTGCGCGCTGGCCGGCGTCGATCGGGTGTTTCTCCTTGCGGACGTTCGTGACGAGATCCGCCGCCTCGAGGAGGTACTCCGGCCGGTTGTGACTCCCCGAGAGGACGAGTTCGAGCCCCTCGGGCGCGTCGTCGATCAGCCCGAGGACCGCCTCCGGCTCGATGAGCTCCCTGTCGGCCGCATAGAGGATCTCGTCGAGCACGAGCATGTGGACCCCCTCGACGGGCGGCCCGTCGGGGTCGAACGGCGTCGAGAGGTCCGCGGCCGCCGCCCCCTCGACGAGCTCTTCGGCCCGCTCGAGGCCGGCTTTCGCCTCGGCCTCGTGGTCGCGCTCGTCGGTCCCGTCGTTCATCGCGTGCCAGCCGTACTGCCCGAGGTTCTCGTAGGTGAGCCCCGGCATCGCCGCCATCGCGTTGTACTCGCCGCGGACGTCCTCGACGCTCGCCGCCCCGCCTTTCATGAACTGCAGGACGTGGACGCGGTAGCCGTGGCCCGCCGCCCGGAAGGCCATCCCGAGCGTCGCCGTCGTCTTTCCCTTGCCGTCGCCCCACCACGCCTGCGTGAGGCCGAACGATTCGGGCGCGGCCGGTTCGATCTCGCGGGCCTCGGGCGTCCGCCCTCGCCCCGGCGGCTCGTTGTCGCTCATGAGCCACACGTCGTCCTCGTCGTTCATAGCTCCTTGGCGTTTCGACCCCCGACACCGGCGGCGTCCCCGGTCCCTGCGGCCTCGGGGCGCGGCCGGTCGGCCGTCCCCCGGCAGCGTTTGCCGTATCATGATGATCGATCATTACATTTATTACGTACCGGCCCTTCCGGTCAGGTACACGATGCGAGACGACATCGAACCGATGGTCCCGGTGATGCCCCGAGAAGACGAACCCACCACGCCGCTCCGAGCCGACGGCGGCGCGCGGAAGCGCTACGACGCCGGCGAGGTAGCGGCACCGCTCGTCCCGGACCTCCGGTAACGAGTTCTCGCGTCCCTTCGTTCCTGTCGTTTCGGTCCCGAAGCGACCGCCGTAACCGCCCCGACCGAGCCGAAAAGAGCCGACGGGAGCCGCCTCACTCCGCGAGGGCGGCCCCGAAGTCGTCGATCGGAACCACGGAGTAATCGACCGAGAGCGTGTCGCTTGTCGCCCTGATCTTCCCGACGAACGTCGAGATCTCCGCGAGTGTTCCCTCGAGCGTGAACAGCTCCATGCAGTAGTGGTCGCCGACGTGGTTGTGGACGTTCGAGACGACGATGTCCTCGTGGTCGTGGCGGATGCTCATCATCCGCTCCTCGGCGCTCGAGGTCTCGTGATCGAAGACGACGGTGACGACGCCCATCAGCTCTCTGCCCTCGAGTCGCTTGTCCTCGAACTCCCCGAGGAGGTTCCGCGAGGCCTCCCGGACGACCTCGCTTCGGCCCGTGTACCCGTGCTCCTCGGCGAACTCGTCGAGACGATCCAACAGCGAATCCGGCATCGACACGCTGACAACGGTCATATGTTAAGGCGACGCCGGCGATATATTAAGGATTGTGGGCCGCGGCCGGCGGTCGCCCGGATTTATGATCCGACCGCGAGACGCCCCGGCATGGTGGAGCCACTCGACCGTCCGGTCGACCTGCTCGCGGCCGACGTCCGCTCGGGGCGCCGCTCCGCGCTCGAACTCCTCGAGGCGTCCCTGCGACGCATCGACGCGACCGACGCGCTGAACGCGTTCATCACCATCATCGAGGACGACGCCCGCGAGCGGGCGCGCGAGGCCGACCGGGCGGCCGATCGGGGCGAGGACCTCGGCCCGTTACACGGCGTTCCGGTCGCGATCAAGGACCTCCGGGGCAGAAAGCGGGGCGTCAGGCACACGCTGGGACTCGACGCGCTCGCGGACAACGTCGCCGACGCCGACTCGATCACCGTCGAACGCCTCGAGGCGGCCGGAGCCGTCGTCGTCGGCACGACGAGCACGCCGGCGCTCGGGCACACGATCAGGACGGAGAACCGCCTCGTCGGCGCGACGCCGACGCCGTTCGATCACGACCGCTCGGCGGGCGGCTCCTCGGGGGGGTCGGCGGCCGCGCTCGCGGCCGGGACCGTCAGGCTCGCAACCGGTTCGGATGTCGGCGGATCGCTCCGCGTGCCGGCCGCCTGCTGTAACGTCGTCGGGCTGAAACCGACGCTCGGGGTCGTCCCGGAGCGCGAACCGGCCGACGGGTTCGGCGTCCACACCCCGTTTTTGGTCAGCGGCCCGATGGCCCGCAGCGCCGCCGACGCCGCCCGCCTGCTGTCGGTCCTCTCCGGTCCCGACCGCCGGGACCCACACAGCGTTCCGGCCTCGGACGCCGACTACGTCGCGGCGACCGAGCGGCCGACGGAGGGGCTCTCGATCGCGTACAGTCCGGACCTCGACCTCCAGCCGGTCGCGCCGGCGGTGCGGACGCCGGTCGGCGAGACGGTCCGGGACCTCGCGGACGCCGGCGCGGACGTCGAGCGGCCCGACGTGTCGCTGCCGCCGTACGACGAGCTCTCGATGGCGTACGTCACGCAGGTCGGGGCCTTCTTCGGTTCGTTCGCCGACCAGCTCGCGGCGCGACACGACCTCGATCTCGGGGCCGCCGACCTCGAACCGACGCTTCGCGCAACGCTGGAGCTCGCCGACGGGCTCGAGGCGGCCGACGAGCGCGCCCGGAACCGCCCCCGGACGGCCGCCTACGACGGGATCGAGGCCGCGCTCTCGGATCACGACGCGTTGCTCACGCCGACGCTGACGGTGCCGCCCTACGGCAAGCGCCTCGCGGACCCGTTCCCGACGGAGATCGACGGCGAGTCGGTCCGCGGCGTGCCGACCGACGCCATGCTCTGTTGGGTGTTCAACCTGACCGGCCACCCCGCCGCGTCGGTCCCGGCCGGGTTCACCGACGAGGGGCTCCCGGTCGGCGTCCAGGTCGTCGGGCACCGACACGCCGAGGACGACGTCCTCGCCGTCGCCGCGGCGATCGAGCGGGCCCGCCCCTGGGCCGACGCGTACCCCGAGCCCTGACCCGGTTCGCTCCCCGTCCCCCGGAGCCGAACCGCTGAAATACTCCGGCACACTACCCGGTGACGTGTCGAAGCAGGTCGCCGACGTGGGAACGCTGTTCTTACACGAGTCCGGCGACGAGTACGCGGTCGTCGTCCGACGCGACGGCGAGCGGTTGCTCCGCGGTCGGCTCGAGTTGAAACGGACCGACGCCGGGCCGCGCCCGGGGCGGTTCCGCGTCAAGGACGGCGACGACGACGTTCCCCGCCGCCCGGAGCAGTTCGTCGAGATGGCCCGCCGCGCCTCGCGGATCCGGATCTCCGAGCAGACCGCCCCCGGGGGCCGCCGGGATCTCGAGTCGATGCTCGGGGCGTACCAACTCGGCGCGAAGCAGGTCCGGACCTGCCGGTACTGCGCGAACAAGGGTCGGTACTCACCGCTGACCACGGAGACGGCGATCGAGGCCGACGGGGAGTTCATCTGCCCGGACTGCGCAACGCGGGAACTCGAACGGGAGGCGGGCTACCGGGGGCTCCGATCGGGGGCCCGCGACCGCCTCGAGGAGCTCCTCTTGGAGGTCGGCGACCTCGAACGCGTCATCAACCTGCTGTCCGGACAGCTCGATCCGGAGCTGACGAAGTTCGACGAGATCAGCGCGACGACCGACGAGATCGATCTCGTCCCCTTAGAGGACCTCGACGTCCACGACGCGTTGAAGACCAGACTTGGGGCGTTCGATACGCTCTTGCCGGTCCAGAGTCTCGCCGTCCGGAACGGACTCTTAGAGGGACGGGACCAACTCGTCGTCAGCGCGACCGCGACCGGCAAGACGCTCGTCGGCGAGCTCGCCGGCGTCGATCGCGCCCTCCGCGGCGAGGGGAAGATGCTGTTTCTGGTCCCCCTCGTCGCGCTCGCGAACCAGAAACACGAGGACTTCCGCGAGGACTACGGCGACGCGCTCGACGTGACGATCCGCGTCGGGGCCTCCCGCATCCGCGACGACGGCACCCGCTTCGATCCCGACGCCGACGTCATCGTCGGCACCTACGAGGGGATCGACCACGCCCTCCGGACCGGCAAGGACCTCGGGGACATCGGAACGGTCGTCATCGACGAGGTCCACAACCTCGGGGCCGACGAGCGCGGCCACCGCCTCGACGGCCTCGTCTCGCGGCTGAAACACTACTGCGAGACGAACGGCTGCGACACGCAGTGGGTGTACCTCTCGGCGACCGTCGGCAACGCCGCCGACCTCGCGGACAGCCTCGGCGCGCAGCTCATCGAGTTCGAGGAGCGACCCGTCCCGATCGAGCGCCACGTCACCTTCGCTGACGGCACCGAGAAGATCGACATCGAGGACACGCTCGTCCGGCGGGCCTTCGACGCGACGTCCTCGAAGGGCTACCGGGGGCAGACGATCGTCTTCACCAACTCCCGCCGGCGCTGTCACGAGATCTCGCGGCGGCTCAGCTACGACTCGGCGCCGTACCACGCCGGCCTGGATTACGGCGAGCGAAAGCGCGTCGAACGGCGCTTCGGCGACCAGGAGATCGCCTGTGTCGTCACCACGGCGGCGCTCGCGGCCGGCGTCGATTTCCCCGCCTCGCAGGTGATCTTCGACTCGCTGGCGATGGGCATCGAGTGGCTCTCCGTCCAGGAGTTCGAGCAGATGCTCGGGCGGGCGGGCCGCCCGGACTACCACGACCTCGGAACCGTGTACCTGCTCGTCGAACCGGACGGCGCCTACCACAACTCCATGGAGATGTCCGAGGACGAGGTCGCGTTCATGCTCCTGAAAGGCGAGATGGAACCGGTCGTCACGCGGTACGACGAGACCGCGGCGATCGAGGAGACGCTCGCGAACATCACCGTCGCCGGCAAGGGGGCAAAGCGGCTCAACGACCGGATGGTCGGCGACGTCCCGACGAAACACGCGGTCGGCAAACTCCTCGAGTACGGCTTCATCGAGGGGTTCGAGCCGACGCCGCTCGGCCGGGTCGTCACCGAGCACTTCCTGGCGCCGAACGAAGCGTTCGCGATGCTCGATGCGATCCGCTCTGGGGCCGACCCCGCCGAACTCGTCGCCGAGATCGAACTCGGCGAGGAGGAGTGATCTCCCGGCGATCAGACGAGCGCCAAGACGCCGACCGGAACGGCGACCCCGGCGAAGGCAATGCCACTAAAAGCAAGCAGGATGACCAGAAGCGCCCCGGGGATCCCCCCGACGGCGCAGACGAGCACCGCGACCGGCGTGATCTCGACGCCGACTCCGAGGAAACTCGCGATCACCAGGACGATCACCCCCACGATGGCGTTGACGACGAGCGGCTTGATCGCTTTGAGCACCACGTACGCGCCGAACAGAAGCGCCAACGCGGCCACCAACAGGCCGATTTCGAGTGTCGCTACCATGGGCGGCCTTCGGTGAGGCCCGCTAAATCCCTTTGGGCCGGGAGCGAAACGCTTTCACGCGTGGCCGGGGTAGGATCCCCCGAGGGATCGTGGGTTAGCTTGGCTATACTCGCAGCCTTGGGTGCTGTGGACCCCGGTTCGAATCCGGGCGATCCCATGTCTGAATGGCCGAGCGACGGCGAGAGACGCGACGACCCGTGAGTGACGACCCCGCACTTTTCGGCGACGCCGTCGCGTCCCTCAGGCCCCCTCAATCGAGACGACGCGGTCGTCCTCGACGACCGCGAGCGCCCAGGCCTCCGGCAGGTACCCCTCGACGACGTCCTCCGGCACGAGCGGGACCGGAACCGGACGGTAGGCGTTCGCTTTCAGTTCCCGGACCGAGACGAACCGGCCGACCGTCCGGCCGCTCCGGAGCTTCTCGACGCGGAAGCGCCCGTCGTCGCCCCGGCGGTAGGCGTACTCGAAGGCGGCCGCCGACGGGCAGGAAAGCGCCGCGACGCTCTCGAAGGCGGTGACCGGATCGCCGTCGGCGTAGAGGACGTACCGCGTCCCCTCGCCGGTCACGCCCTCCATCGGCTCCTCGCGCCAGACTGGCGTCGCGTCCGCGCGACAGCACGCCAGACCCTTCTGGCCGGCGGGCAGTCGGTCGGGCGCGTTGTAGAACGTCCTCGTTCGCTCCGTTCGGGCGGCCAGCCCGGGCGGATCGGTCAGCGTCCGCCTGATCGCCCCCGCCGTCTCGGCCCCCGAAACGACGAGCGCCGTCCGGTCGGCGGCCGCCGCCGAGCCGACCGCCTCGAGCAGCGCGGTCGGGTCGGGGCCCGCCTCGACGACGAGAAGCGCCCCCGGAACGCCGATCGGGTCGGCTCCCGCCGTCGGGTCGGCGAGGA
This sequence comes from Natronomonas sp., assembly GCF_028274965.1. Taxonomy (GTDB): domain Archaea; phylum Halobacteriota; class Halobacteria; order Halobacteriales; family Haloarculaceae; genus Natronomonas. Next base: position 22,592 of record NZ_JAQCNO010000048.1, on the reverse strand, counting down.
GTCTCCCGTCGCGTTCGGAGACGTCGTAGCCGCGTTCGACGAGCGATCCACGGACCGCGCGACGACGCCGGGATGTCATGCCTCCACGAACGCCCTCGAGCGTCAAGAGCGCCGCGGTCGACGCGACGCCGACCGAGCCCGGGTGCGAAAGTTCTTATTCGGTCCCGCGTCAAGACGTGGTACTCAGATGGCTCGCGCGGAGGACACGGAGATAATCGACAAGTTCGAGCAGTTCTACCGGGACTACTACCGCAACGAGATCGGCCAACTCGCCCAGAAGTACCCCAACGAGAAGCGCTCGCTGTACGTCGAGTGGGGCGACCTCTACCGGTTCGACTCGGACGTCGCCGACGACTTCATCGCCCAACCGGACCAGATGCGCGAGTACGCCGAGGAGGCGCTTCGGCTCTACGACCTCCCGGTCGACGTGAAACTGGGACAGGCCCACGTCCGGGTGCGGGGGCTCCAGACGACGACCGGGATCCGGGACATCCGCGCGCGTCACCGCGGCGAACTCGTCGAGGTGACGGGCATCATCCGGAAGGCGACCGACGTCAGACCGAAGATCACCGAGGCGGCCTTCGAGTGCCAGCGCTGCGGCACGCTGACCCGCATCCCCCAGACCTCCGGCGAGTTCCACGAGCCCCACGAGTGCCAGGGCTGTGAGCGACAGGGCCCCTTCGACATCAACTTCGACCAATCGGAGTTCCTCGACGCACAGAAGATCCGCGTCCAGGAGTCGCCGGAGGGGCTCCGCGGCGGCGAGACGCCCCAGAGCATCGACGTCCACATCGACGACGACATCACCGGCCACGTGACCGCCGGCGATCACGTCCGCGTCACCGGGATCCTCCATCTCGACCAACAGGGGTCGAACCAGGAGAAATCGCCCGTCTTCGACGTGTACATGGACGGGATCTCCGTCGAGATCGAGGACGAGCAGTTCGAGGACATGGACATCACCGACGAGGACAAAAAGCGCATCATCGAGCTCTCGAACGAGCCGAACGTCTACGATCGGATGGTCGGCTCGATGGCGCCCTCGATCTACGGGTACGAACAGGAGAAACTCGCCATCATCATGCAGCTGTTCTCCGGGGTGACAAAGCACCTGCCCGACGGGTCCCGGACGCGGGGGGATCTGCACATGCTCCTGATAGGCGACCCCGGAACCGGAAAATCGAAGCTCCTGCAGTACGTTCGCAACCTGGCTCCGAGGTCCGTCTACACCTCCGGCAAGGGCTCTTCGAGCGCCGGGCTCACCGCCGCCGCCGTCAGGGACGACTTCGGCGACGGCCAGCAGTGGACGCTCGAGGCCGGCGCGCTCGTCCTCGCCGACCAGGGCATCGCGGCCGTCGACGAACTGGACAAGATGCGCCCGGAGGACCGCTCGGCGATGCACGAGGCGCTCGAACAGCAGTCCATCTCGATATCCAAGGCAGGGATCAATGCGACGCTGAAATCCCGGTGTTCGCTCCTGGGCGCGGCCAACCCGAAGTACGGCCGGTTCGACCAGTACGAGCCCATCGGCGAACAGATCGACCTGGAGCCGGCGCTTATCTCGCGGTTCGATCTGATCTTCACCGTCACCGACCAGCCCGACGCCGAGGAGGACGCCGACCTCGCCGAGCACATCATCGAGACGAACTACGCCGGCGAGTTGCACACCCACCGCGAGAACACGACGACATCGAACGTCACCGCCGAGGAGGTCGACAACGTGACCGGCAACGTCGAACCGGAGATCGACGCCGAACTCCTCCGGAAGTACATCGCCTACGCCAAGCGGAACTGCTACCCCATGATGACCGAGGAGGCCAAGGCGCAGATCCGCGATTTTTACGTCGACCTGCGCGCGAAGGGCCAAGGCGAGGACGCCCCCGTCCCGGTGACGGCCAGGAAGCTCGAGGCGCTCGTGCGGCTCGCGGAGGCCTCGGCGCGGATGCGGCTTTCTGACACCATCGACAGCGACGACGCCGAGCGGGTCATCGAGATCGTCCGTTCCTGTCTTCAGGACATCGGCGTCGACCCCGAGACCGGCGAGTTCGACGCCGACGTCGTCGAGACCGGCCAATCGAAGAGCCAGCGGGACCGCGCGAAGACGCTCCGGAACATCATCGAGGAGCTCCAAGAGGAGTACGAGGACGAACCGGGCGCGCCGATGGAACGCATCGTCGAGCGGGCCGCCGAGGCCGGGATCGAGGAGTCGAAGGTCGAACACCGGGTCTCCGAGCTGAAAAAGCGCGGCGACCTCTACGAGCCGCAGAACGGCTACATCCGGAACATCTGAGATGGACCGGATCGCAACCCTCCGACGGGTCGAATCGGCGCTGTCGGAACTCGAGGCCGGCGAGACGGACCTGGCGGGCTGTGAGCGGCGCATCCGCGCGGCCGTCCGGACGTTCGCGACGGAGTTCGACGGCGACCTCTCGGCGTACCGCTCGGGCGACGGGACGGTCGTGCTCGCGAGCTCCGAGCGGGACGCCCGCGATCGGGTCGAGTCGATCACCGGCGCCGTCGCACCGACGGTCGAACCGATCGATTGAGGGTTAATTTTAATATATCGCTTCGCTCAAAAATCGGGCGTGCTGCTGGTCGTCACGTACTCACGGGCCGCGCGGAACTCCCTCCGGAACGTCTGTCGGACCCACGACGGAAGCGTCGTCCGCCGGCTCGGGCGGGCGGCACTGCTCGAACCGACCGAACACGGCGCGTTCCTCGGGTTGCGCCTCCGCGAGAAACACCCCGACGACGTCCAACTCGAGCGGACCGCCCCGTTCAACGAGTTCCGGGACGTCCCCGAGGCGGTCCGGGAGGCCGCGCGGGCATACGAGGAGCGATCGAACCGGAACGTCCCGTACGCGAAGTTCGCGATCGACCGCCCGCACCCGGTCCCCGACGCGTTGCGGGCGCGGGAGCTGTGAGGCTCTACCCCCACGTGGCCGTCGTCGCCCCCGGACTGTCGCTGTCGCGCCGCAGAGCCCTCGCCGCCGCGGCCCGATCGATCGGCGTGACGACGGGCGTCGACGAGCGGATCCGCGCGACCGAGGCGGAACTGCGAACGCTCGCCGAACCGGTCCCCTCCCGCGCCGACGCCCGGCGGCGAGTCGCCGAGACGGCCGCCGATCTCGACGCCGAGCGCGAACGCGTCGCGACGATCAGGGGCCGGCTTCAGGAGGCCGACGACGGCTCTCTCAGAGACGACTACCGGTCGGCGCTCGGCGCGCTCTCGGAGGCCGAGACCGAACACGCCGCCGCGACGGAGGCGCTCGAATCGGCACGCGAGCGCGCCCGGGCCGCCCGGGACGACCGGGACCGGCGACTGCGGCTGCAGGACCGCCTCGAGAACGACCGACGCGCGGCCCGAGCGGAACTCGTCGACGCCGTTGGGCCTGCTGTCCGGCGGGCCCTCGGGGCGCTCCCCTCGCGGACCCCGGCGTCGTTCGAGGCGGCCGACGCGGTCTCGGCCGCGCTCGCACTCGTTCGCGCCGGCCGCGTCGAGACGCCGGTGACGCTCGCCTGCCGCCGCTTCGAGGGCCGCGACGCGGCCGAGCGATGGCTCGAAGCGCCCGTGTACCGGATCTGATCGCCCGCCGTCACTCGGCCGCCACCCGACCGCCTGTTTATAATCGATCGGGCGGGCACACACCGCGTGCCGAACCTGTCCATCGAAACCGTCCGGAGCGACCCGGTGACGTTCGTCGAGGCCGTCCTCGAATCCGACCGCCCGTGCTCGGTTCGCCTCGAAACCGACGTCGACGGCACCGTCTGGCCGCCGCGGGTCGACGGCACCGTGGTCGGCGAGTGGGACGACGGTAGCGTGACACTCGAGGCAGCCGCCGGATCGACGCCAATCGGGTTTGCGACCCCCGCCGTCGTCGATCGCGCCCCGATCCGGATCGTCCACAGCGAGCGCCGCCCGACGGACCGCCCGTCGGCGGTCGAGGCCTGGCTCGGGCGGATGGAGCGCCGCCTCGAGACCGCCGAGACGCTGGCCGACGCCGAGGACCTGACGGCCGCCGCCGACGCCGTCGCCGCCGTCGGGGGGCTTTCGGCGGTCGAGACGCTCGCCGGGGAGATCGATCGGGACCGGCGGATCGCGGCCCGGCTCTCGACCGTTCCGGACGGGCTGTGCGAGCGACTCGACGCCGTCGACGTGCCGACGAGCGCGTTCGTGACCCTCGCGGAGGACGGCGCCGAGGGCGATCGCTCGTAGCCGCCGAACCGTCGCGACCGCCCGCCGGAGCACAACGGCGCCCGCCGATCAGTCCCGGAGGTCCTGGTAGGTGTTCCGCACCGTGACGGCGGAGACGTCGGCGACATCCGCCGCGGCCTGCTGTGTGAGTTCGTGCCCGGCGCTGCGAGCGGCGGTGTAGAGACACGCGGCAGCGACGCCGCTTGGGTTCCGTCCGACCGTCGTCCCGGACTCGTGGGCGTCGGTCGCGAGCCGTCTCGCGCGGCGCTCGATCGCGTTCGGGACGTCCAGCTCCGAGGCGAAGCGCGCGAGGTACTCCGCGGGGGCGATCGGCCCGATCTGTAGCCCCAACTCGCGGTTCAACGCGCCGTATGCGACCTTCAGTTCGTCCTCGTCGGCGCTCGCAACGGCGACGATCTCCCCGAGCGTGCGCGAGACGGAGACGGTCCGACAGACCGCGTACACCGCCGCCGCGGCGAACCCCTCGATACAGCGCCCCCGGAGGAGGTCCTCGGTCTGTGCGGACTCGAAGAGGACGCAGGCCCGCTCCCGGAGGTCGTCCGGGAGCTCGAGCTGCCCGGTCAGCCGCCGGATCTCGGTGAAGCCGTGCACCTGGTTTCGCTCCCGCTTCGAGCCGATCTGCGCCCGGCTGTGCTGTCGGCGCATGCGGGCGACCTGCCGGCGCTTGCGCCCCGTGAGACGCGTCGAACGGCCGATCTCAGTCGAGAGCCCGCGGTCGTGACGCGACCGGGTAAGCGGCGCGCCGCAGCGCTCGGGATCGTTCCGGTCGTCGGCAAACGAGCGCCACTCGGGGCCGCGATCGAGCTCGTCCTCCGCGACCACGAGCCCGCACTCGTCACAGACGGTTTCGACGCCGGTACGTTTCAGACGGCCACCGCACTCGGGGCAGACCCGCTGTGTCGTCGTGCTCATCACGTGCGAAACTTCGCCTCGATGGTACTTGAAGGCGGAACGGAAACGGGGAGAGCGCAGGCGAAACGCGGCCCGAAGCGTACCGGTAACCGGTACGCTCGAGTCCGTTCTCGTCCGGTATTTTTCGCGTCGAGAAAGATTTTATAAACCACGGGGACGCAGCCCACGGCATGGCGCTCTCGGAGATCGCAGCGGGCATCGAGGTGACCGCCGAACAGCGCGAACGCGGGGTCGCCACCGCGGACGAGACGGGAACACCGCTCGCCGACCGACTCGAACCCTTCGACGAGCGACTGCCCTGTTCGCCGGACGCCGCGGCGACGCTTTTCGAGGCGTACGTCGAGGGCGCGTCCGTCGGTCGCGCGGCCGCGGTCGCGTCGGTCCCCGAGACGACGGCGGCGAAGACGCTGTTTTTGCTCGGCGAACCGATCGATCCGCTCACACCGACGGCCGCCCGGGTCGTAGACGACTTTCTCGCCGGCGAACTCCCGAGAACGGAGGCGCGGACGCTCTCGGGACTCGGCGAGACGGAGTTCGCCCTCGCGGTGTACGTCAGGACGCACGATCCGATCGACGGCGCGGAGACGGCCGTCGCGGAGACGGCGTCGGTTCCGGACGACGAGGACCCGCTGGCCGACGCCAGGGACGGCCTCGACGGGCTTATCTGAACGGGACGTCCGGGAGGATCCCCTCTGTCGACTCGCGTTCGATCGAGACGCCCACCGTCGTCTCGACCACGTCGCGGACGGCGTTCCGACCCGTCTCGCCGCCGACGACCGGCGGCTCCTCCCCGAGATCCGGAACGGTCACGTCGGCATCGGGGTGTCCCGTCGTACGCGTGAGGACCGTCACGGACTCGTCGACCCCGATGTCGGCCAGCCGGTCGATCGTTCGGGGGACGGCCGACGCCGCCCGAGCGCCGTCACAGACGACCGCGACGAGATCCGCGCCCGCGGCGGCCGCGACCGCCTGGTTGGCCGCGATGGGCGGCGTATCGATCAGGACGTACCCGAACCGCCGCGCCGCCTCGTCGATCCGCGCCCCGAACCGCTCGGCGGCCTCGGGGGCCTTTGCCTCCGCAACGCGGCAAAACGGCGCGCGAGCCGGACAGACCGCGAGTCGACCGCCGCTGTCGGCCGTCACCGACCGCTCGATGAGGCCGGATTCGAGCGGCGTGTCGTCCACGCACAGCCGCGTCATGTCCGGATCGATCCGGCCCGACACCCGGTCGGCGAGCCCCTGTGTCCCGTAGGCGGCGTCGAGGACCGCAACGTCGCGGCCGCTGCGCGCAAGCAACTCCGCACACGCGAGCGTCAGCCGGGTCGTGCCCCCGCCGCCGACCGCGCCGACGAACGCGACCGTCTCTGACATACGATCGGGTCGCTCGGGTGCGGACAAAAGGGTGCCGCTTCGCGGGGGAACGTCCCCGGCGACTCACTCCAGCGCCGCGGCGATGTCGTCGGCGATCCCGCCGAGGTCGGGGTCGTCGACGCCCCCGGCGGCGCCCATCACCGAGTGCAGCGACCCGCCGCCGTCGCCGTCGAACCGCGGGACGATGTGGACGTGGAGGTGTTCGATCTCCTGGCCGGCCGCCCGGCCGTCGTTGATCCCCACCGTGGTCGCGTCGGCCTCGACGGCGTCCTCGATCGCCGGTGCGAGGTCCCGGACGACGCCGAACACCTCGCCCGACAGCGCCGGCGGGACGTCCCGCAGTCGCTCGTGGGCCTCCTTGGGCACGACGAGCGTATGCCCCGGCGCCAGCGGGTTCGCGTCCAGAAAGGCGATCACGTCGTCGGTCTCGCGGATGATCTCTGCGGGGATCTCGCCGTCGATGATCCGCTCGAAGATCGTCGGGTCGGACATACCGGGGTGATCGGCCGGCGGCCCTATCAACGTTGACCCTCGCCCGGCCGGAGGCGCCCGGGGACGCCCGCGGCGATCGCTCTCTGTCGGGCGATCGCTTTCTGCCGGCCGGACAGAAGGTGCGCACGCGGACGCACCGGTGTCGAAACGGGGTCCTACCCGACGTTTATCAGCTCGTACCCCTGGGCGACGAGCCCGGCGACGTCGGGCCCGTGGTGGTCGCCGGGACCCTCCGCGCCGGGCTCGTCGCCGCCGTCGAGGGCGACTCCGGCGGCCTCGATGTCGTCGTCGATCTCGAAGAAGCTCGCGCAGTACCCGCAGGCCCCGTCGATGAGGCCCCGATCCTTGGCCTCCGCGTAGTAGTCGTGCACCACGCCGTCGGGGTTGTCCTCGGCTTCGGGGATCCACTGCGTGCCCTGCCCGTCGAAGAACACGACCACGTCGTGTCCGGCGTCGTCGAGGTCGCGGGCGTACTCTAAGTTGTTTGCGACCGGTCCGGGGTTGCCCGGCGGGGAGTTGATGAGAAAGGCGAATTTGCCCATGTTTCCCGTAGGGGCGAACCGTTCAAAAAAGTTGAGCCTGCGCCCGGCCTCCGGCGCCCGGAGAACGGATCCGAGCCCGCCTCAAGGCCTCCGTGTCCTCCGGAGCGGTACCGGCGCCGCCCGGGAAGGCGTATTAATGGCATAATACACAATGTAGTGTTAACACACCCCGGGCCGAACGCTTATACCCGGTGATCGCCTGCAGACATATGCTAATGAGTAGCGCACCCTCCGACACGGACGAATCGATCCCATCGTCGGTCGAACCACCGGAAACGCCGCTCGACTCCGAGCGGTACGCCCACCTCTCGCTCGACAACGGCGAGGTCGTCATCTACGACCGGGAGGACCCGGACATGTGGGTGCAGTCGGACTTCGTCGTCGAACTCGGCGCGTAGCGACCCGATCGCCCGTTCCGTTCGGTTTCGTCTCGTCCCCTTTTTGCTTCGCCGATCGAACGCGACCCTCTGACACCACCCCGAGCGTCCCGGCGCGCGTGCGTCACCGGCCCCGTTCGTTCGGCGCCCCCTTCGACCCCCGATCGGAGGACATCGAGGCCGAACGGCGGTCGAACCGCGGAACAGTAGGTTTATCAATCGCAGGAGCGGATGTTCACGTCGTTACTAAATGACGCGGAAACACCGACAACCGGAGGTGAACATCGGGCTGGTCGGCCACGTCGACCACGGGAAGACGACCCTCGTCGAGGCGCTCTCGGGGGAGTGGACCGACCAGCACTCCGAGGAGATGAAACGCGGGATCTCCATTCGCCTCGGCTACGCCGACGCGACGTTCCGGGAGTGTCCGGGCCTCGACGAACCCGAGCGGTACACTGTCGAGGAGACCTGTCCCGACGGCTCCGAGAGCGAACCCCTCCGGACGGTGTCGTTCGTCGACGCGCCGGGCCACGAGACGCTGATGGCGACGATGCTCTCGGGCGCGGCGATCATGGACGGCGCGGTGTTGGTCATCGCCGCCAACGAGCCCGTCCCCCGCGCACAGACCGAGGAACACCTGATGGCGCTCGACATCATCGGGATCGAAAACATCGTCATCGCCCAGAACAAGATCGATCTCGTCGACCGCGAACAGGCCGTCCGAAACCACGAACAGATCGAGTCCTTCGTCGAGGGCACGGTCGCCGAGTCGGCCCCGATCGTCCCCATCTCCGCCCAACAGGACGTGAACACCGACCTCCTGATCGGAACGATCGAATCGGAGATCCCGACGCCGGAGCGCGACTCCGGGACGGACGCGCGGATGCAGGTCGCCCGCTCGTTCGACATCAACCGCCCAGGCACGACCCACGAGGACCTGACCGGCGGCGTTCTCGGCGGATCGCTCACGCAGGGGAAACTCGCCGTCGACGACGACGTCGAGATCAAACCCGGCCGCGAGATCGAGGAGGGCGGCAGTTCGGAGTACCGCCCCGTCGAGACGACGATCCGGTCGCTGCAGGCCGGCGGCGAGTTCGTCGATGAGGTCACGCCCGGCGGACTGTTGGGCGTCGGAACCGGCCTCGATCCATCGATGACGAAGGGCGACGCCCTCGCCGGTCAGGTCGCCGGCCCGCCGGGGTCGCTCCCGCCGACCCTCGAGCGATTCACGATGGACGTCGAACTCCTCGATCGGGTCGTCGGCGAGGAGACCGACGAGATCGAACCGATAAGCACGGGCGAACCGCTGATGTTGACCGTCGGCACGGCGACGACCGTCGGGTCGGTAACGAGCGCCCGCGACGAGGAGTGCGAGGTACAGCTGAAACGCCCCGTCTGCGCGGCGGCCGGCGCGAAGATCGCTATCAACCGCCGCGTCGGCGCGCGCTGGCGGCTCATCGGGATCGGAACGCTCCGGTGACGGCGATGCGCGTGGTACTCGACACGAACGCGCTGATGGCGCCGGTCGAGGCCGGCGTGCGGACCTTCGAGGAACTCGATCGGCTCCTCGGAGCGCACGCCCCGGTCGTCCCGAGGGCCGTACTGGAGGAACTCGACCGCCTCGCGGCCGGCGCCGGCGAGGAGGCGACCGCCGCGAGCGTCGGGCGCGACCTCGCGCGCCGGGAGTGCGCCCGCGTCGATCACGAGTCGTCGTACGCCGACGACGCGGTCCTCGAGATCGGCCACCGGAGCGAGTACGCGGTCACGAGCGACCGCCCGCTCCGGCGACGGCTGCTCGAGGCGGACGTTCCCGTAATCTGTTTACGCGGGCAAACCAAATTCGAGATCACTGAACCATAACATGTACAAACGGGTTCGACTCAGAGATACGGTCGAGGTCCCTCCCAGACACCTCGCTGACGTATCGCCCGAGTTAGTCAAGCGGCTGTTGCAGGACAAACTCGAAGGACAGATGGACGAGGACGTCGGTAGCGTCATCTCGGTGACCGAGGTCCACGACATCGGCGACGGGGCCGTGTTGCCGAACCGCCCCGGCGTGTACTACCGGGCCGAGTTCGACGCGCTCACCTTCGATCCGCAGATGCAGGAGGTCGTCGACGGCGAGGTCGTCGAGGTCGTCAACTTCGGCGCGTTCGTCGGGATCGGCCCCGTCGACGGACTCCTTCACGTCTCGCAGATCTCCGACGAGTACCTCGCCTTCGACGGCGAGAACCAACAGCTCGCCTCGCGGGACTCGAACCGCGTGTTGAGCGTCGGCGACGCCGTCCGGGCCCGCATCGTCACGAAGAGCATCGACGAGCGGAACCCCCGGGACTCGAAGATCGGGCTGACCGCGAAACAGCCGGGGCTCGGCAAGCACGGCTGGCTCGAGGACGAACGACAGAGCCGCCAGGCGCAGGCGGGTGATTAGATGGCCGACCGACTCGTCTGCCGGGACTGCCACCGCGTCCTCGAGGTCGACGGCGACGAACAGTGCCCCGTCTGTGGGTCGAACTCGCTGACGGAGGACTGGGCCGGCTACGTCGTCATCGCCCACCCCGAGGAGAGCCGGATCGCCGAGGAGATGGGCGTCACCGAGTCCGGCCGGTACGCCCTGAAGGTCCGCTGAGATGGCGACGATACTCGCCAAGCTCCCCCAGTCGATGCGGAGCGAGCTCAAGGAGCCGCTCGGCGAGATCCACACGGCGGCCGAGACGCTGCTCGAAGCGGCGGGCGACCCGATCGTCGCCGTCGGCGACATCGTCACCTACCACCTGATCGGGGCCGGCCGCCGCCCCGACGTGGCCATCGTCGACGGGAAAACGAAACGCGAGCGCGTCGAGCGGAGCGTCCGGGAGGCGATAGAGGGGTTCGACGAGCGGATCGACGTTGCGAACCCCCAATCGACGATCACGGACGACCTCCTCGAGGCGATGGCGAGCGCGATGGCGATCGCCGGTCCGGTCGTGATCGTCGTCGACGGCGAGGAGGACCTCGCGTCGCTGCCGGCGGTGCTCGCCACGCCCGACGGGGGGACGGTCGTGTACGGCCAACCCGACGAGGGGATGGTGTCGGTCCCGGTCGGGGCCGACAGCCGGACGCGCTGTCGGAACCTCATCGAGCGGATGCAGAGCGACCCCGAGCGGATCGACGCGATCCTGTCGGCGTAGCGGGCCCGCGCTGTGCGCCGACGCGCACGCTCCGATTCTCGAAAAAACGGCGGTCTCGACCGTTTAGGGCTTCGAAATCCTTTTAGGTGTTTCCGGGGAACGAGTACGTAACCAACCATGGAGATCGAACTCATCGACGAAGAGGAGAACCCGATGCTGCACCGGACCGACGTTCGGTTCCAACTGACACACGAGGAGGCGACGCCCTCGCGTCTCTCCGTCCGGGACTCGCTCGCGGCGAAACTGAACAAGGACGCCGAGGAGGTCGTCGTCCGCAAACTCGACACGAAGTACGGGATGCGCAAGACGATCGGCTACGCCAAGGTCTACGAGGCCGCCGAGGACGCCAAGGCGGTCGAACAGGACCACGCCCTCGAACGCAACAAGATCACCGCCGAGAACGCCGACGCCGAAGAGGCCTGAGATGCCCCGGTACGAACTCTACGATGACGACGGAACGACCGACAGAGAGCAGTGTCCCCGCTGTGGCGATACGTTCCTCGGCGAGTACGGTGACCGCCGGCACTGCGGGCAGTGCAGCTACACCGAATACCTGTAGGCCGTGACCCGCGTCCTCGGCATCGAGGGGACGGCCTGGTGTGCGAGCGCGGCCGTTTTCGACGGCGCGACCGGCGACGTTTCGATCCGCTCTGAGGCCTACCAGCCGGACAGCGGCGGCATCCATCCCCGTGAGGCCGCCGAACACATGCGCGATGCGGTCCCGACCGTAATCGGGTCGATCCTCGAGACGATCGAAGCAACCCATGGCGATGCCGCCGAGGCGCTCGACGCGGTCGCGTTCTCCCGAGGCCCCGGACTCGGCCCGTGTCTGCGGATCGTCGGGACCGCCGCGCGCGCCCTGGCCGGCCGCCTCGGCCTCGAACTCGTCGGCGTCAACCACATGCTCGCCCACCTGGAGATCGGCCGCTACCGGTCGGGGTTCGACGCCCCGATCTGTTTGAACGCCTCCGGGGCGAACGCGCACGTGCTCGGCTACCACGACGGCCGATACCGGGTGCTCGGCGAGACGATGGACACCGGCGTCGGCAACGCCCTCGACAAGTTCACGCGACACGTCGGCTGGAGCCACCCCGGCGGGCCGAAGATCGAATCCCGGGCGACGGCGGGCGAGTACGTCGAGTTGCCCTACGTCGTCAAGGGCATGGATTTTTCGTTTTCGGGGATCACCTCGGCGGCGAAGGCGGCCTACGACGACGGGGTCCCGATCGAGGACGTCTGTCGCGGACTTGAGGAGACGGTGTTCGCGATGCTCGCGGAGGTCTCCGAGCGGGCGCTGTCGCTGACCGGCGCCGACGAACTCGTGTTGGGCGGCGGCGTCGGCCAAAACGAGCGGTTGCGGGGGATGTTGGACGCGATGTGCGCCGAGCGCGGGGCGTCGTTTTACGCCCCCGATCCGGAGTTCCTCCGGGACAACGCCGGCATGATCGCGGTCCTCGGCGCGGCGATGTACGACGCCGGTGACACGCTTTCGATCGACGCCTCCGGCGTCCGGCCCGACTTCCGCCCGGACGAGGTCGACGTGACGTGGCGCTCCGAGCGGACGACCGCCTCTCCCGCCCCCGCGGACGAACGGACCCAAGGGGCCGAAGCGACGGTCGAACTCGACGCCGGAGCCGGGCGGGCGTTCAAACGGCGACACGCGAAGGCGTACCGCCACCCGGAACTCGACGAACGACTCAGGAAGCGCCGGACGCGGACCGAGGCCCGCCTCACGAGCGCGGCCAGGCGCCTGGGGGTCCCGACGCCGGTCGTCTTCGACGTCGATCCGCCCGCCGGAACGCTTACGTTCGAACTCGTCGGCGACGCGGACTTGAGCGACGCGGTCTCGGCCGAACGGGTCGGTGCGGTCGGCAGACACCTCGCGCGCTGTCACGAGGCCGGGTTCGTCCACGGCGACCCGACGCCGCGGAACGTCCGCGTCTCCGAGGACCGGACGTGGCTCATCGACTTCGGGCTCGGGTACCACACCGACGCGACGGAGGACTACGCGATGGATCTTCACGTCTTCGAGGGAGCCCTCGCCGGGACCGCCGCGGACCCGACGGCGCTGATAGCGGGCTTCGAGGACGCCTACGCCGCGGCCGGAGACGAGGCGGTGCTCCGGCGACTGCGAGAGATCGAGCGCCGCGGGCGGTACCGATGACCGACCGGCGGGGAGTGGGTATAAGTTCCGGGGCGCCGTACCCCTCAGTATGTCAGACAAGCCGCAGTCCGGCGAGCTGTTCGGCGTCCCGTACAACTTCGAACGCCCCTCCCTCGGTCGGATGCTGTCCGCGTACTGGCAGCCGGGCAAGGGGATGCTCGTCGAGAAACCCTTCGGCATCGGCTACACGCTGAACCTCGCGAACTGGCGGTCGTGGCTGATCCTCGGGGTCGCCGCCGCGCTGTTCTACCAACAGCAGGGGTCGGCCGACACCGTCGAGGACGACACGGACGAGCCGGTCGAGGTCGTCGTCGACGACTGAGAACGCCCCCACCCCCGCCCCCGCCTCCACCCCACCTCACCCTGCCGTCCTGCCCGTCGATCGACGCCCGACGCTGAGCGCCTGCCATCCGACCCCCGGCGGATCAGTTTTTAAAGGTACGGGCCGAAGGGCGGGGTATGCTCGGACTCCTCGGACTCGCGTGGTCGGCCTGGAAACTCGGCGCGAAACGGCTCGGCCCGGTCGGCGCCGCGGCGTTCGCCGCCGCCGTCGTCGTGGGGTTCGTGCTGCTCCGAGGATACCTCGAGGAGCGCTACCCCCGGATCGCCGACGCGATCGACGGCGCGGTCTGAGGCCCGCCCGAGCGATTGCCCCCGGGATCGGACCGACGAGCCCGCGGTCGAACCCCGGAGGCGGACCCGACAGGAGGGCGGAGGGCCGAGAGCGGCTCAGACCGCCATCGCCTCCTCGAGGGTGAACCGCTCTTCGTACAGCGCCGTCCCGACCACGGCGGCGGCCGCCCCGGCGTCTCTGAGCGCCCCGACGTCCTCGAGCGTCGAGACGCCACCGCTGGCGACGACCGGAACGTCGACGGCCTCGACGACGCGTTCGACTGGCTCCCGACGGATCCCCGAGAGCTGCCCCTCGACGTCGACGTCGGTAAAGAGGATCGCGCCCGCGCCCTCGGATTCGTAGCGAGCCGCCGCCTCGGCGGGGTCGAGGCCCGTCCCCTCGGTCCACCCCGAGACGACGACCTCGCCGCCCCTGGCGTCGAGGCTGACGACGACGCTGCCGGGGAACCGGTCGCTTATTCGGCCGACGATCTCCGGCGTCTCGATCGCCGCCGTGCCGAGGATGACCCGATCGACGCCAGCGTCCATCAGGCCGAACGCGTCGGCCGCACTCCGGATGCCGCCGCCGAGTTGGACGTCGATATCGGCGTCGACCGCCCCGACGATCGCTTCGACGGCGTCGGCGTTCGCCCGCTCGCCGTCGAAGGCGCCGTCGAGATCGACGAGGTGCAGCGTTCGCGCGCCGCGTTCGACCCACCGCGTCGCCGCCTCGACCGGATCGCCGTACTCGGTTCCGGTGCCGCGCTCGCCGCCGACGAGTTGGACGACGCGTCCGTCCTGCATGTCGATCGCCGGAACGACCTCGAACCTCGGGAACATGTACCGCCGTCGGCGGGGCGGAATAATAAAACCGCACCCGTCGAGGCGTCGTCTCGACCGGGCACCGACGGGGCCGAAACGGCGCCCTTTCGGCCCGTCTCGGGCGCCGACGCGCTCGGAACGGGTGTGTCCGCCCGTGCTAACAGCAAGGTTCAACATACCGGAGGCCCAACATCGTAGTGATGCCAACAGTAGAATATCTCAACTACGAAGTGTTGGACGATCACGGCTGGGACATGGAGGACGAGGACCTCTTCGAGAAGGCGGCCGACGCCGGCCTCGACGCCGAGGACCACGGCGAACTCGACGTCGCGGAGGGCGAGTACATCCTCGAGGCGGCCGAAGCGCAGGGGTACGACTGGCCCTTCTCCTGTCGGGCCGGGGCGTGTGCGAACTGCGCCGCTATCGTCAAGCAGGGCGAAATCGACATGGACATGCAGCAGATCCTCTCGGACGAGGAGGTCGAAGAGCGGATGGTCCGCCTGACCTGCATCGGCAGTCCGGCTGCCGACGAAGTGAAGATCGTCTACAACGCGAAACACCTGGACTACCTCCAGAACCGCGTCATCTGATCGTTGACCGACGGGCTCCGATCGCTCGTCCCGGCCGGAACCGACCGTTTTTATCCACAAAAGAAACGCCGCGTTCCCGATCGCCGCCGCGTCGGCGGTCGTGCGTTCGCGTGTCCGCCCGCACAACGTTGAAACGCGTCGACAGCGTAAATCCCGCAGATATGACGCCCGACGGCCGGACGCGACGGCGGCTGTTGAAGATCGGCGCTACCGGTGCCCTCGGTCTCGCCGCGTCGGTGGCCGGCTGTTTCGGGTCCGGCGAGGCGAACGCGCCCGAGAACGGAACCGACGGGGACTCTGAGCCCCCCGACCCGGACCTGGCGATCGACGACAACCGGTATCTGAGCTCCGCGTTCCCGATCGAGTTCGTCGATACGGACTTCGAGGAGCGGACGGGCTTCGCCGACGACGCCCGCCTGGCGTACGTCCACTGGCACGGCACGGAAAAGTCCCACTGGCACCAGTCGCCCCTGAAGATCGACGCCGGCGGGACGCGGTCGGGGCGGACGCGGTTTCTGGTCGCCGGGGCCAACGCGGTGCCGCTGGGCCCCGACGAGACGTTCCGACAGACGGTCCGGACGACGGCGGACACGCCCTCGAGGCTCATCGAAACGAGCGTCGAGGGCGCCGTCGTCAGCATCGAGGGCGCGAGCGCGGGGGAGGCCCGACTCGTCTTCGAACTCCGCGCCGGCGAGGAGCTCCGCTGGTCGTCGCCGGCGATGCCGATCGAGGTCTCGTGACCGGGGTCGGGCGGTGAGCGATGCCGGGCGTTTATGTCGCCGCTGTACGCAGTACCCGGCGTGTCGTCGCTCCTGTTCGGATTCGCAAGCGGGCCCGATCTGCTGCGTCTGTCGGCCGTCGGGGTCTTCGCCTGGGCGGCCTACCGGGACCTCGAGACGCGCCGGATACCGAACCGGACCTGGGCCCCGCTTCTCGTCGTCGGCGCGGTCGCGCTGGCGTGGGACCTCCTCGCCGTGCTCGACGGGGCGGCGTTTCAGCGCCGGCTGTTCGCCGTACAGACGGTCGTCTCGATCGGTCTCGTCGCCCCGCTCGGGTACGTCTTCTGGCGGATCGGCGGCTTCGGCGGCGCGGACGCCAAGGCGATCATCACGCTCGCCGTCGTGTTCCCGACGTACCCGGTCTACTACGTCCTCGGCGGCGCCTACCCGATCCACAGCGCCCCGCTCGGCGTGTTCTCGTTCAGCATCCTGTCGAACACCGTCGTCGTCGGGCTGTTGTACCCGCTCGCGCTCGGGGTCCGGAACCTCCCGAACGGCGAGATCACGCCCGCGATGTTTGTCGGCCGTCCGGTCGCGCTGACCGACCTCCCCGGGGAGTACGGGCGGCTGCTGGAAGACGCCGACGGCTTCACGCGGCGGGGCCTCGACATCGACGCCCTGCGGATGTACCTCCGCTGGCGCGGACGCTCGCTCGCGGCGCTGCGCTCGGATCCCGACCGCTTCCGGGGGTCTTTGCCGGCGGCACCGAACGACCCCGGCGACGGCGCGATCCGGGACGACGACGCCACGGCGCCCGGCGACGCCGAGCCCACAGACGACGATCCGTGGGGCGCCGAGGCGTTTCTCTCCGAGCACGACGCCTACGGAACGGCGCCCGCGGAACTCCGCGACGGCCTCGGAATCGTCGCCGACCCGGACCGCGAGCGCGTCTGGATCACGCCGGGCATTCCGTTCGTCGTCCCGATGTTCGTCGGACTCGTGCTCGCGGTGAGCGTCGGCGATCTGATGTTCGGCGCCCTCGGCGCGTTGGGGCTGTCATAGCCGCCGCGCCCCGCGGGCGACCCCACGACCGAGTGGCCGCCCGCTCAGGCCTCGGCGGTCACCTCGGCGTCGTCCTCTACGTCCTCGAGGGCGGCGATGACCTGATCGCGGTACACCGACAGGTCCGGGTCGTACTGCGTCTGTGCCATCGCGGCGTACTCGTCGGCGCCGTCGAAGCCCTCGATCCGACCGAGCGTCCGGTCGGCCGTCTCGACGACCCAGCGGTTCCGGGTGGCGTCGTCCACCACGGTGATCGACTCGGGGCGCAACGAGACGTTCGTCTCGCCCTCGTCGGTCTCGTACGAGCGCGGCTTCCCGACGACGGCGACGTAGGCGGGCGTCTCGACCTCCCGGAGGACGGCGGTCGCCTCCGGCTGGTACTGCCCGGCGTACGCGAAGAAGGTCCCCGTCGGATCGACGATGCGGCCGCGCCAGTACTCCGAGTCCTCGCCGACGTCCTCGGTCTCAGTCAGCGTGGCGACGACGAAGACGCGGTTGGCCCGCTGGCCACTCGGCAACAGCGAGTACACCGGCGCGCGCTCGTCGTCGGACTCCTTGAACGTGTACGTCGCGTCGTTGAACTCGGCCGCGAAGGCGCGTCTGGCGACCTCGCGGCTAGGGACGGAGCCGCTCATTCAGATCGACCTCGCTTTGATCAGCACGCTCTCGGCGTCGGTCGGCGCACCGAGCCGTTCGATGTCGTTTGCGAGCACGTACCGGCCGAGCGTCGGCCCGGCGACGCGGTAGTACCGACCGAGCACGTCGCCGCGCATCTCCTCGACGACGACCTCGGTGTCGAGGGCGTCCATCGCCATCTGTTGGGCCTCCTCGAGGGTGATCCCGGTCAGCTCCTCCGTCGACTCCTGGTTGAAGATGACCTCGTGGATCTCGGTGCCGTCGTCGAGGACGCCCTTGATCCGGAGGTCGAACTCGCCGTCAACGTCGCCGTGCTCCGAACACCGGCCGTTCTGGAGCACGCGGGTGCAGTCCTCCTCGGGACACCGCTTTATCAGCCCGGAGCCGGACTGGATGTCGACCAACGCGCCCTCGACCTCCGTCGCGTCGTCGCCGACCTCGATGTCGGCGTCGAGTTCCTCGATCGTCGTCGAGGAGTTGAGCTTCACCGAAAACCGGCCCTGGTACTCGTCGGTGACGACGTTCCCGAGCCGGTAGACCGAGCCCTCAGCGAGCTCGTCGAGGTCGCTTTTGGCCCACTTGGTGAACTTCACCGTTCCGGTCTCGTCGCCGAGCAGCCCGACCTGTGCGATCGAGTCGGCACCGGGCTCCCAGAGGTCGACGACCTTGGCGGTGAGGTCGATCCACCGTTCGGCGGCGTCGATGTCGGTGACGGTCGCCGACTCGCTCGTTCCGCCGCCGAGCTCGTCGCGCTCGATGTCGGCCTCGTCGAGGTACGTCGAGACGACGCTGCGCCGGGCCTCCTCGATCGGGACCCGGTACTCGGAGACGAGCGTCTCGAGGCGTGATTCGATTTCGTCGACACCGACGTCGAGGGTGTCGGAGAACTGTTCGCGTATCTCTGTCGCGTGCTGTCGCAGGTCTGTCATGGCGGTTCCGTCTCCGCGTGTTTTCAGTGGGAGACGTACGATAATTGGTTCGTGTCGGTATAAAAACCGTCGGTGACCCGGAGTGAAAGTGAAACTGAAACCGAACCCGGACCGCGACCGGCGAACCCGCTCCGATGAGCCCCGCCGGGCGCCGACGGTTCTTTGTTTCCCCAGCCCCTATTGTGGTCCGTGAGCAACCGTCGCCGCCTCGAGCGACTCCTCCGGACGAAACTCAACGCGGCCGGCCAGCAGTTCGAGGAGGCGAAACGCGCCTACGCGGACGCGAAAGCGGCGACGACGGCCGACCTCCCGACCGACGACGACGGGCGCGCCCGGATCGTCTGTCGCCGCCACGCCGAAAAGCGCGCCGTCTCCGTCGACCCCGAGGGCCGTCCGGCCTGTTACGACGCCGAGCACCCGGACTGTCGGGGCTGCGTCGAGGACGTCCGCGACGGGCGGATTGAGACCTGGTGAGACGGACCGATAGGCGGCTCACTACCGGAACCGGCGGTCGATCCGCCGGCGTATCCGCCGGACCGTATCGGGGTCGTACGTCCACATCGAGCGCCAGACGCTCGGATCCGTCTCGACCGCGAGCAGCGCCGCCGGGTCCGCCTCCGGCGTGGACGGGGAGAACACGACGAACCACGACCGCCGGTAGTGCTCGTCGCGCCCCGGATGCACCCGGAGCCCGTCGATGCTCGCCGGTCCGGGGGCGTCCTCGTCCGGGAGACCGTAGGCGTGAACCTCGACGCCGGAGTCCGCAAGCCGCTGGTAGACGCGTTCGGTCCCGTACTCGTCGGTCACCCGGGAGAGCTCCTGGAAGGCGGCGTCGAGCCGCCCCGCTCCGGCCTCGAGCGCCCGCGCTTCGATGTACCGCGACATCACGATCAAGAGGAGCTTCTCCTTGGTCGATTCGGGGAACCCGCGGAGCGTGTACACCTGATCGTCGAGTTCGGTGAGCACGTCGGGGGCGTCGAACTTGTCGATCCCGCTCAGGCCGCTCGTGTAGAGATCGGAGTTGACCAAAAGCACCGCGTTCCGGACCGCCTCCATCGGCGACGTCGTGACCACCTCGCCGTCCTCGATGAGGGCGACCGCCGTCTCGGCGTCCGAGGCGGGCTCCGTCCGCGCGAACTCGAGGTCGGCGCCGACGCTGCCGAAGGCCTCCTGAAAAAGGTCCAGTACGGGCTCCGGCTGCGTCCCGTCGACGACGGCGAGCGTCCGCTCCGGGGCCGTCTCGGCGGATAGAACCGACTCGAAGGCGGTGACCATCCGGACGCAGGTTACGGCCTGGATAACTTAAACTCAGGATCGGTTTCGGGATCCGATGTGCCCGCCCCCCGGCGATACCGGCCCGAGACGTTCGGGCCGCCGATGGGGGTCGGTCCCTCACAGACTCCGCATCGACCCGCCGTCGACGGCGAGCGCGACGCCGTTGACGTAGGACGCCCGCTCGCTCGAGAGCCACGCGACCGCCGCGCCGAGTTCGCTCGGATCGCCGACCCGGCCGGCCGGCACGTCGGCGGCCCACTCCTCGAGGGCCGTCTCGTAGTCGGGGTGCTCGCCGCGCTCGACGCCGTCGACGATCAGCTCCTCGATCCGGTCGGTCTCGTGGGCGCCCGGGAGGACGCTGTTCGCCCGGATCTCCGGGGACAGCTCCCGCGAAAGCGTCTTCGTCAGCCCCGTGACCGCCCGTCGGACGGCGTTCGAGAGGACGAGATCGTCGAGCACCTCCCGGACCGACCGCGACGTGATCGTGACGATGGTCCCGCCGCCCTCCGCGAGCGTCGGGTGGGCCGCCCGGACGGTCCGGACAACGCTCATCACGAGCAGGTCGTACGCTGCGTACCAGTCCTCGTCGTCCGTTTCGAGGAACGACCCCGGCGGCGGCCCGCCGGCGCTCGTCACGACGTGATCCAGCCGTCCGAACGCCGAAACGGCGCGCTCGACGAAGCGCTCGATTTCGCGCGGCTCGGTGATGTCGGCGCGGACGCCGAGGGCGTCGCCGCCGCCGATCCCTTCCAGTCGCTCCGTCGCCTCCTCGAGTCGCGTCTCGTCGCGGCCACAGACGGCGACGTCGACGCCCGCCTCGGCGAGCGCCGCCGCGCTTGCGAGCCCGAGTCCGGCCGTCCCGGCTGTGACGAGCGCCGCGTTGCCCTCGATCCCGAGATCCATACGAGCCGACACGGCGCCCGAGAAAATAAACACCCCTGCCGGCCTCCCGGTTTCCCGCCCCGCTTAGGTCCGGACCCTGACCTCGCCGTCGCCGGTCACGGTGACGGTGATCTCCCGCTGGACGGCGCGGCCGTGGACGGCGTCGCCCGCGGCGTCGCCGATGAGCTTCATCAGGTCGGGCGCGGTGCGGTTGACCTTCACGTCGGCGCTGTCGCAGGCCGAGTACACCAGGTTCGGCACGTCGTAGAGGTCCGTGCCGGCCTCGACGGTCAACTGCACCGGCGCGTTGAGGACGTCGGCGAAGGCCACGGTCTCCTCGGCCTTGGCGACGTTTTCGCGCGCGCTCGCTTCGACGCTCGAGACGTTGGCGCGGGAGGTCCCGAGTTCCTCGGCGATGTCCGCCTGGGATACGCCCGCCTCGCGGAGCACGAGCACCTCCGCCTGCCGGCGGGTCAGCACGTTCGTCTGTGCGTCGAACCCCGCCCGTTCGAGCAACTCGTCGGCGTCCGGAACCGTCATCGCCCTCGCCCGCCCGCCGTCCGCGGTTGGCTGTCGTACACGTCTCTGCCCCGCGATCAGTTGCCCCAGAAGTTCTCGCGGCTTCCGAGCCGTTCGCGGTCGAGTGCCCGCTCGCGATCGCCCCGTTCGTCCGTCTCGTCTGTGTCGTCCGCCTCGGCCGCGTCGCCGTCCTGCTCGTCGTCCTCCATCGGGAGGCGTTCGAGTTCGTCGGCGCGGGCGTGGTTCGACCGCACCTCCGTGATCTTGACTCGCGCGCGCGCCTCCGGCAGCACGCCGTCGACCATCACGATGAACCCGTCCTCGGTCCGACCGACGCCGGCGCCCGACTCGTGGATGTCCTCGACGTCGACGACGACCTCCTCGCCGAGCTTGACCGGCTGCTGTTTGAGGTCGTTGATCGGCTGGTTGTAGTGCGAACACCACTCGGCGCCGCCGCGGTCGCCGTAGTGTTGACAGCCCATGCCTTCGATGCGTTCTGAGAAACTGGGGCAATCGTCCGCGAGTGGGCAATCGGGCATACCACTCAGTACCGCCGCTGTCGATTAAACGCTTGTGGGTCCCGATCTTTTCCTGCGTCGGGGTCGCCTGCGGCGAACCGCTCGTTGAAAAACATCGGTGAAAAAGGCCGGACGCTCCCTTCGGTCGCGCGGACGTAAATCAACACCTCCTGTCTCGTTGGCCTGTACCGATCTCGCTCGACCACCGGGCTAAGGTATTGTCACTAACTGCTACACGAACTACAGAGCGTGTATCAGTCACACCGAACAGTAGCGGTGAACGGTTGGCTATCGCGGATATGAACCAATCGCTGGACCCCGTGTCTCATACCGGGCCGATCCGTTGCCCCTCGTGAATGACGAACTCGGCGTCGGCCGCGAACCGCATCAGAGCACGCTCACTCAGGTCCAAGTTTTTGAGACGCTGTGCGCGCGGATGATCGCCCAGGGTATACGAGATGCCGCTACTGTACGGCCAGATGCCGATGTCGCCGTCGAGTTGCAACTCCTCGCGGAGAACACTCCCGTCTTTGGTAGTGTAGCCCACGCTCGAGTCGCTCTGGCTGAGCATCGGCGGACGCTCCACCGTCACGTCGATGAGATGCTGATCGTCGATGTGGACGGACGTGTGCCGGGTTGAACCGTCGTCATCGTGGGTGATGTCGGCGACCTCCTTCGGGTATCCCCAGATGTCGACCCCGAGTGCTTTGGCAGGCTCAGAGGTCACGGGGAGATGCCACACGTACCCCGAGACCCCCCGTGTGAAGACCGATGCGTACGGTAG
>NZ_JAQCNO010000044.1 GCF_028274965.1 Natronomonas sp. | reverse complement strand
GTACAGCAGGCCGGACGGCAGATCGGTGATGTCGTGAAACTCGTTGATGAGCACCTACAGAACCGATCCGTGGACGATCAGTCGATTCAGTACTTGTGATCCGTCGGCCAGAACTGTTCGGCAGATCCGCCGTACTGAGCGATTACCGTGTGGGTGGGGGAACCCTTCCCCGACACGCTCTCTCATCCCAACACCCGCTCCGGCAACGCCGACGACCCCGTTTAACTTCGGCGGCGACCTCCGTGGGGCCATGAACGCGTACGAGCGGATCGCGGACCTCCCGGTCACGATCGAGTCCGTCGACCGGCGGCGCTACACCGCGGACACGACGAGCGGCTTCGAGCGGACCACCACGGAGTACCGGCTCTCCGGCGACGGCGTCGTCGGCCGCGGCGAGGACGTGACGTACGCGACCGAGGCCCACGACGCGCTCGCGGGGACGGACCCGATCGACATCGTGGGAGAGTGGACGATGGAGGGGCTTTCGGCCGCGCTCGACGACGTCGACCTGTTCCCCGCCCCGCCCGAGCAGGCTGCCTCGCGGAACTACCGGCGGTTCGCGGTCGAGAGCGCGGCCCTCGACTTGGGACTCCGGCAGGCGGACGAGAGCCTCGGAGAGATGCTCGGCATCGAGCCCGAACCGGTCCGGTTCGTCGTCTCCACTCGCCTCGGCGACACGCCGACTGCCGACCCCGTCACGGACCTGCTCGCGGCCGACGACGACCTGGAGTTCAAACTCGATCCGACCCCGGAGTGGCCCGAGGGAACCTTCGTTACGCTACGCGAGACCGGCGCGGTTCGCGTGCTCGACCTCAAGGGGTGGTACGAGGGGACCGACGTCGACGTCGAGGCCGACGCGGAGCTGTATCGCGACACGCTCGCTGCCTTTCCGAACGCGGTGGTTGAGGACGCGGCGTTCACGCCCGCGACCCGCCCCCTGCTGGAGCCACAGGCGGACCGGCTCTCGTTCGATTACCCGATCGACGGGGCCGACGCGATCGAGTCGCTGCCGGTCGAGCCGGGATGGTGTAACATCAAGCCGTCGCGATTCGGTACCCTCGAGTCGTTGTTCGAAACGATCGCGTACTGTCGGGCGGCGGGGATCGAGATGTACGGCGGCGGGCAGTTCGAGCTGGCGAGCGGGCGAACGGCGATCCAGACGCTCGCCGCGCTGTTTTATCCCGATGGCCCCAACGACGTCGCCCCGCGGGCGTTCAACGACCCCGATGCGTCGCCGCCGTACCCGAAAAGCCCGCTTCGACCCGACGGCGACGTAGTGGGCCTCGAATTTTAGCGAATATGTTATCAGCATTTTCGAGGTGGAGCCCCCGACCTCAAGGAGCGAACGGAGTGAGCGAGTAGGTCGGGGAGGAAACCGACATGGGACGACACAACCGCCACTCCGCGACCGACCGACTCCCAAGCGTATAAGTACCGTTGGGTACTCTCTGAAACTACGGGTGTGCGTCGAACCGCCGTCGTGAAACTCGCCGTTTCCGACGAGCAACGCGACGCACTCCACCGAACCGCCGAGCAATACCTGTCCTGCGCGAACCGAACCGCCGACTACTGTTGGTCCGACACCTCCTACACTGAGTGTGAGA
>NZ_JAQCNO010000034.1 GCF_028274965.1 Natronomonas sp. | reverse complement strand
GAAAAGGGCCTCGACGCCCCTGATCCGATCCGCGAGAACATCTACGAGTTCGACGAGGACAAACGCGAGGAGTACGGCATCGAGACGCTGCCGAGCAACCTCGGCGAGGCGGTCGACGCCCTCGAGGACGATCCGGTGATCATGGACGCCCTCGGCGAGCACGTCGGCGAGAAGTTCCTCGAAGCCAAGGACCAGGAGTTCACCGAGTATCTGGTCGACGTCTCGCAGTGGGAACTCGATCGGTACCTCGAAACCTTCTGAACGGCCCTCATCGGAGCGAGGGGGCCGATCACTCCAATCCGAGGTCGGTCTCGAAGCTGTTGCCCGGGCGCGGAACGCCCTTGGCCGTGACCGTCTCGCCGGTCATAAAGGCCGCGGCGTCGCTGGCGAGGAACTGCACCACGTCGGCGACGTCTTCGGTGTGTCCGATGCGCCTGTCGACGTTCCCCCGCGGCGGCATGTCGTCCTCGGCGATCCCGAGCGTCTCTGCGACCCCGGGCGTCTGGACGAGTCCGGGCGCGACGCAGTTGACCCGGATGTCGTGTTCGGCCCACTCCGTTGCGAGCGTCTCGGTCAGCCGGATGATCGCGGCCTTCGCGGCGCCGTAGTGGCTCTCGTTCGGGGCGGCGTGCTGTCCGTTGACGCTCGAGACGTTGACGATCCGGCCGCCAGAGCCGTCGTTGCGCATCCGCTCGCCGACCGCCTGCGTGCAGTGAAACGTCCCGTGTAGGTTGAGATCGACGATCGACTTCCAGCCGTTCTCGGAGATCTCCTCGAAGGGCGCGAGGAACTCCCCGCCGGCGTTGTTGACAAGCGTGTCGACGCCGCCGAACTCCTCGACGGTCGCCGCGACGAAGGCCTCGACCGCCTCGGGGTCTCTGACGTTGCACTCGACGGCGAGGGCGGTCCCGCCGTCCTCGCGGATCGCCTCGGCGACCGGGTCGATCCGCTCTTGGGAGCGCGAGCAGATCGCCACGTTCGCGCCGTCGGCGGCGAAGCGCTCGGCGATCGTCCGTCCGATCCCCTGCGAGGCGCCGGTCACGATCGCGTTCCGTCCCTCGACTCCGAACTGGTCGGTCGGCATACCGCCAGGTGGTCGGCCCGCGTGTATGACTGTGTCGGCGTCGCCGCTACTCGAGGACGACGAGCGGGTCGCCCTGGTCGACCGAGTCGCCCTCGCCGACCGCGATCTCTGTCACCGTGCCGCCGGTTTCGGCGATCACGTCGTTTTCCATCTTCATCGCCTCGAGCACGCAGATCACGTCGCCGGCAGCCACGGCGTCGCCCTCCGCGACGTCCACCTCAAGGATCGTCCCCTGCATCTCCGCGCTGACAACCTCGCCGTCGGCGTCGATCGCCTCGCCGTCGTCGTCGCCGCGATCCCGGCGGGGTGGCTTCTGTCCGCCGCCGTTCGATCCGCTCGCATCGATCCCGCCGAAGGCCCCGGCCGCCTCCTCGAGGCTGACCTCGAAGCGCTTGCCGTTGACCTCGACCGTGAACTCCCGCTCGATCGTCTCCTCGTCGCCCTCTGTCGTCGCCGCGTCGGTGCCCCAGCGGTCCTGTGCGGCCTCGATCCGCTTGGGGTCGAGTTCCTCGTCGAGGTACTTCGTCGTGTGCGTGCCGGCGCCGAAGGCCTCGTCGGTGAGCATCAGCCGGTGGAACGGGACGATCGTCGGGATGCCCTCGATGTCGTACTCCGCGAGCGCCCGCTCGGAGCGGGCGAAACACTCCTCGCGGTCGGCGGCGTGGACGATCAGTTTGCCGATCATCGAGTCGTAGTCCGTCACGAGGTCGTCGCCCTGCCGGAGCGCGTCGTCGACCCTGACGCCGATCCCGCCCGGCGGGTCGTACGTCGTCAGGGTGCCGCCGGTCGCCGGCGCGAAGTCGTCGGCCGCGTTCTCGGCGTTGATCCGGAACTCGATGGCGTGGCCCTCGAGTTCGACGTCCTCCTGGGCGAAGCCGATCTCCTCGCCGGCGGCGACCCGGAGTTGCCACTTGACGATGTCGATCCCGGTGAGCTCCTCGGTGACGCAGTGTTCGACCTGGATCCGGGTGTTGACCTCGAGGAAGTAGAAGTTCGCGTCCGGACCGAGCAACTCGCCGTCCTCGCGGGGTTGCTCCTCGACGAGGAACTCGAAGGTGCCGGCGTTCGTGTAGTCGGCCTCGTCGGCCCCGCGGCGGGCCGCCGCGCCGATCTCGGCTCTGAGCTCCTCGGACAGCGCCGGCGAGGGGCCCTCCTCGATGACCTTCTGGTGGCGGCGCTGCAGCGAGCAGTCCCGCTCGCCGAGGTGTCTGACGGTGCCGTGTTCGTCCGCCAGAATCTGCACCTCGATGTGTCGCGGGGACTCGAGATACCGTTCGAGGTACACGGAGTCGTTGTCGAAGTACGCCTCGCCCTCGCGTTTGGCGCTCTCGAGGGCGTCGTCGACCTCCTCGGGGCCGCGGACGATCTTCATGCCGCGACCGCCGCCGCCGCCCTCGGCTTTGATCGCGATCGGATAGCCGTA
>NZ_JAQCNO010000033.1 GCF_028274965.1 Natronomonas sp. | reverse complement strand
TACGCGACGATGGGCGAGATCATGGCGGTCTTCGAGGACCACTACGGCGCGTACCAGGAGACGCTCGTCACGGCGTAGTCGTCGCGGCCGGCCGCACTCGCTCACCCGGACGCGGGACCCGCTCGGACGCGTTCGGTTCCGCGTGCAGCAACGCTCGCTAACAGACCTATCTTTGTTATTTTCGAGCCGATCGGAGGGTGTCTGTTCGATGCGTGTACGTATACTGTTCGGCGGCGTCGCTCGTCTCGGCACACGTTCGATATATGTGAATCAAACGCCGCTTTTGCGGAGATCATCGGCCCTGATCGTCACGCATCGGGGACAGATATAATATACCGGGGGACGACGGTGGATTGTGATTCGGGAATCGTCAACGAGACAGGTCAAGTCGGTCCGAACGGCGTTCGACATCGTCGGCGTCCTCCAGAACTACGACGGGGTCGGGTTGGACGAACTGCACCGACGCGTCGATCTCGCGAAAAGCACCGTCCACAACTACCTCACGACGCTCGAATCGATGGGGTACGTCGTCGAGCGCGACGGGGCGTACTACCTCGGACTCCGATTTCTGACCCACGGGATGGCGGCCAAGAGCCGCCTTGAGGTCCGCGACGCGGCCCCGGTGGCGCTCTCGGCGCTCTCGGCGTCGGTCGGACACCCGGCGTGGCTTATAACCGCCGAGCACGGACGCGGGCTGTTCGTCGAGCGCGCCGTGCCAGACGGCGACGCGGCGGTGTACGGCCGGATCGGAAAGCGATCGTACCTCCACACCCACGCCCCGGGGAAGGCGATCCTCGCGGCGCTTCCCGAGGCGTCCGCCGAGAGGATCCTCGAGTACCACGGGCTCCCGTCGCACACCGAACGGACGATCACGGACCCAACGGCGCTCGACGCCGAACTCTCGGAGATCCGAGAGCGCGGCTACGCCGTCGGCGACGGCGAGGCGGCACTCGGCGTCCGATCGGCCGGCGTCGCCTTCGAGGCCCCGGGCGGCCGGTACCACGCCGTCGGGGTGTTCGCCTACTCCCACGAACTCGGTGCGCCGCCGGACAGCGGCGTCGTCGAGGCCCTCGAGTCGGCCGCCTCGGAGATCCACGCCCCGGAACGTGGTGGATCCGAGGCGGATCGGTCGGGGACCGAAGCCGAAATCGGTGGAGAAACCGAAACCGAGGCGAGCTAAAATGAGCACCCCCGGACCGCCCGCTGGCAGCGAAACGCTCGGCGGGGCTCTCGAGGCGGCGGCCGAGAACGCCGGCGATCGCCCGTTCGTTCGGTACCGCGGCGAGACGCTCACCTACGCGGAACTGGACGAGCGGGCGAACGTCCTCGCGAACGGCCTCGCCGCGCGCGGGATCGGCGACGGCGACACCGTCTGTCTGTTCATGTACAACTCGATGGAGTACGTGTCGCTGTACTTCGCGCTGGCGAAACTCGGGGCCGTGGTCGCGCCGATCGACACCCGCTTTACCGGGGAGACCCTCGCCGCCGCGCTCGCGAAGTCCGACGCCGAGACCATCGTCGTCGACGACCGAACGAGAGGCGCCTACGAGTCGGTCCGGCAGGACGTCCCGAACATCACGGCGGCGTACTTCGTCGGGGACCGGCCGTCGGACCGTCCGTACCGGCCGTTCGCGTCGCTGCTCGACGGGGACAGTACGCCCCCCGACGGTGAGTGTCGCGGCTCCGACACGGTTTCGGTGACGTTCGTCCAACGGCGGGCGACGGAACGACCCAAGGGCGTGCTCCTCCCGCAGTACGCCTACATCAACACCGGCCGCGAGGCCGCCGACGAGCTCTTCGGGTTCGACACGAACGACCGGATCTTCACCACGCTCCCGCTGTACAGCATCTTCACGTTCCAACTCGGCGTGGTCGGGGCGCTCGTGTCGGGCGCCGAGTTCGTCTTCTCGGGGCCCTTCGACCCGGAGACGTACTGGCGGGACGTCGAGGCCCGCGACGCGACGGTGATCCTCTATTTGGGCCGGCTCCTCTCGGTGCTGAACGGCCGGTACGACGGGCCGGAACCGATGGACAACCCCGTCGAGTTGGCGATCGGCCACGGCTTCGGCTTCGGGACCGACGAGACGCTGATCCGCGAGTTCGAGGACCGCTTCGACATCACGGTCTTGGAGGGGTACGGCGTCACCCAGACGTCGACGATCGCGACGTACAACACCCCCGAACAGCGCCGGATCGGCAGCTCCGGAAGGCCCGTCTCCTACGCCGACGTCGAGATCGTCGACGAGAACGACTGGCCGGTCGAGACCGGCGAGTCCGGCGAGATCGTCGTCCGGCCGCGGCGGCCGAACACGATGCTACAGGGGTATCTCAACGAGCCCGAACGGACCGCCGAGGTCTGCCGGAACCAGTGGATCCACAGCGGCGACATCGGGTACAAAGACGAGGACGGCTTCGTGCACTTCATCGCCAACGAGGACAACTCGATCTACCGCGGCCGGATCGCCGGACGGGTGTCCTCCCTGGAGATCGAAAGCGTCATCGACGCCGCAGCGGACGTCGAGACGGCCGCCGTCGTCGGCGTCGAGGACCGACGCGGCACCGAGGAGATCAAGGCCGTCGTCGTCCCCGAGGACGGCGCGTCGCTGAGCCCGATCGACGTGTACGAGCACTGCAAACGGTCGCTGCCGTACCTGAAGGTGCCACGGTACGTCGAGATCAGGCCGGACCTGCCGAGGAACCCGACCGGGAAGATCAGGCGTCGCGGGCTCGAAGAGGAGGGGATCGGGTCCGCCTGGGACCGGGAGGCGGGCTACGAGTTCAGCCGGTGATCGGCCGGTCTGTCACGCCTCGGGCCGTTTCAGCGACAGGGCCGTCCGCTCGAAGGAGCACACGAGCGGTTCCTCCGGATCGTTCACTTTGAACACCTCGACGCGCATCGTGACGATCCCCCGCTCGCCGTCGCTCGTTTCGCGTTTGTCCGTCACCGTCGATTGGACCCGGATCGTGTCGCCGTGAAACACGGGGGCGGGGTGCTCGACGTCGTCGTACGAGAGGTTCGCGACGATGGTGCCGTCGGTCGTGTCCGGGATCGTCAACCCGACCGCCAGGCTCATCGTGTACAGCCCGTTGACGAGTCGCTCGCCGAACCGCGTGTCGGAGGCGAACTCCTCGTCCAGGTGCAGGGGCTGTTGGTTCATCGTCATGTCGCAGAAGGCCTGGTTGTCGGCCTCCGAGATGGTGCGTCGCTTGTCGTGTTCGATGGTCTCGCCGACCTCGAAGTCCTCGTAGTAGCGTCCCGTCATCCGACTCAGAGGATCGTTCCGTGTTTCTTGTCCGGGACGTCCTTCTCGACGCCCTCGTAGAACGCAAAGCGGTTCGTGAGCTCCTCGCGGAGCGTGCTCGGCGGGATGACCTCGTCGATGACGACCTCGCTCGCCATCCGCCGCGCGTCGATGTTCTCGCGGAACTCCTCTCTGAGTTCCTCCTCGGTCCGCTTTCGCTCCTCGGGGTCGTCGATCGCGTCGAGTTTCCGCGCGTAGACGGCGTTGATCGCCGCCTCCGGACCCATGATCGCGATCTCGCCGGAGGGCAACGCGAGCGTCGACTCGGGGTCGTAGGCGGGGCCGCTCATCGCGTAGATCCCGGCCCCGTAGGCCTTCCGAACGACGACGCACTGTTTCGGCACCGTCGCCGAGGAGGTCGCGTAGATCATCTTCTTTCCCTGTTCGAGGATCCCGTCCTTCTCGACCTGCGAGCCGGCCATGAAGCCCGGCGTGTCCGCGAGGTACAACAGCGGGACGTTGTAGGCGTCACACGTCCAGATGAAGCCCGCCGCCTTCTCGGCGGCGTCGGGGAAGATCGCCCCGGCCCGCTGGGCCGGCTGGTTCGCGACGATCCCGATCGGCCGGCCGTCGATGCGGGCGAACCCGGTGAGGATCTCCGCGCCGTACTCGGGTCTGAGTTCGAACCACGAGTCGCGGTCGACGATCCGGTCGATCACGTCGAGCATGTCGTAGCCGCGGTTCGGCTCCTGGGGGATGACGCCGTCGATCTCCGCGGGCGGGTTCGCCGGCGGCGTCCCGTCGGTTCGGGGCGGCGTCTCGTCGCTGTTGTTCGGGAGGTACCCGACGAGTTGGGCGACCAACTCCCGGGCGTGTTCCTCGTCGTCGGCGACGAGATCCGCGCTTCCGGAGTGTTTCGCATGGACGTCGGGGCCGCCCAACTCCTCTAGGGAGATCTCCTCGCCGGTGACCATCTCGACCATCCGCGGGCTGGCGATCGCCATCGAACTCATCCCTCGGACCATGACGGTGAAGTCGGCGAACACCGGTGTGTACGCCGCGCCGGCGATGCAGGGGCCGTACAGCACGCAGATCTGCGGCACCCGTCCCGAGAGCATCGAGTGGTTGTAGTAGTACTTGCCGATCCCCTCGCGGTTGGCGAAGAAGCCGGTCTGTTGGTCGATCCGGCCGCCCGAGGAGTCCATGAGGTACAACACCGGCTGCCCCGTCTTCAGGGCGCGCTGTTGCATGCGGAGGAACTTCTCGACGCCCTTCGACGCCATGCTCCCCCGCTTGACCGTGTAATCGTTCGCCATGAAGTGGACGTTGCGGCCCTCGAACTCCGCGCCGCCGGTGATGAGCCCGTCGGCGGGCAGCACATCCTCGGCGTCGAACTCCGCGAACTTGCCGTCCTCAAACAGGAAGCCGTCCCCGTCGTCTCCGTCTCCGTCGCCATCGCCGTCTCCGTCCCCGCCGGAGCCGAACCACAGATCGATCCGGTCCCGCACGAACCGCTTGCCCTGCTCGGGGAGTTGGTCCTTGTACTTCTGTTTGCCGCCCGATTCGATCGTCTCGATCTCCCGGCGCAGTTCGGCCTCCCGCTCGGTCGGGCCGAGGTCCCGATCCGGCGTCGGGTCCCGGTCGGCCTCGGCGGCCGATCGGCCCGGTTCGGACCCGGACCCGTCGTACGTCGCCGTTCCGAGTTCGTCGCCGTCGGCCGAGACGACCGTCACGTCGTCGCCGAACCGATCGGCGAGCGCCTCGGCCACCGCGCGGGCCTGTTCCGTCGCTATGTCGTCCGATACGCTGATTTTCATCCCTGAATCACTCCAGAATCACGAGCGTGTCGCCCTGATCGACCGAGTCGCCCTCGGCGACCGCGATCTCGGATACCGTCCCGCCGGCCTCGGCGGTCACGTCGTTTTCCATCTTCATCGCCTCGAGCACGCAGACGACGTCGCCGGGCGACACCGGATCGCCGACGGACACGTCGACCGAGAGGATCGTCCCCTGCATCTCCGCGGCGATCGCGCCCGCGGCGGCCGTCTCGGAGCCGGCGTCGCCCCCGCCTCCGTCGGCGCTGTTGGCGCTGTCGGCCTCGACGACGCCGTCCTCGATGAGCACCTCGAACCGTTCGCCGTCGACCTCGACGGTCACGGCGTGCGTTGAGGGCGATCCGGAGCCGGAGCCGCTTCCGCTCCCGCCCCCGCCGGCGTCCGATCCCCACCGGTCGACAGCGTCGTCCAACCGGGCCGGATCGAGTTCCTCGTCGAGGTACTTCGTCGTGTGCGTGCCGGCACCGAAGGCCTCGTCGGTGAGCATCAGCCGGTGGAACGGAATCGTCGTCGCGACGCCCTCGACGTTGAAATGTTTCAGCGCCCGCTCGGAGCGGGCGAAACACGCCTCGCGGTCGGGGGCGTGGACGATCAGTTTCCCGATCATCGAGTCGTAGTCGCCGCCGATCTCGTCGGCCTGTTTGACCGCGTGATCGAGTCGGACGCCGACGCTGCTCGGCGGGTCGTACGTCGTCAGCGTCCCCGGCGTCGGGGCGAACTCCGCGGCGGGGTCCTCGGCGTTGATCCGGAACTCGATGGCGTGGCCCTCGAGTTCGACGTCCCCCTGGGCGAAGCCGATCTCCTCGCCGGCGGCGATCTCGATCTGCGATCTCACGATGTCGATCCCGGTGAGCTCCTCGGAGACGGTGTGTTCGACCTGGATCCGGGTGTTGACCTCCATGAAATAGAACTCACCGTCCTCGACGAGGAACTCGACGGTCCCGGCGTTCGTGTACGACGTCGCTGCGACCCCGCGGCGGGCCGCCGCGCCGATCTCGGCTCTGAGCTCCTCAGACAGCGACGGGCTCGGCGCCTCCTCGATGACCTTCTGGTGGCGGCGCTGCAGCGAGCAGTCCCGCTCGCCGAGGTGTCTGACGGTGCCGTGTTCGTCCGCCAGGATCTGCACCTCGATGTGTTTCGGCGCGTCGAGGTACTTCTCGAGGTACACGGAGTCGTTGTCGAAGTACGCCTCGCCCTCGCGTTTGGCGCTCTCGAGGGCGTCGTCGACCTCCTCGGGGCCGCGGACGATCTTCATGCCGCGACCGCCGCCGCCGCCCTCGGCTTTGATCGCGATCGGATAGCCGTA
>NZ_JAQCNO010000032.1 GCF_028274965.1 Natronomonas sp. | reverse complement strand
TTGCGACCGTCATCTCCGCCGTTACCGCCGTTAGCACCCTCGCTGTCGCTATTGCCGCCGCAACCCGCTACGACGACCGCCCCCGCTGTGGCCATGGTTATCATGACTCTACGACGCCGTACCATGCTATCCGTTTGTGAACACGACCTAATAAAATCCGGTCGTGGCGAGG
Organism: Natronomonas sp.; assembly: GCF_028274965.1. Lineage (GTDB taxonomy): Archaea > Halobacteriota > Halobacteria > Halobacteriales > Haloarculaceae > Natronomonas. Next base: position 7,600 of record NZ_JAQCNO010000032.1, on the reverse strand, counting down.
CCGTGTCGGCAGGTACAGTCGCCTATGCGTCTGTGATCTACACCCGCGCTACGAACAGCTGTTTTTATATCACAGGTGTACCCCACCTGCGGAGCCTGCATCGACGGCGGCTTTCACCCCTCCGTGCGTGAACGTATGATCAAAAATCACGCGCAATAAAAACGGTATGAAAAAACAAACGATAGCGTACGGAGACGACACCGAAGCCCCCGTGATGCCGACGGCCGACCGCGCCCGTCCGCGAACGAACGCGTTCATTGTCACCGAGGCGGTACCGGCCGCATGGACTGCCCGAACTGTCGTGCGCGCGCTGTCGTCTTTGCCGTCCCGGTCGAGTACCGCGAACACGCTCCCGAGGAGGCCGCCCGCCTCGGGCTCTGTCCCGAGTGTCTCGCGTTGACGCCGGCCGACGGCGCCCCTGTTGAGGCGCGCTTCGAGCTGATAAGCAGCGCCTTTCCGGACGGCGACGCCGCCGTGCCGCTGGCGATGGGGTTGGGGCTTCTCGACTCGCTCGCGTTGAACCGGGCGTCGATCGAGGCGCTGTTTCGCGCCGCGGAGTCCGCCGGCGCCGACCCGCTGTTGTTGCTCGATCGACTCCACGTCCAGGGCGGCGTCGATCCGTCCTTCGACATCGACCGGCGGCGACACCAACTCGAACAGCTGTTGGAGTGAGACGAGACGATCAGACCCCGGTCGAGTACCGCAGGATCCCCGCGATGCCGCCGAACGCCGTCAGGAGCTGTTCGCCCTTCTCGAAGTCCGTCGAGATGAACTTCGTCTCCGAGCCGCGCTGTTCGGCCAACTCCATCAGGTGGTCGATGGCGTCCTCGCGCTCTATGACCTCGCCCTCGCTGCCGTCCTCGCAGGTGTGACTCGGCGTGTCGGCGCGCCTGTCGACGAGTTCGAACGCCTCCCGCCCGCCGCAGTCGTACGTCACGACGTCCTCCCGGAGGTCCTCGCTTATCAGGAGCCGATCGACGGCGCCCATCATGAGGTTCTGTCTGGTCGCGTCGAACCCGTAGGTGGCCTTCCCGCCGTCGTGTAACTGCTCGAAGAACTCCTCCATCTCGGATTTGTCCTTCATCACCTCGGTCTCGGCCAGCACGTCCTCGGCGGCGTCGACGAGGTCGTACAGCCCGGACTCGTCGGTGTAGGAGACGTCGAACTTCCCCAACACACTGTCGCCGAGCTCGTGATGGAGGTAGTCGCCGTCGAGGAACTCGTCTTTCGTCGGCGAGGGACCGCCGACCAACACGCCGTCCATCTCGTGGCGTTTCGGCACGAAGAGGTCGTCGGCCATGCCCGCGACCTCCTGATAGAAGTTGTCGATCGCCTCCAACCGGAGCCGGGCGAACCGCTGTGCCGACTGGCCGCCCTTCCGCTGTTTGCCCGGCACGAGCGAGGACGCCGATTTGACCGGCTCGACGCGCTTGCCCTTCAGCCACCCGACGTTCGCCTCCCGCCGATCGAGGACGACGAGCCCGTACAGCCCCTTGTCGCCCAGCATCTCCTGGAGCGGTTCGGTCAGAAAGTGCGAATCGCAGTGGTACCGGAAGGACTCGATCGGGTCCGGCGGGGACTCGAGCACCTCGGTCACCATGTCGGTCTGTCCGCCGCCGGCGTCGACCGCGCCCGAAAAGACCACCATCCCGTTGTCCGGCGGGTAGGTGTCGTAGTACTTCAGGCGGTCCTTGATGCTTTTTAGGGCGTCTTGGACCGCGGTTCGGGTCTGTTTCGATTTGATGTTCGAGGCCTCGCTGTGCTCTTGGGTGACGTGTGCGACGACGTCGCTCACCTGCCGGTCTTCGGGGATGTAGATCGAGACGAGTTGGGTGCCAGAGCCCGAGTAGTCGTCGAGTTCCTCGATCACCCGCTGGAACTCGTATTTTTGTTTCTCGGATTGCTCGTCGGCTTCGCTCATTGCCGCTGTTTGATCCCGGGGCGATAAAACTCCGTCCTTTGCGTCGACGGCCGCCCCGGATCCCGACCCGCGGCCCGGTCGCACGGACCGACCACCGGTCGTCGCCCGCCGGCACCATCGAAAGGGCTCGGCCGACGCCTCAGCCGTTGAGACTGATGTACTTCGTGTCGGTGATCCGCGCGTCGGACTCGAGTTCGGCGCGCGCCGCGTCCGGGACCTCCTGATCGACGTTGTACACGGTCAAGGCCTCGCCGCCGTGGACCTCCCGGGCGTTGAACATCCCGGCGATGTTCACGTCGTACTTGCCCATGACGGTGCCGATGTGGCCGATGACGCCCGGTTCGTCCGTGTTGCGGGCGACCATCATCTTGCCGCCGGGGATGGCGTCGACCCGGTAGCCGTCGACGCGGACGATCCGGGCGTCGTCGTCGGCGAAAAGCGTCCCGCAGACGCCGATCTCGTCTTCCCCGTCGCCGACCGTGACCGTGACGAGCGACTGGAAATCGTCCGCCTGTCGCCGCTTCGTCTCCGAGACCTCGATGCCGCGCTCCTCGGCGATCCGGGGGGCGTTGACCGCGTTGACCTGCCACTCCAGGGGCTGGAAGACGCCCTTCAGCGCCGAGGCGGTGACGATCTCGACGTCCTCCTCGGCGATGTCGCCCTCGTAGGCGATCTCGACGGTCTCGACGCGGCTGTCGAGCAGTTGGACGGCGATCTTGCCCGCCGTCTCCGCGAGACCGATGTACGGCTCGACCCGCGGGAACGCGGACTCGTCCATCGACGGCGCGTTGAGCGCGTTCATCACCGGCTCCCCGTCGAACGCCGCGATGACCTGTTCGGCCGTCGAGACCGCGACGTTCTCCTGGGCGGCCTCGGTCGAGGCGCCGAGGTGGGGCGTGACGATGACCTCCTCGACGTCCAAAAGCGGGCTATCGGACGGGAGCGGTTCGGTTGCGAACACGTCCAGGGCCGCCCCGGCGACGACCCCCTCTTCGACCGCGGCGGCGAGTGCGTCCTCGTCGACGATGCCGCCGCGAGCGCAGTTGATCACGTAGCCGCCCTCCAACTCCGCCAACTCCGCCTCCCCGATCATGTTTCTCGTCTCCGGGGTCAGCGGCGTGTGGATCGTCAGCACGTCCGCCCGCCCGAGCACCGCCTCGAGTTCGGCGAGCTCGGCGCCGAGCTGTTCGGCCCGCTCCTCGGAGATGTACGGATCGAAGGCGACAAGCTCCATCCCCAGCGAGTCGAGCTTCTTTGCGACCTCCTGACCGACGCGACCCAACCCGACGATCCCGAGCGTCTTGCCGTTGAGCTCCGTGCCCAGGTACTCGCCTTTGGCCCACTCGCCGGCCGACAGCCTGGCGTGCGCCTGCGGGATCGATCGGGCGCTCGCAAAGGCCATCGCAACGGTGTGTTCGGCGGCGGCGCGGACGTTGCCCTCCGGCGCGTTCGCGACGATGACGCCCCGGTCGGTCGCGGCCTCGATGTCGATGTTGTCGACGCCGATCCCGGCCCGCCCGACGATGACGAGGTCGGGGGCGGCCTCGATGACCTCCCTCGTGACCTCGGTCCCCGAACGGACGATGAGCGCGTTCGCCTCGGAGACGGCCTCGAGGAGGGCGGCGCCCTCCGCCTCGTAGTTCGTGGCGACTTCGTGGCCCGCCTCGCGGATGACGTCGAGACCGGCCTCGGAGATGGGGTCCGTAACGAGTACTCTCATGGCTGTACCCACCCTTCGGGCAGTGATAACGTTTTCTTCATCGTCGCGTTTCCCGCCCGAAACGCCCCGCGACGCCGCCCTCCAGCCCCCGTCGCCGGCGCGCTCGTGGCCCCCGGTGGAGCGGACGGTTTCGGCTCACACCCAACGGCCCGAACCGGACGGCCCGAACCGGACGATTTGTGACCCCTCCGGCGGAACGTCGCGTATGCTCATCGCGTTCGACTTCGACGGGACGCTCTCGGACTCGGAGATGACCGTGCTGCTCGGCGAGGAGGCCGGCGTCGCCGGGGAGATCGACGAGATCACCGAACGGGCGATGAACGACGAGCTCTCCTACGCCGAGAGCCTCTATGCGCGCGCCGAGCTGCTCGACGGTCTCGAGGCCGAGGGGGTCGAACGCGCCTTCGGCCGCGTCGCGTTGCGCCCCGGGAGCGCCGGCGTGATCGAGTCGCTCGCCTCGGCCGGCCACCACGTTGGGATCCTCACCGGCGGGTTCGACCGCGGCGTCGAGACCGCCCTCGAATCGGCCGGCGTCGGCGTCGACACCGTCGTCGCGAACCGCCTGCCGCTCCGGAACGGAGCCCTCACCGGCCGCGTCGAGGGCCCGCTCATAGAGGGGACGAAGGACGACGCCCTCGAGGAACTCGCCGCCGAGGTCGGCGTCGGGATGGCCGATACCGTCGCGATCGGCGACGGCGCGAACGACCTCCCGATGCTCGAGGTCGCCGGCCTGGCCGTCGGCTACGACCCCAAGCCGGCCGTCGAACCGCACTGCGACGCGGTCGTCGCCTCGATGGCTGAGCTACGCGAGATACTCGAGTCTGAGGGCGTGTTCTGACCCTCGGGAGGCGATCGCCGCGCGTCGGGCGTCGCACAGAGTCCTACAGCGTCGCATAGACTTATTTCACGCTGCGACGAACGGACAGGTATGGGACTCCGTGGGATACTGCTGTGGCCGGCGTACCGACTGGCCGGATGGGTCGATGACAACCCGGTGAGCGCGGCCGGGATCGTCGTTGCGTCGTGCGCGCTCGCGGCTCTTCTGTTCTCGGCGACGCTCGGCTCCGGAACGGAAGCGACCGCCCCGGCGCTCGATTCGCGCACGGCCGGCCTCGTCGCGGAGACCGCCCGGGACAGACCGGCCTACCCCGCGGCCGCGGTCCTCGGGGCCGCCGTGCTCCTGTTTTACGACGGATAGGGGGGTACCGAGACCGCCTCAGTTCGTCGCCGTCTCGATCGCCTGATCGAGGTCCTCGATGATGCGGTCGGTGTCCTCTAACCCCACCGAGAGCCGGATGAGGTCGTCGGTGACGCCGCTCGCCTGCTTTTGTTCGTCGGTGAGTTGTTGGTGGGTCGTCGAGGCGGGGTGGATGATGAGCGTCTTCGCGTCGCCGACGTTCGCGAGCAGACTCGCGAGTTCGACCGCGTTGACGGTGTCTCTGGCGGCCTCGTAGCCGTCCTCCAGCCCGAAGGTGATCATGCCGCCGTAGCCGCCGTCGAGGTACTCGGTGGCCTCGGCGTGGGTCTCGTGGTCCTCCAGCCCGGGGTAGGTGACCCACGACGTCTCCGGGTGATCGCGCAGGAACTCCGCGACGGCCATCGCGTTCTCGCAGTGTCGTTCCATCCGCATCGGGAGCGATTCGAGCCCCTGGACCGTCGCCCACGCGTCGAACGGCGCCTGTTGGTTGCCGAGATCGCGCAGCCCCCGTGTTCGGGCCGCGTATGCGAAGGCGGCGTCGCCGAAGGTCTCCGCGAAGTTGATCCCGTGGTAGGCGGGGTTCGGCTTTGCGACCTCCGGGAACCGGTCTGCGTGTTCGGCCCACGGGAAACTGCCCCCGTCGACGAGGATCCCGCCGATCGTCGTCCCCGACCCGTGGATCCACTTCGTCGTCGAGTCCCACACGAGGTCTGCCCCGTGTTCGATCGGCTGACACAGCGCCGGCGTGCCGAAGGTGTTGTCGACGAAAAGCGGGACGCCGGCGTCGTGTGCGATGTCGGCCAACCGCTCGAGGTCGGGCGTCACGAGCGCCGGGTTCCCGATCGTCTCGCAGTGGACGTAGGCGGTGTCCTCGTCGATCGCCTCCTCGTAGGCCTCGTAATCGAGCGTGTCGACGAACCGGGTCTCGACGCCCCGCCGCTCGACGGTGTGGGTGAGGTAGGTGTACGTGCCGCCGTACAGCGACGACGCGGAGACGACGTTGTCCCCGGCGCTTGCGAGCACGAACGTCGCCAGATCGAACGACGCCATCCCCGAGGCGGTGGCGACGGCGGCCACGCCGCCCTCGAGGGTCGCAAGCCGCTCTTCGAGCACCGCGTTCGTCGGGTTCATGATCCGCGAGTAGATGTTCCCCGGCTCCTCGAGTCCGAAGAGCTTCGCGGCGTGCTCGGCGTCCTCGAACTCGTAGGACGTCGTCTGGTAGATCGGCGGCGCGCGGGCCCCCGTCGTCGGGTCGGCCTCCTGTCCGGCGTGCAGCGAGTTCGTGTAGAGGTCGTCTCTGTCGAACATACGCCGAACGTCGGATCCGTCCGTAATAACTCCCGGCGTTGCTCGCACGCCTCGCCGCCATCGGTGAGACGCGACCGGCGCTCCCCGGCCGACGGCCAGACACCGCTCGGATCGACCGTCGGCCCGGAGAGGGCGTCAGTTCTCGGTGCTGTTGGCGCCGGCCCCGTCCCCGTCGTCGGTTCGGGTTTGGTTGTCTGCGTCGCCGTTGCTGTCGGTGTCGGTGCTGTTCGTGCCGCTGTCGTCGGTGCTATCGTCCTCGCCGTCGTCTTCGGTGTCGCCCTCGCCGTCGCCGTAGATGACCTGCGTTCCGCTCGCAACCGGTCGGATCCGGTAGCGCGTCGAGTCCGGCGGCCCGATCCGGAACGGCGCGAAGTCGGCGATGAAGCGCGTCCGCTCGTCCGGGCGGATCTCGAAGGCCTGCTTGAACTGCAGCGGCGCGTTACCGGGGGTCTCGACGTCGGCCTCCTCGCCGCTCGCCGCCAAGATCCCCGTCGTGTCGGCGACGTCCAACTGCAGGAACTGGTAGTCGCCGACCTCCAGTTCCGTCTCGTCGACGAACTGGGACTCGTCGCCCTGGAGCCCGACGAGATCCGCGTCCTGCGGCTCCTCGAACTCGATGTACCGGCGTCCAGATCCTTCGTCGGCCTCCTCTTCGTCCTCGTCGTCGGCTTCCTCGTCGTCGGGTTCCTCCTCGGGGTCGGTCTGCGTCTCGTTGCCGGCCGTCTCTCCGTCGTCGGGGTCGGTCTGCGTCTCGTTGCCGGCCGTCTCGCCGTCCTCGGTTCCGCCGTCGTCCGCGTCGTCCGCGTCGTCCTCCTCGTCCTCGGTTCCCTCCGGTTTGACCCAGATCCCGTCGAGCGAGACGACGAGCGACTCGAAGTCGCCGATGTCGTTCGGCTGGTCCGTGACGCTCGTCGAGAGCAGCCCCGTCTCCGATCCGTCGCCGCTTCCCGTGGTATCGTCGTCCGCCGTACCACCGTCGTCATCGTCCGTTCCGGCGCCGGCGCAGCCGGCGAGCGTTCCAGTCAGGACCGCTGCACCGAGGCCACCTACGTACTGTCTTCGTTCCATACTGTATACGGGTGTCGAGGGAGGTATACGCCTTCTGGCCGATTCCGGACCGACCCCGGCGGTCGCGTCGCTCTGGGAGCGCGAACCGAACGATCGGAGCGAAGAAGCCGATCCCGGGCCAGAAACCGAAACCGAAACCGAGAGGGCAATTAAAACGGATCGGGCCCGACGCGGGCCGTCCGACCGCCTACTCCGCGGAGATCACGTCGTCGATGCGGGCGATCATCGTCGCGGCCTCGGTCGCGGACTCGACGGCCTCGCGTTTGACCGCCGCGGGGTCGAGGATGCCGTGCTCGACGGGATCGCCGACCTCGCCGGAGCGACCGCCGCTTATCAGACCGGCCCGCCCCTCGGCGTCGTGCGTCGACCGGAGATCCACGAGGGC
>NZ_JAQCNO010000021.1 GCF_028274965.1 Natronomonas sp. | reverse complement strand
GTCTACCCGCGGCTGCACGATCTCTGCGACGAGGGCGTCCTCGAACAGCGGGAGTTGGTCAAGACCAAAGAGTACACGCTGGCGGACGGCGCCGAAGCGAAGGCGGACGTGGCGGCGGCGGCCCGCCAGCACCTGGCGCTGGGGATGGTGCTACGGGCGGCCCTGGACAACGCCGAGTTCGAATAACTACACCGCATTATACCGTATCACACCACCACGCGCCACGCGCCGCGACCGCTCCGCCCCTTCCGACCGCGGGATGGTGCCTTTTTTGACCGTCGGCCCCCCAGCGGCGCGTAATGAGTCACGATTACGAGGCCCTCGGTCTCGTCGCCGGGCTGGAGATCCACCAACAGCTCGACACGGAGACCAAACTCTTCTGTAACTGCCCGACAGAGCGCAGGGAGCCGTCGGCGTCGACCCGGTCGTTCACCCGCTATCTCCACCCCACGAAGTCCGAACTCGGCGAACTCGACGACGCGGCCCTCGAGGAGTCCCGCGTCGACCGGGAGTTTCGGTACCTCGCCTTCGACACCACCTGTCTCGTCGAGGAGGACGACGAACCGCCGCGCAGACTCGACGGGGAGGCCCTCGAGACGGCCCTCGAGATCGCGGCGCTGTTGGACTGTACGGTCGTCGATCGGGCCCACGTCATGCGGAAGATCGTCGTCGATGGCTCCAACACCTCCGGGTTTCAGCGCTCTACGCTCGTCGCGACCGACGGCAAGATCGAGACCGAGGACGGTTCGGTCGGCATCGCCGACATGCTCCTCGAGGAGGAGTCGGCGGCCCGGATCGAGGAGCGCGACGACGGCGTCACCTACGGGCTCGACCGACTCGGGATTCCGCTCGTCGAGATCGGCACCGAACCGGACATCCGGACGCCCCGACAGGCCCGCGAGGCGGCCGAGCGGATCGGGATGATGCTCCGCTCGACCGGCAGGGTCAAACGCGGGCTGGGAACGATCCGACAGGACGTCAACGTCTCCATCGAGGAGGGGGCCCGCGTCGAGATGAAGGGCGTCCAGAGCCTCGAGGACATCGACGACCTCGTCGAGGGCGAGGTCGCAAGACAGGTCGAACTGCTCGATATCGCCGCGGAACTGCGGGCGAACGACGCGTCGGTCGCGGATCCGATCGACGTGACGGCGGTCTTCGAGGAGACCGACAGCGGCGTCATCGCCGGCGCGGACGCGGTCCGGGCGATCAGACTGGAGGGGTTCGACGGGCTCGTCGGCCGGGAGATCCAGCCGGACCGACGGCTCGGGACGGAACTTTCCGATCACGCTACGCGACACGGCGCGGGCGGGATATTCCACACCGACGAACTGCCGGCCTACGGCGTCACCGCCTCGGAGGTCGAGTCGTTGCGGGCCGCGGTCGACGCCGACGGGTCCGATGCGGTCGCTCTCGTCGCGGCCGAGGCGGCGGTCGCCGAGACGGCGATCGAGGCCGTCGCCGACCGGGCCGAGGCGGCCACCGAGGGCGTTCCCGAGGAGACCCGCGGCGCGAACGAGGACGGCACCTCGCGGTACCTCCGCCCGCTGCCCGGCGCCGCCCGGATGTACCCCGAGACGGACGTCCCGCCGGTGGCGCCCGACCCCTCCGAGATCGACCCGCCGGAGCTGCTCACCGAGCGCGTCGAGCGGTACCGCTCGGAACTCGGCCTCGATTCGGGGCTCGCCGAACAGGTCGCGTACGGCCGCCACATGACGATCTTCGAGCGCGCGGTCGAGCGCGGCGTCGACCCCACCACCGCGGCCGGCACGCTCGAATCGACGCTGACCGAACTGCGGCGCGACGACGTTCCCGTTGGAGAGCTCACCGGGTCGGCGCTGCTCAACACGCTGGAGGCCGTCGAGCGCGGCGATCTCGCAAAGGAGGGGATCGCGCCGGTGTTGAGCGAACTCGCCGCCGATCCGGGCCTCTCGGTCCCGGAGGCGATCGAGTCCGCCGGCCTCGCCGGCGTCGACCGCGAAGCCGTCCGCGAGACCGTCCGCGAGGTCGTCGAGCGCAACGGCGAACAGGTCGAATCGGAGGGGATGGGGGCCTTCTCGGCGCTCATGGGCGAGTGCATGGGCGCGCTCCGGGGGAAGGCAGACGGCGAGGTCGTCTCCGAGTTGCTTCGCGAGGAGATCGGCGAGCGGAGCTGACCCCGACCGCAGATCCGCCCCCACAGGGGATACTCGTCCGTTCGGTCGTCAGTCGGTCCGTCCCCGACTCCGTTTCTGTTTTCTGTTCAACCTTCGGCTCCGCCTCCGTTTTGGCCGTCGTCGCCGTCCCCGCCCGCCGCCTCGTCTCCGTCCGGTGTTCGGTCGCTCTCGGCCCGCATCGCCCCCCGGCGGAGGACGCCGCGAAGCGTCCGGGCTTCCCGCCCCGTGGGGTGTGCCCGCCCGACGAGCCGCCGGAAGAGCCGCTCGGTCTTGTCGCGCTTTTCGACCGGGTGACCCACACTCCGTAGGTACCCGTCGAACGTCGAGTAGAGCCCCTCGATCTCGCGTTCGTCGGCGCGTTCGTGCGATTGCTCGGGGTGTTGGGTCTCCCCGACGGTCAGCCCCCGGAGCTCGTAGAGGACGATCGTCGCCGCCTGTGCGAGGTTCAACACGGGGTAGGCCCCGTCGGCGGGGATCGAACAGACCCGATCGAAGCGCGCCAGCTCCTCGTTCGTCAGCCCGATCCGCTCGCGGCCGAACACGAGACAGACGTCCGCGTCGAGCCCCTCGAGCTCGTCGGCGAGATCGGCGGGTTCGACGAACGGGTACCGGACGTGTTTCCTCGCGTCCTGGTTCGTCGTCGCCGTCGTGGCGACGGTGTAGAAGTTCTCGACGAGGTGATCCAGCGACACGGACTCGGCGTTCGGCAGGACGTCCTCGCGGGCGTGGCCGGCGAACCCGTAGGCCTCGCCCGCCGGATCGAGCTCCGGGGGGTCGACGAGAAGCAGCTCCGAGAGCCCGAAGTTCTTCATCGAGCGGGCGATCGTGCCGATGTTGCCGGGCGTTTCGGCACCGACGACCGCGACTGCGACACTCGACATCGTGCGGCGGTTCGGGAGCCGCCGGTATAAGAGCGTCCGTCCGTCGGTAGCGTGCCGGTATCGGTCGGCTTTACGCCCGGGGGCTCGAACGGACGGTATGCGAACGGTAGACGCGGCCGGACTGAAGATCGGCGACGAGCATCCGCCCCGGATCATGGGGGTACTGAACGTCTCGAAGGAGTCGCCGTACGACCCGAGCGTCTTCGACGACCCGGGCGAGGCGGCGGCGTACGTCGACGAGGAACTGATCGGCGAGGGCGCCGACATCGTCGACGTCGGCCTAGAGTCGGCCAACAAGAAGTTCGAGGTGCTCTCGGCGGAGGGCGAACTCGAACGGCTCGAAACGGCGATCGAGACGCTCGAATCCACGTCCGGAGACGCGGTCTGGTCGATCGAGACGCGGTACCACGAGGTCGCCGCCGCGGCCCTCGACGCCGGGTTCGGTATGGTCAACGACATCTGCGGGTTCGCCGACCCCGAGATGCCGGCCGTCTGCGCCGACTACGACGTGGCCGTCTCGAAGATGGCCTCGCCGCCGGACCTCGAACGCCCCGGCGCGATCGAGGACGTCGACGACATCTACGACGCCCTCGCGCGGAACGGCTTCACCGACAAGACGATCGTCGATCCGGCCTTCGGCGGGTGGTCCGAGGCGAAGACGATCGACGACGACCGCGAGACGTTCGATCGTCTCCGGGAGTTCCGGGGCTACGGTCGGCCGATCCTCGTCTCCATCAACCGGAAGAACTTCCTCCGACAGATCGCGGGGCGCGACACGGCGGAGGCGCTGCCGGTGTCGCTCGCCGCGACGTCGATGGCGGTCGAGCGCGGAGCCCACGTCGTCCGGACCCACGACGTCGCCGAAACGCGGGACGCCGCCTTGGTTGGCCACGAGTTCACCGCCGACAGGACCCGGACGGACAACCTCGAGGAACTCGACGTGGCGACCGACCGGGAGTTCGCCCGTCGCGCCGACCGACTCGGGGCGGACGGCGGGGACCGATCGGTCATGACACACGCCGTCGAACTCCGGGCCGGCGGGCTGACCGACGCGCTCTTCGAGGCGGCCGAAACCGCCGGCGTGGACGTTTATCGCGGCGACGGAGCCCTCCTCGTCGGCACCGAATCGGCCTTCCGGACGCTCTCGGAGACGCTCCGGGAGGACGCCCCGGAACTCGCGGCCGACGTGCGCCGGTTGTGTTCGGGGTTCGGCGGGTCTGACGCGTGACCGACGCACACCGTACGGTACAAGAAAGCTTATGCCAAATGCAGGAATACGTCGGCACGGAAGCCCGAAGGGCACATCCGGGTAGGGGTACCTTGGTGCGCTTCGGGTCCAATCTTCACACCCGGTAGTGGCCATGCTATACGACGAGTGGGAACCGGTCTACGCGGCGATCCTCTCGGAGTTCGGATACGACCGGGCCGGCGACGAGCGGGTCCGCGACCGCCTACGCGCGCTCGTCGCCGACGACGGTGGCGACCCCCTCGCCGTCGACGATCTCGAGTTCGGCGGAACGGTCGCCGTCTGCGGTGCGGCACCGACGCTCCGGGCGGAGTTAGACCTCGCCGACCGGGCCGACCGCGTCGTCGCCGCCTCCGGGGCCGCGGCCGTCTGCTCGGAACACGGGGTCGCCGTCGACTGCATGGTGACCGATCTGGACAAGACGCCCGACACGGCGGTGGCCCTGACCGACGCGGGCGTCCCGGTCGCCGTCCACGCGCACGGCGACAACGCGGCCGCGATCGACCGCTACGTCCCGGCGTTCGACACCGCTTCGGTGCTCCCGACGACGCAGGCGGCGCCGACGCCGCCGGTGTGCAACCCGGGCGGGTTCACCGACGGCGACCGCGCGGCGTTTCTGGCCGACGCGTGCGGGGCCGACGAACTCGTCTTCCCGGGGTGGGACTTCGACGACGACGCCGTCACGCCGGAGAAATCGAGGAAGCTCCGGTGGGCAGAGCGACTGCTCCGGTGGCTCGAACTCAGACGCGACGAGCGCTTTAGGATCCTCGATGGCCGACGCGGGCGCATCGACCCGCTCCCGTAGCCCCCGGCGACGCCCGAGCAGCCACCGTTATACCGCCGCCCGCCGTTCGTCGGGTATGGGATTTCACACGTTCGACCCCGACCGCGCCGACCGACTCACGGACGTGAGCCGGTACCGGTGGTGCTCGAGTGAGGAGCTCCTCTCGCTCGTCGCCCCCGCCTCCGACGAGGAACTGGCCGACCTCGGCAGCGGCACCGGGTTCTACACCGATCCGGTCGCCGAGCGGGCCCGGCTCGTCCACGCCGTCGACGTGCAACCGGAGATGCACGATCTGTACGCCGACCGGGGCATGCCCGACAACGTTCGGCCGGTCACGGCCGAGATCGCCGACCTCCCTTTTGAGGACGGATCGCTCGATTGCGTGTTCAGCACGATGACCTACCACGAGTTCTCGGGGTCCGAGGCGGTCGCCGAGATACGCCGCGTCCTCCGTCCCGGCGGCCGCGTCGTCACCGTTGATTGGGACCGCAACGGCGCGGGCGGTGGCGGTCCCCCCCGCGCCGAGCGACACGGCCTCGGACACGCCGTGTCGGCGTTCGCCGACGCCGGCCTGACGATCGAGCACGCCGTCTCCCGGACCGAGACGTTTCTGTGTTCCGCCAGACGCGACGCGTGATCGCCCCCGGCGGCTCAGGGAACCAACACGACCTTGCCGCTGGACTTTCGCTCCTCGATGAAGCGGTGTGCGTCGGCGGCGTCGGCCAACTCGAAGCTGTGTCCGACCCGCACCTCGAGAGAGCCCGAGCCGAGCAACTCGGTCAGCTCCGGGATCGCGCCCATCACGCGGGCCGGGACCGCCTCCATCGCCCGACCAAGGTGATAGCCGATCACGCGCTTGTTGCCGAAGAGGAGGTCGGCGGTGTTCGGCCGCCCCGGGCTGCCGGAGGCGGCCCCGAAGGAGACCATCCGGCCGAACGGCGACAGCGCGTCGAGGCTGTCGTCCGTCGTCTCGCCGCCGACCCCGTCGAGAACGAGATCGACGCCCTCGCCGTCGGTGACGTCCGCGACCCGATCGACGAAGTCCTCCTCGGTGTACCGGATCCCGTGATCGGCCCCGAGCGACGCGGCCATCGAGAGCTTCTCCGGCGTCGAGGCGGTGCCGATCACCGTCGCCCCCGCCTCGTCGGCCAACTGGACCGCCGCGCTCCCGACGCCGCCCGCCGCCGCGTGGACGAGGACGGTCTCGCCCGCCTCGAGGCCGCCCCACTCGTGTAGGCAGTTGTGCGCCGTCAGCCACTGGACCGGGAACCCCGCGGCCTCCTCGAAGCCGAGCCCCGCCGGGATCTCCAAGAGCCCCCTCGCGTCGGCGACGGCGTACTCGGCGTAGCCACCGCCGCCCAGTAGCGAGACGACCTCCTCGCCGACGTCCCGACCCACGCCCGCACCGACGGCGTCGATCACGCCGGCGACCTCCATCCCCGGAACGTACGGCGGTTCGGGGCCGCCCTGGTAGTCGCCGCGGCGCTGCATGATGTCGGCGAAGTTGA
>NZ_JAQCNO010000003.1 GCF_028274965.1 Natronomonas sp. | reverse complement strand
CGAACAGTCGGTTCTATCGGGCAATGTCGCGTCGTATTCATAATGTATTTCCGTGGACGAAATGGGGTAAATATATATTTGTGGCATAAAAGCAACGAGCATGACACGCCGATCAAGCCGAGAGACAGAAGCCTTGACCCGACGACCCTCGCGCCGTGGGTTCCTCACCGCCGCCGGCGCCGCCGCGACGATCAGCCTCGCCGGGTGCGCCGGAAGCGGAACGTCCGAGGACGAAACCGTCACGCTGCAGGCGAACTCCCCCGCCGCCGAGGGCTCCGTTCACGGCGATGCAGCCGCTTGGCTCGGGGAGGTCGTCGAGGAGGAGACCGGCGGCGAGATCGAGATCGAGGCGTTCCGGAACAGCGAACTCGGCGGCCAGATCGAGTCGATCGAGAACGTCTCGACCGGCGGACTCGACATGTACGTCATCCCGTACGCGCTGACGGGGACGCAGTACCCGCCGGCGCAGGTGTTCGACGCGCCGTACATGTACGACCCCGACAACCCCTACGAGGACATATACGAGGCGACCAATCCGACGAACTCCGAGGCGGTCCAGGAGGTCATCGAGAACCTCGCAAGCGAGGCGAACATCCGCTCGATCGGATCGGTCGTCCAGGGAACGCGGCGCGTGACGGTCACCGGTGACCCGGCCACCAACCCCCAGGAACTCGGGGAGAAACTGCTCCGCGCGGTCCCCATCGGCATCTACGAGGAGACGGCCGTCGGCCTCGGCGCACAGACGACCGAGATCGACTTCTCGGAGGTGCCACAGGCCCTTGCGACCGGATCGATCGACGGACAGGAGAACCCCTACAACATCATCGTCAGCTCCGGCATCCACGAGAACACCGACTACGTGCTCGAAACGAACCACATGCACACGCCGCTTGCGATCATCCTCAACGAGGACCTCTGGCAGGGCTTCGACGAGGAGACACAGCAGACCTTCTACGACGCCGTCGAGGAGATCCAGCCGCGGGCGACCGATCTGATCCAAGAGAACATCGAGGGCCACCGCGAGGCGGTCCGCAACGAGGGCGGGGAGATCATCCCGCCGGAGGACCTCGACATGGACGCCTTCCGGACGCAGGTCAGATCGCGCATCCGCGAGCAGTTCCCCGACTTCATCGAGACGATCGAGACGATCCACGGCGGCGAGTACCGGTAGCTCCGCCCGCCGATGTCCTCGTCCCCGCCACCGTCCCCGTCGCGCTACGACACGCTCACCAGGCGCGTCCCCTACACCGCAGCAGCCGCGGGCCTGCTCGCTATCGTCGGTCTGATCATGGCCGCGGTCGTGACGCGGAACACTGGGGTTCGGGTCGGCGGGCTACAGACGCTCGCGCAACTCGTCGGCGTCTGGCTCGCGTTTCTGCTCGCCGGTGCATTGGCCCGCGAGGACCGACACATACGGATCGACTTCCTCATGAACCGGCTCCCCGAGCGCTTCGGGCGGTACAACCGGATCGTCGTGCTCGCGTTCAACATCGCGTTTTGCGCCGTGTTGATCGTCGGGTCGGTCTTCGCGATGCAGCAGTTCTGGGACTCGACGGCGCCGAGCATCGCGATCCCGATACCGCTGTACTACCTCGCGCCCGTCGTCGGATTCGGGATGCTTGCGGGTGCGTACCTCGCGGAGCTTCTCGGGGAACTCGGGGTTCGATCGACGACGAGCGAGGGTGACTCGCCGTGATCAGCGACGGGATACTCGTCATCCTCGCGTTCGTCGCGCTCGCCTTGCTCCGGGTGCCGGTCTACGCCGCGTTGGGCCTTCCGGCCACGTACTACGCGCTTTTCGTGTTCGGTCAGCCGCTCTCGTTTCCGATCCAGCGGATGCTCCGGACGGTCGACTCGTTCACGCTGCTTGCGGTCCCGATTTTCATCTTCGTCGGCTCGCTGATGAACCACGGCGACGTGACCGAGCGGATCTTCGATTTCGCCGACAGCGTCGTCGGCCACCTGACCGGCGGGCTCGCGCAGGTGAACGTCCTCACGAGCATCGTCTTTTCGGGCATATCGGGGTCGGCGCTGGCCGACATCGGCGGCGTCGGCCGCGTCCTGATCGAAACGATGTCCGAGAGCGGCTACGACGACGGCTACTCGGCCGCGCTGACGAGCGCATCGGCGACGATCGGCCCGCTGTTCCCACCGAGCATTCCGCTGATCCTCTTCGGCATCATCGCGGAGGTGTCGGTGCTTCAGTTGCTGTTGGCGGGCGCGCTTCCGGCGATCCTCACCGGCCTGCTGTTGATGATCGGTACCGCGATCATCGCCCGCCGGCGCGGGTTCCCGCGGAACGACGAGCGGGCGTCGCTCTCGAAGGCCGGCCGGTCGTTCCTGATCGCGACGCCGGCGCTGCTCACGCCGGTCGTCCTGATCGCCGGCATGCTCGGCGGGTACTTCAGCCCGACCGAGGCGGCCGCCGTCACCGTGATCTACATCGCCTTTATCAACGCGGTGTTCTACCGCATCCTCAACGTCGAGTACGTCTGGTCGGCCTCCATCGAGGCGGTTCGGACGACGGGGACGATCCTGCTCATCCTGGCGGCCGCCGGGCTCTTCGCGTGGGTCCTCTCGGTCGAGGGGATCGACCAGCAGTTCGCGAACATCCTCTTCGGGATCTCCGAGACGCCCGCTGTCGTGCTGTTTCTGACGGTTCTGCTGTTGCTGTTTCTGGGGCTCTTTCTCGACCCCCTCGCCGCGCTCGTCATGGTGACGCCGGTCATCGTGCCCCCGCTGACGTCGGTCGGGTACAACCCGATCCACGTCGGCGTCGTTACCGTCTACGCGCTCATGGTCGGGCTGTTGACGCCGCCGCTGGGGCTCTCGGTGTACCTCTCCGCCGACATCTCCGGCGCCGACGTTGTCGACGTGTTCCGGAAGTCCGCACCCTACTACGTGATACTGCTCGTGGGGCTGTTCGTCGTCGCGTACGTGCCGCGGCTCAGCCTGGCGCTCCTCGAGTACGCCTGAGCTACCCGTCCTCGACGACCTGCATCGGCGCGATCGTCTCCGCGTCGTCGAGCGTCCCGACGAGCCAATCCAGCCCCTGATTCGGCCCGTCGACGCCGACGCCGCGCTCCCGGAACGACTCGATCGCGCGCTCTATGTCCTCAACCTCGAAAGCCATGTGGAAGAACCCCTCCCCGTTCTCCGAGAGGTGCTCGTGTATCCACCCCTCCGATCGCGTCGGCGTGATCAACTCCAACAGCACGCCGTCGAGTTCGTAGACGGCGACCTCGAGGTGGTAGTCCTCCGACATCGTTTCTCGGGTGTACAGATCGAGCCCGAGCGTCTCCTCGAACTGCGCCGCCGCGGCGTCGAGGTCGGCCACGACAAAGGCGATGTGGTGAACGCGCTGTAACATACGTCCCCTCTGTGTGTCGGCGCTTGTGAACACACCGGTCTCGCGGCGGTCGGGTCGGCGCCTCCGATCGCCGCGGTTTTATGTCGCTGCGGCGAGCGCCCCCGACATGGACGCGACCGCTCCGCTCGCGACGGACGTTCCGACGGTGCAGACGCTTCTCGGCCGCGCCTGCCGGACCTACGAGTCGAACGCGCTTGCGACGTTCGAGGGCGAATCGATCAGCTACGGGGAGGCCTGGGAGCGCGCCGGCGCGCTCGCAAGCGCCCTCTCGGAGATGGGCCTCCGGCCGGGCGATCGGGTCGGCCTGATGATGTCGAACCGGCTCGGCTACGTCGTCGCGGACCTCGCCTGCGTCCGCGGTGGGTACGTCAAGGTCGCGATGAACGACATGCTGACGCGCGAGGAGTACGAACACATCGCCTCCGACTCGGGCTCGAAGGTCCTCGTCGTCGACGAGGGCTTTCTCGGGACCGCGAGTGACCTCGCCGAGGAGATACCGACCGTAGAGGACGTCGTCGTCTTCGGGGACTCGGCGCCCGAGGGAGCGATCGCGGCCTCCCGGCGCATCGAGGCGCACCTCGGCAGCGCCCCGGACGTCGAGGTCGACCCGGACGACGTCGCGCTGTTTCAGTACACCGGCGGCACGACCGGCAAACCGAAGGGCGCAAAACACACGCAGTACGGCCTCGCGATCTGCCTGCTCGCCCACGTGCTCGAACTCGACATCCGGCCGAACGAACGGCTGTTGTTGACGACGCCGCTGCCGCACTCGGCGGGCTACGCGCTTTCGGCGGGGATGATCCGGGGGGCGCACGCGCACATCACCCAGGGGTTCGACCCGGAGGCGTTCCTCCGGGCGGTCGAGGACAACGACATAACGTGGTCCTGGATGGTCCCGACGATGATATACCGCGTGTTGGACCACGAGCGGCTGTCGGCGACGGACGTCTCCTCGCTCGAGACGCTCGTCTACGGCGGCGCGCCGATCGCCAGCGACCGCCTCGAGGAGGCCCTCGAGGCCTTCGGGCAGGTCTTCATCCAGCTGTACGGCCAAAGCGAGATCCCGAACATCGGGACGACGCTCCCCAAACACGACCACACCACCGAGGCCGGCGAGAAACTCGACTCCTGTGGCCGGGCGACCGCGATGGCCGACGTCCGGATCGCCTCTCTCGAGGACCGGACGGACACGGCCGCGCTGCCGCCCGGCGAGGAGGGCGAGATCCTCCTCAGGGCCCCCTACCGGATGACCGGGTACCACGGCCTGCCAGAAAAGACGGCGGCCACCGTCGTCGACGGGTGGATCAGGACCGGCGACATCGGCCGGATGGACGAGGAGGGGTACGTCTACCACCTCGATCGCGACAGCGACATGATCATTACCGGCGGGCTGAACGTGTACACGACGAACGTCGAGGACAAACTGATGACGCATCCGGACGTCAGAGACGTCGCCGTCATCGGCGTTCCGGACGACGACTGGGGCGAGGCCGTCCACGCCGTCGTGGTGCCGGAGGCCGGGGCGGACCTCACGGCCGAGGACGTCCGATCGTTCGCTGACGAGCGACTCGCCGACTACAAGAAGCCCAAAAGCACCGAGTTCGTCGACGCGCTCCCGACGACCCCCTACGGGAAGGTCGACAAGAAGGCGCTCAGGGAGCCGCACTGGGCGGACCACGACCGGGACATCGCCTGAGCGCACCCGAGGCGGGCAGCATCGCGGCGGTCAGCCGAACAGCGGCCCCGGCTCGTCGTCCCGCTCGAGGACGCCGACGAGTTCGACCGAATCGCCGATGTCGACGCTTTCCTCGACGCCCGCCATGATCCGCGCGGCGTCGAGTTCGACGATGGCGACGGTGTGGGGCCCGTCGAAGCCCTCCGGCGGCACCGCGATCGTCGTCTCGGTGATCACCTCCCCGCTCGTCGGCAGCGCGATCGGCTCCAACTCGCGGCTGCCGCACCGGACGCAGGCCGCTCTGGGCGCGCCGCTTCGGTGGCCGCAGTCGGCGCACGCCTCGCCCAACAGGACGTCCTCGCGGAGCGCCCGCTTCCAAGCGGTGTGCGTCAGCCCCGCGTCCGAGCCCTCGAGGAACCGATCGACGGCCGGATCGCTCTCGCTCATGTTCGGGCCTCCATGACGGTGACGAGCGTCGTTGCGGTGTCGCCGCCGAGGTTGTGCGCCAACCCTGTCGTCGCCTCGGGGACCTGTCGCGAGCCGACCTCGCCGCGGATCTGCTCGGTCAACTCGACGATCTGGGCGGTCCCCGTCGCGCCGATCGGGTGGCCCTTGGCCTTGAGGCCGCCGCTCGGGTTGATCGGGATCTCGCCGTCGAGTTCGGTCCGCCCCGCCTCGGCCGCCGGGCCGCCCTCGCCGTCGGCGAAGAAGCCGAGCGCCTCCGTTGCGAGCACCTCCGCGCCGGTAAAGCAGTCGTGGAGTTCGCAGAAGTCCACGTCGTCGGCCCCGATCTCGGCCTCCTCGTAGGCCTGACTCGCCGCCTCGCGGGCGGAGTGCGTCGCCGTCAGCCGCTCTTTGTCCGCGATGGGGACGATGTCGGTCGCGTGGCCGATCCCGGTCACGTCCACCGGCGCGTCGAAGGAGTCCGCAAACGCCTCGCTCGCGACGACGACCGCCGAGGCGCCGTCCGAGAAGGGACAACAGTCCATCAGCCGGAACGGATCGGCGACGAGCGGCGAGTCGAGCACCGACTCGACGTCGGTCTCCTTGCCGAAGTGCGCCCGGGGGTTCAGCGTCCCGTTCGCGTGGTTCTTGACCGCGACGCGTGCGAGTTGTTCCTCGGTCGTCCCGTACTCGTGCATGTGCCGTTTCGTCAACAGCCCGAACACGCCCGGAAACGTGATGCCCGCCGGCTGTTCGTACTGGCGGTCGGCGGCGCTGACGAACGCCTTCGTCATCTCGGGCGTGTCGAGGCCGGTCTCGGGCGTACAGCGCTCGACGCCGCCGACGAGGACGACATCGTGAGGCCCCGACTCGACGGCCCGGACGGCGTGTTTGAACGCGTTGCTCGAGGTCGCACACGCGTCCTCGAAGCGCTGGGTTGGAACCCCGGCGAGCCCGACGTGGCTCGCGAGCTTCGGCCCGAGGTGGGTGTCGTTTTCGGTCGTGCCGCCGAGGGTGTTCCCGACGAAGAGGGCGTCGACGTCGCCCCGCTCGACGCCCGCGTCCGCCATCGCCGGGAGGGCGGCCTCGGCGAACAGCTCCGAGAGTGTCTTGTCGTGGGGTCCGAACTCCGTCATGCCGGCCCCGACGACGCTTGCTCGTGGCATCGTATCACACACTCACGGCCGGATGATATAAAAAACGTGCCCAGTGCGATCGGCTCCTGGCCACACTCCGCCCACCTGTTCCCTCTCTTGTCCTCACCGGCCGCAACGCGACTTTGCGGCGCGAATCGAACGCTGAACCGATGACCACCGTATTAAGTGCTGAGCACCTACCGATAGATAACGCAGTCGAGTGCCTGTGTACTCGCTGTCGACAATCGGGCTCGGACTGCGGGTGAAACCATGACACTCAACACACTATTCGATGCGGACGACGACCGAGCCGTTTCGCCCGTTATCGGGGTCATTCTGATGGTCGCGATCACGGTCATTCTCGCGGCCGTCATCGGGACGTTCGTGCTCGGACTCGGCGATCAGGTCCAACAGACCGCTCCGAACGCACAGATCTCGATCACGGATAACACGACGAACAGCGTCACGATCGCCCACGGCGGCGGCGACACGTTCAACGATCAGAACACCGTCGAGATCCGCGTCACCTCCGGCGGCGACGAGGTCAACACCACAGCCATCGGGAACCCTCCGTACGGTGGGCAGTTCCGGGCCGGTGACGAAGTGAACCTCAGCGGTGATGCCGTCGTAAACGGCGGCGACACCATCCGCGTCGTCTGGGTCGGCGAGGAGCGAACCTCCGTCCTCGCGGAACGGACGGTCTAAGCGGGTTCGCGGTTTTCGGTTCTTTATTCCCGTCCCGACAACGAGTCGCACAGAGCGTCCCAGCCGATGCCAACCGCTGCGTCTCACACTGATAGGTACGAGAGAGCGATCCCCCCGACTCTGCCCGGATCGAAAATGTACCACGACGCGGCCGGCGAGTACCGCTGGCGGCTGCGACACCGCAACGGGAACATCCTGCTGGACGGCGGCGAGGGCTACACGATTCGGAGTGCGGTCCGCGACGGCATCGAGAGCCTCAAGCGGAACGCGCCGAACGCCGATCAAAAGTAACCCGCGACGCGCCCGACACGCCTTTTTGACCCTCCGAAGCCGGCTCACTCGGTCGGCTCTTCGGCCAGCGCGACGTCCCGCAGTTCCCGACACCGCTCCGTCTCGACGCGTAGCTCCGGGACCGAGACCGGCGTGCCCTCCTCGTCGACGGCGACGAACACGAAGTACGAGTCGGTGGTCTCCTCGCGGTCGCCCGTGTGGGGAGACTCGCGGAACGCCCGGAGCCGGACGCGGACGCTCGTCCGGCCGGCAGCGTACACATACGACTCGATGACGCAGATCTCGCCCTGCGGGACCGGCCGCTTGAAATCGAGGTCGTTGATCTTGGCGGTGACGCAGGGGCCGCCGGCAAAGCGCATCGCCGACATCGCGCCGACCTCGTCCATCCACTTGACGACGTTGCCCCCGTGCGCCGAGGCGTGGTTGTTGGTGTGGGTCGGCTGTACCTGCTGGCGGTTCTCGATGTACGTGTCGCTGACGGTCGGCATACCGTGAGGACGGCGGGCGGGCGGAAAGGCCCGTCGGTCGGCGGTTCTGGCTCCGGCTCCAACCGACGATCACGGGCGTTCGAGGCGTCCCTCGTAGCGGTGCCACCCCTCGACGGTGCCGGCGTACTCGTAGGCCGGCGGCGGGTCGAGCCCCCAGGGTTCGAGGCGGCTCTCGACGTTGTCGACGACGGTACACACGAACGACCCCCGATCGCGGAGCCGCGGCGGCGCCCGTGTGTGTTCGGTCTCGAACCGACAGCGCGCGACCCCTCGGGGTCCGTCGCCGTCTCCACCTCCGTCGTCGCGTTCGATCGGGTCGATCCGAAGCCGGAGGTCCGACCGGAGCCGCTCTCTGACCGGCCGCGGGCTCCCGCGGAGCAGTCCCTCGCCGAAGGCGTCGATCGCCTCGAGCGCGTCGTCAGGGACGTGGTTCACGACTCCGGCAGTCGCCCCCCGTCGACGGCGACGTTCTCGCCGCTCACGTACGCGGCCGCGTCGCTCAGGAAGAACCGAAGCGGCGCAGCGACGTCCTCGAAGGCGGCCGGACGCCCCCGCGGGAACTCCTCGACGCCGGCCTCGGTGTTCTCGACGGCGAACGGCGAGACCGCGTTGACCGTTATGCCCGCGTCGGCGGTGTCGGCCGCGAGCATCCGGGTGAACATGAGAACGCCGGTCTTGGCGACGAAGTACGGGAAGTTCACCGGGGCGGCGTGCATCCGGTCGCTGTCGGCGAACCCGATGTTGACGATCCGGCCCCACCCGCGTTCGGCCATCCCGGCGAGGGCGCGGCGCGAGCACAGCACCGTCCCGTAGAAGGTCGTCTCGACGACGTTGCGCCAGGACGCCCACTCGATGTCCGCCCAGTGTCTCGCGTCGAAATCGCCGACGTTGTTGACGAGGACGTCGACGCCGCCGAGCTCGGACTCGACGGCGCCGAACAGCGCGTCGACGGACTCGGGGTCGGTGACGTCCCCCTGGACGGTCGTCGCCTCGACGCCGTGCTCGCGGGCGGCTTCGGCGGTCTCGGCCGCCGCCGCGTCGCTCGTGTGGTAGTGGACGGCGACGTCGGCGCCACACTCGGCGATCGACAACAGTAGCTCCCTGCCGACGCGCTTTGCGCTGCCCGTGACGAGTGCCGTGCGCCCCTCGAGGTCCGGCCTGAACTCCATGCCCCTGATAGCGCTGCCAGCGACTTCAACAGACGGTAAGACGAAGGCCCGACGCGCGGCGACACGCCGCGGTTCAGCGCTTGCCGAGGGCCTCCTCGAAGACCCGCTGGGCGCGCTCGTAGCCCTCGTTACGGTCGACGATCGGGTGGGGGTACTCCGGGGCGACGGCCTCGCGTTCGCCGTCCGAGAGCGTCGGCCACTCGATGATCCGCTCCGTCGGCGCCTCGCGCAACTCCGGGACGTACTCGCGGATGAACGCCGCGCCGTCGTCGTACTTCGAGGCCTGGCTCACCGGATCGAAGATCCGGACGTCGACGGAGTCGGTGCCCGTCGAGGCGGTCCACTGCCAGCCGCCGTGGTTCGATGCGTAGTCGTGATCGATCAGCTGTTCGGTGAAGTAACGCGCGCCCTTTCGCCAGTCGACGAGGAGGTGTTTCGTGAGAAAGCTCGCGACCACCTGCCGCGGCCGGTTATGAATGTACCCCTCCTCGTTCAGCTGGCGCATCCCGGCGTCGACGAGGGGGTACCCGGTCTCGCCGCGCTTCCAGGCCTCGAAGTCCTCGTCGGCCTCGCGCCAGGCGATCTCGTTCGGGAACTCCTTGTAGTTCGAGACGGCGAGATCCGGGTTGTAGTACAGCAGGTGGTACTGCTGTTCGCGCCAAGAGAGCTCGTAGCGGTACTTGTCGACGTTGCGGCGCTCGCCGCCCGAGACGGCGTCGTAGACCTCGCCCGCGTCGCTCCACAGCTCTCGGATCCCGATCGCGCCGGTCGCGAGGTAGGGCGACATCCGCGAGACCGCCCGCGTCGGGGCCTCGACGGCCCGCGCGAGGTCGTCGCGGGTGTCGTTGTACGAGGTGATCCCGCGGTCGAGAAAGCCGTCGAACCGATCGCGCGCGGCCCGGTATCCGGCCGCCGGCAGATCGATGTCGGCGTCGGGCTCCGGGACGGTCTTGCCGTCGCCGACCGACGCGAGGGCGTCCGCCGGGGGCTCCTCGTAGGGGCCCCGCTTGGGGACGGCTTCCCAGTCGTTGTGGAACTGGCTGTGGTTCGGGTAGGACCGCTCGAGACGCCCGGGATCGACCAAGACGAGGTCCGTCCGACGATCGGTTCCGACGCCGTCGTCCGACAGCGCCGCGTCGACGCGGCGCTGTCGGTTCCGCCGCGCCGCCCGGTAGTGTTCGTTGTAGAACACCGTCTCCGCGTCGTACTCCTCGGCGAGGTCGACGAGCGCCTCGTCGGGCGCGCCGGAGCGGACGACGAGGTCGCTGCCGAGTTCGCGGTACCGGGCCTCGAGGCGCTTTACTGCCCGGAGGTAGAAGACGCGCTGTCGGTCGCCGAGCGTTCCGAGCAGGTCGGCGTCGTAGACGAACACCGGCACGACCGTTCCGCTGCGTGCGGCCGCGGCCAGTCCGGCGTTGTCCACCGTTCGGGGGTCGCGGCGGTGCCAAAACAGCTCCATACCGACCGAAGGGGCTCGATCGGATAGTGTCCTTCGGACGCGGCGACTCCGGGCGCGACCGCCCACCGAGACCCACCCGAGGCGCGCTCACTCGTGTCCGGAGACCGGAACCGGCCCGTAGGGCTCTTCCAAGTACTCCATGTCGCGATCCGAGAGGTCGATCTCGAGGGCCTCGACCGCGTCCTCTAGGTGCTCGATCTTCGAGGCGCCGATGATCGGCGCGTCGACCCACTCCTTGTGCAGGAGCCACGCGAGCGCGATCTGTGCCATCGAGGCGCCGTGATCGGCGGCCAGCTCCGCGACGCGCTCGTTGATCTCCCGGCCGCCGTTGTCGGCGTAGGGGTGTTCGTGGGCGTAGTCGTCGCTCTCGCCCCGCGTCGTCGCCTCGAACTCCTCGTGGGGGCGGGTGAGGTACCCCCGCGCCATCGGGCTCCAGGGTATCACGCCGATCCCTTCCCGTTGACACAGCGGGAGGGTTTCGCGCTCCTCCTCGCGGTAGACGAGGTTGTAGTGGTTCTGCATCGTCGCGAACCGTTCGAGCCCCTCCTGATCGCTGGTCCCCAACGCCGCCGCGAGTTGGTGGGCCCACATCGACGACGCGCCGACGTGTCTGACCTGCCCGCGGCGAACGGCGTCGTCCAACGCGCCGAGCGTGGTTTCGATCGGGGTGTCGTAGTCCCAGCGGTGCGTCTGGTAGAGATCGACCGTGTCGACCCCGAGGCGATCGAGGGAGTTTTCGAGTTCCTGTTCGATCGTCTTCCGGGAGAGCCCCCCGGAGTTCGGGTCCTCCTCGCGCATCGGGAAGAACACCTTCGTCGCGATCACCGACTCCTCGCGGTGGCCCTCCAGGGCGTCGCCGAGGATCCGCTCGCTCTCACCGAGCGAGTACATGTTGGCGGTGTCGAAGAAGTTGATGCCCAACTCGCGGGCCCGCTCGACGAGTTCGTGGCCGAAGGACTCGCCTCTGACCCACTCGCGCCACTCCGGGTCGCCGAAGCTCATACAGCCGAGACAGATCCGCGACACCTCGATGCCGCTCGTGCCGAGCGTGGTGTACTCCATGCCCGCCACACGACGGGCCGGCGCAAAAAACTACCCGAGCGATTCGGCGTCGACGGCGGCCAGCTGCACCCGGAGGATCGCCGCGGCCCCGATCGCGGCGACGACGGTCGCGCCGAGGTGGGCGTACGTCGTCGGCGTCGCGCTGTCGATCGCGAGCAGCGCAACCGTCGTCGCGGGGTGTTCCGGCAGCAGGGCGGCGGCCGCAAAGGCCGCGAGCATCCCGAGCGAGTAGCTCAACTGCGCGCGCTGCCGGACGGGGACCGCGAGCGCGAGCCCCGCCGCGAAGACGACGGCGACGACCGAAAGCGCCGTTGTGAACGCCAGTATCGCCGGGACGTTCGCGACCGCGATCTCGTTGAGCCCCAACAGGAGTACCCACAGCGCGACCTGAATCGGCGCGAGCGCGGCGAGCACGCCGGCTTTCCCCTCGACGATCTCGGTGAGCGAGGTCGGCGCGACACGCAGGAGCTCGAGCGTGCCGCGTTCGATCTCCTCGGTGAGCGAGTCGACGACGACGGCCCCGCCGATGAACACCGGCAGAAACACCAACAGCGGGAGCAACACGGCGTACGAGAAGCCGAAGTACGGGCTGGCGTCGACCGACGCCGGCACCGACACCGACACCGGCTGGAACGAGAGGTGCTCGCTCCGGGCGGAGCGCTCGGTTCGTTCGAGCTCCTCTAGGGCCGCCCGCAGCTGGACGACGACGAGCGTCTTCTGGAGGCTCGTCTGGGGGGCGTCGACGGTGACGGCGATCCGACCGCCGCGGCGCTCGACGGCGGCGATCGCCTGGATCTCGTTTCTGTCGAAGGCCGCCTCGGCGTCGGCGGGGTCGTAGGGCCGCGCGTCGAGCCCGTCGACCGGCTCGGCGGCCGCGAGCAGCCTGTCGGCCTCCTCGCCGGTGACGCCGACGACGACGTCGCCCTCGGCCGCGCCGGGGTCGTACAGCGAGGTCAGCCCGACGACGAGAAACGACGAGAAGCCCGCGATGACCAACTGGATGAGCAACGCGAGGACGATCGTCTTCTCGCGGGACAGCGATCCGAGCTCCCGGCGCGCGATGGCGGCTCTAGACAACGCGACTCACCACCGCGGCGTTGTACGCGACGTGGACGAGGACGGCCGAACACAGCCCGAGGACGAACGTCGAGCGGCCCCGGCTGGCGCCCGCGGCCGTCACCGTCGACGTTGCGACGTGCAGCGCGAGCGGGGCGAACGCCAACAGCGCGATCACGCCCGGCGTCGGCGCACCGAAGCCGGTCTGGAAGGCGGCGTCGGCGACCGGCGACCCGGGGAGTCCGACCAACTGAACCGCGAGGGTGAGCTTCTCTGCGAGAAAAAAGCCGATCCCCGCAGCGGCCCCGACGGCGAGGCTCACGGGCAGCGTCCGCCCGTACCTGTCGTGGGCGAACCCCGCGTAGATCGGCAGCCCCTTTGCGAGCTCCTCGATGACGGCGATGACGGCGAACACGAGCGGGATCGACACGGCGACCGGCAGCGCGAACAGGAGCGCAACGGCGAACAGCTCGGCGACGAAGACGAACGGCACCAACAGGACGACGACCGCGGCGACGCTCCGGGGGCGGCGGATCCGCTCTGCGAGCGCGTCTAAGGCCTTGTGCTGGATCGCCCGCTGGGTGAACAGATCCTCCTCGCGGTACAGCCCGAGCCCGAAGAAGAAACAGATCGCCCCGACGAGCGTCGGCGGCCCGAGCGCGAAGGCGAACTGTCCGGGCGTGACCGCCGTCCCGGTGAGGTCCTTGATCGCGAGCGTCAGCGGCGAGACGAACGCGACCGCGCTGGTCTCGGCGAAGATGGCCGGCACGAACGCGTAGGTCGTCAGAAGCGTCGTGATCGTGACGGTCACGAACGTGAGCTCCTTGAACGACCGGGCGAAGAGCGACCCGAGAAACGTCGTCGCCAGGAACAGAAGCGTCAGCGGCGCGACCGCGAGCACCGACAACAGCCCGGCCTCCCCGCCGAGGAGACGCAGCCCGGCGACGATCGCGACGGTTATCGAGACCGACGCCGCGGCGTACGGCAGCGTCTTGCCGAACACGATGTCGGCGCGGCCGACCGGCGCGACGAGCAGCAACTCGCCGCGCCGCCCGAGGCGCTCGGACAGCATCGAACTGCCGTACGCCTGTATGAGGAAGTTCAGCGGCAGCACGAACAGGAACGCGAGGACGAGCGACTGAAACGGGAACGGCGGCTGTATGTCCGAGGGGGTGCCGGTGGTGCCCGCCGTCCCGAAGAGGTCGAACGCCCCGAGCGACGGCGCGCCGATCGGGCCCTCTGTGTCCCCGCCGGTCGCCCCTTGGGTGGTCTCGGTGTCGGTCCCGGTGGTCCCCCCGTCGCTCCCGGTGGCTCCCCCGCCGCTGGACCCGTCTGTTCCGCCCGCACCCCCGTCCGTCGTCGAGTCGCCATCGTCGGCTCCCGAGGCGTCCCCGGCGTCCCCGGCGGCGACGACCTCGCTTCCGCCGCGTTCGACGTACCGGACCGTCACGGTCACGGGAAAGGCGGCGGAGGCGTTGTCCTCGGCCGACAGCCGGCGGTCGTTGTACCGGTCGATCGACCCCCTGAGCGCGGCGAGGGCGGCGCGGCTCTTCTCTGTCGGTTCGCCGCCAGATTCGGCGAGATAGAGCCGCGCCCCGCCCGGCCGGTCCTCGACGTACAGGTCGTACCGGCCCCCGGCCGCCAGTCCGCCGCCGTCGATCGCCTCGGGGTTCGGCTCGACGGCGGCGAAGGCGGGGTCGTCGGCGACCGGCCCGTAGAGGTCGCTGTCCTCCTCGACGCCGACGCGGTAGATGCCGTCTTCGATCGCGACGCCGCCGACCACGCCAACCACGCCGACCGCGAGGACGAACGCGACGGCCGCGACCCCGACGGCGACGGCGCCCCTGTCGAGGCCGCCGAACCCCTTCGTCGCTTCCCACCGTGCGATCCGGAGGAGCGTCTTCGGGCGCATCAGGCCTCCGTCGCCTCGCTGTCACTGTGGCCGCGTCCCTCCGAGTCCGCGAGATCCAAGAAGAGGCCCTCGAGCGTCGGCTCGACGGTCCGGATGTCGTCGATCGCCCCGCCGTTTTCCACCGCCGCCTTCCGGACCGACTCGACGTCGGCCATGCTCTCGACGACGCGGCGGTACCGGTCGCCCTCGGCGCTCGCGCCCGGCACCTCGACGGTGGTGAAGACGCGGTACTCCGTCGCTCCGTACCGATCCCGGAGGTCGCCGAGGGCGCCCTCGGCGACGATCCGCCCCTCGTTCATTATCGCGACGCGGTCGCAGACCTCCTCGACGTGATAGAGGTTGTGCGCCGAGAAGACGATCGTTCGGCCCTCCGCGGCGAGTTCCTTCGTGAACTCGATGATGTAGTTCGTCGTCAGGGGGTCGAGCCCCGATGCCGGCTCGTCGTACACGAGGACGTCGGGGTCGTTGACAAGCGAGCGGGCGATGGCGACCTTCCGTTTCATCCCCTTGGACATGTCGCCGATCGCGCGCCGCCGGTGTTCGAGTTCGAGCCGATCGAGCGCGTCGTGGATGCGCGTCGTCGCGACGTCGTCCGGGACGTCGTAGAGGTCCGCGAAGAACTCCAGATACGAGACCGCCGTCATCTCCTCGTACAACGGCGATTCCTCGGGCAAAAACCCGAGGCGCCGCCGCGTCTCGCGGGCGTCCGCCGGCTCGCCGGACACCTCGACGGACCCCTCGGTCGGTTCCAAGAGCCCGGCCAGGCTTTTTAACGTGGTCGTCTTGCCGGCTCCGTTCGGGCCGATGATGCCGAACACCTCGCCGCGATCGACGGTGAAACTGCTGTCCTCGACGGCGACGAACGCGCCGTA
This sequence comes from Natronomonas sp., assembly GCF_028274965.1. GTDB lineage: Archaea > Halobacteriota > Halobacteria > Halobacteriales > Haloarculaceae > Natronomonas. Next base: position 546 of record NZ_JAQCNO010000003.1, on the reverse strand, counting down.
CTCCTTGCGCAGCCCGCGGACTTCGATCACGTCCAGGGCCACGGGGGGCTGTTATTAAAATCCGGGCCGTGGCTCGGCTACGAGAACGGCGGACAGTTTTCCTGTCCGATCCGCCGCTCGCCCGCCGGCGACTCAAATGGGATCCGGCGCTACCGCGTGTCGACGGCGACGCTGAACTCGTGTACCGGGTGGAGGTCCTCGCCGCGTCCCGAGCCCTCACAGCCGTCGGTGGGACAGGCGTAGTGCCAGCCGTCCCGCGTCGCCTGGCGCTCGGAGAACTGCTCGCCGCACCGTTCGCAGACCAACGCGTCAGCCGAACAGGTGTCGCGGTGGAGTTCGTACTGGAGTTCGCTCGTAAACGTCCGTTTGCAGTTTCTGCACGTGTATGTCATACCCGTCGGTTCGGATTCATCGTTCTTATAATTACTTCTTTGTTTATCCGGGGCCAAGCGGCGTGAAACGGCCCGATACGGCCCGCTGACGGCGTGTTCGTATTTCCCCGACCGCGAAGACGCACTGGACGAACGGTCGGAACGCCCGAACCCA
>NZ_JAQCNO010000051.1 GCF_028274965.1 Natronomonas sp. | reverse complement strand
AGGTGGACGACACGATCGTCGACGACGACTTCGCGTACCTCCTGTGGCACGGCGACACGCCGGACAACGACTACGAGTTCTGCACGGACACGTTCTACATCCCCGACGGCACGATCGAGTTCCAGACGTACGCGGGGAAGATCGAACCGAAGGACTGACAGACACCGTCCCGGAGCCCCTAGCCTGGCGTTCCGCAGTGTTCGTCGCCGTCCCGTTCAGCCGCCCCAGACCTTCCACTTCGCGCCGCTGTCTCTCGTCGTCGGGTAGTATATCTCACCGTCGCCCTCGAAGTCCACGTAGACGGAGGCGTGCTCGTCGGGGTCGACGCCCGTGTCCCGTTTCCACTCATCGATGAGCGCCTCCGGGGAGACGCTTTCGGCGTCGTACACGTCCCGGAGGCCCTCTCCGAGCGGCCGTTCGTCTATCTCGGCGATGCGCGGGACGGCGCGCTGTTCCTCGATCGGGTAGCCGACCGACTCCGGGTGCATCCGCTCGTTCGCCCGCTTGAGGTCGTTCTCGTCGATCGCGGTCAGCCACTGTTCGACCGCCGTCTCAGGACCGGAGGGTGTCTCGGAGTCCCCTCCCGACGCCGGATCGGACCCGGAGTCCGAGGGCCGTCGCTCTGCGGAGGGCTCCTCGTCGGCGCACCCGGCCACGCCGGTCGCCACGCACGCGCCGACGGCCGAGAGGAACGCGCGCCGGTCGTCCATACCCTACGAACGCGTACTGTTAACAAGTAGTTTGTGTCGGCGGTCGGCGCGACAACGGCGCGGAACTCACCCCATCGATCGCCAGCCGGCGGCGGCTATGTCGACGATCTCTAGGGCGTCCCGGCTGCCGTTGGCGCGTCCCTTCTCGAAGTCCTCTTCGGCCCGTCCCATGCGGTTCGTCACGTGTGCGAAACACGCGACGGGGTGATCCCGGACGGCGGCGAAGGTGTACAGCGCGGCCGCCTCCATCTCGACGGCGAGGACGCCCTCCGAGCGCGCCCGCTGTATCGCCGTTTCGGTCTCCCGGAACGGGGCGTCGGTCGTCCACGTCGCCCCGGTGTAGACCGGCCGGGACGCCGAGGAGCATTCGGGTTCGATCCGGTTCCGGAGGTCGGTATCGAGCGCCGCGTCGGCTCCGGGGTCGCGGTAGTGGCGACTCGTCCCCTCGTCGCGGAGCGCCCGCTCGATGAGGACGAAATACGGCGGGTCGTCGCGCTGTCGGACCTGGCCGGCGGAGGTGACGCTGACGAGGAACTCACACCCGGCGGCGAAGAGCTGCTCGGCGACCAGCACCGCAAACGGGGCGCCGACCGCGCGGCCGACGATGCCGAACGTCTCCCCGCCGCGTTCGAACCGGTAGAGGTCGGTGTGGTACCCCGGCCACGCCGGATCGACGGTCGCCCGGTCGGTCTCGACGAGATGTCGCACGATGTCGCCGTCGGGGTCGAGGACGCAGACGTCCGGGACCGACGTCTCAGACAGCCCCTTCTGTCGGCGCGCTTCCGCCAGCAGCGACTCCGGGGTGAACACCGACGGCTCGTCGTACGCCTTCGCACCGAGCGGCCGTGTGTCCGAGTCGGACCCCGACCCGTCGCTCATCGTTCGCGTGAGAGCGTCCGATACTGCGACACCGGATCGGCGAGCAGCGGGGCGTCCGCGCGATCCCGATCCTGACACCGACACCGACCGAACGCCCGCGGTTTCCGAGGTCGTTCCATACGGGGTGTACAGATCACCCCGACATAAGTGATACGCGGCGAGCGCGTCCGGCTCGGAATCGATCGCGCTCGCACCCGTCGCGGTTCACTCGTAGGTGTGCGTGTACCCGCCGTCGAAGAGGAGGTCCGCGCCGTTGAGGTGCTTTGCGTGCCCGGAAAAGCCGAACGTGAAGAGGTTCGCCACGTCCGCGGGCGCCATCATCTCCTTCGTCCGGGCCTGCCCGAGCATGACGTCCTCGATCACCTCGTCCTCGGAGATCCCCCGCTCTGCGGCCGTGTCCTCGATCTGGTTGACCATCAGCGGCGTGAGCACGTAGCCGACGCTGACCGAGAACCCCCGGAGGGTGCCGTTGCCCTCTGCGGCGATCGCCCTCGTCAGCCCGGTCAGGCCGTGCTTGGCGGTGATGTAGGCCGGCTTGTCCTTCGTCGCGTAGTGACCGTGGATCGACGACATGTTCCCGATCGCGCCGACGCCGTCGTCGGTCGCCTCGATGTGGGGGATCGCCGCCTGGGCCATCTTGAACGGCGACCGCAGCATGACGTCGGTCAGCAGGTCGTACTTCTCCATGGGGAACTCCGCGATGGAGGCGATGTGTTGCATCCCCGCGATGTTGGCGACGTAGCGCAGTTGCCCCTCCTCGGCGGCCGCCGCGACGACGGCCTCCACGTCGTCGTCGCTCGTCAGGTCGGTCTCGACGCCGTGGTACGCCCCGTCCGCGCCGAGCCGTTCGACGATGTCGTCGGTCTCGGCGAGCCCCTCGGCGTCGATGTCGGCCCCGACGACGGTCAGGCCGTTGACAGCTAACGCGGCGGCGGTCGCCTGGCCGATCCCCGAGGCCGCGCCGGTCACGATCGCGACGGTGTCGGTCCCGAAGCGGGGGTCGTCGATCCGCAGGAGGTCGTCTTCGGTCAACTCCGGTGCGCTCAGGCTCGTTTCGGGGTCTGACATCGTACTCACCGGTACAACAGCCCCCGAGCATATAACCCCAACTCATGTCTCCGCCGTCGCCGCCGGCTTCCGCCCACGGTTTGACCGCCGACCGTTCGAACCTCGGTGAGCGACCTGACGCCGTTTTAGGTGACACGAATGTCACCGAACCGTTATTGGTATCCGTACCCACAATGGCGATGTGACACGCAAAATTACGCACGACAAGGAGGGACCGTACGTCATCGACGAGGACGAACTGGCCGATCAGGGCGGGACCGTCGCCGTCTGTCAGTGCGGCCTCTCGGCGAACAAACCCCACTGCGACGGCTCCCACCAGGCGGCCGCCGACGAGGACGAGGACGTCGTCTACGAGTACGAGGGCGACGACGACGAGGGCGAGCGCACCGTCGTGTCCGACAACTGAGGACTGAGGCCGCTACTCCCCTGGCTGTCCGCCTTCGACCGTGCCGCGGTTCGAGAGACAGCCGTCCGGCGTTTTCTCTGGGCGGAGCGCCCCGCAAAGACTAATACCGGTACTCGACCAATACCACAGGATGTCCACGGCGCATCTCATCGCGGTCGGGTCCTCGCCGCTCGGCGAGACGGACCTTCCCGGCCGCGACCTGTTCTCGAAGGCACTGGCCGAGGCGTTCGCGGGGCTGCCCGACCCGGCCGACGTCGTCGATGGGCTCTACGTCGGGGCCCAGTCCGAACGGTACGAAAACCAGATCATGCAGGGGACGCTCATGGCCGAGTGGGCCGGCCTGCGAAACGTTCCCGCCGAGCGCGTCGAGGCCTGTGCGGCCGCCGGCGCGCTCGCGCTTAAGAACGCGGTCAGGGACGTCCGGGCGGGCGTCCACGACGCGGTGTTGGCCTGCGGCGTCGAGAAGATGACCGCCGGCGGCACCGAGGGGGCCACGAACGCCCTGGGCGCCGCCTTCGAGCGGGCCTTAGAGCAGCGCTCCGGGATCACCGCGCCCGCCACCTACGCCCTGCTCGCGCGGCGGTACCTCCACGAGACCGACGCGACCGAGGAGGATTTGGCCCGCATCGCCGTCAAGAACCACCGGAACGCGGCCGACAACCCGCGGGCGATGTTCCAGCAGGCGGTCGACCTCGGGACGGTCATGGAGGCGCCCGACGTGGCGCCGCCGCTGAAGCTGTACGACTGTGCGCCGGTCACCGACGGCGCCGCGGCCGTCGTCGTCGCCAACAACGAGGTGGCCGAGGATCTCTCGGAGTGCACCGACGCGGTCCGGGTGGCTGGCGTCGGCTCGGCGGCCAACAACCTCGCCGTCGCCGAGCGGGACCTCACGTACGTCGAGGGGGCCGACGTCGCCGCCACGGCCGCCTACGAGGACGCCGGCATCGGCGCCTCTGACGTCGACGTCGCGGAGGTCCACGACGCCTTCACCGTCTGCGAGGCGCTGTTGGCCGAGGCCGCCGGGTTCGCCCCTGAGGGCCGCGGGACCGAAACCGTCACAGACCCCGCGGACCGATCGGCCGGCTGGACCGACGTTCGGATCAACACGAGCGGCGGGCTGAAAGCCCGCGGTCACCCCATCGGGGCGACCGGGCTGTTGCAGGCGATCGAAGCCCACGAACAGCTCACCGGTCGGGCCGGCGCCCGGCAGGTGGCCGACGCCGACACCGCACTGTTGATCAACGAGGGCGGCGTGGCCGACGCCCACACCGCGGCCCACGTCCTGACGACGCGATGACCGACGAGCAAAACCCAGACCCGAACCCACTTCACCGATGACAGACCCAGACCCCACGACGACGGGACCGCTCGCACCGGACGACATCACCGCCGACTCTCCGTTCACGCTCCCCGGCTTCTTCGGTGCGCTGTCCGAGGGCCGACTGGTCGCCGCCCGGTGTACGGAGTGCGACGAACACATGTTGCCGCCCCGCACCGCCTGTTATAGCTGCGGCGGCCGGGCGGTTTCGCTCTCGGAGCAGCCGAAGACCGGCGAGGTGGTCTCGTACACGTCGGTCAACCGACCCCCCTCGGCGTTCGAGCACCTGGCGCCGGTCACCGTCGCTGTGGTCGAACTCGACTCCTCGGCCCGCCTCACGGGCCGCGTCGACGCCGCCCTCGCGGACGTCGCCATCGGCGACCGCGTCGAACTCCGTGTCAGAGACCCAGAGGCGGCCGGCATCGACCCCGCCTTCGACCTCTCCTACGAGGCCGAGTGGCCGGTCCACGTCTTCGAGTTGGCGTAGGCGAACCGCGCGGTCCCCGGAGGGATCGGGAGACGGCACGATCCCCGCCTCCGCCCTCGTCGTCCCGTCTCGTTCCGTTTTCTCTCGGTTTCGCCCTCGGCCGCGTGTCGTGATGTTAAGTGTCCGGGCGTCGCGTCGGTCGTGTATGCCGTTTCACCTGACCGAGGACCAACGCGAACTCCGCGAAGAGGTCCGGGCGTTTGCGAACGCCGAGATCGAACCGCGGGCCAACGACCTCGACGCCGAGGGCACGTACCCAACGGAGGCTCTCGCCGAACTCGGCGAGCGGCGGCTGACCGGGCTGACGATCCCGGAGGCGTACGGCGGGCGCGGCGCGGGGCTCGTCGAACTCGCCGTGGCGATCGAGGAGCTCTCGGCGTCCCTGATGGCCGCCGCCAGCGCCGTCGGACTGCACCTCGGCGTCGCCGAGGCCATCGAGCGCTTCGGGAGCGACGAACAGCGCGAGCGGTTCCTCCCCGAGATGGCGGCCTTCGAGACCGTCGGCGCGCTCGGGTTGAGCGAGGCCGACGCCGGCAGCGACAAGCTGAACATGGAGACCACGGCCGAGCGACGCGGCGACGGGTGGGTCCTGAACGGCCACAAACAGTGGGTGACGAACTTCTTCGAGGCCGACGTCGTCCTGACGTACGCAAAGACCGGGCCGGAGGAGAGATCGCCGCACAACGTCAGCGCGTTTCTCGTCCCGACCGCGGCGTTCGACGTCGAGACCGTCTGGGAGACCCTCGGGGCCAACAGCGTCAGATCGCCCCGCGTCTCGCTTTCGGACGCCCGCGTTCCCGCCGATCGTCTCCTCGGCCCCGAGGGCGAAGGGTACGTCCAGCGCGGCGAGTTGCGGACCGGCCTGAACGTCCCCGCCCGGGGCGTCGGGATCGCGCGCGCCGCCCTGGAGGACGCGGTCGCCTACACGAGCGCCCGAGAGCAGTACGACCAGTCGATCGGCGAGTTCCAGGGCGTCGGCTGGACCGTCGGCGAGATGGCCGAACGCGCCGACAGCGCGCGGCTGTTGACGCTTCGGGCCGCCGAGCGCGCCGACCGGGGCGGCGACGTCACCCGCGAGTTCAGCATGGCGAAGATCGCGGCGACGCAGGCCGCGGTCGACAACGCGAACGACGCGGTGCAGCTCCACGGCGGCATGGGGTACACGACCGAACACGACGTCGAGCGGTACCTGCGGGACGCGAAGCTGCTCACGATCGCCGGGGGACCGAACGAGGGGCACAAGGACACGCTCGCCGAGGCCGTCTTCGAGCGACGCGGCGCGCCGACCGCCGAGGACGAGTAATCCTCGAGGAGACCCCAATCCGACGAGGGCGAGGCGGGGGCCGGCTCCGCCCTGTCCCGGTTCGCTTCGCTTCGCCCCCTTCGCCCCTCGTCCCGCCGCGACGCCGGGTTTCGATGCGGTCGGTCGGCTCCGGAGCCGGCGGCTTCGGTGTACCTTTTTGTTTGCATCCCCCGAGGGGTCCGAGCATGGCCCAGTTCGGGACGATGCTCGCGGTGACGACGATCGCGGGGGTGATCACGGGACTCGGCGCGGTGCCGGTGTTGCTCGGCGCGCGCGTCAGCCACCGCGTGTACGACGCCGCGCTCGGGCTGGCCGGCGGCATCATGATCGCGGCGTCGGTGTTCGGGCTGATCATCCCGGGGACCGAACAGGGCTCGCTCGTCGAGGTGATGCTCGGCGTCTTCGCCGGCGGCTTCGGGCTCTTGGCCGGAAACCGGATCATCCCGCACGTCCACGGCGAGTACCGGCGGTGGCGGGGCCACGGCGGAGCCGAGGGCGGAACCCCGACCGTGGACGACCGCCTCCGGCGGGCGCTGCTCATCGGCGGGGCGATCACGCTGCACAACGCCCCCGAGGGTCTGGCGATGGGGATCGCCTTCGCCTCGGGGCTCGAGGACGTCGCGTTCGTGCTCGCGGTCGTGATCGGCCTCCAGAACGTGCCGGACGGCTTCGCCTTTGCGGTGCCCGTGAGCCAATCGGGCGTCTCGGCCCCGAGGGTGCTCGCGTACACGACGCTTTCGGGCGCCGTTCCGCAGGTGCTTGCGTCGGTGTTCGGGTTCGGGCTCGTCGCGGTCGCACAGGGTCTCTTCCCGGTCGCCGCCGGGTTCGCCGCCGGCGCGATGCTCGCCGTCGTCCTCCGGGAGATGGTGCCGTCGAGCCACGGCCACGGGTACGCCGACGCCGCGACCGCAGCCTTTCTCGTCGGGTTCGTCCTGCTCGTCGTCGTCGACGCCGCCATCGCCGTCTGATTCGGCGCCTTCGGGGCGCTGCCCTCACTCCGAAGAGGACTCGCCGCCCCGAACGACCAACACCGGGCCGACCGAGGCGGAGGCGAGCCGCTCGGACTCGCTCCCGAAGACGAGCGAGCGCAGCGACGGCGCGTTCTCGCCCACGACGACGGCGTCGTGGCCCGGGAGGACGTCCATCAGCGCCTCGAAGGCGGGATCGTCCGGGACGAACTCGGTCCGGACGTCGATCCCGTCGCCCCGGAGCCGTTCGGCGGCGTCCTCGAGGCGGCGCTGGCCCGACTCGTCGCCGGCGAGAAACAGGGTCACGCCGATTTCCCGGCCGCCGATGAGGGCCGCGACGAACGAGAGGACGCGCTCGGTCGCAACGCCGTCGGACAGCGACACGAGCAGTCGATCGACGTCTCCGGTCATCCCCGAGATCGCGAAGGCGTCGGCGTCGGTCTCCTCGGCGATCCGGGCGATCGTCTGTTCGCGGTCCCGCGTGAACACGAGCCGGTGCTCGGCCGCGCCGCCGGCTGTCTCGAACTCCTCGCGGAGGTCCTCCAGGGCGTCCGTCGCGCGCTCCTCGTACTGGAGGCGGGCCTGATCGGGCGGCGTCTGTTCGGGCAGTTCGTGGTAGCCGAGCACGGTGACGTCGACGGTTCCGAGCAGGCTCATCAGGCCGGGCGAGACGGTCCCGCCGTCGAGCACCGCGACGGGAACGAGTACGCGTGCCATGTTACAGTGCCCCTCTGAGCGTGATGTCGCGGGCGTAATAGAAGTACCACCCCGCGGTGGCGACGATGACGGCCGCACCCACCGCGATCGACGTCGGCTGCATGAACGCGATCAGGCCGAAACTCGCAAGCGCCCCGAACACCGGGACCACCGGGCCGCCGGGCACGACGAAGTCGGGATCGTACCACTCGGGGCGGTCCCGCCGGATCGCCAACAGCGCAACGCACATCAGCCCGTACATGATCAGGTGGAGAAACGACGCCACCTCGGCGAGCAACTGGACCTGTCTGGTGGCCGCGAGCACGACGATCGGGCCGCCGGCCATCCCGAGGGCGACGTGCGGCGTCCCGTACCGCAGGTTGATCCGGCTGGCCCACCCGGGCAAGAGCGCGTCCCTCGAGACGCCGTAGATGGCCCGGGACGTGCTCAGTATCGACGCGTTCGCCGACGACATCGTCGCGAGCAGGCCGCCGACGACTATCACCAACGCCCCCGGCGGCCCGAGCAGCTGCCGGCCGACCTCGACCATCGCCGTTTCGCCCGCCTCCAAGAGACGGTTCTGCGTGAAGACGTCCGTGGCGACGAAGATCGTCAACACGTACAGCACCGTGACGATGAGCACCGAGCCGATCATCGCGAGCGGGAGGTTCCGTCCGGGCGATTTCATCTCGCCGGCGACGGTGGCGACCTGTGCGAACCCCAGATACGAGGTGAACACCAACGCGGCGACGGACATGATCGGAACGACCTCCCAGACGTTCGCGGCCTCCCCCGGCGGCGTGCCGGCGTCGACGACCCCGAACGCCTCGAGGAGCCCGAACCCGAGGAAGGCTACGAGCATCGACAACAGCAGGGCGACGATCCCGTTTTGGAGCTTCGCCGCGTTCTCCGTCCCCGTGAGGTTCAACAGGGTGAAGCCGATCCCCGCGAGGACGGCGATCGCGGAGACGAGCGCGCCCGGACTCGCCGCGACCGTGACGCCGACCTCGGCGAGGGCGTCCAGCGCGTAAAAGCCCAGGCCGACGAGGTAAAACGCCGTCGCGAAGACGAGCCCGAACCAAAGCGAGAGCCCGATGACGGTGCCGGGCAGCGTTCCGAGCCCCCGCGAGACGAAGTAGTAGCCGCCGCCGCTTTTCGGCATCGCCGTCGCCAGCTCCGAGGTCGGCAGCGCAACGAGCAGCGCAACGACGCCGCCGATCGTAAACGAGACCGTCGCGGCGGTCCCCACCCGCCCGCCGGCGAGCCCCGGGAAAACGAAGATGCCCGCGCCGATCATCGTCCCGATGCCGATCGCGAGCCCGCCGGCGAGCCCGAGCGTCCGTTCGAGTTCGGCGTCCGCCGTGAGCGTCGCCTCGTCGGTCTCGACGACGGGTTCGGCGTCCGGGGCCTCGCCGCCCGCGTTCGTCCCGCCCGGCCTGTCGCTCATACGGACGGGCGTTGTGTGGGCGTCGGTATATACCCGCGCCATCGTACACCCGCGTCATCGGGAGCGCCTTTCGGGCCCTGGGTCGTCCGCCGTTCGGTCGCTTCGTGCGCGGCCGAGGCGGGGCGCTTTGCAAGTCGTTATACCCCTCGGTCGCCTCGGGGCGGACGATGGGAGACAGCAAAACGCTGAGTGCGGTCAAGGCGGCCGGCGCCTTTCTCGTTATCGGGCTGTCGCTGTGCGCTGTCGGCTGGCTGCTGCGCTCGATCGCGGGGCCGCTGGCCTTCTTTCTGTGGCTGTTCGGCGTTCCGATCGCCGTCCTGTCGATCCCGTTCGGCCTGGTCGCGTGGTTCGGCACCTGGCGGACGAACAGCCGATCCGAGGGGTGACGCCGAGGGGTCCCCGCGGCGTTCCCTCGGCGGCCTCCGGACGGGCGGACAACGCCTCCGGCGATCCGGGCTCGTTGTCGCTTTCCGTCGATTTATATGGGTCACACACCAGAGAACGGTATGCGCGAACGCGAGTCACGTCGTGCGTTTTTGGGCGCCGTCGGGGCCACGCTCGGGGTGGGAGCCGCCGGCTGTCTCGGCGGCGATGCCGACGGGAACGGGAACGGGAACGGAAACAGCTCGGGAGACGGCTCGGGCGAGGGCTCCGGAAACGGCGGCGCGACGGCCGGAAGCGGTGGCGGCGGTTCGGGGACCCTCCGGATCATCGATTGGGGGTTCGTCTACAACGACGGCGTCATCGAGGAGTTCGAGAACAGACACGACGCGACCGTCGAGCGACAGGCCGCCCAGGGCTCCGCCGAGACACTCTCGCAGTTGCGGGCCGGGCGGGCGGACTACGACATCGCGCCGCTCGGCAACTACGCGGTGAAGCCGGCGATGGACGAGGGCCTGATCCAGCCGCTGGACCTCGATCGGATCCCCTCCTACGACGACGTCTTCGATTTCCTGAAAAAGGACTACTTCGAGACCGACGGCCAGGTGTACGGCGTTCCGCGGAGCTTCGGACAGACGCCGCTTGCGGTCAACACCGACCTCGTCGACCGCGACGTCACGGCGCTCGGAGACCTCTGGGACGACGACCTCGCGGGGCTGGCCGGCGGGCGCGACGACGCGCGGCTGCAGGTGCTGTACCGAAACGCCGCCGTCGGGGCGGAACTGAACCCCACCTCCACGGACGCCGTCGACACCGACGCGCTCCGCGCGGACCTGACCGACCGTCTAGAGAACACGAACGGCCTGTGGGGCAACGGCGGCGAGTCCGAACAGCTGCTCCGCACCGAACAGGTCGGCGTCCAGCCGGTCTGGAACTACGTCATCCAGGCGATGGAGGACGACGGGCTGCCGATCGAGCGGGTGTTCCCCGAGGAGGGGACGAAGGCGTGGTTCATCCAACACACCATCCGCGCCGACGCTGAGAACCCGGATCTCGCGCACACGTTCATCGAGGAGTGGCAAAGCGAGATGGGCTACCGCTCGCTGATGGAGCCGAACAACATCGCCGTGCCGAACGAGCGCGTCTTCGAGGAACAGGACATCGATCGCTCGCGGCTCGGTCTCGACGACCCCGACCAGTTCATCTACGAGGAACCGAAGCCGCCGGAACTGATCCAGACGTACAGCCGCGTCTGGAGCGAGGCGAAGACCCAAAGCGGATGAGCACCCCGGCGGCCGCGGCGCTCGAGGCGGTCGATCTTTCGAAGGCCTACGGCGGCGTCCGGGCCGTCGACGGCGTGAGCCTCGAGATCGGCGCCTCGGAGTTTCTCGGTCTGGTCGGCCCCTCGGGGTGCGGCAAGACCACGACGCTGCGGATGCTCGCCGGGCTCGAGCGGCCCGACGAGGGCCGGGTCCTGATCGGCGGCGAGGACGCGACCGACACCCCGGCCCGCTCGCGGGACACGAACATCGTGTTTCAGGACCTCGTTTTGTTCCCGCACATGACCGTCGCCGAGAACGTCGCCTACGGGCTGGCTCGGGACGGCGTCGACGGGGCGGCACGGCGGACCCGCGTCGAGGACGCACTCGAGTTGGTGTCGCTGCCCGGGTTCGGCGACCGGGACCCCTCGGCGCTGTCGGGCGGGCAACAACAGCGCGTCGCCTTAGCGCGGGCGCTCGTCAACGATCCGGCCGTCCTCCTGCTCGACGAGCCGCTCTCCTCGCTCGATCGGGCCCTCCGCGAGGAGATGCGGACGGAGCTCAAACGCATCCAGCGGGAGTCCGAGACGGCGTTTCTGTACGTGACCCACGACCAGGAAAGCGCCATGAGCATGTCCGACCGGATCGGCGTAATGTGTGAGGGCCGGATCGTCGACGTCGGGCCGCCGGATCGGCTCTACACGCGCCCCCGGACGCGGTTCGTCGCGGAGTTTCTCGGCGACGCGGCGACCTTCCGGGGCGAGGTGCGCTCGCTCGAGGGCAACCGGGCGACGGTCGAAACGGCGATCGGACCGATCGACGCGGCCGCGGAAGCAACGGAGCTCTCCGTCGGCCAGCGGGTGACGGTCGTGGTCCGCCCGGAGGCGGTGTCGCTCGGCTCCGGGCCGTTCTCGGGGACGGTGCGGGAAACCGCGTACAAGGGGTTCTACCGGCAGGTGACGATCGACACGGACGGCGAGCGGCTGTCCGCTCGGACCGGCGCCGAAAGCGAGAACGACGGCGGGGTCGGAGAGGGCGAGCAAGCGCGGCCGACGGCCGACGGTGGCCCGGGCGCCGCCGCGGCGCTGACGCCCGGCGAGTCAGTCCGGTATCGGATCGATCGCGCCGTCGTACTGGACGATGTCGACGAGTAACCGCCCCCGGCGCGTCCGGGAGGCCCTGATCGCCGCCGGGCCGGCGTCGCTCGCGGTGCTTTTGGGCGTCGTGCCGATCGCCGTTTTGCTCGTCGAGAGCGTCGGGCCGGGGCTGTCGCTGGAGAACTACGCCAGGGCGAGCGAGCCGCTGTACCGCGACACGCTCGCGTACTCACTCGCCATGGGCGCGGCGGTGACCGCCGTCTGTCTCGCCGTCGCGTACCCGGTGACGTACTGGCTCGCTCACCGCTGTCCGGCCCGCTATCGCCTGCCGACGCTCGTCGCGTTGACGCTGCCGCTTTGGCTGAACTACGTCGTGTTGAACTACGCGTGGGTGTGGATCCTGGCCCGCGGCGGCCTCCTCAACCGCGTCCTCGCGTGGGTCGGCGTCGTCTCCGAGCCGCTCGATCTCCTTTTTACGGACGTGTCGGTGTTCGTCGGCTTCGTTTATATCTATCTCCCGTACGTCGTACTGACGCTGTACGTCTCGATGGAGCGGCTGGACGCCCGACTCATGGAGGCGGCCCGCGACCTCGGGGCGACGAGCGGCCGCGTCGTCCTCGACGTGATCCTCCCCCGGACGGCACCGGGGGCTGCGGCCGGCGCGATCGTCGTGTACGCCCGGATCGCCGGGGCCTTCACGACACCGGAGATACTCGGCGGCCCCGGCGAGGTGATGATCGCAACGCTCGTCGTCGAGGCGTTCCGGGAGTTCTTCGATTTCGGGTTCGGAGCCGCCCTCTCGGTCGTCTTTCTCTGTGTCGTCGTCGCCGGGTTCGCCGTCGGGCTCCGCCTGCCGCGGGTGCGGGGTGAGCTGAAACGATGGTGAGACGGCTCGGGCGGGCGGCGTTCCGCGGCGTCGGGCGGTTCCCAGGCGCGGTCGTCCTCGCGACGCTGTGTTTCTTTTATGTGCCGATCCTCGCGGTTGCGTACCTCTCGCTGTCGCCGACCGCACAGCCCACGCTTCCGATCGAGGCCTTCTCGCTGCGGTGGTACGGCGAGGTGTTCGCCGACCGGCGGTTCGTTCGGAGCATGCTCACGAGTCTCGCCCTCGGCGCCTTCGCCGCCGTCTTCGGGACCGCACTCGGGCTGGCCGGCGCGTACACCGTCGTCAGGAGCCGGCTCCCGGGGCCGATCCGGGGCGCGATCGGCGCCGCGATCGCGCTTCCGCTTTTCGTCCCGACCGTCGTCGTCGCCCTCGGCATCGGGATCACGGCAGATCGGGCCGGGATCGGGTTCGGGATCGTCCCGGTCGCGCTCGGACACCTCTTTTGGGTGCTCCCGTTCAGCACCTTCCTCATCGCCGCGCGCTACGCCGAGTTGGACGGGGCGCTCCCCGAGGCAGCCCGCGATCTCGGCGCCGACGGGAGGACGGTCTTCCGGACGATCACCGTCCCGCTGTTGTTCCCGGCGCTCGTCGCGAGCGCGCTGTT
>NZ_JAQCNO010000002.1 GCF_028274965.1 Natronomonas sp. | reverse complement strand
TTCCCACTCGCTTTCCTCCTCGTCCTTCTTGTCCTTGATCTTTTTCATCCGGAAGATCTCCTCGCGCTCCTGCTCTTCGAGTTTCTGCTCGATGTACTCCTGGGCGCCGTGTAGCTCCGGCAGGAGCTTGAACTCGAGGGCGTTCACGCGGCGTTTCGTCTTCTCGATCTCCTCGAGCATCTTCTTCATCGCCGTTTCGACCTCGGCCGCGAGGATGATCGTCTCGAGCAGTTCCTCGTAGGCGTCGGCCGCCTCGTCGATGCGGGCGGAGGTGCCGACGAGCCCGTAGCCCCGTTGATCCAGCGACTTCCGGACCTTCGTCGATTCGATCTGCGGGACGACGACGCCCATGATGTTCTTCGATTGGGACGTGATCTCGGGGTGTTCCTTCAGGGCGGCGGCGGCGCCGCGGACCGCGACATCGCCCTCCATCGCCCGCGCCATGTCGAGTTTCTGCTGGGCGGTCTCGTAGTTCTCGTCGAGGTTCGACCGGACGTCCTGTGCCTGATCGAGGATGTCCATGAACTCCATGATGAGGCCGTCGCGTTTCTTCTCGAGCGTGTCGTGGCCCCGCTCGGAGAGTTCGATCCGGTCCTCGATCGCCATGAGGTTCTTTCGGGTCGGTTTGACGTCTTCGCTCATTCTTGTCGTTGGCTTTCGTCCGGACCGGGTTAATGTTTTCCAACGAGCGGGTGCGATCCGGGCGCGGAGGCGCCGCGTGGCGGCCCGATCGCGCGTATCGGTAGCTATTTGCGATCGGGTCGCCCTGCCTTACCGTATGAGCGACCGCACGCAACTGCTCGATGGCATCACCGTCGTCGACCTCTCGACGTTCGTCACCGGCGGGTTCTGCTCGCTGATGCTCGCGAACCAGGGCGCGGACGTCATCAAGGTCGAGCGCCCGGAGACGGGCGACGACATCAGACACTCCGGGCCGCCGTTTATCGACGGGGAGTCGCCGTACTACTGGACGATCAACTACGACAAACGCAGCGTCGAACTCGATCTCAAGACCGACGAGGGGCTCGAGGCCCTCTATGACCTCGCGGCGACGGCGGACGTGTTCGTCCAGAACTTCCGCCCCGGGACGGCCGATCGGATCGGCGTCGGGTACGACGACATCCGGGCCCGCAACGATGGCATCGTCTACTGTGATATCTCCGCGTTCGGCGACAGCGGCCCCTGGAGCGAGCGCCCCGGGTACGACCTGCTCGTCCAGGGGTTGAGCGGGATCATGTCCGTCACCGGCGAGGGCGACCGGAAGCCGGTCAAGGTCGGCCTCCCACAGACGGATCTCATCACCGGGATGTGGGCCGCCTTCGGGATCATGGGCGGGCTCTACCGGCGATCGGAGACCGGCGAGGGCGAGTACGTCGAACTCGGGATGTTGGACGCGGCGCTGCCGTGGCTGACGAAACAGGCCGGGAAGGTCTTCGCCGACGAGGCGCCCGAGCGGATGGGGACGAAAGACCCGGTCCTCGCGCCGTACCAGACGTTCGAGACCGCCGACGGCTACCTCAACGTCGCGTGTCTGAACCAGCGGCTCTGGGGCGATTTCTGCGCGGCGATCGACCGGCCGGGGCTCGCCGAAGACGATCGGTTCGCGACGAACGCCGACCGCGTCGAACACATGGACGCCCTCGAGGCGGAGCTGTCGGCCGCGCTCGGCGAGCGATCGACCGAGGAGTGGATGAGCGTGCTCGTCGAGGCCGGCGTGCCCGCCGCGCCCGTCCAAGACGTCGAGGACGCGTTGCACAACGAACAGACCGACGCCCGCGGGACGGTCCGGACGATCGAGGACGACGGCCGGGAGATCCCTGTGATCGAGCACCCGCTGAACTTCGAACACGTCGAGTCGGGGTTCGACAGCGCGCCGCCGGAACTCGGCGAGGACACGCACGACGTGCTCCGCGAGCTCGGCTACGACGACGGCGAGATCGAGGCGATGGCCGAAGCCGGCGTCTTCGGGGACGACTGAGCGCGTCGGCGTTCCGAGGCCCAGACCGAACCGGACGAGACGACCTCAAGGGCGGGGGCGGGAAAAAGGGGCGTGGGCGGCGCACTCGTGGCTCCGGATCGGTGTACGCGATCGAAACGGCGAAAACGGCCGGAGCGAACCCACGACGGGTCGGGCGGTCGCGTCAGTCCGCGGTCTGGGCGAGTTCTTCGCTCTCGTCTTCGACGTAGTACTCCTCGATGAACTCCTCGTCGACGCGGTTGAGTTCCTCTTTCGGCAGCCTGCTGAGCAGCTCCCAGCCGAGATCGAGCGTCTCCTCGAGCCCGCGGTTGGTCTCGAAGCCCTGCTGGATGTACTCCTCCTCGAAGGCGTCGGCGAAATCAAGGTACTTGTTGTCCCGCTCGGAGAGCGCCTCGCGGCCGACGATGTTCACGAGATCGCGGAGGTCCTCGCCCTCTGCGTAGGCCGCGTAGAGCTGGTTCGCGGTGTCGCCGTGGTCCTTCCGGGTGAAGCCCTCGCCGATCCCGTCGTCCATCAGCCGCGAGAGGCTCGGCAGCACGTTGACCGGCGGTTCGATGCCCTGGCTGTTGAGGTCCCGGTCGATGTAGATCTGGCCCTCGGTGATGTACCCGGTCAGGTCCGGGATGGGGTGGGTGTCGTCGTCGCCGGGCATCGTGAGGATCGGGATCTGCGTCACGGAGCCATCGCGGCCCTCGATCCGCCCGGCGCGCTCGTACAGCGTCGCCAGGTCGGTGTACATGTACCCGGGGTATCCGCGCCGGCCCGGGACCTCCTCGCGGGCCGCGCCGATCTCACGGAGCGCCTCGCAGTAGTTGGTCATGTCCGTGAGGATGACGAGGACGTGGTAGTCCTTCTCGAATGCAAGGTACTCCGCGGTCGTCAGCGCCAACCGCGGCGTCACCGTCCGCTCGACGGCCGGATCGTCCGCGAGGTTCATGAAGACGACGGAACGCTCTAGGGCGCCCGTGCGCTCGAAGTCGTCCATGAACTCGTTTGCCTCCTCTTGGGTGATCCCCATCGCGCCGAAGATGACGGCGAACTCCGAGCCCTCCTCGCTCTCGTCGTCCTCCTCGGGGACGGAGGCCTGTCGGGCGATCTGGAGCGCGAGGTCGTTGTGCGGCAGACCGGACCCCGAGAAGATCGGGAGCTTCTGGCCGCGGATCAGCGTGTTCATGCCGTCGATGGCAGACACGCCGGTCTGGATGAACTCCTGTGGGTACTCCCGCGCCGTGGGGTTGATCGCCGCGCCGACGATCGGGCGCTCCTCGTCCGGTTCGATCTCGGGGCCGCCGTCGATCGGTTCGCCGGACCCCGAGAGGACGCGTCCGAGCAGCTCCTCGGTCAGCGGCATCTGGAGCGTCTCGCCGATGAACCGGACCGACGACTGGCGGTCGATCCCGGACGTCCCCTCGAACACCTGGATCGCGACGAACTTCGAGGTCGATTCGAGCACCTGGCCGCGCCGGGTCTCGCCGTTCGGCGTCCGGATCTCGACCATCTCGTCGTAGCCGATCGGTTCGTCGACCTCGGCGAACACCAGCGGACCGCTGATCTCGGTAATGGTTTTGTATTCTTTCTGCATTGTCAGTAGAGCTCCTGGAGCTGTTCCGTGATCTCCGATTTCAGATCGTCGATGTACTGCTCGTACGCCTCCTGGGTGTTCATCCGGTTGAGCTTCGAGGCGGCCTCGATGTCGACGATCTCCTCGACGGGGACGCCGGCTTCGAGCGCCTCGGCGGTCTCGTCGTTGAAGTGCTGGATCGCCGTCAGCATCTGGTAGGTCTTCTCTGGCTCGCAGTAGGTGTCGACGTCGTGGAAGGCGTTCTGCTGGAGCCACCCCTCCCGGATGTAGCGGGCGACCTCCAGGGTGAGCTGTTGGTCGTCGGGCAGCGCGTCCTTGCCGACGAGTTGGACGATCTCCTGGAGTTCGCTCTCCTCGTCGAGGACATCGACGGCCCACTGCCGCACCTCGGGGTACTCCTCGACGACGTTCTCGCGCCACCACGGGTCGAGTTGGTCCGTGTACAGCGAGTACGACTCGTTCCAGTTGATAGAGGGGAAGTGTCGGCGCTCGGCCAGATCGGCGTCGAGCGCCCAGAAGCACTTCACGATGCGCAGGGTGTTCTGCGTGACCGGCTCCGAGAAGTCCCCGCCCGGCGGCGACACCGCGCCGATCGCCGAGATCGAGCCCTCGGACCCGTTGAGGTTCTGGAACTTGCCGGCGCGCTCGTAGAACTCCGAGAGGCGGGCGGCCAGGTACGCGGGGTAGCCCTCCTCGCCGGGCATCTCCTCGAGCCGCGAGGAGATCTCCCGCATCGCCTCGGCCCACCGCGAGGTGGAGTCGGCCATGAGCGCGACGTCGTAGCCCATGTCGCGGTAGTACTCGGCGATCGTGATGCCGGTGTACACGCAGGACTCCCGCGCCGCAACGGGCATGTTCGAGGTGTTCGCGATGAGGCAGGTCCGGGACATGAGCGGCTTGCCCGTCTTCGGGTCCTCCAGTTCCGGGAAGTCCTCGATGACCTCGGTCATCTCGTTGCCGCGCTCGCCGCAGCCGACGTAGACGACGATGTCCGCGTCGGCCCACTTGGCGAGTTGGTGTTGGGTGACGGTCTTCCCGGAGCCGAACGGGCCGGGGATGGCCGCCGTGCCGCCCTTCGCGATCGGGAACAGCCCATCGAGGATGCGCTGTCCGGAGATCAGCGGCGTCGTGGGGGTCTCCTTTTCGACGGTCGGCCGGGGCTCTCTAACCGGCCACTCCTGGCGCATCGCGATCTCCTCGCCGGTGTCGAGTTCCACGACGGTCTCGTCGACGGCGAACGCCCCGTCCTCGACGGCGACGGCCTCGCCGCCCTCGTACCCCGGCGGCACCAGGACCTTGTGGTCGATGCTTTCCGTCTCGGGGACGATACCGACGACATCGCCCGGCGCGACCTCGTCGCCGACCTCGATCTCGGGGTTGAACTCCCAGGTTCGCTCGAGGTCGATCCCCGGGGCGTCGACGCCCCGATCGAGGAACGCGCCCATCTTCTCTTCGAGGACGTCCAGCGGGCGCTGAACGCCGTCGTAGATGCTGTCCAACATGCCGGGGCCGAGATCGACCGAGAGCGGCTCTCCGGTGTTCTCGACCGGTTCCCCGGGGGCGACGTCGGACGTTTCCTCGTACACCTGGATGGTGGTGATGTCGCCTTCGATCTCGATGACCTCGCCCATCAGACCCTCGTTGCCGACGTAGACGACGTCGTTCATCCTGGCGGCGAGGTCGGTCGCGGTCACGACGGGACCGCTGACGCTCTCGATTACGCCCTCGTCCGTTGTTTCGGTTGCAGTTGCTTGACTCATTGTTACTCGTCCATCAGATCGATGCCGATGGCGCGTTTGATCTGCTCTCGCAGGTTGCCCGAACCGGTCCCGCCGCCCAGCGTGACGACGACCGGTTCGACGCTCGTTTCGACCCGCTGTCGGACTGTGCGTGAGAGGCGCTCGACATCGTCGTCGTGCATGACGACGATCCCGACGCCCTCGTCGTCGAGCGCGGACTCGACGGCGTCGTCGAGGCGCTCGTCTTTGTCGGCTTCGGGGACGTTCTCGAAGCGGCGGACGCCCGCGAGGCGGAACCCGGTCGTGAACTCCGGGCTCCCGACGACGGCGATCTCCTGGCTCATTGTATCAGCTCCGTTTCGATCTCCTCGACCGACAGCCCGGCCTCCCGGCCGCGGGCGATCGCTCTGACGTTCTCTATCTCCCGTTCCTTCGAGAGGACGTACGAGAAGACCGGACAGACGGACAGGGGGTACCGGCTCGACAGCGTCTGGGAGTACTCCAAGAGCGCGGTGTCGAGGGCGTGTTCGAACTCGATGAGGCTGTCGGCGTCCTCCAGGTCGTCGAGCGCGTCCGCGAGGTCGTCGCCGTACGTGCTCTCGCGGATCCGGGCGACCAACTCGTCGGTGTTCGAGGCGAGCTGTCTGATCCCCTCGACCCCGAAGAGCCGCCCGCCGTCCATGAAGTACGCCGCCGGATCGATGTCGGCGCCGCTTCGGGCGATCCGGAGCGCGTTGCGGACGTTCCGGAAGTCGATCTCGGCCTGCAGGAAGTCCTTGTACAGCGCCTTCGGCGAGTCCGGCTCCTGGGTCCCGATGTCGTCCATCAGGTGGGTGTAAAACGCGCGGTCGATCGCGTTCTCGAGCGGCACGAGGAGGTCTTCGGCCTCGTACTCCGAAAAGGCCCCGGCGAGCGGCTCCCCGAAGATCGTGTTCTCGAGGAGGTCGGTGACGGCCTCGATGCTCCCCGCGTCCAAGAGTCGATCGAGGAAGCGATCGGAGAACTCGCCGGTCCGGACGAGGTCGTCCCGCACTTCCTCTCTGTCGGCGTCGGTGTAGACGCCGCGGAGGACCGTCTTGACGTTCCAGGCGTCGAACTTCCGGAGGTAGTTGGCGATGTAGCCGTAGAGCGGTCCCTCCGACCACCGCAACAGGTCGTCGAAGTGCTTTGCGAGGTTCTCGCTGAGGGCGTACTCGACGAGATCGACGCCGGAGTGACGGGCACCCAGGGCGTTCATCTCGGTCTCGTACTCGGTCTCCTCCATGAACCGCGCGATTTCGCCCGGTCCCATCCGGACCAGCTTCCGGTAATCGTCCCCATCGAACAGTTTCGCTCGCCGCGATCGGACCCGCGCCGTGACGTATTCGTAGTTCGAACTTCCGTCTGTTTTGACGCTCATTCTTCGAAGAGCCGCGCGCTTATCTCACGCAGATTATCGTCCCAGGCCGATTCAAGAACGGAATCGAACGTGTTGTCCACGCGGACGCGGGAGGCGTCGGACTCGACGACGACGCCGCCGAGACAGTCCGTCGGTTCGCCGACGCTGAACCCCTCGTACTCCTCGAGGATCGTCTCCAGTAGCTCCTCGTCGTCGGCCCGGCCGTGGACGGTGACGGCGTCCGCGTCCCCGAACTCCGCCGCCGCGGCGTCGAGGAGCGTCCGGGTCAACTCGGCCCGCTCGTCGCCCTCGATGGCGGCGATCTCCGCTTCGACGTCGCCTTTGATCTCCTCGATGACCCGGCGTCGGGCGTCGAGGCGCTCCTGTTTGGCCTCGAGTTTCGCACTCGAGAGCTTCTGTTCGCGCTCCTGTTCGATCGCCCGCTCGGCGTCGCGCTCCGCTTCCGCTTTGATCTCCTCGGCGTCGTCTTCGGCCTCGGAGACGATCTCCTCGGCGCGCTCTTCGCCCTCCGAGCGGATCTCCATGGCGCGCGCACGGGCTTCGTCTCGGATGTCCTCTACGACCGTTTCAAGACTCATTGTTGGATACTCGGGTGCTGTTTACAGCGTGAGGAACACGACGACCAGCGCGAGAATCACGAGCGTCTCGGGCAGCACTGTCAGGATGAGTCCGCGTCCGAACAGGTCCTCGTTCTCCGCGATGGCCCCCATCGCCGCGGCGCCGATGCCCCGCTCGGCGATGCCCGCGCCGAGTGCCGCAAGCCCGACCGCCAGCGCCGCCGCCGCCGTCGCGCCGATCGCGGGACCGCCAGCGCCGCCGTTCTGAAGAACCGGTACAACACTGCCCAACGCCGTAGCAAGTTCGAACATGGTTTGGTTTTCCGGGTGGATTGTCGTAATCCGAACAAACGGACGTACCTGCACTGAGTTCATAAAGCTTCCCAAACGGCGTGGAGAGCGTCCGCCGGCGACTCGCACGGACGGTGAACGACCGATCGATCGCCGCCGGCGCGGCGACGGGAGAGCCGACCGGGGGACGCGTCAGTCCTCGGTCGTGTAGGTCCGTTCGTGCCCGAACGGCGCGTACTTCTTGCCGCCGCCCTCGTAGAACTTGCCGAAGAACTCGACGTACTCGAGGCGGATCGCCTGCAGGCCGGCGGAGGTGATGCCGAGCACCAACACCAGCACGTGTCCGAGCACCAACACGACGATGCCGAAGAGGACGCCGAGGGCGAGCATCACGCCGCCGTCGGCGTTGAGCAGTCCGCCGAAGATCACCTCGTTGGCCGCCTGCGCCTCGGAGAGCTCGGCGGCCTCGGCGAAGAAGATGAGGTGGAACTCCCCGTCGTGGAGATACGCCCCGAAGACGAGCAGGTTCACCGCAAGCGCCATGCCGGCCTTCGCGAGCAGCACGGCGGCGATACGCGTATAGGAGACGACGTGGCCGAACGCCTGCGTGATCGACTCGACGAGGCCGATCGCGCCCTCGACGCGCAACACGAGGGCCAATCCGACGAGGATCGTGAGGATCTGCAGCGAGACGGTCCCGACGACCGGCAGCGCGAACAGTTCGACCGACGAGAAGCCGTTGAACCCGAGCGGCAGCGCAACGCCCTCGGTGATGGGCTCGCCGGTTGCGGGGTTTGTCATCCCCTCGGCGGCGAAGACGCTGAACATGAAGTTCGGCTTCGGGCCCAACGCGGTCGCGGTGAAGACCCACCACCACGTGCCGACGGTCAGGATGATCCACGAGCCGCTCTCCATGAACGCCTCGCCGACGCCGTGTTCGAGGTTGTTGACGAAATCGAAGACGCGGCCGACCACGAGGTGGGCGACGCCGGCGACGGCGCTCGCCAACAGCCACGCGTACGCGTAGTAGATGAAGTGCGGCTGGAGGCCCTTGTGGATCGGCGGGTTGCCGCCCCAGACGATCTCGCCGAGCTGGTGGAGCCCGAAGAACTCCCCGTAGAGCACGCCGAAGACGACCGTGAACGCGCCGGCGTAGACGCCGACGCCGCCGAGCGAGCGGACCGCCCCCGACTCGAAGCGGCGCATGATGAGGTAGCCGAGCCCCATGTACAACAGCCCGTACCCGACGTCACCGATCATGAAGCCGAAAAACAGCGGGAACGTCAAAAACAGGATGAGCGTCGGGTCGAGCTCCGAGTACTTCGGTCGGTTGATGACCTCGATGAGCGATTCGAACGGCTTCACCGCGCCGCTGTTGTCCTGGATGACCGGCGGGGCGCTCGTGCTCATCGTGGTGCCGCCGTCGGCGGCGACCTCCTCGGCCGGCCCTCCGGGGCCGGCGGGATCGGAGGGATCGACCGACTCGCGGTCGTGGGCGTGGCCCTCGCCGTCGTAGGCCGCGCGTTCGAGCTCCTCAACTTCGACGTGGTCCCCGACGGCGGCCTCGAGTGCGTCTTCCATCTCCGAGCGCCGCTCGGTCGGGATCCACCCCTCGGAGATAAAGGCGTTGTCGGTGGTCGCAAACGTCAGCGGCGCCTCGCGTTTCTGGACCTCGATCGCGAGTTTCTCCTCGGCGGCGAACAGGAAGCTCGCGACCTCGTCGCCAACCTCCTCGAGGTCGCTTTCGACGCCGTCGAGCCGCGATTCGACCCGCTCGCGGCGGGTCCGCAGCTGGTCGATGTACGCCTCGGGGCTCGTCGCCGCGTCGTCGGTCTCGGGGATCTCGTACTCGGTGAACGACACGCCGACGAGGGCCTCTTGGAGGTCGGCCTCGGGGTAGACGAACACCCCGACGTACCCGCCGCCCTCGAAGAGCTC
This sequence comes from Natronomonas sp., assembly GCF_028274965.1. Classification (GTDB taxonomy): domain Archaea; phylum Halobacteriota; class Halobacteria; order Halobacteriales; family Haloarculaceae; genus Natronomonas. Next base: position 18,417 of record NZ_JAQCNO010000002.1, on the reverse strand, counting down.
GTAGGCCTCGATCGCCGCCGCCTCCTCGAGGGCGCTTCGGATCTCCTCGGCGTCGCCCTCCCCGACCGCCGCGGTCAGCGAGTCGTATCCGGCGAACAGGTCGATGTCGATCCCGAGCTCCGCGAAGGGGCGGGCGGTGTCGATCGCGTCGTCGATCTCGCGGAGTTCGTCCTCAAGTTCCGATCGCTCGTCGTCGAGTTCGTTGACGCGCTGTCGGACGTTCTCGAGTTCCGCGTCGAGTTCGTCGTCCCGAATGATCCGGGGCTGGCCGGCGTCGGCCTCGGTGACCCCGAGGGTGCTCTGGAGCGCCCGGACGGTGACGAGCTTCTCGGCGGCCTCGTCGGCGCCCTCGATCGGATCGCCGGGGTCGAACCCCTCCCAGGTGCCGTCGTAGTCGGTGACGTGCAGCAGATCCAGCCCGTGGATCGCCTCGATGGCGTCGTCCATCACGCGTTTGGATCCCGTCACCGAGACCCGGCTCATCCGTTCGGGTCTAAGCATGTACCGCCTCCGTGAACAGCTCGACGGCGTGTTCGACCACCTCGTCGTGTTTCCGTTGGGCGCGTTCCTGGAGGCGCTCGCGCTCGGCTTCGCCCTCCGCGAGGATCTCCTCGCGCTCGGCTTCGATCTCCGTTCGGGCCTCCTCGAGCCGGGTCTGTTTTATTTCGGTGGCCTCCTCGCGGGCCTCCTCGCGGATCCGGTCGGCCTCCTCGCGGGCCTCCTCGATCAGTTCCTCGCGTTCGGCTTCCGCCTCCGCGACCGTGTCGTCGGCGGCGTTCTCGGCCTCTTTGATCCGGTCAAGAACCTCTGGCCTGGCCATAGTTATATCATCGACTACTTCGGAAAGCGGCTATTTGGTAGTTGCGGAACGGGGCCGGTCGGCGCGCCGCCGGCCCGGGCGGCTCCGGGCGCGCCGCGTTAGATGTATCCGAGCGCGTCCTCGATGCGGCCGAGTTCGGGGCCGGTCGTCTCCGAGCCGGTGACGTAGCCCTCCCCGTTGGCAACGAGCCCGGAGCCGACGAGCGGACCGCCGTAGTTGATCGTTCCGATGTCGGCGTACACGCCGAACAGCTCCTCTAAGAAGTCGAGTTTCTCGTCTGTCGTCTTCGGATGACAGAGCACGCCCTCGTTCGTCACGACCGCGGCGGTTCCGACCGTCCGGACGTCGGCGATCATCCCGCGTTCGACGGGGACGTCCAGGGCGTCCGAGACCGTCCGGACGGCCGCCCGCGAGAGGTCCGGATGGACGAAGGCGCCGGCGTCGTTCGCGAGGACGACGTTTCCGGCGGCGTTGATGCTGCCGGGGAGTTCGGCGACCGGGAGGTCCGTCGCGTCGGCGATGCGGTCGCGCTCGCGGTCGGTGACGCGGTCGCTGACCACCAGTCCGTTGGCGTTGCCGGCGGCGAGCGAGCCGACCGTCCCCGACCCGGCGACCGTCGTCGGGACTGCGGGCACGCCGAGTTCCGCCTCGAAGTCCTCCCGGAGCGAGGCGTCGGCGTCCGGGCGGATCAACAGGCACTCGTCGGTTGCCCGCGCGAAGACGCCGACGTACGCGGAACCGGAAAACGCCGCGCGGAGCACGTTATGCGGTCTCTGCTTCGACGACGGCCTCGCCGGCCTCCTCGAAGCGGGCGGCGCGAACGCGGAGTTTCAGCGGCGGCTTCGAGCGCCCGCGCTCCCAGACCGTCTCGTTGATCGAGGGGTCGAGCCTGACCGCGTCCTCGTCGACGTTGAAGTGCTGTGCCAGGTGCGATCGGACGAGGCTCATGGCCTTGTCCGCGCGGCGCGTCTCCGATTCCGCGAGGACGTCCCGCAGCGGGACGGTCATGACCCGCTCGTCGAACTCGGCGCTCATTCGTCCGTGTCGCTTCGCCGCCAGTTGCGGCGCTTGTGGTTGCGCATCGTGTCCCGGTCGGTCTTCATGATGACCCACGCGGGAACGCGGCTGTTCTGTCGCTCCAGTTTCGAGAGCCGCTTTTTCTTCGCTTTCGACTTCTTGCTCATGATACTGTGTGGTTCCGCCGCCGCATTTAAATTCTTGTTCCTTCGCGTGCGCCCGCGGTTCGGCGGGCGGGACGGACGCGGACCGGACGGCGCGCGCCGAGGGGCCTCGGCGGAACGGTAAAGCGGGGCGAATCCGTACGCCCGCCCATGTCCGACCCCCGCCTCGAGTCGCCGATCAGCGTGGGTGGGTGCTCGCTGCGAAACCGGCTGTACCGCGCGCCGCTGCTCGAGTGTGCCGGCAACGGCCCGGACGCGGTCGACGCCCTGATCGCCGATCTCGAACCCGCGGCCGCCTCGGGTGCGGGGCTGATCCACCAGGGCGCGACGATCGTCCGCGGGGAGGGCGGCTGCGCCGCGCCGGGGATGACCCGCGTCGCCGACCCGGCGTTCGTCTCCGAACTCGGGCGGCTGACCGACGCCGTCCACGCCCGCGGGGGCGCGATCGCGATCCAGCTCGAACACGGGGGGCTCCGGAGCATGGAGGTCTGGCACGCCGGCTACCGGGAGTCGAACCCCGGGCTCGAACAGCTCGCCGTCTCCCGGCCGCCGGGGGCGCTCAGGGCGCTCGACCGGGTCGGGATGCTCGAGTTGAACCCCCGGGTGATGGACACCGGGGAGGTCCGGGAGCTCGCCGCCGACTTCGGCCGCGCAGCCGCGAACGCCGTCGACGCCGGCTACGACATGATCCACCTGGCGGGCGCGAACATGGGCATCATCCAGCAGTTCCTCTCGCCGTTCTACAACCGCCGGGACGACGAGTTCGGGATCGACCCACAGACGGGCTCCGGGATCCGGTTTCTCGAGTGCGTCCACGACGAGATCCGCGACCGCGCCGGCGACGTGGCTCTCATCACGAAGGTGCCCTCCGAGTCCGCCGCGCCGGCGGTGTTTCGCCCCCGGCTCTCGGACGACGACGCCGTCCGGACGGCAGCCAGACTCGCCGCGATCGGCTACGACGGTCTCGTGCCCGTCCGGTGTTCGGTGTTTTGGGACATGAGCATCGTCCGGGGGGCGTTCCCGGCTGCCGCCTGGCGGGCCGAATCGCTCCGCCCCGGGTACGTCGAGGCCTTCGGCGGGCCCGGGCGTGCCGCGGCGGTGGCGGCCGGCAACTGGGTGCAGTCGCGGTACTACGACCGCGAACCGGGCTGGAACGCGCCCCTCGCCCGCCGCGTCCGGGAGCGGGTCGACGTGCCCGTCTTCCTCGAGGGCGGGCTCCGGACGCGGGGGGAGTTAGACCGGTATCTCGGCGACGCGGCTGATCTCGTCGGGATGGGGCGGCCCTTTTACGCCGAACCGCGGCTCCCGGCGCGGCTGTTGGACGGCGATCGGGGGACCGAAGCCGTCTGTGAGGACTGCAACAACTGCGCGGTCGCGCAGGCCGCCGGGGCCAGCGGCGCGTGTCGGACGCCGGCGGTGCTTCGACGCGCGGGCGAACTCCGCGAGGAGGGCGCCTACGACCGAACGGGGTGAGCGTCCGGCTGGAAGCCCCTCAGGACGCGTCGGGGACGGCGAACTCGAAGCGAGCGCCGCCGGTGGCGGAGGCCCCGACGGAGACGCTCCAGCCGTGGGCGGCGGCGATCTCGCGCACGATCGTCAGCCCGAGGCCGGTGCCATCCTCGCTCGTCGTGTGGCCGTATTCGAGGACGGCCCCGCGTTCGGACTCGGGGATGCCGACGCCGTCGTCCTCGACGGCGAACCCGCCGGGAAACGACACGATGCGGACGGTGAGTTCCGTCCCGCGCGGATCGGCGCTGTCGGCGCTGTCGGCGGTCCCCTCGTCGCGTTCCGTCGGGCCGTCGGGTAATCCGTGCTCGACGCTGTTGCGAAACAGGTTCTCGAAGAGCTGTCTGAGCCGCGTGCGGTCGGCGCGGACGGTACCGTCCGAGCCGGGGTCGGCATCAACGACGAGCGCCGCGCCGTCGGTTTCGACGGTCGCCCAGGCGGCCTCGGCGACGTCGTCGATGCGGATCGGCTCCGGGTCGCCGATGTCCTCGCCGGAGCGGGCGAGCGTCAACAGCGTCTCGATGAGCCGGTCCATCCGGGCGAGCGCCTCGTCGATCCGATCGAGCGCGTCGGCGTCGCCCTCCCGCGCGAGGCCGACGAACCCCTGTGCGACGCTCAGGGGGTTCCGGAGGTCGTGGCTGACGACGCTTGCGAACGTGTCGAGGCGCTCGTTGCGCCGCCGGAGCTCCTCGCGGCGCTGGGCGCGGTCGATCGCGGCCTCGACGTTCGCCGCCAGCGTCCGGGACAGCGAGACGTCCGATCCGTCGAAGTCGTCCCGCGACTCCGAGCCGATCATGAACACGCCCCACCCGCCGAGCGGGAGGATGATCTCGCTGCGGAGCGGCGACGATCCGGCGTACGCGTCCGGGCGCGCGTGAACGTCGTCCACGTACTCGGAATCGCCGCTCTCGAAGACCGACCACGCGATGGCGTCCCCGCGCTCGAAGGGGTCCGGGTCGCCGACGAGTTCGGTCGCTTCGTCCGTCTGTGTCGCCGGTTCGAGCCGGTCGCTCGCGGGGTCGTAGCGGTATATGCCGGCGACCTCCAGCCCGAGGACGTCGGCGGCCGCCCGGACGGCGCGGTCGGTTATCTCCTCGACCGAGTCGGCGTCCAACAGCCCCCTCGTCGCGTCGTGAAGCGCCGTCATGCGGGACTCGTAGCGGTGCTGTTCGGTGACGTCGCTGTAGACCGCGTACGCGTCGGTGGTCGGCGTTGCGGTGTCGAGCGGGATCACCTGCAGCCGGAACACGCGCGTCTCCCCGGAGGCGGTCCGGCGGAACACCTCCGTTTCGACGTGTCCGTCCGTCCGGGCGTCTCGGTTGATCCGTTCGGCCTCGTCCGTCCGTTCGGGGGGGACGATGACGTCGTCGATCGGCGTCCCGAGGGCGTCGTCGTCGATCCCGAACGTCCGCCGGAAGGCGTCGTTCGCCCGCCGGAGGATCGACTCGCCGTCGACGTAGGCGATCGCGGCGATGCAGTCGGAGCTGTTCTCGAACAGCGCCGACGTCCGGTCGCGCTCGGTTTTGAGTTCGGCCTCCCGGGAGCTCCGTCGGCCGTCGTAGATCCCGACCAACAGTCCGGCGAGCGCGCCCATCGTCACGACGTGGCTGAAGATGATCCGGGGTTTGAGGTCGCCCTGCACGATCTGGAAGTAGTACACCCACGCGGTGATCGCGAAGGTGAGGAGCCCGCCGAGGAGGCTCCAGGCGGTGGTGCGGCGGGCCGAGACGATGTGCGGCAGTCGGCCGGTGACGAGCAGCCAGCCGGCGACGATCAGGGCGCTGTCGACCGCGAGCGGCAGGGAGTTCTCGAGCAGCGTGAGATACAGCGGGTCGGCCTGCACGACGGCGTCCTCGTACACGTCGAAAAGCGTGATCACGGCGAGGACGCTCCCGAGAGCGGAGACCAGGAGACCGCCCGCGAACCGATCCGAGAGGTCGTCGCCCATCGGTACTGTACCACAGACCGTTCTGGATTATAACTACCGGTCCCCGCCTCAACGCCGGCACCGGCGCCGCGTCGAGCGATCGCGACGCCGCCGAGGCGGGAGGTCGGGGGAGGCGGCTCTGTTGAAATCCTTAATCGGTGATATGTTCTTGGGATCATGCTGAATACAGCGCGCGAGTTTGTCAATCCACCATTGCGGTTGGTACTCCCTGATATACTCGGACCATAGTTCGAGAGACTGCTCTGAGTGTGTCTCAGACGCCGCACCGGCGGGGCGTTTGCGTTAGCGAACAGCTTTCCGAATCCGTTCAGAAAGGATCTCATACTGTTCGCGGCCAACGCCCTTCTCTACGTAGTCCGTCACGTCATCTAAGATCGCCTGCTTGATCACTTTCTTGCTCCCTTGCCCCGTATAGAGGATAAACGGTAAGTTCGGATAGCGCTCCCGGATCTCGTTAAGAAATCCGAGGCCGTCTGTCCCGGGCATCTGATAGTCGCTCACAATACAATCGAAGAACTCGGCGGGGGTATCTACCTGATTGAGGGCATCGAGTCCGTCTGATGCGGTCAACACAGATGTGAAAGAGAACTGATCGGATTGCTCCTGTAAGAACACTTCCGCCATCTCTATGTCATGGGGGTCGTCATCGACAAGCAGTATTTCGATTGTATCGTTGAATCCGGCCGTAGTCCCGATTTTGTCCGTGGACAGGAGGTCTGCTCGCAGGTAGCGACCGAATAGATTGAGTGCCCGAAAAGACGGCATACAAACGGTTGTTTTACTGATCCGATTACCAGTGTCCGAGTAGAGGACCGCTACCGGCTCTTGATCACCGTTTGTCGAGGAACTCGAAGGGGTTTTGAACTTGGTTACCTCGTCCCGACGGATACTGATCTGATCATCAGTTTCATCCGGGCGAAGATGAATTTGCGAGTTAGTGACGAAAAGTTGGTACGTATGCCGTTCTCTTTTTTCAACTCCGGTTCGACTTCGATACGTGGCGACGACTTCCGCTCCGTTTAATAGCTTCTTGTAGAGAACGTTCTGGAATTTAACTAATATTTTTATGTCTGCACTGATCGAAATCGTCTCTCGCTGATTGTCACTCCAAAACGCAAGAGTGACTGTCTCAGTTGATCCAGTCTTCCGTAGCCGCGAAGCCCCCTGGACGATATCAAAGATACTCGAGAACTCTATTGTCCGTTTTGTGCCGTCTATCGCCACCCCGATCTTTCCATCGGTTACAACGATTCGGGATTGAAGAGGTCTGTCTTCCGTCGAGTCGCTTAATTCGACCTCGGCGTCGAAGTCCGCAACGATAGATCTTGACAAAGTAACAGCGGATATGCACAGCAACAATATGATTGTTTTCACCGTTTTAGCCAGTTGAGTTCATTTATAATAGATGATGCCAGGCCACCCCTCTGTAGATTGGCGAACCGTTCTGCAAACCGTGTTAAGATCGATTCCGCTGTACTGTCCAGGAGCGCATCGAGCCGTTAGATTTAAAAAATTATTACTCAGTGGTTCGTATCTCTACAGAGAATGGGTTCGCCGCTGTCTCTGTTGTGCGTTGGTATTGATGCGGAAGATCGGTCCGCGATAATGGAGGTTCTCAGACGGGCAGACGTTACGGTTGACCCTGTCTCTAAACCCGATGCCGAAGCAGCGTTGTCGTTTCTTGCGGACGCGGAGAAACTCCCAGACTGTATTGTCGGCGCTTACCATCTCCCTGGAATAGATGGCATCGAATTCAGCCAACGACGAACTAGCCAGGGTATGGGATCGGCCGTTCCGCTCGTGTTATTGGTTGAAAATAGCTCAGAGTCGATCGCGGTGTCAGCACTCAACGCTGGCGTCTCAGGATACATTCAGCGAGATCATCCAGACGCAATTGATCAGCTCGCGGATCGGATCCGAGACGAGATTGACTCCGCTCGTTTTCTGGGAGATGCCGTCACTGAATCCGTGTTTGAAAACTGTCGGGCGGAATTGGAGTGGGAGCGAGAGCGGTTCGGAGAAATCAGGCGAGTGCTCTCTCATGATTTGCGGAGCCCATTGAATGTGGCAAAGGGGTATACTCAGTACATCTCCACCGGGACAAATGGGGGGGATAGCCAAGAAAACGACCGGAATGAACCGTTATCGGAAATTGCGACAGCCCTCGATCGTATCGATTCATTTCTTGACGATCTGAACGTGCTGATACAGCAGGGCCAGCCAGTCGGCTCACCGGAACCCTTAGAACTCAAAGAGGCCGCTCGTTCGGCTTGGAGCCGGAGTCATACAAAAAAAGCACGTCTCCAGATAGTTGCGAAGGAGCCTCTGGTCTCGGGGAAGATAATGGCTGACCGCGAAAGAACGCTTGGACTACTTCGGGAACTGTATACCAACGCGATTGATCACGGACCACCGGAAGTAACGGTTGAGGTCGGACCGCTGTCCGATGGGTTCTACGTTCTGGATGACGGCCCCGGCATTCCCGAAGACACTCGAGAGGACGTGTTCCGGGCAGGGATGTCCGATCGTAAGGGACGAAATGGGCTCGGATTAGCACGAGTGAAACATATTGCTTCTGCTCACGGATGGAGCGTTTCAGTGTGTGAAAGATCGGAATGCGGCGGTTGCTTTGAGATTACCGGGGTTAATATTAGTGCCGGATAGCTTCTTTCCGAGTTCCTGTCAAACACCAGTATAATCCTGCAGAGCCTCCGTATTCAGCAACCAGCACCTATCAATCCCTGGGGGTTTCAACAGAGCCGGGCGGGATGTTATGTGTCCGGGCGACCGACGGTGGGTGTGGAGGTCGTCATCGTCAGCGACACGCACGTCAAGTCCCGCGCGGCGTCGCTGCCGGCGTGGGTCGAGGCGTCGATCGAAGCGGCCGATCACGCCGTCCACGCGGGCGATTTCGACTCGCGGCCCGCCTACGAGCGGATCGACGCGCTGGCCGAGGGGCTGACCGCCGTCGGCGGGAACATGGACCGGGCGCTCGGGCTGCCGGCCGTCGCCCGCGTCGACCTCGGCGGCGTCCGGTTCGTCGTCACCCACGGCGACGGCGACGAGGGGGACTACGAGTCGCGTCTCCTCGGGGCGGTCGAGGCGAACGTCGCGGGCGAGGAGGCTGTCCCGACCGTCGGCGTCGGCGGACACACCCACCGCGTGCTCGACGCGGAGCGCGGCGGGTATCGCCTCCTCAACCCCGGCAGCGCGACCGGCGCGTGGCCGGCACAGCGCGCCACGCTGATCGAGGCGACCGCGCGCGACGGGACGCTATCGGTCGCGGTCCGCAGCGGCGAGGGGTGACCGAGGAGGGGCCACCCCGGGACGGCGACAGTCTCCGGTACCGCGGTCCTTTTTGTCCGTTCGGCCCCTCGAATGTGTATGGAGACGCGCGCCGTCGGCGGACTACCGGAGATCGAGGCCGGCGACGACCTCGCGGAACTCGTCGCCGCCGGGACCGACCTCGGGGACGGCGACGTGCTCTGTGTCGCGAGTACGGTCGTCTCGAAGGCCGAAGGCCGGAAGGCCGACCTCTCCTCGTTTCCGCCCTCCGAGCGGGCCGAGGCCATCGCCGGACGGTTGGAGGCCGCGACCGGGGAGCACAAAGACCCCCGGTTCGCCCAGGCGATACTCGAGGAAAGCGAGGAGCTTCTCACCGAGGCGCCGTTCGTCCTGTCGGTCACGCGGTTCGGGCACGTGACCGTCAACGCTGGGATCGACCGCTCGAACGTCCCGGGGGCGGACCTGCTGTTGTTGCCGAGTGATCCAACGGCGTCCGCCGAGGGGCTCTCGGCGGCGCTCGGGGTGCCCGTCGTCGTGACGGACACGTCCGGGCGGCCGTTCCGCTACGGCCAACGCGGCGTCGCGATCGGGTGGGCCGGCATGCCCGCCGCCCGCGATTGGCGCGGCGAGTCCGACCGCGACGGCCGCGAACTCGACGTCACCGTCCAGGCCGTCGTCGACGAACTCGCCGCCAGCGCGAACCTCGTCACCGGCGAGGGCGGGGGCGGCACCCCCGCGGCCGTGATCAGCGGGTGGTCGTTCGGCGACCACGCCGGCGACGACGACCTCTTCCGGCGGGCCGAAGACGACATCGTCAGGGAAGCGCTCCGCCGGTGGGAGTGGGAGTCCGAGAGATGAACGCCGCCGCGCCGTCCCGGAGGGACGGCCCGACAACGAACGCATGATAGGGATCGAACTCACCCCCGAGCATCCGGTCAGTCGCATCGCGGAACTGGGCGAGCGCGCCGAATCGAACGGCTTCGACACCGTGTTCAGTTCCTGTCACTACAACAACCGCGACCCCTTCGTCGCGCTGGATCGGATCGCCCGGCGGACCGAACGCGTCAGGATCGGCCCCGGGATCGCCAACCCCTACGAGATCCACCCCGTGACGCTCGCCTCGCGCGTCGCCTCCCTCGACGAGTCCTCGGGGGGACGGGCGGTCTACGGGATCGGCCCGGGAGACCGCTCGACGCTCGAGAACCTCGGGTTCGAACACGACCGCGCGCTCCGGCGGGTCCTCGAGTCGTTCAAGACCGCACAGAAGCTTTTCGCCGGCGACCGCGTCGATCACGACGGGACCTTCGAGGCGACCGACGCGGGGTTGAACTTCGGGATCGAAAGCGAGTCGATCCCGGTGTACGTCGGCGCGCAAGGGCCCCACATGATCCGGATGTCGGCGAAACACGCCGACGGAATGTTGCTGAACGCCTCGCATCCGAAGGACGTCGCCTGGGCGGCAGAGCGGGTCGAATCGGGGCTGTCCGACCGGCCGGCGGAGCGCGGCGAGTTCGATTTCGCCGCCTACGCGTCGGTCTCGCTCGCGAGCGACGAGGACGCCGCCCGCGAGGCCGCGCGGCCGCCGGTCGCCTTTATCGCCTCGGGCGCGGCGCCGCCGGTGTTGGAGCGACACGGGATCGACGGCGAGGCGGCCGCCGAGATCGGGTCACACATCTCCGCCGGCGAGTTCGACGCCGCCTTCGAGGGCGTCACGCCGGGGATGATAGACGCCTTCTGTATCGCCGGGACGCCGGAGACGGTCGCCGACCGGATCGACGGCGTCATGGAACACGTCGACAGCTTCGTCGCCGGGTCGCCGCTTGGCCCGGATCTCGAGGAGGCGATCAGGCTGGCTGGTTCGGTTCTTCGGGACCGGACAGACCGTTCTTGACCACGGAGAGGAACGCACCGAGCGTCGCGACGCCGAAGACGCCGACCGCGAAGCCGGTGATGATCGCGCCGCTGAGAAGCATCGCGCCGACGAGGGGGTCGACGCTTGCGATCTCGGCGAACTGCTCGACCGCGCCGATGGTGTTGTCCCGCAGGTCCGTCGTGATCTCGACCATGCCGTAGTCTCAGAGCCCACGCACTTGGGTGTGTCCGTCTCGGTCGGGCGCCCGCGTCGGGCTCTCGCTCCCATTGAAGTGTCCGGGCGCACAAACGACGGGTATGCGCGAGACCTCCCTCGAGGACTTCGTCGACGAAGCGGAGGGGTCGACGTACGCCTGGACGCCGGGCGGGCGGGCCTGTCCGGCGTGCGGATCGGTCGTCGAGCGGCGCTGGCGGGACGGCGACGAGCTCGTCTGCGTCGACTGTGTTAGCTGGTGACACGGGACAGGCGAGGTTAGCGCGGGCGAGTTCGTCGTCGCCGTCGTCTGGGCCGGAGCCGGACGGCGTTGTCGGTGCGCATCGGAAGACGGTGTCGGCTGTCGGTGCCGGTGTCGAGGCCGCGGAATAAATACGGTTCGGGGAGAATCGGGAGCCGTTTCGGTGCGGGCGGGGCGACCGCCGGGGGCGGCGGGTCCGATAACGAAAAGAGCGCCCGCCCACAAGCCGCGGGTATGCGCATCGCCGTACCCAACAAGGGGCGTCTCCACGAGCCGGCACTCGAGCTGTTAGAGCGAGCCGGGCTCCACGTACAGGACGGGGCCGACCGGAAGCTCTACGCGGACACCGTCGATCCGGACGTCTCGGTCCTGTTCGCCCGGGCCGCCGACATCCCGGAGTACGTCTCCGACGGGGCGGCGACGCTCGGTATCACCGGGCTCGATCAGGCGCGGGAGTCGCGGGTCGATCTCGTCGATCTGCTCGATTTGGAGTTCGGGGCGTGTCGGCTCGTGTTGGCCTCGCCGGAGGACGGCGGCATCGACGCGCCCGAGGAGCTCTCGGGCAGGACCGTTGCGACCGAGTTCCCGGCGATCACCCGCGGGTACTTCGAGGCGATCGGCGTCTCGCCGGACATCATCGAGGTCTCGGGCGCGACGGAGCTGACGCCGCACGTGGACATCGCCGACGCGATCGTCGATATCACCTCGACGGGGACAACGCTGCGGATGAACCGCCTCGAGGTCGTCGACGAGGTGCTCGAATCGTCGGTCCGGCTGTTCGCCGACCCCGCGGTCGCCGAGGACCCGAAGGTCGGACAGATCGAGACGGCGTTCCGGTCGGTCCTCGACGCCGGCGGCAAGCGGTATCTGATGATGAACGTCCCGAAAGGATCCCTCGCGGAGCTGAAAGACCGGATCCCGGGCATGGGCGGGCCGACGGTGATGGACGTCGCCGACGGCGAGACGGTCGCGGTCCACGTCGTCGTCGACGAGCGCGAGGTGTTCGAGGTGATCCCGGACCTCAAGGACGCCGGCGCGACGGACATCCTCGTGACGGAGATCGAGCGGCTGATCCCCTGAGGCCGTCTGGTGTAACGAGCCGCGCCGGGCGGAGAGCGCGGTCGTCGATGCGAGATCTTAACAGCCGCGGGCGAGAGCGTGGGGGTATGACACGATCGATAGACGGCGACGCAGCGATCGTTACCGGCGCGAGTTCGGGGATCGGCCGAGAGACGGCGCTCGCTCTCGCCCGGGAGGGCGCGGACGTGGCGCTCGCCGCCCGCCGCGAGGAGCGACTGTCGGAGTTGGCCGAGCGGATCGAGGCCGAGACCGACGCAGAAGCGCTCGTCGTGCCGACCGACATGCGCGAGGAGTCGGCCGTCGAGGCGCTTGTCGAAACCGCGGTCGAGGCGTTCGGCGGGCTCGACGTGCTCGTCAACAACGCCGGGATCGTCGTCGGACAGGGCATCGAGGACCTCCCGACGTCTGAGTACCGGGCCATGATGGAGACGAACGCGGACGGGATGTTCTTCGCGACGCGGGCCGCGCTGTCGCACCTCCGGGAGTCGGCCGGGACGATCGTGTTCATCGGGAGCTTCGCCGGACAGTATCCGCGGTCGTACAACCCGGTGTACGCGGCGACGAAGTGGTGGGTTCGCGGGTTCGCACAGAGCGTCGCCGCCGAGACGACCGGCGACGTCGCCGTCACCACGATCAACCCCTCGGAGGTGCGGACGGAGATCGCCGCACAGACCGGCGAGAGCTTCGAGGAACGGTTCGACGAGGGCGAGGCGCTCGAACCGGAGGACATCGCCGAGGGGGTCGTGTTCGCGGCCAAACAGGACGACGCGATGGTGAGCGAACTCGACCTGTACCGCCGGGACAAGTTCGAGATCTTCTGAGGCGGCCCCGACGCGACCCCTCCCGGGATCCGGGCGGACGGCGCGCCGACGGGGGCGTCGGAGGGGGACCACGAACGTTCGATAGCTCCGCGCTCGGGTTTTCGTTCGTCCACCTCTCGTTCCGAGCGGTTGGATAACAAGAAGTTTTATTACACTCTGCGTCGTGGGTGTCAATGCAATGGCCGAAAACAACTACGGTCGTCCACCGTTTGCCGCCCGAACCGAACGGGGGCGTTCGTACGCGCGACTCGGCACGGTTCGTCCGAAGGGGGGGATGCGCCACGACAGGTGACGGCCCACTGGAGCGTCTCAGGCACCTGCCATTCCGCGGTCGGCCGATCCACCATCACCTTCGCTCCGACCAGTGGTTCGCTCACCATCCGGCCGACCGCACTCCGTTTTTCGGGACCGGCATGGGTCCCGTCCGGCGTCCCCATCCCCATCGGGGCCGCCGATCGTTTATGTAGTTCACCGAGAGGGCCTCGACCGTCGACCCCGGGACGGGCGTCGGGTCAGGCCTCGAAGCCGTCCTCGAACCGGAAGGTGCCGTTGCGCTGGACGGTCTCGCCGTCGACCTCGATGACGGAGTCCTCCGACATGTCGACGATCATGTCGACGTGGACCGCGGACTCGTTCGCCTCCCGGTCCTCGCCGACGCAGGCGTCGTAGGCGCGGCCGATCGCCATGTGGACGGTGTCGCCCATCTTCTCGTCGAAGAGCATGTTGTAGGTGAACCGATCGATGTCGCGGTTCATGCCGATCCCGAGTTCGCCGAGCCGGCTCGCGCCGGGGTCGGTGTTCAACACCTCGGTCAGGAGGTCCTCGTTCTCTGCTGCGGCGTGCTCGACGACCTCGCCGTCCTCGAAGACCAGGTGGGCGTCGGTGATCTCCCGGCCCTGGTGGTACAGCGGCATATCGAACAGCACCTCGCCCTCGACGCTGTCGGCAACCGGCGCGGTGAACACCTCCCCGCCCGGGAGGTTCTTCTCGGCGTTGTCGTTGAGGGTGTTCATGCCGTCGACCGACAGCCGCACGTCGGTCGTGTCGCCGCTTTTGATTCGGACCTCGTCGGCGGGATCGAGGATCTCGACCATCCGCGCTTGGTGTCGTCGCTGGGCCTCCCAGTCCTTGTTGACGGCGTCCCAGACGAAGTTCTCGTAGGCCTCGGTGCTCATCCCGGCCAGTTGGGCGTTTCCGGAGGAGGGGTACTGCGTGAGACACCACCGCTTCGAGAGCGCGGCCTCCTGGACGGGCTTGCGGGACTTCGAGTACGCGGCCTGCGTGGCCGGGTCGACGTCGCTCTCCTCGGTGGCGTTGTGCTCGGCGCGGACGCGGATCAACACGTCGCTCGCCTCGTAGAGCGCCTGCGTGTGCGTCGGCGTTTCGAGCCCGTCGGCGTCCGCGGCCCGGAGGTACGCCCGCTGGGCCCGGCTGTCGCTCGCGAGATACACCGGCGATGCCCCGCGGTCGCCGACGAGTTCGTGCAGCGCGACCGCGAGGTCCTCGGCGGCGCTCGGCGCGCTGATGACAACGTTGTCGCCGGGCTGTACGCCCGTCGAGTGTTCGACGATGATCTCTGCGTGTTCGCGGATCCGTGGATCCATACCGGCGTTCGGTCCGCTGTCGGCTATACGCTTGTGGTCGATCCGCGCGCGAACCGGGGACGGAGCGCGCCGCCCTCGGGAGACACGACTAAGTCCCCGTTGACCGAAGAGGGGCGTATGTGGAACCGGGGCGAACGGACGGAGGTCACCTGTATCGCCTGCGGGGAGACGCTCGACCGCGCCGACGCCCGCGAGTACGACAAACACGGCGACCGCTTCGAGCGCCGCGAGAAGTCCTTCGAGCACCTGTGTAAGCCGTGCTACCGGGAGCTGTGTCATCAGCCGCGGCGCGGCCTCGAGTCGCTGTTGGTCGCCCTCGATCGCGCGGAGTCGGAGGGTGGGTTCGTCGAGCGCTACTACGAGCACCTGACGGACGCCACGGAAGGGACCGACGGCGGGCGCGAGCGCGAGCGCTGAGCGCTCTCGGCGGCCTCGCAACGACTAACTGTGCGAGCGACCAACCGCCTGGCATGAGTGACCGCGACGAGCAGGCGTACGCCGGGACGGCGGAGGGCAAAGGGCCCGTCAGGATCGACGAGGAACTCGCCCGTCACCTCGAGAACAAACGCGAGGAGCTCTTCGAGGAGTTCGAGATCCGCGACGAGTTCCCGCCGGAGGTGCTGCGGGAGGCCGAGGAGCGCGCGGCCGACCCCGAGGGCGACATCCGGACCGAACTCGAAGATCGGCGGGACCTCCGGGAGTTGACGACGTGGACGACCGACCCGGCCGACGCCCAGGACTTCGACGACGCCGTCTCGATCGAGCGGACGGACACCGGCTACCGGCTGTGGGTCCACATCGCTGACGTCACCCACTACGTCGCCCCGGAGACGGCGATGTGGGAGGAGGCCATGGAGCGCGGAAACACGGTGTATTTGCCCGCCTACACCGTCCACATGCTCCCGCCGATCCTCGCCGAGACCGTCTGCTCGCTCGTCCCCAACGAGGACCGCCTCGCGCACACCGTCGAGATGCACATCGACGGGGAGACCCTCTCGCACGAGTCGATCGACATCTACAAGTCGGTCGTCCACTCCGACGCCCGCCAGACGTACAACGACTGCGAGGACCGCCTCGAGGACCCCGACGCGCCGCTGCACGAGGCCAACAGCCTCGCGTACGAACTCGCCGAAAAGCTCCACGAGCAGCGCAAGGACGACGGGTCGCTCGTGTTGAACCCGAAGCGCGACCGGGCGCACACGATCATCGAGGAGTGCATGCTCAAGGCGAACAAGGCCGTCACACACACGCTCCAGTGGGACCGGGGGCTCGAGGCGATGTTCCGGGTACACCCCCAGCCGACGCCCCAGGAGTGGGACGAGGCCCTCCAGGAGATACAGGAACTCGACGGCGTGTCGATCCCGGGCGACGCGTGGGACGATCCCCGAAAGGCGGTCAACGCGACGCTGGAGGAGGCCCCGGGGCGGCAACTCGACAAGATCCAGTGGGCGGTGATGAAGGTGATGCCGCGGGCGAAGTACATGGCCGATCCCTTCGGGGGCCACCACGCGCTGAACTTCGAGATCTACGGCCACTTCACCTCCCCGATCCGGCGGCTCTCGGATCTCGTCAACCACTGGATCGTCTACACGGACGGGGTCCCCGACGGGATCGGGGACCTGTGCGACCACGCCAGCGACAAACAGAAGGACGGCGAGACCTGCGAACGGATCTACAAGGACTTTCTCCAGGAGGTCGGCCTCGACCCGCACGCGGTCAACAACCGGGGGATCGAAGTCGTCGACGACCCGGCGGACGCCGAGTACACCGCCTGAGTCGGTCGCGCCGGCTCGTCGGGGCGTCCCGGCGGACAGGACGCGACGGGCGGGCCGCCGAGGGCGGTTCAGTCCCGGCCCCGATCAGTCCGGATCTGACCCGCTTTTTTGTTCGACGTCCGACATCTGCTCGGTGAAGTCCCAGGTGTAGAGTCTCCCCGGATCGATTCTGATCCGGACCTCCTCGCGGTCCCCGCCGAGGAGCCGGCGCGCGGTCCGGTTGTCGGTCCCGCCGAGGTACCGCTTCAGTAGCTCCGCGAGGAGCGCTTTGTCCTCGTCGGGAGCGATCGACGCCGTCCCGTCGCCCCGGACGCCCCTGTAGGGCGGTTCGTCCTCGGAGACCTCGAAGGCGATCTCGGGGTCGGCCTCGAGGTACCGGACGACGTCCGCGTCGGCCCGCGTCGCGCAGTGAAACGATCCGTCGCGGTACACGTACCACAGCGACAGCATCCAGAGCCCGCCGGGAGGCGTCCGGCAGGCGAGCCGGATCGGAACGGTCGCCTCCCGCAGGTACGTCTCCGCCTCAGCGTTCGACCACGCGCCCGTCCAGGTCGGCATACGCGGGGTAGGGCTCGGGGCGGTAACTACCTGATGGAAACGCGGTGCGTCACTCGCCCCGTCGGCGGGGCGGATACGGGGGTACAGCGGAGACGGTTCGATCGCTCTTCACGTCCGTTCGTCGCAGAAGCGCCCGAGGCGGGATTTGAACCCGTTGTGAATCTCACTTCGTTCGGTTCGCGTGATTCAAACGCCTTGTTGGGTATTTGCGGCTCGCGGCTTGCTCGCCGCAAAATACGCCCGAGGCGGGATTTGAACCCGATGGCGAGACGGTCGCTCACTGCGTTTGCGCTGCGTCTCGCGTGGTTCGAATCCGCCGTGAGGCCGCGTCGCTCCTCACGTCCGTTCGTCGCAGAAGCGCCCGAGGCGGGATTTGAACCCGCGTCACGACCGTGACAGGGTCGTATGATGGGCCACTACACCACCCGGGCAACCTGCACTCGTCCGTAACCCGGTTCGGGCCTTAAGACTTTCCAAAGGGCGGTGCCGCGGTGCGCTCTCACATGCCGACCGCGGCGCGGCGAACCGGCGGTGTTACTCCGGTTTGAGCCCCTCGCCTTGGACGCGCATGACGGCCTCGCCGTCGGGGAGGTTCGGCGCGTCGACGAGTTTGACGATCCGCTTGTCGGCCTTCGATTTCTTGAGGTACATCCGGAAGGTGGATTTGTGCCCGAGGATGTTGCCGCCGATGGGCTTCGTCGGGTCGCCGAAGAACGAGTCGGGGTTCGACTGGACCTGGTTCGTCACGACGGTGGCGGCGTTGTAGAGGTTCCCGACGCGGTCGATGTCGTGGAGGTGCTTGTTGAGTTTCTGCTGTCTGTCGGCGAGTTCGCCCCGGCCGACGTACTCGGCCCGGAAGTGCGCGGTCAGCGAGTCGACACAGACCAGCCGGACGGGGTAGTCGTCGTCCTCGTACTCGGCGGCGATCTCCTGGGCCTTCTCCGCGAGGAGGATCTGGTGGTTCGAGTTGAACGCCTTTGCGACGTGGATCTTGTCGAGGAACTCGTCGACGAGCGCCTCCATCGCGTCCTCGTCGCCGGGCGCGCCGTCGATGTCCCGGTCTTCCATTGCGGCCTCGATCGTGTCCTCGGAGAGCCCCCGGACCATCTCGTCGATCCGTTCGGGGCGGAAGGTGTCCTCGCTGTCGACGAAGATACAGCGCCCGTGGAGCCCGCCGGCGTCGGTCGGGAGCTGGACGTTCACCGCGAGTTGGTGGGTGACCTGGGACTTGCCGGCGCCGAACTCGCCGTAGACCTCCGTGATCGATTGGGTCTCGACGCCGCCACCGAGCATGTCGTCGATCTCCGGGATGAGCCACTGGAGCTTGCCGATCTCCTCGCGGCGTTCGAGCACGTCGGAGCCGGTCTCGAAGCCGCCGATGTCGGCCGCGTTTCTGGCGGCCTGGATGATGTCGTTCGCGTTCGATTCGCCGATGTCGGCGGTGTTCGAGAGCTCGCCGGGGCTGGCGACGGCGATGCTCTGATAGGAGTCGTACCCGTTCTCGCGGAGCTT
>NZ_JAQCNO010000001.1 GCF_028274965.1 Natronomonas sp. | reverse complement strand
CATCTCTCCGCGGCCCAATCGAAGCTGTTGGAGTCGATCATGGAGCGCGCGCCCGACAACTGTTAGGGCGACGCGGCCCAAGCAACGACGATGCCAGCCATCGGAGTCATCGGCGCGGGCGCGGCGGCGGCGGCGGGAACGCTCGTCCTCGACACGGCGCTTCCGGACGCCGAGATCACCGTCTTGGAGAAGTCCGGCGGCGTCTGTGGGCGCGCAGCAACACGGCGACATGAAGACCTCGTCTACGACTACGGGGCGAACTACGTCAAGTCCGACGACGAACGGGTCGTCGAGTTGCTCACCGAGACGCTCGACGACGACGGACTCGTCGACGCCGCCGAGCCGGTCTACACGTTCGACGAGTCGGGGGCGGTCTCGCCGGGGCGGGACGCCGACGGGCACAAATGGAGCTACCGGGGCGGGCTCACGCAGATCGCAAAGCGGCTGTTCGGGCGGACGGACGCGACGGTACACCGGCGGACGAGAGTGGAGACGATCGAGCGCGAGGCGGGGGCGTGGGCGCTCGTCGACGCCGACCGACAGCGGTGGGGGCCCTTCGACGTGCTCGTCGTGAACCCCCCGGCGCCGCAGACGGCCGAACTCCTCGCGGACGCCGAGTGGGACTCGCCGGACCGCAGCGCCCTCCGGGAGGCCGCCGAGGCGGTCCCGTACCGGACGGTCTGGACGGCGGTGTTGCACTACCCCTTCGAGATCGATCGGCCCTACTACGGGCTGGTGAACACGGACAAGAACCACGCCGTCGGCTGGATTTCACGCGAGGAGTGCAAGGCCGGGCACGTTCCGGACGGCGAGTCGCTGTTGGTGGTCCAGGCCGGCGGGGAGTGGTCGGCGGAGCACTACGACGACGACCCCGAGCGGAACGTCGCGGCGCTCGCCGACCACGCCGCGAACATCGTCGGCGACGACCGCCTCCGGTCGCCCGACTGGACGGACCACCAAGGCTGGCGGTACGCGCTCCCGGAGGCCGGCGTCGAGCGCGGACCGCTCGACTCGGCCGAGTCGGCGAACCTGTACTGTCTCGGCGACTGGGTCGCCGGCGAGGCGCGGGTCCACGCCGCCCTCCGGAACGGTCTCGACGTCGGCGAGCGGATCGCACACGGGGCGTGATCGGAGCCGAAGAGATAGGCCCCTGGGGACGTGTGTACCCGTATGGCAGAGCAGTCCGGACAGTTCCGCGTGTACCGCGTCGTCGAGTCCGTGCCGCAGTACAACCTCCAGGCGGTCGAATCGCCGACGCTGTACACCGTCTACAGCTCCGGATACGGCGAGAGACAGCCCGAGATCGACGCCCTCCGGACCGGCGACCGGATCGAAGCGGTGTTGGCCGGCGATCCGGCGGCCGACGACGAGCCGTGGCGCGTGACCGATCTCGACCGCCTCGACCGCGTCGAGATGGGATTCGGAACCGACGTGCGGCCGCCCGACGTCGCCCGCGAGCTGTGGACGCCGGGGCGAACCGAGCCGGCGTACGCGGTCTTGCGCGACGGCGACGAGGCGGTCGGGGGCTGTTTCGTCCAGCCCCGCGACCCGCTGCCGAACGGCGCGTTCGTCCCGAACGTCCTGACAGGGCTGTTGCCGCTTGAACCGCACTTACGCGGGATCCCGGAGGTCGGCTCGGAGGCGGCCGAGGCGCTGTTTTTCGACCCCGATCCGCCGGACACCTCCTCGTACACCGAGCCCTACGGCGTGATCCTGCTTTTCGCCGAGGCGGGGCGGGCGCTCGCGGACCGCTTCAGAGACGAGTACGGCATCCCCCGCGGCGAGGACACGCGCCCGGCGTTCGATCCCTACGGGCTTTGAACGCAGACGCCCGGCGTCGCTTTAGGTCGACTCCGTCGGGCGCGAACACCGCATACAGAGGGTGCTGTCGGCGACCCAGTTGACGTCCGTCGAACCGCAACTCGGACAGCGGTGGTGGTCGGTGCCGTACTCCGTCGTCCCGCGCGGCGCGGCGAGGACGCCGGACTCGACCGTCCGCTCCAGCAGACTCCGGAAGCGCTGTCGTTTGTACGCGGCGCGCGCGGCGAGGAACGCCCCGGGCCGCGAGGGGTCGTCGCCGTGGAGGTCCGACCACTCGACGGCGATCTCGCCGTTGGCGAGCCCGCGCGCGAGTTGTTTTATCGGCGCCGCGGCCGCCTCGAAAAGCGGCGTCGTCCCGAGCGTCTGAGGCCGTTCGATCGAGTCGGCCGCCGCCTCGTAGGCCGATTCGGCGTCGTCGTAGGCCGCGTCGACGCCGTCCATCCCGGCGATGGCGCGGAAGTCGGCGACGAACTCAGAGAGACAGGCCCGCTGGGCGGGGTGTTCGAACCCCGCCGAGAGGTCGCGGGCGATCGCGATCCCCTCGACCGCGCGGCGACTCGCGCGCGCCGGGGTCGCGTCCACCCGATAGCAGACGGCGGCGACGGCGAGGTGGCCGAGGCCGACGCCGGCCCAGCCCTTCTCGTCGGGTTCGAACGGCGCGACGTCCGGTCGCGGGTCGGCGAGGACGCGCCATCCCGCCCGGGTGTACTCGTCGCCTGCGCGCTCGTACGATCGCTCCGCGATGGCGGCGACCGCGGCGTCGCGGTGTCCGCCGTCCTGGGTGGCCATACTGTCCTCTCGTCGGCCGCGGGTAGAACCTTTGGCTCTCCCGACGGACGTGCCGGATCCGCCCCCTCGGAGCGCCTGCCGCCTCCGGGGCGAGAGCCGCCCTGGGAAAGACCGATACCGGTGGCGTCCCTACAGGGGGTATGAGCCGCGATCGGACCCGAACGCGGGACTCGCCGGACGGTACCGACGAGGAGTTCGCCGCCGAGTTCGACGTCGGCACAGATAACGGGGTCAGCCGAGAGGAGAGCGAAGCCGCCGCGACGAGCGTCGAGAGCGAGGGCGCCTCCGGGCTCCGCGGTCGCCTCTCGACCCGCGCCGGGCGGCTCTTTTCGCCTCGCCTGTTCGCGGTTGCGCTGCTCGCGTCGTCCGGGGGGCTCCTCGCGGCGGACGCGTTCGTCCCGCTGCCCGGGGCCGGCTTACTCGGGGTCTTTCTCGCGGCGTTCGCGTTCGGTCTCGTCGTCGACGAGCGCCGGTACGCCGAGACGGCCCTCGCCGGCGGGATCGCCGCGGCGGCGAGCACGTTCTTGGATTTCGCCGTCGTCGCGTTCCTCGGCGGGTTCGGGATCTCGCTCGCGCTCGCGGCCGGCGGCCTCGGCGGGATCGTCGGCGTCGTCGGCACGTACTTCGGCCGCGACCTCCGGGACGGCCTGACGCGCGACGTGTAGCGGTCAGGACCGGTCGGTCGTCAGCACCCACCGATCGCCGTCGCGCTCGACGACACCGTGCGCCGAGAGCCCCTCCAGCGCGTCGGTGACCACGTCTGGCGGGGCGTCGACCCGTCCGGCAAGCTCCTCGGCGGTCGCGGGGCCGTCCGCCAGCCCGCGGAGGAGGTCGCCGTAAAACCGCCCGTCGACGCCCTCAAAGTGCGCGCTGATCCGATCGAGCGTCTCGGTCAGCCGACCCTGAACCCACCGTTGGGCCATCGAAAGCTCGTTTCCGAGCCGTTCGAGCCGTTCGAGGTCCGCGGTGAGCGCGGCCAGATCCGGCGGCTCGTCGCCGTCGCCGTCGGTCCACCCCGGCGGATCGACGTCGCCGTCGGGCGCCTCGAGTCGCTCGCCGGGGTCGCCGAGTCGGTCTGTCTCGTCGGCGAGCGCGTCGTCGCGTCCGACGTGCAGGGAGACGTGTCGCCACGCGGTGATATCGAGGTTCTGCGAGGCCGAGTACGCGCTTTTCGTCCCGAACTCGTACGGCGAGACGTTGACCTCGAGACGGAGGTTCCGGGCGATCGAGAAGTACTTGCGGCGGCCGTCGTCGACGTCGGACTCGACCAGCCCGGTCTCCTCGAGCTTCCGGAGGTGGTCGATGACGGCCTTCGGGCTCACCCCGAGATACTCGCTTATCTCCGTCACGTAACACGGTTTCCGCGACAGCAGCCGCAGGATCCGCCTGCGGTTTTCGTTCCCGAGGAGATCGAGGAGTGCCGCGGAGTCCATTACCGGTTCGTAGGGTCCGACGGGAAAAAAGCGTGACGTGACGACCGTGTCCGGGGAGACGCGTCGGATCGGCCGCCCCGGTCGGTTCCCCGGGCCAGACTGGGTGATCGCCCCGGCGGGACGGGTCAGTTCGGCGCGCCGGCGCTTGCGGGCGGGCCGGAGTCGTCGGACCCCCCGTTGGACCCCCGATCGGTTTTGTTCGCTCCCGCGGAGTCGGCGTCAGATCCCCCCGAGTTCTCCGCGTTCTCCGGTTCGTCCGTGGGGTCGGCGTCGGGTCCCGGATCGCTCCGATCGGGCGGGCCGGCCCGGCCGTTCTCAGCGGGCGCGCCCGAACTGTCCCCATCGGTCGGTCTCTGGGGAGCGTCCGAGCGGTCGGCTCCGTCGGTTCCGTTCCCCGGGGGACCCCGCGGGGCCGCCGAGCCGTTCCGTCCGGGACGGTTGGCCCCGGTTCGGTTTCCCGGGGCGGCTTCCGGAGAGCCGCGGGCGTTTCCGGGAGGCCCGGCGAGACCGCTGGCGAGGGCGGCGACGTCCGGGCCGCGCATCTCGCGCGCGCTCGAGCGGATCGCCTCCAGTCGATCGGTGTCGGCGCCGACGCTCGCGGCGACGGCCCGGGTGTCGTTGGCCGACCGTTCGAGGCCGGCGGCGCCGACCGCGACCCGCGTGGCGACCGCGCGGGCCCGGATCCCCGGCGTTTCGCCGATCCGCTCGCGGCGCGTCCTGAGCGAGCGATCGCGCTCCGCGAGGCGTCGCTGTCGCCGTTCGACGAGCGCCCGTTTCGCGTCGGGGTCGTTCGTCCGGTTCAGCGCGGCGTCGAACATGCCGTCGTCGACCCCGTTCTCGGCGTCGGCTTCGCTCGCCTGCATGAACGCCGAGACGTCCGCACCGAGGGAGGCGTTCGGTTCGGCGTCGGCCGCCTGGGCCGTCGCGACGCCGGCGGCGAGGGCGGCGACCACGCCGAGCGCGACGACGAGTCCGAACGCGGCGGACAGGATCCGTCTCATCGCGTGTCACTTTGGGCGATCTTCGTATAAAAACCGCCGGTCGTTCGAACGGTTTACCCGAACCCATAGACGCCCCGAGAGGACGCGAAAGCGTTCATCCGTCCGTCTGCTGGTGTATCGACGCCCTTGGAATCAGCGATCGATCGCACCGGGCGAGCCCGCGGCAACGTTTATATGTGTCACATGGTAACACACGAATAAGACATGTTCGAACAGTTCTCAAGCGGGTACTACCTCGGTCGGCTCTACGTCGAGCCCTACGACGGCGAGCGCGCGGCCATACACGCCGCCCACCACGAACGGGTCAACGAGCAGCTCTACGAGTCCGACGAGTGCCCGCTGGTGATGAAGGTCGGACCGACGCACCTCGCGGTCGGGGGGGCCGAAGGGGTTCCACAGCGCACGCTCGCGTTACCGGAGCGCGCGCTGTCGGCGGCGGGCATCGAGAACCCGCCGACGCTCAGCGAGGTGTTTCTCGCGAAGGCCGAGCGCGCAAAGCAGTTCCTCCAGTTCGGGACGGACGGACCCGCCGGGTTTTAGGCGCGCGGAGGCGTTGTGCCGGCGATGCTCGACGACATCCTCGGCCGGACCGAGCTGAAAGAGCGGATCGAGGCCCTCGAAGAGGAGCGAGAGCGCCTCGAGGCGCGGCTCGAAGCCGAGAGCGAGCGCCGGGCGGACGCCGTCAGCGCAAAGCAGTCCGCCGAGGAGCGGATCAACCGGCTTCAGGACCGGATCGCCGACCTCGAGGGGCAACTCGCCTCGGAGCCGGACGCCACGGAAGTCGGGTTCCGCCGCGAGGAGACGGTCCACGGGGACCGCGTCGAGGCCGTCTACGACCGGATCGACTCCTTCGAGGGACGCCCCGAGAGCGTGCTGACGGCGTACGTCGAGGACGCCGTCCCCGACGATGTCAGGTCGGTTCTCGGCGAGCACGCGTCGCTCGTGTCGCGGGCGGCGCCGTGTCTCGTCTGCGCGGACGACGCCGGGGTGCTCGCCGCCGCGCTCCGGCCGCCGCTCGCGCCGGAGCCGTTCTGCGAGTGGGGCCGAACGCCGCGGATCGAGCGATCGTGGCTCCGGCCGACCGGGCGGTTCGCGCTCGCGTTGGTCCGGTCGGACACGTTCGCGGTCGGCGTCTACGAGGGCGACGAGCGCGTGTCCTTCGAGGGCTTCGAGAGCAACGTCAAGAGCGACCACTCGAAGGGCGGGTTCTCGCAGTCCCGCTTCGAGCGGATCCGCGACGAACAGATCCGAGACCACGTCGAGCGCTGCGAGGAGGCGCTCGCAGCCGTCGACGCCGGCCGCTCGTACGTCGTCGGGGACCGCCGGTTGGTCGGCGAGTTCGACGCCGACGCGACGGCGGCCGTCGACGCCACCGGCGCCCCCCGGGCCGCGCTTCCGGACGCCTTCAGGGAGTTCTGGGCGGTCAGCGTGTACGGCCTCTGAGGCCCGACGGGGCGGGCGACTCGTTTCGGCCCGGCCTGGTGGGACGAGGCGATCGGAGCGCGCCCGACCCCGGCGGTGGTGCGTTTATTACCCGGCGGGGTCTGAAGGCCGGTATGCGAACCGCGATCCTCGCCCACGGGAAGTTCCCGGACCGCGCGAAAACCGCCGTCGGCGTGCTCCGGTACGGCGACCAGGACGTCGTTGCGGTCCTCGACCGCGAGCGCGCCGGGACGACGGTCGGCGACCACGTCTCCGGGACCGATAGGGGAGACGTGCCGGTCGTCGGGAGCGTCGCCGACGCGGCGGCCTTCGACGAGCTCCTGATCGGGATCGCGCCGATCGGCGGCGGGTTCGACGACTCCTGGCGCCCGGACGTCCGGGCCGCGATCGAGCGGGGCGCGGACGTGACCGCCGGCCTCCACTACCTTCTGAACGACGACGAGGAGTTCGCCGCGCTCGCGGCGGAGCACGCCGTCGAACTCCGGGACGTCCGGCGGCCGCCGGACGACCTCACCGTCGCCGAGGGGGTCGCCCGCGACCTCGACAGCGAGATCGTCCTGACGGTCGGGACGGACTGCTCGACCGGGAAGATGACGACGACGCTCGAACTCGTCGAGGCGGCCCGCGCCAACGGGCTCGACGCGGCGTTCGTGCCGACCGGTCAGACCGGCATCATGATCGCCGGCGGCGGGATCGCGATCGACCGGACGGTCAGCGACTTCACGGCGGGCGCGACCGAGCGACTCGTCCGGGAGGCCGCAGAAGACCACGAGTACGTCTTCGTCGAGGGCCAGGGCTCGATCGTCCATCCGGCGTACTCGGCGGTCACCTGCGGCATCCTCCACGGGGCGGCGCCGGACCGACTCGTGCTCTGTCACGAGGCGGGGCGAGAGCGCATCCACGGCTACGAGTCGTTCGCGATCCCCGAGCCCGCCGCGGTCGCGGAGACGTACCAGCGTCTCGCCGAGTCGGTCGCGCCGGCGGAACTCCTCGGCGGCGCGTTGAACACGTCGCATCTCCCGGCCGACGAGGCCGAGGGGGCGATCGAGGCGTACGGCTCCGCCCTCGGCGCGCCGGCCGTCGATCCGGTCCGAGGCGGCGTCGAGCCCCTGATCTCGCGGCTATGAACGCGGGATTCGAGACGGTCCGGCTGTCGCTCGACGTCCCGTTTCGGATCGCCCGCGGGACGACCGAGACGACCGAGAACGTCGTGGTCTCTATCGAACACGACGGGGAACGGGGCTACGGGGCGGCAGCGCCGGACGCGCGGTACGGCGAAACGACGGCGACGGTCGAGGCGCTGCTCCCGGAGCTACTCGAGGCGGCCGAAGCGGTCGGCAACCCGCACGCCCGGGAGGCGATCCGAGACCGGCTGTCGGAGACGGTGCGGGGCCACCCCGCGGCGAAGGCCGCCGTCGATGTCGCGCTGTGGGACCTCGCCGGGAAGTCCCTCGGGGTCCCCGTCTATCGGCTCCTCGGCTGTTCGGCCGAGTCGACGCGTCCGGCCACCTCCTTTACGGTCGGAATCGACCGGACGGAGGCGATGGTCGAGCGCGCCGAGGAGGCGGTCGCCGAGGGGTACCCGGTGGTGAAACTCAAACTCGGGACCGACCGGGACGTCGAGATCGTCGAGGCGGTCCGGCGGGCGGTCCCCGAGGCGACGATCCGGGTCGACGCGAACGAGGCGTGGACGCCGACGGAGGCGGTCAACATGTGCCGCGACCTCGAGGCGTTCGGCGTCGAGTTCGTCGAGCAGCCGGTCGCGGCGAGCGACGCCGACGGGCTCCGGTACGTCTACGAGCGCTCGCCGCTTCCGATCGCCGCCGACGAGTCCTGTCGGACCGCCGCCGACGTCCCGGCGATCGCCGATCGCTGCGACATCGCGAACCTGAAGCTGATGAAAACGGGCGGTCTGACCCCCGCCGTCGAGTTGATCCACGCCGCCCGCGCCCACGGGCTCGACGTGATGTGCGGCTGCATGGTCGAGACGAACGCGTCGATCGCCGCGGCGGCGCACCTGCTTCCGCTGCTCGATTACGCGGACCTCGACGGGTCGCTACTGCTCGGGAGCGACCCCTACGAGGGCGTCCCCGTCTCGGAGGGTCGGTTCGACCTCGGGGCGGTCGACCGCGGGACGGGCGCGGAGCCGAAATGACGGTCCGGGTCGACGCTGTCACTCCGGCGGGACGACAAACAGCGAAACGGCGACGAGAGCGGCGGCGACGCCGCCGCCGACCCCGATCCCGGCGAACACCGACAGCGTCGACCACCAGGCGGCGGCGACACCGCCGGCGACGGAGGCCGGCATCGCGGCGAGGAGGCCGTCGTATCGGGTCAGCGTCGGGGCTGGCGTTTCCGGCACGCCCCCATCTACCGACCGGAGGTAATTAAATCTCATTACTCGCGGTCGCGGGCGGGCGCGGCCTCGGGTCCGGGGTCTACTTCCCCCAGAAGGGGTCGCGCTTTCGGTGGTTGTCGAGGTACATCCGGAGGGCTTCGAGCTCGTCGGCGGGGATCTCGTCGGCGAGCTCCTGTTCGAGGATCTTCGCGTGCTTTTCGGGGATCTCCGTCCAGAGCTCGTCGCCCTCGTTGATCTGGCGGCCGACGGTCGGGCCGTCGATCGAGGCGGCGACGGACTCGCCGGCCCGCGCCGAGTCGATGTCCTCGCCGGCGTCCTGAAGCGATTTCAGCTCCCCGACGCGTTCGGGTTCGTTGCCCGCCCACGCGACGACCCGGGAGTTCCGCTTGAGCGTTCCCGAGAGCACCTCGACGCCGACGACGGCGGGGTTGGACTGCCGGAAGACGTGGTCCTCGAGGATCCGGAACCGACAGGGCCGCTGGATCTTGTCGAGGATCTGCTCCTGTTGGGCGTCCTCGATC
The DNA here is from genome assembly GCF_028274965.1 of Natronomonas sp. Lineage (GTDB taxonomy): Archaea > Halobacteriota > Halobacteria > Halobacteriales > Haloarculaceae > Natronomonas. The sequence continues at coordinate 36,656 of NZ_JAQCNO010000001.1, read as the reverse complement.
GCGGCGACGTGCGCTTCGTACTCCTCGACGAGCTGGTAGATGACGTCGTCGGCGAACAGATCGACGCCGGTGGTCTCGATCTCCGCCTCGGCGTCGTCGAGCACCTCGACGTTGAACCCCAAGATTGCCTTGTTCTTCGGGTCCTCGGCGGTCGAGGCGACGGCCACGTCCCGGGGGGCGACGTCGCCGACCTCCGCGCGAACGATCGGGATCTCGGCGTCCTTGAGGTTGCTGGCGATGGCCTCGAGGGACCCGAGCGTGTCGGCCTTGACGACGAGGCCCCGCTCGTCGGTGCTGACCTCGATGTCGGCGAGTTCGGCCCGGACCGCCGCGACGATCTCCTCGACGTTCCGGTCCCGGACGACCCGGACCGGCGCGCCGGCCATCGCGTCGTCGAGATCCGGCGCGGCGATCTTGACGCCGGCCGCGGCGCGGACCGACTCGACCTGCTCGAACTGCCGTTCGGTCCTGATCTCCGCGAGCGGCTGGGGCTGGAGGAGCGCCCGGACGTCGGTGAGGATCGGCTCGTTCTGCCCGCCGACGACGATCGTGTCGTCCGCCCGGATCGTCCCGTCGTAGAGGACGGTATCGAGCGTCGTCCCGAAGCCGCGTTCGTCCTTGACCTCGAGCACCGTTCCGACCCCCGGGCCGTCGGTGTCGATCGACATCTCGTCTTTCAGGTACCGCTGGGAGAGCCCCATGAGCACCGTCAGCAGGTCCGGGATCCCCTCGCCGGTCTCGGCGGAGACGGGGACGACGCCGATGTTCTCCCGGAAGTTCTGGACGCGCCAGTACATGTCCGCCGAGAAGCCCTCGTCGGAGAGCTGGCCGATGATCTCGTAGAGCTGTTCGTTGAGCCTAGACTCGGCCCGGTCGCTCTGTGCCTCGAGGGTCGTCTGGACCGGATCGTCGGGGTTGGGGTTCCACCCGGGGACCGTATCGATCTTGTTCGCGGCCACGATGAACGGCGTCTGCGTCCGCTTGAGGATGTTCAGCGCCTCGTACGTCTGGGGCTGGAAGCCGTCGTTGACGTCGACGACGAGGATGGCGATGTCGGCGAGCGCGCCGCCGCGAGAGCGCAGCGTCGAAAAGGAGTGATGCCCCGGCGTGTCGATAAACAAGAGCCCGGGAAGGTCGAAGTCGTCTGGGTCGACGAGGGAGCCGGCGATCTCGGAGATCGTCGCGAGCGGGACCGCCGTCGCGCCGATGTGTTGGGTTATCGCGCCCGCCTCGCCCGCCGTGACGGCCGAGCCGCGGACCTCATCAAGGAGGCTCGTCTTCCCGTGGTCGACGTGGCCGAGGACGGCGACGATCGGCGTCCGCAGCTCCGGCGCGTTCCCGGCGTCCGTGGTGTCGGATTCAGACATAGAAAAGACCCTTACCTTACGTTTTTGTCGCCGCCGCGGTCATATAACCGTTTCAATGTCGACTCGCCGTCCGGACGGCCCGGCCTCCGTTGGACGCTGCCGGGAACGACGACGCCGGGGCATCGGTGGGTCCGTCGCCGACCCGAACGTTGATACCGTACAACGATCAACGCCGAGACATGGCTGGGATACTCGCGGAGAACCTCTCGGAGAAGGAGATCATGGGATCGGACGGGGCCAACCTCGGAACGCTGTACAACATCACCGCCGACCTCCGGACGGGATCGCTGCAGTACCTCGTTCTCGATCCCGCACAGCGGGCCGACGACCTCGAGTTCGAACGCGACGAACAGGGCAACTACCGCGTGCCGGTAAACCGCGTTCAGGCGGTCAAAGACACCATCGTCGTCGACCGCTGAGTTCGATGCAGGTCCTCGATTCGTCGGCCTTTATCGACGAGTACGCGACGGACGAACCGATCGCGACGATCCCGATGGTCCGCGAGGAACTCGAGGACGAGGCCGGGTACCGCTTCGACGCGCTTGAGGGGTCCGGCATGCGGATCCACGTTCCCGACGCCGAGACCGTCGAGCGGACCGAGCGGGCCGCCCGGGAGACCGGCGACGCCGGGACGCTGTCGCGGACCGACGTCCGCCTGCTCGCGACGGCCTTCGAGTTGGACGCGACGCTCGTCACCGACGACTACGCGATGCAGAACGTCGCCGAGAAGCTCGACATCACAGTCGACGTCATCGCACAGGAGGGGATCGACGAGCGCCTCGAGTGGCGCTTTCAGTGCCAGGGCTGCGGTCGGGTCTTCGAGGAGGACCGCGACCGCTGTGAGATCTGCGGCAGCGGCCTCGAGCGAAAGCGCCCCTGACTCGCGGGCGGCGATCGGACGGCCGCGAGCCGCGGACGGACAGGCTTAATCTACACACGGTCGTACGGCCGGCAATGAGCGAACGATCGGCCCGCCCCGGGTTCGTGGCCGCGTCGATGGCCGCGCTCGGCACCGTCGGACTGCTCGTCGGGTTCCTTCTCGGCATCGTGACGTTCGGACTGGTCGGCACCCCGCTGTCGGTACCGATCGACAGCCTGCCGGGACAGCTCGTGTTCACGGTCGGGACGTACGCCGGGGTCGCCGGCGTCGGGGCGGTGTATCTGCTCCGGTACGGGCTCCCGCTGTCGTACGTCCGGCTCCGCTCGCCGTCGGTCCGGGACGGGCTGTGGACGGTGGCAACCGTGGTCGTCCTGTTCGGGCTCGCCGTCGCCGTGTCGGCGCTCGTCACCCGCCTGGGGCTGCCGATCGTCGAGCACAACATCGGGGACAGCATCAGGGCGAACCCCGCCGTCGGGCTCGCGTTCGTCCCGATCTCGCTGCTTCTCGTCGGGCCCGCCGAGGAGTTCCTCTATCGGGGCATCGTCCAGACGCGGCTCGGCGAGCCCTTCGACACCAACAGCGCCGTCGCCATCGCCGCGGTCATCTTCGCGGCGACGCACGTCTTCGCGTACCTCGATCCGACGAACCTGGCCGGAACCCTCGTGACCCTGCTCGTGATCGTGCTGCCGCTCGGGGCAATCCTGGGCACGGTGTACGAGCACACGGGGAACCTCCTCGTGCCGGTGCTCGCACACGGCTGTTACAACGCGATCACGTTCGGGCTCAGCTACGTCGAGGCCGTCGGGGTGGTCTGAGCCTACTCGACGCGGCGGCGCGTCTTCTCTTCGAGCGCCGCGTCGGAGTCGTCCTCGAGCAGTCGCCGTGTCGCCCGCTTGCCCCACTCGACGGCCGGCTGCGTGAACGTCTCGACGCCGGAGAGCTCCCCGTACAGCACGCAGGCGGCCTCGAGGTCGTAGAGGAGCCGGCCGACGCTCCGGGCGTCGATGCGGTCGATCTCGAGGCGGACGTTGGGCTGTCCGGCGGCGGCCAGCGAGGCCTCCGTCGCCTCGAACTCGGCGTCGATCAGCCCGCCGAGCGTCCCGCCGCCGAGATACGACAGCGCCCCGACGTCCGTCTCCGGGATCGCGCGGTCCTCCCGTTCGGTCGGGCGAAGCAGCGTCACGAGTTTGTCCCTCCGGCCGGCGCGGTACAGCTGTAGTTGGGAGTGTTGGTCGGTCGCCCCGAGGGCTCGGGCCGGCGTCTGTCCGAGGCCGTCCTTGCCCAAGCTTTCGGCCCACAGTTGGGCGAACCACTCGGCGAACGGTTCGAGGGCCTCGGCGTAGGGGACGAAGGCGTTCGTCGTCGCGCCGCGCTGTTCGAGCGCGTACGCGACCGCACCGTAGGCGTAGGCGGGCGCGCCCGACAGCGACGGCGACAGCCCGGCCCGGCCCTCGGCCCCGCCGTCGAGTATCGCCTCGATGTCGCAGCCGAGCGCGGCGGCGGGGAGCAGCCCCACCGCCGACAGCGCAGAAAAGCGCCCGGGGACGCCCTCGGGAACGCGGCAGGTCGGCAGGCCGCGTTCGTCGGCGAGCTCCCTGAGCGGCCCGGAGTCGCCGGTCGTGACGACCGTCCGCTCCGTCCAGTCGACGCCGGCCTCGGCCATCGCCGAGCGGACGACGAGGAAGTTCGCGAGCGTTTCGGCGGTCGTTCCGGACCGCGAGACGACGTTGACGAGCGTCGATTCGAGCGGGAGCTCCCCGAGCAGTCGGTCGGTCAGGGCCGGATCGACGTTGTCGAGGCTGTAGTGCTCCCGGACGCCGAGGGCCTCCGTGATGGCGTCCGCGCCGAGTGCGGACCCGCCGATGCCGACGGTCAACACGGCCTCCGGGTCGAACCCCGCGACGGTCGCATCGATCGCCGCCGCGTCGGTGTCCGCCGGCAGCGCGAGGCTCGCGTACCCGAACGTCCGCGATTCGATTTCGCTTTCGATGCGATCGTGGGCCCGCTCGACGCGCCCCTCGAGGGCCTCGAGCGAGGACTCGGAAACGCCCGTGACGGCCTCCGAGGCGAGCGCGTTCCCGTAATCGACGTGCATACCGCACCTGCCGACCCGACGCTAAAGGGCCTACCGGTAGCGCCCGCCCCGAAACCCCGAAGGGCACCGGACGCCTCGGGTCGGGTATGAGCGAACAGGACGGTCGGTTTCTGGTGACGCACGCCGAGTCGGACGCGGCGGTGCTGAAAGACGTCGAGCGGGGCCAGGTGCACACCCTCGCCGAGAACCCCGGCGTCGAGACCGGCGACGTCGTAGAGGGCACCGTCGAGCCGGAGCCGCCGATGGAGGTGACATACCGGCTCGTCGACGTCGACTCGCGGAGCCGCGTGACCGTCGAGGAGAGCCCCGAACCCCCGACGCGTCAGGAGCGGGAGATCGCCGCCGAGCAGCCGGCCGGGGAGGTGACGGCCGAGCCGCGGGCGGGCGACGGGGAACTCCACGTCCTCACGGTTCCCGAAGAACGGACCGAGGCGGCGACGCGGGACGTCCTCGAGGACGAGGCGACGCTCGTCCGCGCGGCCCGTCTCGGCGTCGACCGCGTCGAGGTCCGCAGCGACGCCGGCGTCGTCAGCGTCAGGTACCTCCCCTGAGATGCGGGGGTACCCGCCGATACCGACCGCCGAGGACGCCGCCGCGGGGCTGTTCGCGTCGGGGCACCTCTGGGTGACCGAGAAGATCGACGGCGAGCGCCTCCGGGTGCAGCTCCGGGACTCGGGGCTGCTCCGGGTCGGGACCGAGACGGCGGTGTACGACGACCCCGACGCGGTCCCAACACGGTACCGACACGCGGTCCGGCACGTCCGCGAACGGCTCGATCGCGGCGCGCTCCGGGGCGCACTCGATGACGTCGAGTCCGTCGTGCTGTTCGGGGAGGCGACACAAAAGCGGACCATCGAGTACGACTGGGAGCGGCTCCCGTCGTTTCTCGGGTTCGACGTGTGGTCGGCCGACGAGGAGCGGTTCCGGCCGCCGGACGCGGTCGAGCGGATCTACGAGCGCCTCGGGCTCGAGTCGGTGCCGGTCGTCGAGCGGGAGGTACACACCCGCGATTTCGACCCCGGATCGTACGCCGTCCCCGAGTCGGCGTACTACGACGGCCCCGCGGAGGGCGTCGTCGTCCGGAACAAAGCCGGCGGGCGGGCGAAGATCGTCGGTCCCGCCGTCGGATCGGACGGCGACCCGGAGCCCGACCCGCCTGAGGCGTCGGCGGGCGCGGTAGCCGACCGGTACGTGACCGAGCGCCGCCTCGAGCGGCTCGCCTCGACGCTTTCTGACCGCGGGGAGGCCGTCACCGTCGAGGCGCTGTACGAGCGCGCACTCGAGGACGTCTTCCGGGAGAGACACGCGACGCTGTCGCGGGGGGACGGCGTCGAGGCGGGCGCGTTCCGGGAGGCGCTCGCGGCGCGGGTGCGGGGCTTTCTGGACGAGCGCCGGGCGGGCGGCGAGTAGAAACCGTTTTCACCCCGAACGCACCATACTTCGATGGGAACCGCGCGACCGCAAATCTGACTCGCCGGCCGGTTGGCCGGCTCGGGATTGCGGTAGTGCTGGCGCGAGACACGGGCGCGAACGGCGCGTCGGTGCGGCTCGTGCCGCCTGCGAGCGGTCCGTGCAGTTCCAATCTACCAATGGCACGAATGCATTCACGCCGTCGCGGGTCGTCCGGCTCGGACCGCCCCACGGCAGAGGAACCACCGGAGTGGAGCGACGTAGACGAATCGGCGATCGAGGAGCGCGTCGTCGAGTTGGCCGAGGCGGGCCACGAGCCCAGCCAGATCGGCCGCAAACTCCGCGACGAGGGCGTCAAGGGCGTCCCGGTCCCGGACGTGAAACTCGCGACCGGCAAGAAGGTCACGGAGATCCTCGAGGAGAACGACGCGACGGGCGATTTCCCCGAGGACCTCCGGAGCCTCATGGAGCGGGCCGTCCGGCTCCGCGACCACATGGAGCGAAACCCCGGCGACGCGCAGAACAAGCGCGCGCTGCAGAACACGGAGTCGAAGATCCGCCGGCTCGTCGACTACTACCGCGGCGACGAACTCGACGCGGAGTTCACCTACGAGTACGACGAGGCCAAGGAGCTACTGGAGTAGTCGGATGGCGGCCGCCGGCCACCCGGAGGACACCCCCGACCGCGCCGCGTCGGCGATCGAGCGGGCCGACTTCGTTCGGCTCGTCTCGGCGTCGGACGGCGATTCCTTAGCAGCGGCGGGGCTGTTGGCCCGCGGGCTCGAGGCGGCGGCGATCCCGTACCAGGCGAGTTCCGCCGCCGTTCCGGAGCCGCCGGCTACCGACGCCGACTGCACCGTCGGGATCGGCCGCCGGATCGGCGACGTGAGCCTCCGGGAGCGCTCGCGGGCGCTCGAGGCCGCCTCGATCCTCGAGGCGCTGGCTCCCGACGCGGTCGATCCGGAACTCGCACTCGCAGGCGCGGTCTCTGCGGGCGTGGACCCGCCGTCGGGGCTCCTCGAACGGGCGGGGCTCGAACGGCGCCCCGGGGTTGCGGTCCCGACCGACGACCCGGCCGAGGGGCTGGCGTTCTCGACGCTCGCACACGCGGCGTTTTCCGGCGACGTCGACGCGGCGGGCGCGGCGGTCTCGGGGCTCGGGACCGAGGATCCGACGGGCCGGGAGGTCGCGTCCCTGCTTGCGCTGTCGGCGATCGAGGACGCGCCGCCGCGCGCCGCGACGGCGATCGAGCGGGCGTTGCGCCCGTACGCGACCGATCGCTTCGAGACGCTCGGCGGTTACGCGGACGTACTCGACGCCGCGGCCCGGACGGAGCCGGCGACCGGGCTGGCGCTCGCGCTCGGGTACGGCGTCGAAGGGGCCGCCTACGACGCCTGGCGGGCGCTCGGCGGGCGCGTCCACGCCGCGCTTCGGAGCGCCGACACGCGGCGGTACGACGGGCTGTACGTGGTCCGTCCCGACGAGGCGACACCGGCCGTCCTCGGGAGCCTCTCGCGGCTCGCGTTCTGGTATCGATCGCCCGAACCGACGGCACTGGCGGCGACGGACGGCGCGTCGGCGGTCGTCGGCGAGGAGCCGACGGGCGACCCCTTCTCCGAGGCGGCGGCCGCACTCGAGGGACGGACGACCGCCGGAGGCCGGGCGGCGACGGCGACGTTCGAGGGGACGGCCGACGAGTTCGTCGCGGCGTTCCGGAGGGCGCTATGACGCCGCGGGCGACGCTGCGGACGAGCCACGAGGACCCGGCGGTGATCGCGGCCGCGCTCGAACCCGACAACACCGAGGAGATGTCGACGCGGGCCGATCCGACCGAGGGGACCGTCGTGACGACCATCGAGCGGGAGACGACCGGCGGACTCCGGACGAGCGTCGACGACTACGTTGCGAACCTCACAGTCGCACAGCGAACGACCGACACGATAACACAACTATGAGCGAACGATCAGTATCCAAGCAGAAACAGGAGAAGCGATGGTACACCGTGATGGCCCCCGAGATGTTCGACCGGGCCGAACTCGGTGAAACACCCGCGGACGAACCGGAACAGGTCTACGACCGCACGATCGAGACGACCCTCGGCGAGTTGCAGAACGACCCGAGCGAGAACAACACGAAGCTGACGTTTCAGATCACGGACGTCGGCAGCGACACCGCCTACACCGAGTTCATCAAACACGAACTCACGCGGGACTACCTGCGGAGTCTCACCCGGCGCGGCACCTCGAAGGTCGACGCCTTCGTCACCGTGTTGACGACCGACGAGTACCGGGTGCAGGTCCAGCCGGTCGCGTACACGACGAAGTCGGCCGACCACAGCCAGGAGCGGGCGGTCCGGAAGACGATGGTCGATCTCGTCGAGGAGGCCGCCGCCGAGCGGACCTTCGAGGGTCTCGTCGACGGCATCGTCGAGGGCCGGCTGTCCTCGGCGATCTACAACGAGGCGAAGACGATCTACCCGCTGCGGCGCGTCGAGATACAGAAGACCCGCGTCGAGGCGAAACCCGAGGAGGTCGCCGCCGAGGAGGAGACCGCGGTCGACGTCGAGGACGGGGCCTGAGACCGAGTCGGCCCAAAGACTCGCCCGTTGCCCGTCGCCTATCGCCCGTCGCTCGGGGTGACCGGGATGGTCACGCTGATGTGTGGCCCGCCCGACACTCGGCGTATGCTCGTCACGCTCGAGGGGATCGATGGGGCCGGCAAGACGACGGTCACCGAGGCGCTGCGGGAGTCGCCGCTCGGGGACGAGGCGGTGTTCACCCGCGAACCGACCGACTCGTGGTACGGCGATGCGGTCGCGAGATCGATCGACGACGACGATGCTGACCCGCTCGCGGAGCTGTTTCTGTACACGGCGGACCACGCCGATCACCTCTCGCGGGTCGTTCGGCCGGCGCTTTCGGACGGGACGCTCGTCGTTTCGGACCGGTACTCAGATTCGCGGTACGCCTACCAGGGCGCGACGCTCGCCGGACGGCTCGAGGACCCGATGGAGTATATTAAACAGATCCACCGACCGATCACCGAGCCCCCGGAGTTGACGCTGTATTTCGACCTGCCGGCGGAGGCGGGCGCAGAGCGCGCCGGGGCGACGAACAAGTTCGAGACCGCGTCGTACCTCCGGGAGGTCCGGGCGAACTACGAGCGGCTCATCGAGGCCGAGCCGGAGCGGTTTCACCGCATCGACGCGACCCGCCCGCGGGCGGCGGTGATCGAGTCGGCCAAAGCGGCCGTGAGGGAGCTCCTCGAGTGACGGCCGGCCGCAACGGGGGTCCGCTTTCGAGTTGCACCGACGGCCCGCGCTTTCGCCGCGGTCGCGGGGTCACTCGAGACAGACGTACGTCTTCGTCTCCTCGACCGCCTCCGTGCCGCGGACCCGCGTCGCGACGGCGTCGATGAGCTCGTAGACCTCCCCGGCCTCGGCCTCGACCATGACGTCGAAGTCGCCGGCGACCACGTTCGCGGCGGTCACGTGTTCGATGTCGGTGAGCGCCCCAGCGAGCGTCTCGGCCTGCCCCGTCTCCGTTTTCACCGTGATGAACGCACGAACCATGGTACCAAGTGTCATCAGGCGGAAAAAAGTCTTTCGCGGGCCGGGAGGCGCCGGCGGACCGGACCCGAAGGCGGGATCGTGTGATTGAGTAACATTATTGTGGCGGGTCGTCGTACCGTAGCCTATGAAATTCGTTATCGTCGGTGCCGGCCGGGTCGGAACGCGGACCGCTCGCGTGCTTCGCGAGGAGGACCACGAGGTCGTCATCGTCGAGTCCGACGTGACGAAAGCCGAGCGGTTCCGGGAGGCCGGGTTCGACGTCATCGAGGGCGACGGCAGCGAGGAATCGACGCTTCTGTCCCGGGACCTCGACAGCGTCGACGGGATCGCCGGTCTCACCGGCGACTTCGCGACCAACATCATCGCCTGCATGGTCGGCAAACGCCACGGCTGTCGGACCGTCCTCCGGGCCGAAAGCGACGAACGCGAGTACGTCGTCGGGAAGTACGCGGGCGACGTCGACGAGGTGATCTACCCCGAACGGCTCGGCGCGATCGCCGCCAAGAACGCCCTCGTCGGGGGCAGCGTCCGGGCCGTCGCCGACATCGCCCGGAACCTCCAGCTCGTCGAGTTGACGATCACGTCCGGGTCGCCGATGCGGGGGTACTCGCTGTCCGAGTTGGAGCTGCCGGCCGATTCGCGGCTCCTCGCGTTCGGCAAGGAGGGCGGACAGCTCGGGCTCCCCGACGCCGACGCCTCGCTGGAGTCTGGCGACCGGCTGATCGTGATCGCCGACTTCAGCGTCCTCCGGGAGGTCGAGCAGATCATCGCCGGCGACACCAGCCGCGCGCTCGCCGACGGGGGTGTCTGAGCGATGGTCGTCGCCTACATCATGGTCAAGGCCCACACGGGGAAGGCCGGGCGGCTCAGAGACGACATCGAGGCGATCGGCGGCGTCGTCTCCGCGCACATCGTCGCCGGGGACGTCGACATCATCACGAAAGTCGAGGTCGACTCGCCCGCGGAGGTCAAGGAGATCGCCGCCGACGCGATCCAGTCGCTGTCGGGCGTCGAGGACACCCGAACGTACGTTGCGATGGAGTAGGCCGCACGCCGCGACGCGTGCTATTTAAAACGTCGCATCGGGGCAGCCGACGCGGTCGCCGTCCAAAATAAGCGTCCCGACCCCGAGGGTGACGCATGGATCTCGATCGGTTCGCGGCCGACAGCCCGGACGACGACGCCCCGGCCGGGGCGAGCGTCTGTGTCGTCGCGACGCAGGCGGCGACCTTCGAGCGCTGCCGGGAGGGCTTCTACCCGGCCCCGCGGTCGTACGATCGGACCCGCGCCGCGTTCGAGTACATGGCCTTTTACCGGACCGACCCGGTCTCGGCGATCACGCACTACGCCCGCGTGACCGACCGGACCGAGCAGGTCCGCGGCGGGGCCGGGCCGATGTCGGAGGCCGACTGGGCGGCGCTCATCGATCCGTTCTCCGAGGAGGACGTGGTCGTCGTCTTCGAGTTCGACGAACTCGTCCCGCTCGACTCTCCGGTCGAAAACGACGGCCACGGGGTCCGCGGCGCGTGGTACTGCGACGTTGGCGACCTCCGGGAGGCGGCGACGCTGTCGGCGCTGTCGGAGCGCGCCCGGACCTGATCCGCGCGGACGCCCGGAAGAGGAGCCGGCTGTCGGTTCATAAACCACCACCGTACTTTGGGGGGCTGCTGAGGTCGCCCGGCGGCGTACCGCGGTACGCAATAGCGGCCGACGGCGGGTAACGCCGGACGCTCATTGCGCACGAACCATGTCAACAGAGCCTCCACGCCAGCCGCGGCAGGAACCCGCACCGACCGGTCCGGACTTCCTCCGACTCGTCGACCGAAGCGAGGCCGGGGCGGTCGTCAGCGAGTACGGCACGGAAATCGTTTCTGCGCTCCGGGGCGGTATCGACGGGTCCGCGGGCGTCGCCTGGGTGCAGGGACAGAGCTGCTCGGGGTGTACGATGTCGTTCCTCCAGAGCGACTCGCCGGCGATCGAGGAGACGCTCAGCGAGCTCCGCGAACGGGTCAGTTTTCACTCGACGCTCATGGAGCCGTCGGGCGACGCCGCCGTCGACGGGCTCGCGGAGGGCCCGGACGTGCTCATTGTCGAGGGGGCGATCCCGACGAGGATCCCCCGGGCCGCGACGCTCGGCGTGGACGAGCAGGGGAACCCGAAGCCGGTCCTCGATTGGGTCATCGAACTCGGCGAGCGCGCGGACGTCGTCATCGCCGCCGGCAGCTGTGCGGCCTTCGGGGGGCTGCCGGCCGCCGGACGGCACGACAGCAACGAGGTCGGCGAGAGCCCGACCGGGGCCCGCGGGCTGCAGTTCGACGGCGAGGACCCCGGCGGCGTCTTCGGCCCGGCGTTTCGGACCGACGCGGGGCTTCCCGTCATCAACGTCGCCGGCTGTCCGCTGTACGCCGAACACCTGATACTGACGCTCGCGACCGTTCTCAACGGCCACGGCGTCGCGCTCGACGAGTACAACCGACCGCTGCCGCTTTTCGGTCCGCTGGTTCACGACGACTGCGAACTCCGCGAGGACTACGAGTGCTTCGAGTTCGCCGCCGAGCCGGGCGACGGCGGCTGCCTGTACGACGTCGGCTGCGCGGGGGTGTACGCCCACTGCGACGGGTCGATGCGGCTCAGAAACGGCGGGACGACGGTCTGTCGGAACGTCGGCGCGCCCTGTATCGGCTGCGTCGAGCCGGCGTTTTGGGACCGGTTCAGCCCGTTCTATTCGAACACGCGCGACGACGACGGGACGGGACGCGCCGATCCGCCCGACCGGCCGGAAGCGGGCGGGACCGACCGAAACGACGGCCCCGGTGTCGCCGCGTCGCTCCCCGACGCGCCGCGCAGCCTCCCGGGGATCGCGCTCGCCTGTGCGATGGCCGTCGTCCTCGTTCCGCTCGCGCCGCTGGCACCGTTCGTATGGTTGTACGACAGACACACCGACGGCGGATCGATCGTCCGAGGCGTCGATCGACCGTCGGCGGAGCACTGAGACCGAACCCATGCCGGAAATCGAGATCGATCCGACGACGCGCATCGAAGGACACCACAGCACGACGCTCTCCGTGGCGGACGGGCGGGTCGTCCGCGCCGAAAGCGAGATGAACATGTTCCGGGGCATCGAGAGCATCGTCCTCGGTCGCCGACCCTCCGACGTCCCGCAGGTGACCCAGATGGTCTGCGGCGTCTGTTTTACCTGCCACCGGCAGGCGTCGATCCTCGCTATCGAGGACGCGGCCAGACGCGCCGGGGTCTTCGGATCCGTCCCGGAGACCGGGCGGTTGCTCCGGGACATCATGGAGGGGATGTTCCTGCTTTGGAACCACGCGATCCACCTGTTCACCCTCGCGGGGCCGGACTACAGCGACGCGGTCGCCGACACCGGGTTCGCCCGCCTCGATCCCGTCGAGGGCGACGGCTACCGGGCGGCGCTGGATCAACAGCGCCGCCTGCTACAGGGCTTCTCCGAGTTCGGTGGGCGGGCACCCCACCCGCTCACGTACGCGCCGGGCGGCGTCGTCTCTGACCCGGACCCGGAGACAATCGAGGAGGTCACAGAGACGATGGCGGCGCTCGACGAGTGGCTCGGCCCGACCGGGGAACTCGAGGCGACGATCGAGCGGGCCCGCGACCGGCGCGGCCCGACCGACCGAGCGCCGGGGCTGTACGACGTCTGCTCGGTGCTCGTCGCCGCCGCCGAGGAGGGCGCCGACGGGTTCGGCGTCGGCCCGGGGCGGTTCTACGCGAACGGGATGTTCTACGGGACCGGCGACGAGTCGCTCGTGTTGCCGCCCGGGATCTACCGGGACGGAACGCTCACCCGCCCGACGCGCGAGGAACTCGTCGAGGGCATCACCGAGGACGTTTCGCACGCCTGGTACACCGAGGACTCCGGCGGCTCGCCGGGGGACTCGCCGCCGCCGGAGCCGGCCCCCGAAAAGCCCGACGCGTACTCCTGGGGGAAGGCGCCGCGGTTCGAGGGCGACTCGATGGAGACGGGGCCGCTGGCGCGGCTCGTCGCCGCCGAGCGCGATCCGGGGCGACTCCGGGAGTCCCTCGGCGGCGGTAGGCGGCGATCGAACACGTTCAACCGCCTCGCCGCTCGCGTCCAGGAGCTGCTTCTCGTCCGGGAGTACGTACTGGAGTGGCTCGACGCGCTCGACCCCTCTGGGGAGACGACGGCGAGTTGGAACGACGAGTTCTCGGGGCGCGGCGTCGGCTTCTGGGGCGCCTCGCGGGGGGCGCTCTCGCATTGGGTCGAGGTCACCGACGGGGAGGTGACGGGCTATCAGCTCATCACCCCGACGACGTGGAACCTCGGACCCCGCGACGCCGACGGCGAGCCGAGCGTCTTCGAGGCGGCCGCCGAGGGGATCCCCGTGCCCGACGTCTCCGCCCCGATCGACGTGATGCGGACGATCCGCTCGTTCGACCCCTGTCTCGGCTGCGGCGTCCACGTCCACGGGGGCGGCGAGTCCTTCGAGACGACGATCGAACCGCACGCTCCGGGGGGCGAGTGATGGCGGTCGTCGTCGGCGTGGGGAACCCGACGATGGGCGACGACGGCGTCGCGAGGGCCGTCGTTCGGGAGCTCGACGGCGCGAACGACGGCGGGCCGGAGACGGCCTTCGTCGGCACGACGGCGCTTCTCGCCTTGGAGGCGATGGACGGCGCGAGCCGGGCGGTCGTCGTGGACGCGATCGACGCCGAGGGCCCGCCGGGGACGATCCATCGGGTGCGGGCGGACGACGACGGCGCGGCGGCCGAGGTGCTGATGCACGATTTCACGTTCGCCTCGGCGATCCGGCGCTGTCGGAGCGCCTACGACCTCCCGGAGCGCGTCGCCGTCGTCGGCGTCGTTCCGGCGCGGATCGAACCGGCCGTCGGCCTGAGCCCGTCGATCGAGCGGATCGTTCCGGACTTAGCCGCCGCCGTCGACGCCGAGCGGACGGCCGACCGGCCGAGCGGTGGTGACCGATTCATGAACGCCAGTTGGTACTGCGTCGACTGCGAGGCCGAGATCGAGGCCGAAGCGGTCGACGACCACGAGCGACAGGGGCACAGCGTCAGAGGCAGACTCCGACCCGAGCGGCTCCTCTCGGGGGATCCCTGGGAGGCGGGCGAGAGCCACAACGCGGGCGAGAGGCCGGAAGGGGGTGTCGAGTGATGTGTCTCGGCGTCCCCGGAGAGGTCAGCTCGATCGACGGCGTCGAGGCGACCGTCGATTTCGGCGGCGCCAAAAAGGAGGTGCGGATCGACATCGTCGGAAGCGACGTCGACGTGGGCGATTACGTGCTCACCCACGCCGGGTTCGCCATCCGGAAGATCCCCGAAGCGCAGGTCGAACGGACGATCGAGCTGTACGAGTCCGCGATCAAGGGCGGCGAGGGCCCCGACGCGGCGGCCGGAGGCCTCGGCGGCGTCGGTCGCCCGGCGACCGCCGAGGGCGGAGGCGAAAGCAGGGGTGGGGATGAAAGAGGAGGTGAACGCCCGTGACGGGCGCCGAACCCGAGTCCGGTCTGGACGAACTCGAGTTCCGCGATCCCGACCGGGCGAGCGCGCTCCGGGATCGCCTCGAGGAGCGTCTGGCCGGTCTCGAGGAGCCGGTCCGGATCGTTCACGTCTGCGGCACCCACGAGGAGACGATCGCCGAGTTCGGCATCAGGAGCGTGCTGCCCGAGGGGTTGACCGTCGCCATGGGGCCCGGCTGTCCGGTCTGTGTCACCGACAGCGCGGAGATCGCCGAGGCCGTCGCCCTCGCCGAGGCGGGCCACACCGTTGCGACGTACGGCGACATGATCGACGTGCCGAGCCACAACGGGAGCCTCGCGGACGCCCGCGATCGCGGCGCGGACGTCCGGGTCGTCTACAGCGCCGACGAGGCCGTCGCCCTCGCCGAGCAGACCGACGGTGAGGTCGTGTTCTTCGGCGTCGGGTTCGAGACGACGGCGGCGCCGACGGCGAGCGTGCTCCGGGACGGTCCGCCGTCGAACTTCTCCGTGCTCTCGGCGCACAAGTACATCCCGCCGGCGATGGACGTCGTCGCGGCCCATCCGGACACCCGCGTCGACGGCTTTCTCGCGGCCGGTCACGCCGCGACGATCACGGGGGCGGGCGTCTACGAGCCGATCGCCGAAGCCCACGACATCCCCGTCGTCGTCGGCGGGTTCGAGCCGATCGACGTCCTGTACGCGTTACTCGAGGTCGTCGAGTCGGTCGCCGAGGGCTCGGCGGGCGTCGAGAACGCGTACCCGCGGTGCGTCAGCGAGGACGGCAACGCGGCCGCGGCGGCGGCGCTGTGGGAGGTCTTCGAGCGCGTCCCGGGGCGGTGGCGCGGGATCGCTGAGGTGCCGGACGCGACGCTATCGATCCGGTCGGAGTACGCCGCCTACGACGCGAGCGAGCGATTCGAGATCGATCCCCCGGGCGGCGATCACCGCGAGAGCGAGTGTCTCTGCGGGGAGATCATGGCCGGACACGCGACGCCGTCGGACTGCCCGCTGTTCGGCGACGAGTGCACGCCGGCGGACCCCGTCGGCGCGTGCATGGTCAGCGACGAGGGCCCCTGTCGGATCAAACGCGAGTTCGGGGAGGTCCGAGGGCGATGAGCGAGCGCGCGGACCCGATGGCCGACGGCGACGAAACGGTCACCGCGGCCCACGGCGCGGGCGGCGAGCGGATGCGCGAGCTGCTGTCCGACGCCGTCGTGCCCCGGTTCCGGGGTGACTCGCCGGCCGACGGGATCGGGATCGACGCCTTGGACGACGGAGCGGTCCTGCCGACCGGCGACGGCGCGCTCGTCGTGACGACCGACAGCCACGTCGTCGATCCGCCGTTCTTCGCCGGCGGCGACGTCGGGCGGCTCGCGGTCGCCGGGACGGTCAACGACCTCGCGGCGATGGGGGCGACCGAGCCGGAGACGCTCACCTGCGGGCTCGTCGTCGAGGCCGGAACCCCGACGGCCGCCGTCGAGAGCGTCCTCGGTTCGATGGCCGAGACCGCGTCGGCCGCGGACGCGCCGATCACGACGGGCGACACGAAGGTCATGCCTCGCGGCGATCTCGACGGGATCGTCGTCAACACGGCCGGCGTCGCCCGGATCGAGGAGGGAGCCGAACTCCCGGTCGCCGGGCTCTCGCCGGGCGACCGGCTCCTCGTCACCGGGCCGGTCGGCGACCACGGCGTCGCCCTGCTCGCCGAGCGGGAGTCGTTCGGGTTCGACGCCGACCTCGAAAGCGACGTCGCGCCGGTCAACGACCTCGTCGCGGCCGCGGTGGACGCCGGGACGGTGACCGCGGCGACGGACCCGACCCGCGGCGGGGTGGCGACCGCGCTCGTCGAGTTCGCCGAACGGAGCGGCGTCGGGGTCCGCCTCGACGAGCGGGCCGTCCCGGTCGACGACGCGACGGAAACGGTCGCCGACGTCCTCGGGCTGGATCCCCTGAAGATCGCCTGCGAGGGGCGGATGGTGCTCGGCGTCGACGAGGGCGACGCGGAGGACGTCCTGTCGGCGCTCCGGGCGGCCGGCGGGACGGAGGCGGCGCTCGTCGGGCGGGCGGTCGCGGAGCACGGCGGCCGGGTCGTCGTCGACACCGGGATCGGAGAGCGATACCTCACCGAACCGAGTGGCGAACAGCGCCCGCGGATCTGTTGAGATGCACGAACTGACCGCGGCGAACCGACTGCTGGAGGCGGCGCTCGAGGCGGCGAGCGAGCGAAACGCCGGGCGCATCGACCGCCTGACGGTCGAACTCGGGACCGCGACCCACCTGACCGCGGATCAACTCCGGTTCTGTCTCGACGCGATCACGGAGGGAACGGCGGCCGCGGAGGCGACCGTCGAGTTCGATCGCGTCGAGCCGGCCGGGGCCTGCGAGTGCGGGTGGTCCGGGCCGACGGAGCCGATCGACGGCGTCGTGCCCGACGCGCCCTCGCTCCGCTGTCCCGACTGTGGGCGCCGGCTGTCGTTGCGCGCCGGCCGGGAGTGCCGCCTCAGCGCCATCGAGATACCCGAGCGAACGGAGACGGAACAATGAGACACGCACCCAAACGCGGAGTCGACGCGACGCTTC
The DNA here is from genome assembly GCF_028274965.1 of Natronomonas sp. GTDB lineage: Archaea > Halobacteriota > Halobacteria > Halobacteriales > Haloarculaceae > Natronomonas. The sequence continues at coordinate 19,261 of NZ_JAQCNO010000001.1, read as the reverse complement.
GAAACGCAGTTGAACCGATTCTATCCGCCGTCCGGGCACACCGGTTCGGTCACGGCGAAGGCGGGTCCGCCCCGTCGGACGGCGAGGCCGAGGCGGACGTCCTCGCCGCGGTCGAGCGGGAGGCGGCGGCGGTCCACAAGCGGTTGGCCCGCGACGGCGGCGTCTTTGCCGCGGAGTTCCTCGGAGCGACCGGCAGCGGGAAGACGGCGCTCGTCGAGGCGCTTCTCGACCGACGGCCTGACGGGGAGCGAGCGGCCGTCATCGCCGGCGACGTGGCCGGCGACGACGACGCGACGCGCTACCGGAGCCACGGCGTCCCGGTCGTCGACGTGACGACGGGGACGGACTGCCACCTCGATCCGGCGCGCGTCGGGCGGGCGATCGACGAACTCGATCTCGGCGGGCTCGACCGCCTCTTCGTCGAGAACGTCGGCAACATGGTCTGCCCGGCCGACTTCCCGCTCGGGGCGTCGCTTCGGGTCGTCGTCGTCAGCGTCACCGAGGGCGACGACGTGGTCCGGAAGCACCCGCTGGTGTTTCAGGCGTGCGATCTCGTCGTCATCAACAAGACCGACATCGCCGGCGCGGTCGGCGCGGACGTCGCGCGAATGCGGGAGGACGCCCGGGCTATCGCCCCGGAGACGCCGGTCGTCGCGACGAGCGCGGAGACCGGAGCGGGGATCGATCGGCTCCGCCGTCTGCTCGATCGGGGGCCCGAGAGCCACGGCGACGGCTACGACCACGACCACGATCACGGTAGCGGGGCGAACCGTGCCGACGAACGCCGCCGCTGAGTCGACGGGCCCGGACCGAACGGCGGTCCGTGTCACCGTCACCGGGACGGTCCAGGGCGTCGGCTTCCGGCCCTTCGTGGCCCGCATCGCCGCCGATCGCGGACTCGCCGGCCGCGTCAGGAACACCGACAGCGGCGTCCTCGCGCGTCTCGAGGGGCCGCCGTCGGCCGTCGATCGCGCCGTCGAGGCGATCCGGACGGACCCGCCGCGGCTCGCCCGGATCGACGGCGTGTCGGTCGAGCGGGCCGACTGTCGCGGGGACGCGTCGTTCCGGATCGAGGACTCGACCGGCAGCGACGAACGCGCGGCGCTCGTACCGCCGGATACCGCCGTCTGCGCGTCGTGTCTCGGCGATATGCGCGACCCGAACTCGCGGTTCGAGGGCTACTGGGCGACCGCCTGCGTGGAGTGCGGCCCGCGGTTCTCGATCACCCGCGGGCTCCCGTACGACAGAGCCGAAACCGCACTCGCCGCCTTCGAGCCGTGTCCGGACTGCGAGGCGGCGTACCGCGACCGGACCGACCGCCGGTTTCACGCACAGACGATCGCCTGTCCCGTCTGCGGGCCGACGCTGTCTCTCGTCGCCGACGGGGAGCGCGAAGCGACGGGCGCTGCGGCTATCGAGGCGGCCGCCGAGCGCCTGAACCGGGGCGCGATCGTCGGGGTCAAAGGCGCCGGCGGGACGCACCTGGCCTGTCGGGCCCGCGATCGCGGGGCGGTCGGCCGGCTCCGGGAGCGGCTCGCCCGGCCCGCAAAGCCGTTCGCGACGATGGCGCGGTCGGTGGAGTCGGCCGGCTCGTTTGTGACCCTTCGGGACCCCGGGTTGCTCTCCGACGAGCGGCGGCCGATCGCGCTGTTGCCGAAGGCGGGCGGGGAGTGGCTCGAGTGCGTGTCGCCGGGACTCGGCACCGTCGGCGTCATGCTCCCGCACAGCGGCCTCCATCACCTGCTTTTCGACGCCGTCGGCTCGGGGCCGCTCGTGATGACGAGCGCGAACCGGCCGGGAGCGCCGATGGCGACGACGACGGAGGAACTGCTGGAACTCGGGGACGTCCTCGACGCCGCGTTGGTACACGACCGGGCGATCGAGAACCGCTGCGACGACAGCGTCGTGAAGCCCCTCGCCGACGGATCGCGGGTGCTGCGGCGCTCTCGGGGGTACGTTCCCCGACCGCTCGATCGCCCGGTGGTGCCCGGCGGGGACCGGGAGGTGCTCGCCGTCGGCGCGGGATCGGACGTCACGGTCGCGGCCACCCGCGGGGACGCTGTCGTTCTCTCACAGCACGTCGGCGACGTGTCGGGCCCCGAAACGGCCGCGTGGCACCGGCGCGCGAGCGCGGGGGCGCTCGATCTCCTCGGCGTCGAACCGTCGGTCGTCGCCCGCGACATGCACCCGGACGTGGAGACGACGCGGATGGCCGAGGCGCGGCCGGAGCCGACGGTCGCCGTCCAGCACCACCACGCCCACGCGGCGTCGCTCTTGGCCGAGCGGGGCCGAGAGCGCGCGGTCGTCATCGCCGCTGACGGCACCGGCTACGGCCCCGAAGGGATCGTCCGGGGCGGCGAGGTGCTCGACGCCGGGCTCGACGGCTACGAGCGCGTCGGCGGGCTCTCGCGGTTCCGGCTGCCCGGCGGCGAGCGGGCCGTCCACGAGCCACCGCGCGTCGCGGCCGCACTCCTCGCCGAGAGCGACCCCAAACTGGCGCGGTCGCTGCTTCTCGAGAGCGAAACGGTGGGGTCCGAGACGGCCGCGGACGCGGTCCTCGAGCAGGCGACGGGCGGACCCAACAGCCCGCCCACGACGAGCGCCGGGCGGTTCTTAGACGCGGCCGCGGCGCTCTGTGGCGTCTGTACCGAGCGGCGCTACCGGGGCGAACCGGCGATGAGACTCGAGGCCGCGGCCGGGGCGGGCGAGCCGCTCGGACTCGACCCGCCGGTCCGCTCGCGGGGCGAAACGCGGGTTCTCGACGCCCGCGAGGCGGGAGCCGCGCTGGCCGACCGACTCGAAGGACACCCGGAGGCGGACGTGGCGGCCACGGCACAGCAGCTGCTCGCCGACGGCCTCGCGGCGATCGCGATAGACGCGGCGACCGAGCGGGGCCTCGGGGCGGTCGGGTTCACCGGCGGCGTGGCGTACAACGCCGCGATCGATCGGCGCGTCCGCGAGCGGATCGAGCGCGCCGGGCTGACGTACCTCGCCCACGACCGGGTGCCGCCGGGCGACGGCGGGCTATCGTACGGACAGGCGGTCGTCGCGAGCGCGAGGCTGGCCGCGGGGACCGCCGAGGGGGGCTGAGGCGTCCGGGCGTTCAAAACCGGTACTCGTCGACGCCGTCAGGGCGCTCCCCGCGATCTCCGTTGGGGGTGCCGCCCGGGGATCGTCCGACCTCGGAGACGCAGGCCGTACAGAACCCGGTCGGTTCGTCGTAGTGCTCCGAGCAGACGAGTCGGCCGCAGCGCTCGCAGCCGTCCTCGACGGACCCGGACTCACAGAGCTCACAGAGCCCGCTGACGCTCATACATCGGATACCGGGCCGAGCGACCTAAAGCTGTCTCCGCGGCGGCGAAGCGTCGGGTCGCCGAGGGGTTGATTGTGGCGGCCGGACAACCCCATGTATGGTCCCGCCGCTCGCCGCCGACATCGACGGCACGCTCACCCGCCCCGACGGGTCGCTCGACCCGCGGGTGTTCGACCCGATCCGGGCCTGGGACGCGCCGGTCGTCATCGCAACGGGGAAATCGTTCCCGTACCCGGTCGGGCTGTGTGATTTCCTCGGGATCCCGACCGCCGTCGTCGCGGAGAACGGGGGCGTCGTCTTCGTCGAGGCGGCCGACGAGGTGGTGTACAACGGCGACCCCGAGGCCGCGGCGGCCGTCGCGTCCGACTACCGGGCGGCCGGACACGCCCTCGGATGGGGCTCGTTCGACGCGGTCAACCGCTGGCGGGAGACGGAACTCGCCGTCGCCCGCGACCAGCCCCTCGCGCCGCTTGAGGCGATCGCCGACGCGCACGGACAGGTCGTCGTCGACACCGGCTACGCGTACCACGTCAAGTCCCCCGACGTCGACAAGGCGACCGGGCTCCGGGACGCCGCCCGCCTTCTCGGGGTCGACGTCGCCGAGTTCGCCGCGGTGGGCGACTCGGAGAACGACGCCGAACTTCTCGGGGCCGTCGGGCGCTCGTTCGCGGTCGAAAACGCCGATAAGGCGGCGACGCGAGCGGCCGGCACGGTGACCGACGGGCGGTTCGCAGACGGGTTCTTGGAGGCGCTCGAACGGATCGAGCGGGCCGAACGGGGATAGCGCTGCGGGCTCTACTTGTCGCGTCTGACGCCGGGGTTCGTCACCGCGCCGTTTGCGGCCGAGCCGAAGGCGTTGCCGTACTTTGCGAGGACGCCGCCGGGGTAGGCCGGCTCGGGCTGTTCCCAGTCGGCGAGGCGGGCGTCGAGTTCGGACTCGGAGAGATCGACCGCAAGCGTCCGCTCGGGGATGTCGACCGTGATGCGGTCGCCGTCCTCGAGGGCCGCGATGGGGCCACCGACGAACGCCTCGGGGGCGACGTGGCCGACCATCGGGCCGCGGGTGCCACCGGAAAAGCGGCCGTCGGTCAGAAGGGCCACGTCGTCCTCGTGGCCCGCGCCGACGACGGCGGCGGTGACGCCGAGCATCTCGCGCATGCCCGGCCCGCCCTTCGGGCCCTCGTTGCGGATGACGATGACGTCGCCGGACTCGATGTGGCCCTCCTGGACGTACCGCATGGCGGCCTCCTCGTCCTCGAAGATCCGGGCAGGCCCCTCGTGGTAGAACTCGTCATCCCCGGTTACCTTCAGGACCGCCCCGTCGGGGGCGAGGTTGCCGTCGAGGACCTTGATCGCGCCCTCGGGCTCTTTCGGGTCCGAGATGGTGTAGAGGAAGTCGGCCTCGATCTCCTCGTCGGCCGGGAGGCCGTGTTCGTCCTCGAGAACGGCCAGTTCTTCCGCGATCGTCCGGCCGGTGACCGTCATCGCGTCCCCGTGGAACAGGTCGGCCTCGAGCAGCCGTCGGACGACGACCGGCACGCCGCCGACCTCGTGGAGGTCGTTCATCACCCGTTCGCCGCCCGGCTGGAGGTCGGCGATCTTCGGCGTCCGCCGCGAGATCTCGTCGAACTCCTCGATCGAGAGGTCGATCCCGGCCTCGGCGGCGAGCGCGAGCAGGTGGAGCACGCCGTTCGTCGAGCCGCCGATCGCGGTCTGGAGCGCGATCGCGTTCTCGAAGGACTCCTTCGAGAGGATATCGGAGGGCCGGCGGTCGGCCTCGACCACGTCGACAGCGAGTTCGCCGGCTCGGCGGGCGATCGCGTACCGCTCGTGGTCCTCGGCCGGCGCGGAGGCGCTGCCGAGCGGGGCCATCCCGAGGGCCTCCGAGATCGACGCCATCGTGTTCGCGGTGAACATCCCGCCGCAGGAGCCCGCGCCGGGACAGGCGTTCCGCTCGAGTTCGTCGAGCTCCTCGCCGCTCATCTCCCCTTGGGCGTACGCGCCGACGCCCTCGAAGACCTGGACGATCGTCACGTCCCGCCCGTCGTGTTCGCCGGGCATGATCGAGCCGCCGTAGAGGAACACCGAGGGGAGGTCGGTCCGGATCGAGGCCATCAGCATGCCGGGGAGGTTCTTATCGCAGCCGGCGACCGTCACGAGGGCGTCCATCCGCTCGCCGAAGGAGACCAACTCGACGGAGTCGGCGATGAGTTCGCGGCTGATGAGCGAGGCCTTCATCCCCTCCGTCCCCATCGAAATCGCGTCGGAGATCGTCACCGTGCCGAACTCGATCGGCATGCCGCCGCCGTCCTCGATGCCCTCGATGGCGGAGGCGGCGACGTCGTCGAGATGGACGTTACAGGGGGTGATGTCGGCCGCCGGGTTCGGGACCCCGACGAGCGGCGAGGAGAGGTCCTCGTCGTCGAACCCCATCGCCCGAAACATCGCGCGGTGGGGCGCCCGTTCGGCGCCCTCGGTGACCTCGCGGCTCCGGAGCCGCTCGTCTTTCTCGTAGCTGCCGGGTTCCGTCTCCGGTGGCGTCTGTTGGCTCATACGACACACGTGGCGGGCGAGCGACTTAATCGTCCCCCTCTCCGAAAACCGGACGTCCGTACAGCGCCGCCCTCGGAGTGATTATATACAACTAGGTCATTAAGGAAACCCGATAATGGCTTCGGGAACGTACGAGGAAATATGCGACCGAACCAGATCGAATGCGGCGCAGAAGTACACGAATGTCTGGAATGCGGGAACAGGACGGAGGCGGACGACGCCGGGATCTGCCCGGAATGCGGCGGGGAGCTTCTGCACCTGGGTCGGTCCCGGGACCTCTGAGCCGCCCGCGGCGGCGCTTTGACGCCGGAGCAACGGGCGGGACGACACGAGGGCGAGACGGAACAGAACGGAACGAGACGCTTCGCCGCTGCCGAAACCGACAACAGGGCCGGCGGCCTACGGCGTTCAATGCGCGTCCGCGTTGACGTCGGGGCGAGGCTTCACTTCGGGTTTCAGAACCTCTCGTTGACCCACGGGCGGCTCTACGGCGGGGTCGGCGTCGGCCTGGAGTCGCCGAGCGTCGTCCTCGAGGCCGAACCCGCCGGGGCGGTCGCCTGCGATCGGTCGCCGTTCGCCGAGTACGCCGCCGAGAGCTGTGCCCTCCTCGGCGTCGACGGCGTCGCCTTGGACGTCGTCGAGACGCTGCCGAGACACGTCGGACTGGGAAGCGGCACGCAGGCCGCGCTCGGAACGCTCGCCGCCGTCGCGGGCGCTCACAACCTCTCGCCGGAGGTCCGAGAGCGGGCGCCGGCGCTAGACAGGGGCGGACGGAGCGGCGTCGGCGTCGCGACGTTCGAGTCGGGGGGGTTCGTCGCCGACGCCGGACACCCGACCGAGCGCTTCACGACGGCCCCGCCGACCCCCGGCGAGTGGAGCGTACCGGCGGTGATCGCGCGCCGCGAGGTGGCCCCGTCGTGGCGGTTTCTCCTCGTGTTACCCGACGCTGACGCCGGGCGGAGCGGCGCCGACGAGGACGAGAGCATGCGGAACGCGGTGGAGGGGGCTGATCCCGCCGTCGCTGATGAACTCGCCGCCGTGCTCGTCAGGCGGCTCCTGCCGGCGGTCGCCGAGCGCCGACTCGGCGCCTTCGGCGACGCGCTCGGCGCGTTCGGCCGGCTCAACGGGACGTGGTACGCCGACGAGCAGGGCGGCGTCTACCGGCCGCCAGCGGGCCGGATCATCGACGCGCTCTCGGAGAGTCCCGCGGTCCGGGGGGTCGGGCAGTCCTCGTGGGGACCGGCCGTCTACGGCGTGACCGACGCCTCGGACGCCCCGGAGGCCGTCGCGGCGGCCGAAGCGGCGCTGTCGGAGCTGGGACTCGAGGGGCGCGTCAGCGTTCACGCCGCCCGGAACCGCGGGGCGGACGTCACGCGGCTCGGGTGAGCCCGCCCGGCCCGAACGCGGGCAGTTATTTAGCGCTCCGGCGGGACGTACCCGTATGGACCGGATCCCATTCGGAATCCCCCGACTGGATTCGACGATCGGCGGCGGCGCGCCCCCGGGAAGCGTCGTGTTGCTCTCCGGGGAGGCCGGCGCGGGAGCCAGCGAGTTCATGTACACCGCCGTGTTGATGAACGCCCTGGCGAGGGCCGATCCGGAGCTTTTCGACCTCTACTACGGCGACCTCGGCGAGAACACCGTCATCCCCGAGGAGGTGCACTACGTTTCGTTCACCGACGCGGGCGAGCAGATCCGCGACGAGATGTCGTTCACCGTCGACGACGAGATCATCGAGAGCGCGGTCGAAAACACCACGTTTCACGACCTCTCGCCCGAGTACTTCCGGCTCAGCCCGGTCCCCAAGGAGTGGTACTCCGACCGGATCGACTCCATCTCGGACCTCGGGGACACGACGGCCAGGCGGAACGTCGCCGAGGCGCTCGGCGACCGGCTGACGGAGCACGCGAGCGGGAACCTCGTCGCCATCGACTCCGTGACAGACCTCCTCGGGATCTCGGACGCGGAGGTTTCGTGGAACGACGTCCCCGTGGTACTGAAGGGGATCGGCCGGGCCGCCTCGGAGTGGGGCGGGCTCGTCCTCGTTCGGATCAACCGGAACGCGGTCGACGACACGCGACACGGGCAGCTCGTCGATTCCGTCGACGGGACCATGGTGTTCAACTGGGAGAGCGGGGGATCGACGCGGGACAGGACGCTGGTCGTCAAGCAGTTCGACGGCGTGCTCTCGCGGATCGAAGCCGAGGACATCGTCCAGTTCGAGACCGAGATCGGCGATTCGGGGTTCGACATCAGCGACGTCCGGAAGATCAGGTGAGCGCGTTTCGGCGGCTGAGGCGGGCGAACCCTTAAGAACGCGTCGGCACCTAACACTCCATAATGGCTACCGAGTCGGCCGCCGACGGGGAACTGTCGGTCACGCTCTCGCCGCCGCTTTCGGCGTGGCTCGACGAGAGAGCCGCGGAGCTCGGGGTCGACCGCGAGACGCTTCTCGTCCGGTTGCTCGGCGCGCACCGCGCGGTGTCGGACGTCGACGACGACGACCTGTCGGCGCTGGTCTCGGACGCGATCGAGGACGCGGAGATCGAACCGGCCGACATCGACGCTATCGAGGGCCGCATCGACGACGTCGAGCGCTCGCTTTCGGACCACGTCGAGGACCTCCGGAGCCGCATCCTCCAGCTCAAAGAGGGCGTCGAGGACGCCGCGTCGGCCGACCACGGCCACGCCGAGATCGACGAGCTCTCCGGGCGGGTCGGGGAGCTCTCGGCAGACACCGACCGCATCGGGGCCGACGTCGAGTCCATCGGGGACGAACTCGGGGGGCTCGCCTCGGAGGTCGACGGGCTCGCGGAGCGCATCGAGGACACCGAGACCAAGCTGGATCGGCTCGCGCGCGCCGTCGTCGTGCTCAAGCGGCGCGCGGACGGGATAGACGGGACGAGCGGCGCGCTCGGATCGATCCGCGAGGACGCCAACCGCAACGGAACGACGAGCGCGAACTGCGAGAGCTGCGGCGAGTCGGTCCGGATCGGCCTGCTGAGCGAGCCCGCCTGTCCGCACTGCGAGCACCGCTTCGACGGGATCGAGTACGACGACTCGGTGCTCCGGCGGTGGCGGACCCCGAAGCTCGTCGACTCCGGGGCGGACCCCGAGGACGACCCCGGGGCCGACGGGACGGCGGGGACGGACGATGAGTGACGGCGGCGAGGACGCCAGCGACGGCGGCGACCGGGCGACGAACGGACACGACGGCGACGGCGACCCCTTCGCCGAACTCGAACCGCTCGCCGACGACGAGATCGCCGGCGAGTCGGTCGAGAACCTCTTCGAGCCGGTCGAGACGACCAGTATCGACGAGGAGGCCCTCTGGGATGCGGTCCTCTCCGAGGAGGGAGAATCCCCGGAGCCGGGGGCGCTCGGAGCCGACGCCGTCGTTTCGAAACACCAGTACTGCAAGCAGTGCGAGTTCTTCTCGGAGCCGCCCGAGGTGGCGTGTACGAACCCCGGGACCGAGATCGAAGAGCTCGTCGGCGTCGATCGGTTCCGGGTCTCGAACTGCCCGATCGTCGCCCGCCGGCAGCGGGCCGATACGGTCTTTCCCGACGACGAGTCCGGGTAGCTCCGGTCGGGGTCGGTCGCACCGAGCCCGCACGCTTTTGCGTTCGTGTCTCGTTCGGCCCGGCATGCAGTTCTGTGACGACTGCGGTTCGATGATGCACGCCGACGGCGAGGAGATGGTCTGTTCGTCCTGCGGCGCGAGCGTGCCGAAAGACCGGTCGCTTGCGGCGTCGTTCGTCAGCACGGAGACCCAGACGGACGGCGACGTGATCGAGTCCTCCCCCGACGCCGACTTCGAGGGCAAACCGACCGCCGAGGACGTCACCTGCGAGGAGTGCGGCCACGGCGTCGCGTGGTACACGATCAAACAGACCGGGGCGGCCGACGAGCCGCCGACGCGGTTTTTCAAGTGCCAGAGTTGTGGCAATCGTTGGCGAGAATACAGCTGAGTCGAACCGAGTCCGCCGCGGGCGAGGCCGCGTCTCCGGGGAACGTGGTCTCTACGCCCCGGGCGTTCGTTCGGCCCCGATCAACAGCACCCGTCCGCGTCGGGCGACCACGCGCAGGCGTCTCCGGTCGTCAGGCCGTGTTCGTCTATGTACACCGACAGGCACGCGTAGTTACAGAAGTACGCCGGCGAGCCGCAGTCGGCGTCGCAGTCGCGAACGCAGATCGGATCGTGATCGAAGATGCGCGAACCGCAGTACGCACACGTCTCGTCCGCGCTCGGGGTGTCGACGGTCGTGGACATGCCTCCACTGTGGGGCGTCTCACACAAGAGGGTTCGGCGCGGGATAGGGGAACAGCCCGCGGACCTCGTGTGTGCCGCCGCCATCCGCGAGCGCATGTTCGCAAGGCGATCGCCCGGCGCTTACAGCTTCGGCCCGCTCTCGCTTTTCGGCTGTCGGTCGTCGACGGGGCTTTTGTCCTCCTCGCGCCCGCCGAGATCGAGCATGTCGGCGACCTTCCGGCGGTTGGTCTCGCCGACCGTGTCGGCGATGTCGTCGACGAGATCGCGCATCGACCCCCTGACCGGGCTCCCTTCGAGTTTGACCGCCGGATCGGCGGTCCCGTCGGCACCGAGGTCCTCGTGGATCGGGACCTGACCGAGGAGATCGACGTCGTAGGACTCGACCATCTCCTCGGCCCCGCCCCGGCCGAAGGGGTCGTGTTCGTCGCCGCAACTCGGGCAGTGATAGAGGCTCATGTTCTCGACGATGCCCAACACGGGCGTGTCGTGCTTCTCGAAGAGCCGGAGCCCCTTGCGGGCGTCGTCGACGGCCATCTGCTGTGGCGTCGTGACGATGACCACGCCGGCGACGGGCAGCGTCTGGACGAGATCCAAGGAGGCGTCGCCCGTTCCCGGCGGCAGGTCGACGACGAGGTAATCGAGCGCGCCCCACTCGACGTTCTCGAAGAAGTGCGTCATCACGTTGTTGACCATCGGCCCCCGGAGGATCGCGGGATCGTCCTCCTCGCCGATCAGAAAGCCCATGCTCATCACCTTCACGCCGTCGGCCGTCGGCGGGACGATCTTCTCGTCGGGGGTGATCCCGGGTTCCTCCTCGACCGGGAGGACGCGGGGCGCGTTGGGGCCGTGGATGTCGGCGTCGAGCAGACCGACGCGTGCGCCCATCTGTTCGAGGCCGGCGGCGAGGTTCGCGGCGATGGTCGTCTTGCCGACGCCGCCCTTTCCGGAGGCCACCGCGACGACGTTTCGGACGTTCGGCATGACCTCCTCGTCGAACCCGTGCTCGTCGCCCACCTCGGCGTAGAGGTCCGGTTCGAGGCCGACGTCCCTGACGGCCTCCCTGATCGCGTCGCCCAGTTCCAGTTCGGCGGGCGCAAACGGCGTGTTGAACGCGAGCGAGACGGAGGCCGTACCGTCGTCGATCGTCACGTCGTTTATCAGCCGCATCGTGACGATGTCCTCGCCGACGAGCGGGTCCTCGATCTCCCGGAGTCGCGCCTCGAGTTCGTCTTCGGTTTCTGTCATCTGATCGGCAATCCTACGGCGCGAGGACGTATGAGGTTTTATTCTCGGGCGATCTCGGCCGGCGAGCGGACCCGACGGCAGAAAGCGAACGCTCGAGGAGGACGGAGACGGGAACGGAACCGAGACGAAGGCAAAAACGGGAGCGAAAACAGAAACGAACGAAACCGGAAGCGGACGGAGGCCGGACGGCGCGGAGCTACCTCGCCATCGGGAAGACCACGCCGATGATCTGGGTCAGGACGTACAGTCCGACCCACATCGAGATGATGAACCCGACCAGGTACGTCAGCGCCATCAGTGATTTGTCCAACTCGCGGGGCTTGCCGAAGAACCACCCGAGGATCGCGGTGTACACCGGAATCCCGATCACGACGAAGATGACCCACGTTCCCGGGTAGAGGAAGTTCCAGGCGTCGAACTCAACCATCAGTCATCATCCCCCGGAGCGCTGTGGCCCTCGCCACGCAGTTCCTCGATCGCGTGGAGTTCGATCACCGGCACGACCTTCAGTATCACCATGAAGAACAGCGTACACATGGCGATCGTTCCGACGAGCGACCCGATCTCGATGAGACTCGGGAAGTACTCGCCGGGCGTGTTCGCGTACATGCTGAACGTCGGGTACTCGATCCCCTCGAAGACGAAGAGGATCTTCTCGGTCAGCGTTCCGGCGAGCACCATCACCGAGGCCGCGAGCGAGCGGCGGACGCTGAAGATGCTCGGCCGAACCGCCTGGGCGAAGATGTACGCCAGCGCGATCAACACGACGCCGATCGCGAACTGGTACGCCGGCGCGGTGACCTTCGCCGCCGCGAACGTGCGCTGATCGAGCGGCGCGGCGTAGACGCCCGTGATGACCTGCTGGAGCTGGAGCCAGACGAAAAGCAGGCTGAACAGCCCGAGCCAAAGCGTCAGGCCGCGGATCACGTCGTCGGTGAGGATGTGGTACCAGTCGTAGGCGCGCCGCACCGTGAGCGCGAGGATGATGACGCCGGCGATGGCCGACGTGAGCGCGATCGTCAGGAACTGCGGCCCCTGGATGGCCCCCTGCCAGCCGGGCATCGACGGGAGCAGCGCGAACAGCCACGGGATGACGCCGCCGTGCAACAACAGCGGGGCCATGACGATCACGCCGAGCGCGAGCCACCAGACGATCCGCTCTATGACCTCGTCCTCGGCCTCGGAGTAGCCGAGCGTCGCGATCTTGTACACCGGTTCGAGGATGTCGGGCAGGTCGTCACGGAGCCGCGCGAGGTCGTACCGGACGGTGAGACCGAGGTACGTGAGCGTCATCACCATGTACATCGTGATGACCGTCACGTCCCACACCAGCGGCGACTGATGAACCGTCACCGGGTACGCCTGCACGACGCTCGTGACGATCCGATCGGGGCGGCCGACGTGTATGACGATGTACATCCCGGCCATGCTCAGCGCGCCGATCGTGAGCAGCTCGGCGAGGCGGGCGACCGGCAGGTACCGCTTCATCCCGAACAGTCGGACGGCGGCCGAGAGGATGATCCCGCCGTGGGCGATCCCGACCCACCAGATGAACGCGCCGATGTAGAGCCCCCAGGTGACGCCGCCGCCGGAACCCCAGTCGGCGAGGTTCGTGACCGCGAGCCCCTGGCTGAGTTGGATCGACCAGAGGCCGAACCACACGAGCGCGAGGAGGCTGGCGACGCCGAAGAGGACGTAGTACCACTTCGAGGTCGACTGCATCGGGCGGACGATGTCGTCCGAACTCGGCGTTCGCGAGCTCATCAGTCGTCACCCGCCCCGAAGGTGTACTGGTCGAGGTGCTCTTTTCTGTTGTCCGTGACGCCGATCTGCTCGTAGGAGACGGGGCCCTCGACCTGTTCGGCCTCGGGGCCGGGCTGGTTGCCGAGGTACGTGATGTTCGGCCGGGTGCCGAGGTCCTCGAGCAGTTTGAACGCCGAGAGCTTCGCCCACGGCGTGACCGTCTCGCCCCACTGCTCGCCGTTGTCGAGTTCGGTGTCGCGGGCGAACTCCTGTTCGGCGCGCTGTCGCATGTACTGCCGCGGTCGGCTCTCGGGGTCGTTGACGTCGCCGAAGTGGATCGCGCTCATGCCCGCCGCGTCGCAGGCCTCCATGCAGGCGACCGTCCCCTGTTTTTCCTCGCCGCTGTGGCCGTCCTGTCGGGTCGGGCACATGGTGCATTTGCCCATGACGCCCTGCGGCGGTCGGCTGTCGCTCCACATGCCACGCTCGTCGTAGATGTGGTCGTTGTTCTCCGTGAGGAGCTGGTTCCGCTGCTCGTAGTCCATCTCCTTGAGCGAGTCCTCGTCGTAGTCGCCGTCCGCGCCCATCAGCTCGTCGAACGGCGTGTCGGGCTCGCCCCACTGGAAGTAGTTGACGCCGTACGGGCAGGCGACCTGGCAGTACCGACAGCCGATGCAGGTCTCGTAGTTCGTCAGGACGATGCCGTCCTTGTCGCGGGTGTGTCGGGCCCGGACCGGACAGACCTTCTCACACGGCGCGTTCGTGCAGTGTTGACACGGCCGGACGAGGAAGTTCTCCTGTTCGGTGCTCTCGTCCTCGTAGCTGAGGACGTACATCCAGTTCGCCCCGGAGGAGGTGTTGTTTTCTTCGATGCAGCCGGTGACGCACTCGAGACAGCCGTCACAGCGGTTGAGGTCGATGACCATCCCGAGTTGCGTGCCCTCGTCGGAGGTGTCCCCGACCGGGTTGGCTCCGTACTCGTCGTCCTTCGGGTCGCTGGAGCCCCCCTGTGCGGAGGCGACGCCGCCGAGACCGAGCGCGGCGCCCGCGGCGCCCATCTTCTTCATCGTGTCGCGGCGGCTCTGGCTCGTGTCGGCGTCGAGGCCGGCGAGCTTGTCGGCGATGTCGCCGCCGCCGGTCAGCTTCTTGAAGATGCTCTCGTCCTCCTCGGCGTTCATCTCCTCGAAGGCGTCGACCGTCGGGCGGTCGTCGACATCGAACTCCTCGACGACGGCCTCGTTGTACTTGTCGTGGAACTCGGCCTCGGAGATCTCGCCTTGGATGAGGGCCATGGCGTCTTCGGCCATATCCATGCCGAGTTCGGTGTCGTACTCGGTGTCGTCGAGCATCTCCCGCATCTCCTCCTCGTAATCCTCACCCATCGGGTGGAACGATTCGTCCGCTGTTTCGTCGTTTTCCCCGCAGCCGCAACTGTCGCGGCCACAGGAAGAGTCGTCTTTGCTCATGTGAGTATCACCGTTCCGCTCGTGGACCGTCCACGGCTGTCGTTCGCCGGCACCCCGGCGCGGGCGATCGGAAGACCGCCGCACCGCCGGAGGTGTCCGGGTCCCGTAGAGAGCAACGCAGAGAGATACCGTCGGGGTCGCGTCCCCGCCGGATCGACGGATCGCGGGGTCGTCCCGTCCGAACGGACCCCGCGACGACATCGGATCGCCCCGATACCTCGATGGCCGGAGGTTCGGGGGACCGGATCGCCGTCCGCTTCGGTGGTGTTCGACGTTTCGGTGCTAGTACCCGTGGTATCGGCGAGCGTCCGCGCGGCGATCGATCCGTCTCGGGCCGCTCCGAGGTCGGTCGCCGCGGCCCCCGAACCGATCCCCGGGTCCTCCGAACACGCCCGCTCGGTCGTGGCCGTCCGGGATCCATCGGCGAGGGGTCGCCAGTCGCCACCGGGTGCTGCCATCACGGCTGGCTATTTGGTCCGACGGTATTAAAGACTCTTCATTCGGCCGGTATTATCGCAATCACAGGCTCGTACTCCGCCGTTTTCGGCCGATGCGGCAGATTTATTACTGTGTGACTACTAGTTTTCGAGCCCCCTCTGCGTGCCCGCCTCGCTCGCGACCGAACGACGACGGATCCGCGGGCTTAACGGGCCGCCGCCCGAGGCACGATCATGAGCGACGACGAGACGGAGCCGGCGGAGACGCCGCATCGGGAGGCGTTCGACCACGATCCGATCGGTCACGCGCGGGTCTCGGCGGGGATGAGCGTCGCCGAACTCGCCGCCGAGTACGGGGAGGCGGGGATCGGGGCGGCGAACGTCGCCGAGGCGATCGACGTCACCGGCGAGATGTTCCGCAGCGAGGAGACGACGGTCTTTTTCGGGCTCGCCGGCGCGATGGTGCCGGCCGGGATGCGGGCGATCGTCGCCGACCTGATCCGCGAGGGCCACATCGACGCGTTGGTGACGACCGGCGCGAACCTGACGCACGACGCCATCGAGGCCATCGGCGGGAAGCACCACCACGGCACCGAGGACCACCCTGAGTACGACGGGCCGGCGTTCGACGAGCGCCTCCGCGAGGAACAGGTCGATCGGATCTACAACGTCTATCTCCCTCAGGAGCACTTCGCGCTCTTCGAGACCCACCTCCGCGAGGAGGTGTTCGAGACCGTCGGCGAAGAGACCGTTCCGATCGCGGCGTTCACGCGCGAACTCGGGCGGGCGAACGCGGAAGTGAACGACCGCGAGGACGTCCCGGAGGACCCGGGGATCGCCGCGGCGGCGTACGAACACGACGTGCCGATCCACGCGCCGGCGATCCAGGACTCGGTGCTCGGGCTGCAGGCGTGGCTCCGCTCGCAGGTCTCCGGGTTCTCGCTGGACGCGCTGGGGGACATGTCGGCGCTGAACGACCTCGCGTACGAGGCGGACTCCTCGGCGGCGTTCGTCGTCGGGGGCGGCGTTCCGAAGAACTACGTCCTCCAGACGATGCTCGTCACGCCCGGCGCGTACGACTACGCGGTCCAGTTGACGATGGACGCGCCCCAGACCGGCGGGCTCTCGGGGGCGACGCTTGATGAGGCGCGCTCGTGGGGGAAACTCGAGACGGACGCCGAGAGCGTCTCCGTCTACGCGGACGCGACGATCACGCTCCCGCTCGTGGTCGCCGGGGCCTTAGACCAACTCGAGCGGTAGCCGGCGGACCGGACCGGAGCCGATCCCGGAACCGATACAAACCACGACGGCGTACGGAACAGTACCCATGAGCGAGGACGACGCGTTCGAGACGGAACTAGCAGAGCGCCTCGTCGAAGCGTTCGGAGCCGACGGAGGCGTCGCGGGCGAGGCGGCGTCGAACGCCGCGGCGTTCCGCGAGGAGTACGCGGAGACGCTCACCGTCGAGGCGGTGATCGCGGCGATCGAGGAGGCCCCCTACGAGGGGTTCGAGGACCGCTTCGACGCCGCGATCGGCGAGTTCGCCGCCGAGAACGAGGACTGTACCGACTCGCGGGCGTACCGCCTCTCGGGGTTCGGAGCGCGGGGTGCGGACCCCTCGATCGGGTCCTGAACGTCCCGTCTCCGGAACCGAACCGAACCGAACCGAACCGAGCCCCGCGGGCCGTCGTTTCTGGCGTTCGCCGCAGTCCCGCGTCGGCGTTGTGGCGTCCACGAGAGCGAACGCCATTTGTATCCGGTTTCCGAACGGCCGGTATGGACCGGCTCCGCGAGTCGCTGCACGAGGCACCGATAATCGACAAGGACGGCTACGAGTACATGGTGCATCCGATAAGCAACGGCGTCCCGGTGCTCGATCCGGCGCTGCTCCGGGAGGTCGTCGTCGAAGTCATCCGGGCGGCCGATCTCGACGTCGACAAGATCGTCGCGCCGGAGGCGATGGGGATCCACCTGGCGACCGCGCTCTCGTTGCAGACCGACGTCCCGCTCGTCGTCATCCGGAAGCGGTCCTACGGCCTGCCGAACGAGGTCTCGCTGCACAAGACGACCGGCTACTCCGAGTCGGAGATGTACATCAACGACGTCGAGGCGGGCGACCGCGTGCTCATCGTCGACGACCTGCTCTCGACGGGCGGCACGCTCGCGGCCATCTGTGACGCCCTGGACGGGATCGGAGCCGACATCGCCGACATCGTCGTCGTGATACGGAAACTCGGGGAGTCCGCGCTCGATGAGACGTCCCACGAGGCGACGAGTCTCGTCGACATCACCGTCGAGGACGGCGACGTGACGGTCCATTGAGCCGGCGGCGGGCTCTCGGCGGTTTTTAATCGCCCGCGCGTCTACCATCGGGTGGCCGATGACGAGCGCTCCGTCCGAGTCGGCGTAGGCAGCCGGCGGTGACGAGCCCTATGAGTGCCGAGGCCACGTTTCTATCCGTACATTTGCGAAGAGAAGTGGACGAGCGTCAGAGAATCGCGTCTGCTGCCCTCTGAGAGAACAGCCGTCATTTGAGGTCGAATAGAGTACAATGTGAGCGGTTAGATGCGACGTGAGGCAGTGGTCCGTACGACTCTGTCTCAAGAGCTATACGAATTAGCACAGAGACAGAGAATACGTCCGACGATGGGTTCAGAATCTCTAAAAAGAGTGTGAACGGGTAGTTGCAGAAAATGTTGGTGAGCTCCTGATTAACACTCCACAGAGACAGGTTGTAGTTTTTGAACGTACGGGCCGTATTTTCTCGAACAGATGACAGCCTCAAGAGAGATTTCGGCGGAGCGTGGTTTAGAGGTCCCACTCCGGGTTGACTACGTTGCAGACGACCCGGCCGAACCCACGTCCATGCTATACTGTACCGATACCGAGGGGACGGAGCTACGGGTAGCAGTCCAGGAGCCATCGGCTACTGAATCGTCGTTGGAGACGGGCAAATGGTACCGGTTCAACCGGGTTGTCCGGTCGAGGTCACGCGGGGGCCACCTCCTGTTTCCATCCGGAAACAGTGGCGTGGAACGTATCGAGGCACCGGAGCCTCAGACACACCCGCCACTGGCTGACCTTGACACCCCGTGGCTGGTCCAGTTGGGGGCAAGCGACGAACGTATCGCTGTGACAGTCCAGCCCCGGCCGACGGATGAAACGGGAAGTATCCGGGTGGAAGACCCGGAGACGTACGAAATCGCCGCCGTTTGTTTCGCATACTGTGACCGGTCCAGTGATGCGACGGTATACCATCGCGAGGAACCCGACACGCGAGACGAACAGCTCCTGCTCGAGCACGTCGTCGAAGACCTTTCCGAGGCAGAAGGAGCAACGCTTGTTACGCGTGGGTCCGACCGCTCTCCCCTCGAAATTCTCTATCAACGTCTCGCGCAAGCATCGGGGGGCGATATCGTTGGGACCGGAGCAGAGCGGGTGCTGGACGGGTGCTTCCACGCAACCCCGGAGAGCGTCCCGATCAGATCGGAGGCTGACACGGTTGTCGAAGCGGCTCGTCAACTCGGCATCGAGGTCGATCCGGTTCTACTCAGCGACTACAACATCGGGATCGACCGGGCAGACTGGCGCGGCGAGGTCGACACCATGCCGCTCTCGGACGTATCCGACCCACGGATGACCGACGGTGACTATGCGGCGCTCATCGAGCGGTATCTCGGTCCCGAGGACGGATCGATCGATTCGGCACAACTCGCTCACTGCCTGAAAGCGTACGCGAGCGCAGATCTTGGTCTACTCCGTGAACTCGTAGCGCACGGCACGATGGACCGACTCGGCTGTCCGCGGCTCTCCGAGCGCCGTCTCGAAGGATAGTCGAGCCGGGCCTACCGGGATACCGCACCAAGAGCCGAACCGAGGACGGTCAGATCAAGCGAACCAACTGCGAACGGTCCTTGCACTGACCGAATATCGTCACTCCTCGTTAGTCGTCTGCGACGACGCTGTCTTCCCAGCCTTCGCTGTGAATTCGCTCGTCGGGCGCTCCAAGCTCGGCCAGTCGGTTTTTCGCCTGGACGACCATCGGCGGGACCCCGCACACGTAGAAGTCCCGCTCGGTGAACTCGTCGAACAGGTCTTCGAGGTGTTCCTGTGCGTATCCGATCCGCCCGGTCCATTCCCAGTTGGGGTCCGAGAGAACGAAGGTCAGGTTGAGATTGGGATTGTTCGCCGCCAGTTCGTTGAGCGTCTCTCGGTGAATGATTGTCTCCTC
>NZ_JAQCNO010000072.1 GCF_028274965.1 Natronomonas sp. | reverse complement strand
CAGTCCTTCCAGATCGTCGACGCCTACGAGAAACAGACGTTGACCGTGTTCGGGGAGTACCGGAAGCTGCTCGAACCCGGTATCAACCTCATTCCCCCGTTCGTGTCGCGGACGTACGCGTTCGACATGCGGACCCAGACGCTGGACGTACCGCGCCAGGAGGCGATCACGCGGGACAACTCGCCGGTGACGGCGGACGCGGTGGTGTACATCAAGGTGATGGACGCGAAAAAGGCGTTCCTCGAGGTCGATAACTACAAGAAGGCCGTATCGAACCTCGCACAGACGACGCTGCGGGCCGTTCTCGGCGACATGGAGCTCGACGACACCCTGAACAAGCGCCAAGAGATCAACGCGAAGATCCGCAAGGAGCTGGACGAGCCGACGGACGAGTGGGGGATCCGCGTCGAGAGCGTCGAGGTCCGCGAGGTGAATCCCTCGAAGGACGTCCAGCAGGCGATGGAACAACAGACGTCCGCGGAGCGTCGCCGCCGGGCGATGATCCTCGAGGCGCAGGGAGAACGGCGGT
Source organism: Natronomonas sp. (assembly GCF_028274965.1). Classification (GTDB taxonomy): domain Archaea; phylum Halobacteriota; class Halobacteria; order Halobacteriales; family Haloarculaceae; genus Natronomonas. Next base: position 2,242 of record NZ_JAQCNO010000072.1, on the reverse strand, counting down.
CGGCGGTCGAGCAGGCGGAGGGGGACAAGCAGTCGAACATCATCCGCGCACAGGGAGAAAAGCAGAGCCAGATCCTCGAGGCGCAGGGGGACGCGATCTCGACGGTGCTGCGCGCACGGTCGGCGGAGTCGATGGGCGAGCGGGCGATAATCGAACGCGGAATGGAGACGCTCGAGGAGATCGGAAAGGGCGATTCCACCACGTTCGTGTTGCCCCAGGAGCTCACCAGCCTCGTCGGCCGGTACGGCAAGGCGCTGTCCGGCTCCGACGTTCAGGAGATGGAGGGGCTCGACGGCAAGGAGTTCGACGCCGACACGCGAAAGATGCTCGGGCTTGACGACATCGACGAGATCCTCGGCCAGATCGACGAAGCCGCCGAGATGGACGTCGAAGAGCTCGAAAAAGAGGCCGAAGCGGTCAAGTCGGGCGGCGCGAGCGGAGAGATCAAGTCGGCCGACGAGGTCATTGAGGAGATGGACGAGGACGTTCCCGAGGCCGAGATCGAACGCGAAAGGTGATCCGGCCGAACGAAGTGCTTTTGTCGAGCGCACGGATAGTGGGGGCGTGACGAACGGGATCGACGAGCGGAAGCGGGCAACGCTCCGGCGGTTCGCCGCCATCGGAGCGGCCGCGCCCTTCGTCGGGACCGCAAGCGCCGCCGCCGACACGAACGAGACGCGGGAAGCGATCCGCGGATACGTGCCGACCACCCCCGGCGCGCATTTCTCGAAGCTTCGGGACGACCTCCAGCTTGGGACCGGCGAGACGCAACATCACCTTCGGAAACTCGAGGAATCGGAAGTGATCGAGTCGACGAAGGACGCCGACTACCGACGGTACTTCCCGGCCGAGCGATTCGATGCGTTCGACAAGCGGGCCCTCGGCTACCTTCGACGGGAGACGCCGCGGGGGATGGTTCTCGCCCTGTTGCGGGACCCCGAGGCGACCGGCGTCGATCTGGCGGCGGCACTCGACGTCTCCCGACCGTCGATCAGCGCCGCCGCCGCGGCCCTCGATGGCGCCGGGCTGCTCAACCGGTCGGACGGCTACAAGCTGACCGAGCCGGAGCGATCGCTGACGCTCGTCGTGCGATACGCCGACTCGTTTGGCCCCGACGCCGTCGCGCTCGCGGACGACGCCGCCTCCCTCGTCAGCCACGACCCGTAGGTCGGACTCGTCCGACCGTTAACCGATCCGCCGACTTTCCTGCCCCGCTACGTCGTTACCATCCACGTCGTTCCGGAGGAGTAACCCCACTTCTCGACGTCAAGGTCGCGGGCGGCGTCGGCGACGGCACCCATGTTCGCACCGACTTCCTTCGCGGAGAGCTCGAGGTCGTCGGCGATCAGCCGCGATTTGAAGTACGTCCGGTCGTCGGCGTTCACCTGGAGATACTCCAGGATCCGGCTCTGTTTTTCCGAGAGGCCGTTCGGGTCGACGCCGACGGGTTCGGGGGACACCGTGCTCATGTTTCACCATATGGCCGCCGGCGTCAAAAGGCGGTTGGTACACCCGGTTAACACCGTCGTGTCATGCGGTTTCGTCGATATCGCGGGCCATGTCAAGCCGATCGCCATCGCGTATCGGTACGCTGGATGAACTCGAGCCGTCGGCACGAACCATGGAAGATGCTCCCCGTTCCCGGCTCATAGTGATTACGGCGAATAGTTTCATGGACGGTGTCGAAAGACGCCCGTTACCCGGCTCTCATCGCCGACACGGATCGTCACGGTGGTACAGACTCGCAGTAATCACTATCAGTACAGGTCGGAGACGAACGGCCCAAGCGCGCCGGCCACGGCGGTCGCGAGCGCGTCGGTTCGATCGACCCGACCATCGGTCAGGGCGCCCGCCGCCCCGCCGCGTTTGGCGACCCCCGTCGTGTCGAGGACGTCGTCCATCACGGGTCCAAGCTCCTCGCCGTCGTCCACTCGTGTGGCGATCCCGTCCGGCAGGCGGAAGCTGGGTCCCGCCCCGCGGCCGACCCGGGTGCCGTCGTCGACCGACGCCCACATCACGAGGAACAGCCCGTCGGCCACGCCGAAGTCGGCGACGCCACCCTCGATGCCGACGCCGAGGTCGTACTCGCCCGCGTCGAGTACCGCCGCCGCACGGGCCTCCGCGCCGGTCACGGTTTCCGCGTGGCCGAGCGGCTGCTCGCTCACCCCCGAATCGACCGGGACGGCCTCGATATCAACCGTCCCGCCATCGATGGCGCGACCCTCGCCCGCCCCGAGTACCC
>NZ_JAQCNO010000065.1 GCF_028274965.1 Natronomonas sp. | reverse complement strand
AGCCGCGCCTTGCGGAGCATGAGCGACCCGGTTGTAGCGATCGACACCGAGGGGCGGGTGATCGACGCGAACCCCGCTGCACGGGACCTCTCGGATGTCGACTCGGGCTACCAGAACGTGACCGTCGGGTCGTTCTTCCAACCGTTCCCGGACCTCGTCGAACGGCTCAAAACCGGCACCGAGGGGACGGTCGCGGTGACCCACGGGGGACGCAAGCGCGACTTCAGCCTCACCGTCTCCGAGATCAACGGCCGAGGTGACAGCCCTCTTGCCCGTGTCATCGTGTTTCGAGAGGTCACGCAGTTGAAACAACGCGAGCGTGAACTCGACTTGCTGAGTCAGGTCCAGTCACGGGTTCTCCGCCACAACATCCGCAACGAACTCGATATCATCAAAGCACAGAACGAGCAGTTGCTGGTCGAGCTCGAAGGGCGACGCGCACGACTAGCGGAAACCACCGTTTCGAGCGCTGACAGACTCCTCTCGATCAGCTCGAAGACCCGCGTCGTCGAGCAGCTCATCGAGAGCGACGAGAACTCGACCACAGTCGACCTCGCCGCGACGATCGAGCAGCTGCTCGAGACCCACCGAGAGACGTATCCGGAAGTTGCGTTCAGCGACCGGCTGCCCAATTCGTGTCCCGTGGAGACACTCCCGTTGATAAGGCTGGCACTAGACAACCTCGTAGAGAACGCCGCAGAACACAACACCGCTGCGGACCCCGCGGTAGAGGTGGCACTTACGGAGACCGACGACGAGGTCGCGGTGAGCATCACCGATAACGGCCCGGGAATACCGGAACAGGAGCTGGCCGTTCGGGATCAGGGCAGGGAAACATCGTTAGAGCACGGGATCGGTGTGGGCTTGTGGGTCGTCGACTTGGTGATTGAGCGTTCTGGGGCCTCATTGAGCTTCGAGAGTGACACCGGGGGAACGACGGCTACGATCCGCATACCACGCCAATGACGTCCTTCCCGCAGTGAACGGCGGTTTTCTCCCCGTGGCTGGCGACTCCTATCCAGACGCTCGGACGCGGAAGTGAGCGGCAGACAGGTAACACACTGACACCGGCTGCGCGCACCACACATACCCCGTCGCGATAGCCGTTACCCACCCACACTTTTTCTACACCGGGGGCTACGGGGCTGGAGTCGGTGACGCGCGGGTCTCCGCCGCGGCTGGGCGACTGCCGGGCTTGCGCACGATATGCGCCCTCTATTCAGCAGGACTACCGGAACCTATCAGCAAGTGAGTATTTCAACAGGACCACAAAACCTCAAAGGCGCTCCGGAGGCTCGAAAGGGCGATACCCCCGTCGTGACCGCGACAAAACACCCCTACGCCAGCGGCGTCCGCTCGACGACCGTCCCGTCGTAGGTCGGGTACTGCTCGACGATCTCGCCGCTGTCGACGTCCCCGTCCTCGATCATCTCCTCTAAGAGCCACCACGCCAACTCGACGTGATCTGATTTGACCGAATAGAACTCCGGCGGCACGCCGAGTTCCTCCAGTCTCGACTCGGTCTCCCAGGTCTTGCCGTAGACGATCGTCCCGTCGTCGGTGATCTCGTCGAACTCCCGGCGGACCGTGCGGGCCATCCGCTTGAGCCGCGAGCGGTGCTGGGCGGCGTCCTTGAACACGCTGGTACAGAAGTACACCTTCTCGTGGTCGCCCATCTCCCCGAGGACGTCGTGTGACCCCTCGACGGCGGACATGTGGTCCTCCTTGAGCTCGAAGCCCGCCTCCTGCATCCGCCGGTAGTTGCCGTCGGACATCTCGAACTCGTTGATGTTACAGAACTCGGCGGCCCCCTCGTCGAGGAACTCGAGGAACTCCGGTTCGGCCCTGATCCCCGGGATCTCGAAGGCGGGCGTGAGCCCCTCCTCGCGGGCGACGTACAGGATCTCCTCCCACTCGGTGCCGTGGAGCTCGCCCCACAGCTCCAGCGGCGGGTGAAACCGGATCTCGTCGAGCCCGGCCTCGCTCAGGCGGCGCATGTTCTCGCGGCCGCCGGTGATGCCCGTATAGAGGTGCGTGTGGTGGTCCTCGCCGAACTCGTCTTTCAGCATTCCGAGGTACCGACAGGTCCGCTCGAGGACCTCCTGGGGCTCGCCGCCGGTGATCGACGTCCCCAGCGCGTCCATCCGTTTGGCCTCCTCGATGACGTCCGCGTCGCTCTCGACGGGCCGCTCGTTCGCGTACACCTGCGTGACGTTCTTGCGGTTCTCGCCGAGCGGGCAGTAAAAACAGTCGCGCTGATCGCAGTAGCCGTAGACGAAAAGCACCATCTTCCCGCCGACGGCGCACTGCTCACAGCCCTTCGATATCATCCGTTGTCCGCCTTTGTCCGTCGACACTCAAAAGCCCCGCGTTCCGGCCCGGAGACGGTCACAGCTTCTCGAAGAACGCCTCAACCAGCGCGCCGGTGTCCTCGACGATCCCGTCCCACGCGTCGTTGTCGGGGGCCATCCCGACGAGCCGGGCGATCCTCATGATCGAGACGTGGTACACGCGCTGGACGCCCGGCTCCTCCTCCCAGACGACGAAGTTACACGGGAACAGCGCCCCCTGCTTGCGCGTCTCCTCGAGGGCGCGGTCGGCCATCCGGGGGTTACACGCGCCCAACACGTAGTAGGGGTCGCGGCCGTCGTCGGTCCCCCGGTCGAGTTTTTCATTGAGGAGCTCGGCGGGCGAGAACTCGACCGGGACGCCGAACCCGGCCGCCTCGGCCGTCTCCCTGACGTGTTCGATGGCCGCCTCGTGGTCCATCTCCAGCGTGGCCTGTCGTTCACCGATGTCCGCTGCATCGATCTCCGCGGGGTCGAACGCGATCGTCATGCCGCAGCCTACGCCCCCGGCGGTAAAAACCGTTCGTGCGTCCGCCGCGGCGTCGGGGCGGCGCCGGGACGCGACCGGAGGTTCTCCCGGGGTCACCCGGCGTCCCGGTCGCCGGCGGTCGGCACCGGCCCGGTTCCGACGACGTCGCGGACGGCGTTCAAAAACGCCTGTCTGGTGTCGAAGTACACCGCGTCGCTCTCCTCGAGCACGTCGGCGAGTTCGCGCGGCCCCTCGGGCGTCCGGATCGTCGCCTCGCCCTCGCGACGGATCACCTCGCTCTTTCCGATCGCGTAATGCAGCCGCGAGGCGACCCGGGCTGGCGGCGCCCCCTCGACCGCCTCGCCGTCGCCGAGCGGGACCGCCGGACCCTCCTCCTCGTCGCTGTCACTCATGCGCCGTCGTTCGACGCCGCCGGGCCTAACCCTTACGAAGCGGGGTCCGACCGACGACTCCGATAGTCCCCCGCCGGAGGGTTTGATACAGCCGGGGCCGAACCCGACGGCATGTACCGCTGGGGCCACGTCGGCGCGTCGCTGTTCTGTTATGCGCCCCTCGGAGCCGCGCTCGGCCGGACGGGCGAGACGGGACTCGCCGCCCTCGGCGTCGCCGTCGCGGTCGCGGTCGCCACCCTCCCCGACGCCGACGAGCGCCTGCCGATCGCCCACCGCGGGCCGACGCACACCGTCTGGTTCGTCGCCGCCGCGGCGCTCGTCTCGGCGGCCCTCGGGGCGGCTCTCGGCCGCGCGATCGGTCGCCCGCTGGCTGTCGCCGGCGCGGTCGGCTCGGCGACGGCGGTCTCGCTGACGTCGCATCTGCTCGCCGACAGCGTCACGCCGATGGGGATCAGACCCCTCTCGCCCGTCTCGGCGTGGCACCACAGCTTCGATCTCACGCCGGCCGCCGACCGGCGGGCGAACGCGGCGCTGCTCGCCGCCGGGACGACCTTCGCCGCCGGCTGTCTGGCGCTCGCGCTCGCGGCCCCGTGATCGCGAGCGCGCCTCCGGCGACCGCAACGGATTTGTGTTCGGGTCCGTATTATCGAGTTGTATGACTCAGTTTAACTCGTTTGCCGACGCCAGCGAAGCCGACGTGACGCGCGCCATCGGCGCGGAGTGGACGGAGGAGTTCATGGAGTTCACCGAGTCCGACGTCATCGTCGTCGGCGGCGGCCCCTCGGGGCTGATGGCCGCCAAGGAACTGTCCGAGCGCGGCGTGAAGACGATGATCGTCGAGAAGAACAACTACCTCGGCGGCGGCTTCTGGCTCGGCGGCTTCCTCATGAACAAGGTGAGCGTCCGGGACCCCGCACAGGGCGTCCTCGACGAACTCGACGTCGAGTACACCGAGTCCGACGAGACCGACGGTCTCTACGTCGCAAACGGGCCCGAGGCCTGCTCGGGGCTGATCAAGGCGACCTGCGACGCCGGCGCGAAGATCCAGAACATGACGGAGTTCACCGACATCGTCGTCCGCGAGGACCACCGCGTCGGCGGGATCGTGATGAACTGGACGCCCGTCCACGCGCTCCCCCGAGAGATCACCTGCGTCGATCCGGTCGCCGTCGAGTCCGATCTCGTCATCGACGCGACGGGCCACGACGCCGTCGCCGTCTCGAAACTCCAAGAGCGGGGCGTCCTGGACGCGCCGGGGATCGAACACGCCGAGGAACACGCCACCGGGATGGACACGAGTGACGACGACGAGTACGGCGCGCCCGGCCACGACTCGCCCGGCCACGACTCGATGTGGGTCGGCGAGAGCGAGGACGCCGTCGTCGAGCACACCGGCGTCGTTCACGACGGTCTCGTCGCGACCGGCATGGCGACGGCGACGACGTACGGGCTCCCGCGGATGGGTCCGACGTTCGGCGCAATGTTGCTGTCGGGCAAGCGCGCGGCGAAGGCCGCCCTCGAGGAGTTGGGCGTCGACGGCCCGGCGATCGAGGTGACGACCACGCCTGAACCGGCCGACGACTGACGCCGCCGGTCACCCCGCCTCCGACCCTGGCCTCGGCTCCGGCCCGTTGTGGCGCTCTCGACTACTCGGCGCCGCCCCCGATCGTTCCGGTCGAGAGCCCGACGAAGCCGAGTCCGAACGACTCGTACCGCCTGTCTCTCGTCCGGTTCGTCAGCGCCTCCCTGGCGGCGTCGATCCGTCGCGAAAGCGTCGCGTCGCCGGCCCCACACAGCGCCGCGAGGACGTCCCCCGCGCCGCGCGTCGGCGACCCGGCGGCGACGAACGCCCTGAACAGCGGATTGAGCGGCCGTCCGGCGATCGCCGTCGAGACGCTCGCGTCCAGCAGGCCGATCCGCCCGCCCGGTTTGAGGAGATCACACCACCGTCCGACGACGGCCGCCGGATCCGAAAAGAGCCCACAGACGAACGTCCCGAGCACGGCGTCGGCGCCCTCAAGCGGCGGCCGTCTCGCGTCCGCCCGGAGGACGCCGACGTTGTCGTACCGCCCGGCGCGCTCGCGGGCGTACCCGAGCAGCGGTCCGGTGATGTCGACGCCGAGGACGCGGCCCTCCGGACCGACCGCCTCGCGGAGATACGGGAGGTTCGCGCCGGTCCCACAGCCCATCTCGACGACCGTCGCCCCGCGGCCGGCGACGCGGCGCGCCGCGGCCCGACGCCACCGGCCCGTCCCCGGTGCGGTGGCGATCAGATCGTAGAGGGCCGCGCGGCGGCTATAAAAGGCCCGTATCGCGGTCGTCCCGGTCATCTCACGCGGCGATCTCCCGGACCGCGTCGACGACGGCCTCCGCGTCCGCTCCGAGCACGTAACAGACCGGTTCGACGCCGAACCCGCCGGTCTGATACAGCACGTCCGTCGTCGGCGCCCGTTCGATCGCCGCCGCGACCGCGCTCTCGAGGTCGGCCTCGGCGTCGAACTCGCTCGTCTCGTAGCCCGCCCGCCGGAAGGACTTGAGGACCCCCTCATCGTACCGGACGTTGAGCGCCGCACGGGCGTCGGATCCGGCGCGTCTGGCGGCGAGAAGCAGCGACGCGACGTGTTCGGAGACGCCGAACTCCGGATCACCGGGCACGGTCGCCCGCCCCTTGACGTCGAGGATCCGCCCGGGGACCCCCGCCACGTCGTCGATCGTCGCCGCCTCCGGCAGCGCCTCGACGAGGTTCGACCCGACCGCGGGCACGAGCGCGGCGAACCCGCTCGTGTTCTCGAGGGTGCGGACGCCGCGGCGGACCGACGACCGGACCCGCTCTGCGGTCCGGAACCGCCCGTCGGGGTCGTGGATGTCGAGCGGCCCGTCGTGGTCGGCGATCGGGGGGTACGCGTCCTCGTGTAGCCGGGCGAGCACGCCGCCGCGTTCGAGCCGCCGTATCAGCACCTCCGTTTCGACGAGCGCCTGAACGCGGCTGATCTCCCCGCTCGCCAGCCCCTCGCCGAGCCGTTCGACGAGGCCGACGAACCGGTCGTCGTCGGCGATCTCGTCGTTCGTCTCGACCTCGCCGTGGGCGTACTTCGAGACGGCGCTTTGGCTGATCCCGAGCAGCCCCGCGACCTCGCTTTGGGTCAGGCCCCGCTCGCGCAACGCGCCGGCGAGTCGCGTTCTGAACGTCGGGAGGAACTCCTCGACGACGACTTCCTCGACGAACCTCATCGGTCGAGCTGCCCCCCGCCGAACTCGTCGTCGGACTGGATCCGCGAGGCCTGCGGCCCGGTCTGGCCCTGGTACTTCGATCCCCGCTCGTCGCCGTACGGCGACTCTGCGGGCGTCTTCAGCTCGGTGAAGATGACCTGCGAGATCCGCATGTCCGGGTTCAACGCGACCGGGGCGGTCCCGAGATTCGAGAGTTCCAGCGTGATCTGGCCGCGGTACCCGGGATCGACGATCCCGGCCGTCGCGTGGATGACGATGGCGAGTCGGCCGAGCGAGGACCGCCCCTGGACGGTCCCGAGGAGGTCCGGCGGGACCTCGATCCGCTCTTTGGTCGTCCCCAACACGAAGTCTCCGGGGTGGAGGATGAACTCCCCGCTCTCCTCGACGTAGGTCTCCTCGACGTACTCGTCGACCTCCTGTTCGCTGTTCGGGTGGATACAGGGGATGTTCGTCCGCTGGAACTCAAGGAACTCCCGGCCGAGACGCAGGTCGACGCTCGCCGGCTGTATCTGTAGCTCCGGATCGGCCAGCGGTTCGACGACGAGGTCCCCCTCGGTCAGCCGCCGCCGGATGTCGGCGTCGGAGAGTATCATACCCCGACTCCGGACGGCGGGAGGTTAAAACCGAGCGGTCGCCGGCCCGCCGAGCCGGCGCCCCCGGAACGTTCAGGTGCCTGCGGCGAGTCCGAACGGACAGCAGATGTTCACGCCCGACGAGACCGCCGGCATCGTCGACCTCTTCGGTGCGCTTTCGCGTGCGAACGCCGAGCGGGCGCTCTCGGAGTTGGCCTACCGCCGCGGCGAGGAGCCGCCGGAGGCGGCGATCGACGACGCCGTCGAGGCCTTCGCGCTCGTCGAACTCGAGACGGACGGCGAGACGGTTTTGGCCCCCGGTCCGGCCGCGTTCCCCGAACTGCCGGCGGGCAGCGAGGACCTCCCGCACATCCTCGACACGGAGGGGCGATCGGTCGACCGCGAGGCCGTCGCCCGCGCGGCGGCAGAACGGCTCCGCGCGGCGGCCGACCGCGCCGTCGCGGCCGGCGACGCCGACCGGGCGGCCGAACTCCTCGAGGTCAGTTACGACGTCGAGGCGTGGGGCGCCCCGGCGCTACCGACCGTCCGGGACCGTCTGGAGGGCGTCGCGGATAACACGAACTAAGACCGTCCGGGGGCTACGTCGCGTATGGACTGGGAGCGGGTTCGGGCGCACGAACCGACGGCGACCGTCGAGGGCGACCGCGAGGCGGCGGTCCTCGTTCCCGTCATCACCCGCCCGGACGGCGAGTACCTGCTTTTCACCAAGCGGGCGGACCACCTCGGCGAACACCCCGGACAGATGAGCTTCCCCGGCGGCGGCTACGAACCCGGCGACGACGATCTAGCGGCGACGGCCACGCGCGAGGCCTTCGAGGAGATCGGGCTCGATCCCGACGACGCGGCGATCGTCGGCCGCCTCGACGACATCCCGACCGTCTCGAACTACCTCGTTCGGCCCTTCGTCGCGCGCGTCCCGGACCGCGAGTACACCCCCGACGAACGCGAGGTCGCGGAGATCGCGATCCTCCCCGTCTCCGGGCTCACCGCCCTCGAGAACTACGAGTCCGAGCGCCGCGATCACCCCTACTACGGCGACATCCGGATCCACTACTTCCGGGTCGGGGGGTACACCGTCTGGGGGGCGACCGGCCGGATGCTCGTGCAGTTTCTCGAGTTGGCGACCGAGTGGACGATGCCGCCCGAACCCGACCGCGTCGTCGATCCCGACGCCGAGTACCCGATATAACGCTACAGCGCGAACACCGAGAAGGCGACCCCGGCGACGACGAAAAGCAGCGTGAGCCCGATCGGGTTCAGCAGGTACCGCAGCGGCGTGTCGTGGACGACCCGCTCGGTCCGCGTCCGCGGCCGGCGGTCCGCCCGGACCGCCCGGGAGGCCAAAAGCGCCGGGCGGACGGGGGCCTCGCCGGCGCGTTCGCGCAGCGCATCGGCGTCGATGCCGCCGGCCGCCTCGAAGCTCTCGGGGTCGTACCCGGCCTCCAGCAGCGCGCCGGCGCACGGCTTACAGAGGACGTACTGTTGGCCCTCGCGGGTGCACGCCGCCAGTTCGTCCGCCTCGCTCGCGACGTACTGACACCGCTGACAGACGTGCTGTCGGTCCGAACGCATCGTCGCGACCGACGCCGGCGCCTCCGGGCGGGGGAACATCGGCGCGTCCGCGCTGAGGTCGCCGTAGGCCGGATCGTCGCTGTGAAGCGTCGCGTGACACGGCCGACAGAGCGTCACCAACCGCTCGAGCTCATCGAGCGAGGACGACCGCAGCGCGGCCGTGTTGTGGACCTCGAGGCCGCTCTCGGGGGCGGTCTCGTGGCTGGCCCCGCACCGCTGGCAGGTGTACTCGTCGCGCTCTATGACCTCCGACCTGATGACGTCCCAGCGTGCGCCCTCGCCGTCCCGCGTGCGCCGCCGCTCGGCGCGGGGGTCGAGATCGGGCGTCATGGCGCCGGCGGCTCCCCGTCCCACGCGTCCATGTCCGTATAGAAGTTCGCCATCGCGAACCTGAGCTTCTCCGGGGCGACGTCGACGTGTTCGGAGCGCTCCTCGGGCGGGAGGCTCGGCTGGACGCTGTACTCGTCGAGTTCCGCCCGCCGCGATCCGGTGTAGCGCTCGTCGAGCAGCACCCGAACGCCGAAGTCCGACGGCGAGCGGATGACGCGACCGAGGGCCTGTCTTGTCTTTCTGACCGTCGGGATCTCGACCGCGTAGCGCCACCCGGCGTCCTCCTCGCCGTCGCCGTCGTCGTCGCCGAAGGCGCCCTCGTAGGCCCGCTGGACGGCCCCGATCCGGTCGTCGAGGTGCGGGTAGGGGACCCCGACGACGACCACGCTTCTGGCGTCGTCGTCGTCGAAGCTGACCCCCTCGGCGAGCGTGCCCCAAAGCGAGGTGAAACACACCGCGTCGTCGTCGGCCACGAACGTCCGTCTGAGCTCCTCGGCCCGCGTCCCCGGCTCGTCGAGGTACGGCGTCGCGTCCCCCGAAAAGCGGTGGTAGTACCGCTCGGCCTCGGCGTAACTGGGGAAGAACGCGAGCGTGTTCCCCGGGGTGAACCGGACCGTGTCCTCGAGGGCGTCCCCGACCGTCTCCTGGACGGCCGGATCGTCCCGGCGGCTGGCGAACAGCGCGGGCGTCTCGACCGCGTACGTCCGCCTGCGGTCCTCCGGGAACTGCTCGCCGTAGGTCATCGTCAGCGGGTCCTCGAGGCCGAGGACGTCCTCCGTGACGTCGAAGGGCCGCAGCGTCGCGCTCATCAGGACGGTCGCGTGAAGCTCCTCGAACAGCGGCGCCGTGACCCGCCGCGGGAGACACGTGTACAGTTCGGCCCGCCCGACGACGCCGGTGTCGGTCCGGCGGACCCCCGCGACCGGGTACGTCCCCGGGTCCGTCCCGGTCTCCATCCACCGCTCGACGAAGGCGGCCGCGGTGAGCGTCTGGCACTCGGTCCTCGTCGTCGACTCGCCCTCCTTGTACGCCCGCTCGTAGCGGCGATCGAGCTCCTCGCCGAGCGCGAGCGCGAGATCGAGGTCCGTCTCGAAGCCCTGTCCGGTGTACGCCTCGAGGAAGGCGACCGAGAGGTCGTCACGCCCGGTCTCGCTGTCGATCGGGACGTCTGACCACTCCTCGTCGACCGCCTCGCGGTCGCCGAACCCGAACGACGCCTCGTAGGTGTCGATCAGGGCCTCGCGGAACGCGCCGAGGACGTTTCGCGCCGGGCCGGCGCGCGCGTCGTCGAGCCCCTCCAGTTCCTCTATCGCGGCGTCGAGGGTCCGCTCGCCGAGCGTCCGTCTCGCGTGATCGCGGGCGGCGTCCGGGACGTTGTGCGCCTCGTCGAAGACGGCGATGATGTCTTCGGGGTCGCGCCCGAGCCACCGGAAGAACTGCTCGCGGATCATCGGATCGAGCAGGTGGTGGTAGTTGCAGACGACGAGATCGACGCCCTCCATCCCCTCTTTGAGGAGTTCGTACCCGCAGAGACCGTGCTCCTCGGCGTACTCGTAGATCTCGTCGGGCGTCCGCACGTCCTCGTACAGCCACGAATAAAACGCGTCGGTATCGGCGGTGAGGTTGTTGTAGTAGTACGAACACGTGTTCCGTTCCTCCCTGAGCGCCTCAAGCCCCGTCTGTCGCTCCTCGAGTTCCTCCAACACCGCCCCGCGGGCCTTCGTCGCCTCCTCGTCGCCCTCGCGGCTGGCCTCGAGGAGCTCCTGTTCGCGCGCTTTCAGCTCCGCGACGTCGGCCTCGGCCTCGACGAGCTCCTTCGTCGTGTCCCGGAGCGCCTGGCACTCCTCGTAGCCGACGTCGACGTGACACATCGAGGCCTTCCCGCGGAAGACGACCGTCCGGATCGGCTCCTGTTCGGTGATCGCCCGGGCCTCCTCGATGAACTGCCGGGTCTGCTGGTGGACGTTCGTCGTGATGAGCACCGTCTTCCCCGACGCCCGCCCGTACTCCAGGGCCGGCACCAACGAGGCGAGCGTCTTGCCCGTCCCGCAGGCCCCCTCGAAGAGCACGTCGCGCTCCTCGACGAGCGCCTCGCGGATCCGTTCCATCGCCTCCGCTTGGTGCTCGTAGGGCTCCTCGTAGGGGAAGTACCGCCGGTGTCCGTCCGTCTGCGACACGAACTTCGGTTGGTCGCGTTCGGTTAAAAGGGTTCGGCGGCCCGACCGGACGGTCAGGCCAGCGCGTTCAGCATCAACACGAACACGCCCAACAGAACGCCGAAGGCGACGACCGTTCGGGGGTCCATGGTGGGGGTGTTGCTGTCCTCGGAGTCGAAATACCGGACGAGTCCCGCACTAGACATCAGCCCGCCGGAGTTCTGACCACTGCTCATGCCCGTTTGTTGTCGCGTGAGGTACTAAGGGTTTCGCCACGGCTCGCTGCCGTTTGGAAAACGCTTATGCGGTCGGCTGGGATACCGCTAGCCATGGCTGTCACGCTGAAAGACTTCTACGCCGACTGGTGTGGCCCGTGTAAGACCCAGGACCCGATCCTCGAGGAACTCGAGGCGGACTACCCCGACGTCACCTTCGAGAAGGTCGACGTCGACGAGAAACAGGACGTCGCCAACGAGTACCAGGTGCGCTCGCTGCCGACGCTCATCGTCGAGAACGACGACGGCGTCGTCGAGCGCTTCGTCGGCGTCACCCAGCGCGACGACATCGAGTCCGCACTCGGGGAAGCGAGCGCCTGACGCTCACGACAGAAGCGACGCCAGGAGCCCTTTTTGCGCGTGGAGGCGGTTTTCGGCCTGCGACCAGACGATCGCGTTGTCGCTCTCTAGGACCGCGTCGGTGACCTCCTCGCCGCGGTGGGCGGGCAGACAGTGCATGAACAGCCGATCGCCGAGGAGGTCCTCCGTGACCCGGAAGCCGGCCCGCGAGAAGGCGTCGAGTTTCTCCGCGCGCTCGGACTCCTCGCCCATGCTGACCCAGACGTCGGTGTACACGGCGTCGGCCCCCGACACGGCGGCCTCGGGGTCCGTCGTGATCTCCGGTTTTGACCCGAGTTCGGCCGCCCGATCGAGGACCGCGTCGTCGACGCCGTAGCCCTCCGGCGTCGCAACGACGAGGTCCAACCCGACGATGGCCGCGCCGAGGACGAGCGACTGACAGACGTTGTTGCCGTCGCCGACCCACGCGAGGCGGGCGTCGAAGCCGTCGAAGCGCTCGCGGATCGTCAACAGGTCCGCAAGCGTCTGACAGGGGTGGGCGTCGTCCGTCAGCCCGTTGATGACCGGCACCGTCGCGTACTCCCCCAACTCGACGACGTCCTCGTGGTCGAACACCCGGGCCATGATCGCGTCGACGTACCGCGACAGCGCCCGGGCGGTGTCCTTGGCCGGTTCGCCGTGCCCGAGGTGGATGTCGTCGGGGCCCAGAAAGATCGCGTGGCCGCCGAGTTGCGTCGCACCGGTCTCGAAGGAGACCCGCGTCCGCGTCGAGGGCTTCTCGAAGATCATCGCGAGCGTCCGGCCCGACATCGCCTCGGCGGTCTTGCCGCGGGCGGTCCGTTCTTTGAGATCGATCGCCCGCGTCAGCACGTCCTCGAGCTGTGCTCCGGTCAGATCGTCGATGTTCAGGAAGTTCATGTCAGTTCCTCCGCCACCGCTTCGAGCACCGCGACCGCGCGGTCTAGCTCGCCCAGCGGGAGCCGCTCGTTCGGGGCGTGATCCAGCGCCGAATCGCCGGGGCCGTAGGTCGCCATCGGGCAGTCCCACTCGCCGGCGTACACGTTCATGTCGGCCGTGCCGGTCTTGCGGAGCAACCGGGGGTCGCCGCCCTCCCCCCGGATCGCGACGCGGAACGCCCGGGCGACCCGGGTCCGGGGGCTCTGCATCGTCGGCTCGACCGCGTCGGTCCAGTTGACGGTCCCGCTCGTCAACTCGCCGTCGACGATCTCTCGTACGTCCTCGGTCGCGTACGACGGCGGGACGCGGAGTTGGACGTCGAGGGTCGTCTCGACGGCGAGGCCGTCGTCGCTGACGCCGCCGTCGATCCGGACGGGCTTCGGCGTGACGCGCTCGAAGACCGGCGTCTCCGGCGACGACCCGGACTCGGCCTCGGCCTCCGGCGTCCCGTCGTCCCCGTCGTCGCCTCCGCCGTCGCCCTCGCCGTTCGGTCCGCCCGGAGCGCCGAAGGCGCCGTCCCCGCCGAACCGGCGCTCGACCGTCGACCACCACGCGATCGCGTCCTGGATCGCGTTGTTCTCCGGCCGGGAGGTGTGTCCCGACCGCGAGGTGTGGATGTAGGTCCCGCTGAGGATGCCGCGGTAGCCGAGGGTGATCCCGTCGGCCCCCGAGGGCTCGCCGTTGATCACGGCGTCGGGGGCCTCCCGGTCCTCGACGAGGTGTCTCGCGCCCCGGGAGTCGACCTCCTCGCCGACGACCCCGACGAAGGAGACGCCCGACCGGACGGCGGCGACGGCGAGCGCCGCCAGCGGCCCCTTCGCGTCGACGGAGCCGCGCCCCCACAGTTCGGGGCCCTCCTCGCCGTCCTCGATCCGAACCGGGATGTCCCCCGGAACGGTGTCGATGTGGGAGGTATAGAGCGCGCTGTCGTCGGCCGGCGCGCGGACGTTGCCGACCTCGTCGACGAACACCGTCCGGCCGTGGGACTCGAGAAACGACGCGAGCACCTCGGCGCAGGCCGCCTCCTCGGTCGTCGGCGACGGGGTCGAAACGAGCGCCTCCAGGAGCTCTCGGGCCTCGGTGTCGGGCGTCCCGTCGGCGTTCGCCCCCGCGTCGCTCATGCGAGGATGTCCTCGAGGGCGTCGACGAGTTCGTCGCCGTGTTCGCGCTCGACCGTCAGCGGCGGCAACAGCCGCAGCACCGTCCGGCCGGCCGGCAGCGCCAGGATGTCGTGTTCGATGGCGAGATCGCGCAACAGCCGGTTCGACCCGCGCCTGACCTCGACGCCGATCATCAGGCCGTGCCCCCGGACCTCCCGGATCTCGTCGCCGAGGCGGGCCTCGATCTCCCCGCGGATGTACGCGCCGACGTCGGCGGCGTGCGACGGGAGCCCTTCGCGTTCGATGACGTCGAGGGTCGCGCCGGCGGCGGCGGAGACGACGGGCCCGCCGCTGAACGTCGAGCCGTGGTTGCCCGCGTCCTCGGCGATCCAATCGCGACACAGCGTCGCCCCCATCGGCAGCCCGCTCGCGAGGCCCTTGGCGGTCGTCAACACGTCGGGAACGACGTCGTACTTGTCGGCCGCCCACAGCTCGCCGGTCCGACCCAGCCCGGTCTGGATCTCGTCGAGGATCAGCGCCGCGCCGGCGGTCGCGGTCTCGACGCGGACGGACTGGAGGTACGCCTTCGGTACGGGGTTGATCCCGCCCTCGCCCTGGAGCGGTTCGATGATGACCGCGGCGGTGTCCTCGTCGACCGCCTCGGCCATCGCCTCGGCGTCGCCGTACTCGACGAACTCGACGCCGCCGGCGAGCGGGCCGAACCCCTCCTTGTACTTGTCCTTCCACGTCGCGGCCAGAGAGCCCATCGTCCGGCCGTGAAAGCCCCGCTTCGTGGCGACGATCTTCGAGCGCCCCGTGGCGTGGCGGGCGAACTTCAGCGCCGCCTCGTTCGCCTCGGTCCCGGAGTTACACAGCCAGACGTTCTCGACGTCGACCGGCGCGGAGTCGGCGAGCTTCCGGTACAGCGCCGTCCGGGCCGCATGGGGGTACGACGCCTGGACGTAAAACAGGTCCTCGAGTTGACTCGTCGCCGCGTCGACGACCTCGGGGTGGCAGTGTCCGACCGGCGTGCAGGCGTAGCTCGCGCCGAAATCGAGGTACTCGGTGCCGTTCGTGTCGTAGAGATACACTCCCTCGCCACGGTCGATGCGAATCGGTTTCTCTGAGAAGACGAAGCCGCTCATGGTTCTATCTGTCTCGTTCGATCGCGTCCGGCAGCACGTGCGTTCCCTCGCCCTCGAGGGCCGACCGAACCGGCTCCTCGACGTTCGCGTCGGCGATGACGACCCCGCTCGCACCGCCCTCTAAGGCCTCCGTGGCCGCCATCACCTTCCGGCTCATGAAGCCCTCGGCGGCCTCGGTCAGGTCCTCGTAGGCGGCGGGGGTGTCGACGCGTTCGATGCGCGTCGACGCGTCCTCGGGGTCGCGGTACACCCCGGACACGTCGGTCAGCGAGACGAGCGTCGCGCCCAACTCCGCCGCGACCGCCGCCGCCGCCCGGTCGGCGTCTGTGTTCACCGGCGTCCCCTCGTCGGCCAACATCGGCGGCGAGACGACGGGCGCGTACCCCGCCTCGAGGAGCGTCCCCAACAACCCGCCGTTGACCGCCTCGATCGTCCCCGAGTGGTCGCCGCGGCGGATCTTCTTTTTGCCGTCCTCGAGGACCCGGACCGCCGACTTCCGGGGGCCGGTGAGCAGGCCGCCGTCGACGCCGGAGAGCCCGACGGCGTCGACGCCCTCGGCTCTGAGCCCCGCCACGAGGCCGGTGTTCACCCGTCCGGCCATCGCCATCGTGAACACGTCCATCGTCTCGGCGTCGGTGAACCGCCCGACGACGCCGCCGGGCGTCTCGACGTAGTCGGGTTCGATCCCCATCCGCTCGAGTGCGTCGTCGACCGCCGTCGAGCCGCCGTGGACGACGACGACGTCGGTCCCGTCCGCACACAGCGCGGCGACGTCCGCGAGGGCACCCCCCGGGTCCACGGCGCGCGCGCCGCCGATCTTGACGACGACCGTCATCAGGGCGCCCCCACCGGGTGGAGCCCGTCGAACCCGAGGCCGGCGGTCTCCTCGAAGCCCAACGCGACGTTTGCCGCGTGGACGGCCTGCCCGGCCGAGCCCTTCATCATGTTGTCGATCGCCGAAAAGACGACGATCCGCCCGTTCTCCGGGTCGAGTTCGAACCCGACCTCGGCGTGGTTCGACCCGGCGACGGCCTTCGGTTCGGGGTAGCGATACACGCCCGACCCGCCGGCGACGACGCGAACGAACGGCTCCTCGGCGTAGCCGTCCCGGAACGCCCCCCAGAGGTCGCCCGTCGAGACGGGCTCGTCCGGGTAGACGTGACACGTCGCCGAGGCCCCCCGCGTCATGTCGACGGCGTGTGCGGTGAACGAGACGCCGGTCCCGAGAAAGGCCTCGATCTCGGCCTCGTGTCGGTGCCCCGTCGGCGCGTAGGGCCGGACGACCCCGGACCGTTCGGGGTGCGAGGAGGCCTCGCCGCCGCCCGCGCCGCCCTCCGAGGAGCCGACCTTCACGTCGACGACGATCCGCTCGCCGCCCCCGAGGATCCCGCCGTCGAAAAGCGGCTTGAGCCCGAGGATGGTCGCGGTCGCGTTACAGCCGCCCGACGCGATGAGGTCCGCGCCGGGCAGGTTCTCGCGGTTGAGCTCCGGCAGGGCGTACTCCGCGTCGGCGAGCAGCTCCGGCCGGTCGTGGCCGTCGTAGTACTCGTCGTACTCGGCCTCGGTGTCGAGCCGGAAATCGGCGCTCAGATCGACGACCGTCGCCGCCGCCTCGCGGAAGTCGTCGATGCGCTCCATCGACACGCCGTGTGGCGTACACGCAAAGAGGACGTCGACCGACTCGAGGGCCTCCGGGTCCGAAAACCGGAGATCGAGCCCCCGGAGGTTCGGGTGCACGGAGCCGACCGTCCTGTTCTCGCGGCTCCGGCTCGTCGCCTGGACGACCTCGAAACAGGGGTGTCCGGCGAGCAGCCGGAGCAGTTCGCCGCCGGTGAACCCGCTTGCCCCGACGACGCTTGCGGTGTGGACGCCGCC
>NZ_JAQCNO010000052.1 GCF_028274965.1 Natronomonas sp. | reverse complement strand
TCAATATCCTCAGCGGAAATCCCAACCGTTCCGGACTCGGCGACAGAGGCGGTGACCGCGCGTTCGCCGACGAGTCCACTGCCCGTGTCGTCAGCGACGACGCGGCCGACGGTCGTCGCGTTGCGCGTCTTCGGGCCGCCGACGATGGTCTCGTTTGCGCGGACGTCGACCGAAACCGAGAGTTCGACCGCAGAGAGGGTGCTCTTGCCGCCCAACTCGACGGGTTCGATCTCGACCGCGTCGGCGCTTCGGGTGGTCTCGACCGTGATGTTCTCGGCGGTCGCGGAGGCGGCGGTGATGTCGAAGGCGTCCCGCTCGGTCCCGTCGATGGCGATCTCGACGGTGTCGCCCTCGGAGGCTCGACCGTCGAGGACGAGCGTCGCCGACGCGCCGGTGCGTTCCACGGAGCCGTCCTCGAGGAGTTCGACGGCGCGGTACTCGTAGGACGCCGGTTCGGTCGTCGCCGCGCCCGCGGCGGGGACGGCGACCGACAGCGCAGCCCCGATCGAAAGCGCCAAGAGCCCGAGACGGAGCGCCCGACGGGGGGTCATCTCGGGACACCCGTTCCGGGCGGTCGGAACCGGTGTGAACCCGAAGGGGTGAGAGCGGGCGGACTGTTCGTCGCGGCGGTCGTCGGTCTGGGGTCGCCCCGCATCGTCGCGTTCCGCATTGTCGGGGCGGTGAGATGGGATCCATTAATAATTTGTGCGTCTTTTCGTTATTAAACTAATCCCGAGTTCGATGAATACAACTGGGTTGGAGTGCGATACCACGGAAGCGTCGGGACGCTACGACCCGCCCGAGGCTTCCTTGGAGTCGGCGCCCGTGGCGGGGTCGCCCTCGCGCTCGAGGCGGAACTCCGGCGGCAAGAACGGCTCGTCGGTTCCTCGGACCTCGATCACGTCGAGCGTCGTCACGCTCGCATCAACGCCCAAGAGCCCCGCGAGGCTCGGTTCGGTCCGGCCCGCGTCGCCGCCGACGAGCTCTTTGATGTACAGTCCCCCTTCGCCGTGAATCTCGACGGTCGCGGTGTACTCGTCGTCGAGCGAGCCGCCGGCTTCGAGGACGGTCCGCTCCCTGACGAGGTCGGCCCGGCGGTGGTCGACGCGGTTCGGCGTTCGCTGTTCGATCGTCGCGCCTTCGAGCGATTCGAGGGCGTCCTCGAGCGCGGACGGGGCGACGCGTTCGTCGAACGCGACGGTGGCCCGGTACGTCTTCGAGGCGTCGTGTTTCTTGATCCGCTCGATCGCGTCGTGGGTGGCAAACCGGAGCCCCTCGACCTCGGCGGCCCCGCCCGCCGCGTCGTTGACTTCCTCCTCGAGGGCGTCGAGGTCGACGTCCCGCCGGCGGGGCTCTTTGATTTCGAGGACGAACGGCCGCCCGGTGCCGAGCATCAGGGCGTCGACGTCCTCGCGGCCGGCCCCGTGGAACACGGCGTCGGTCCCTCGGAACGCGCTCAGAAACGGCGGCGCGATCAGCTCCTCGACGCTCGTTTCGAACTTGACCCACTCCGTCTGCGGGACGCCGCGTTCGAGCTTCCGGTAGCGGCCGTACACCGAAACGGAGTTGTGCTGGACGTCGATCGCGTCCTCGCTCAGATCGAGCAGAAACTGGACGTCGGGGCGCTCGAAATCGACCGTCGCGCCGAGGCGGCGGCCGAGGCGGCGGCCGACTTCGCGGTTGAGCTCGGTCCCGAGCCCCTCGCCGGCGTCCTCGCTCATCCCGGCGTCGATCCGCAGCAGCCGGTCGTTTTCCTCCAACAGCGGCGGCACGCGCGTCCCGACCTGGTAGGTGTACAGTTCGGTCTCGCCGAGCGCGACGGCGGCCCGCTCGGCGAGTTCGTCGAAGCGGGCACAGAGCCCCTCACAGACCCAACAGGGCTCGTCGGGCTCCTCGTACGGTTCGTCGTCGGCCAGCGCGAGCGCCGTGCGGAGCGCGCGGCCCCGTTCGGCGTTCGTGAGCCCGAAGCTCCGGTCCGCGAGCGGTCGCCCGAGACAGGAGTCACAGAGCGGCCCGGAGGCCGAGAGGCCGCGCGCGGCGTCGATGGGATCCATTGGGCGTGTTCCTCGCCGCGTCGTCTTCGGTGTTGCGTTCCGGGGTGGGTCCGACGGGGCTCACCCGGCGTCGGCGTCGCCATCGGTATCGGCGTCTCTGAGCGAATCCAGTTCCTGCCGCCGCTCTTTGATCGCCCGGCGGTAGGCCTCCTTGTCCTCGAAGTTCGCCGCCTCGAGGCGCGCTTCGAGCACCGTGAGTTCGATCTGGAGCTCGCGCGCCCGGTCGCGGTGTTCCGGGGGCACGTCCGGTGGCGGGGTCTTCGGGTACTCCTCTGTCACGGCCGTTCGTTCGCGTTCGAGGCCGTTTGGCCTGCCGGCACCCCCCGTCGGCTGCCGATACTTTCATTCGGCGCCAGCCGGAGAGGACGGGTATGGAGATCACTACCGGGGTCGTGCTCGCCGCGGGGGAGGGAACGCGGCTGCGTCCGATGACGGCCAACCGGCCGAAGACGATGCTTCCGGCCGCCGATCGACCGATCCTCGAGCACGTCCTCGACGTGCTCGTCGAGTGCGGGATCGAGCGGCTCTGTCTCGTGGTCGGCTACCGCCGCGAACGGGTCCAGGGACACTTCGGCCACGAGTACCGCGACGTGCCGATCACGTACGTACAGCAGAGAAAACAGCTCGGGAGCGCCCACGCGCTCGAACAGGCCGAGGCGGCCGTCGAGGGGCCGATGCTCGTGCTCAACGGCGATCGGGTAATCGACGAGCGCATCGTGGGCGACGTGCTCGCGGGCTTCGACGGGGGGCCGGCGCTCGCGGTGTTAGAACACCCGACGCCGACGCAGTACGGGGCGGTGAGGGTGTCCGACGGTCGCGTGAGCGAGTTCGTCGAAAAGCCCGACTCCGAGGGGTTCCGACTCATAAACGCCGGCGTCTACGCGTTCGAGTCGTCGGTGTTCGACGCCATCGGACGGACCGAGCGGCGCGGCGGCGAACGCCGGATGTCGGACGTCGTCGGGACGCTCATGGACGATGGAGGGGTCCGGGCCGTCGAGACCGGCGGGCTGTGGGCCGACGCGACGTACCCGTGGGATCTGCTCTTTTTGATGCGGGAGCTGTTGGATCACGGGCGGATCGCCGCCTCACACGGCGCGGAGGACGCCGATACCGACGGCGTCTGGGTCGCCGAAAGCGCCCGGGTGCACCCCGACGCGACGCTGCAGCCCCCGGTCGTGATCGGCCCCGACGCGGAGGTCGCCGCCGGGGCGGTCATCGGCCCCGACGTCGCCGTCGGACGCAACGGGACGATCGAGGCGAACGCGACCCTCGAGGACGTCCTCTTGGACGGGGACTGTCGGGTCGGCGCGGGGACGACGCTCGTCGATTGCGTCGCCGGCGAGGGCACGACGCTCGGGGCCGGGACGGTCGTCCCCGGGGGTCCGGGCGACGTCCGCGTCGGCGATACCGTCTTCGAGGGCCGGCGGCTCGGGGCCGTCGTCGCCGATCGGGTGACCGTCGGCGGCGGCGTCACCGTCGCGCCCGGGACGCTGGTCGGCGCGAACGTCTCCATCGGGCCGGGCGTCCACGCGAGCGGGACGATCGACGACGACGCGGAGGTCGTCCGCTGATGTGCGGTATCATCGGCTGCGTCGGTCGGGGCGAGGAGACGCTCGGGACGCTCGTTCACGGGCTCTCGAAGCTCGAGTACCGCGGGTACGACTCCGCCGGGGTCGCCCTCGGCGGAACGGGGGGGCTCGGCGTGCTCAAACGCGCCGGCGAGATCGAGGCGCTGCGGGCGGCCCTGGAGGGGCGCTCGGAGTTCTCGGGGTCGGTCGGGATCGGACACACGCGCTGGAGCACGCAC
Source organism: Natronomonas sp. (assembly GCF_028274965.1). Classification (GTDB taxonomy): domain Archaea; phylum Halobacteriota; class Halobacteria; order Halobacteriales; family Haloarculaceae; genus Natronomonas. The sequence continues at coordinate 7,779 of NZ_JAQCNO010000052.1, read as the reverse complement.
GGGCCGCCGACGGACGAGAACGCCCATCCGCACCTCGACTGCGAGGGCCGCGTCGCCGTCGTTCACAACGGGATCATCGAGAACTACCAGGCGCTCCGCGACGAGCTCGCGGGGGCGGGCCACGCCTTCGAGAGCGACACGGACACGGAGGTCGTCCCGCACCTGATCGAAGCGGAGCTGGCGGCGGGGTCCTCCCCCGAGGCCGCCTTCCGGGCCGCGATCGGTCGGCTTGAGGGGAGTTTCGCGATCGCGTGTCTCGTGGCCGGGCGGGAGTCGGTGTTCGTCGCGCGAAACGATTCGCCGCTCGTGTTGGGCATCGCGGAGGGTGCGACGTACCTCGCGAGCGACGTGCCCGCCTTCCGGGAGTTCACCGACAGGGTCGTCTACCTCGAGGACGGTCAGTTTGCCGAGCTATCGCCGGATGGGTGGGTCGTTACCGACGCCGCGGGCGCCGTCGTCGAGCCCCCGATCGAGACGGTGTCGTGGGACGCCGAAGACACCGGCAAGAGCGGGTACGACCACTTCATGCTGAAAGAGATCCACGAACAGCCCCGGGCGCTCCGTCAGTGTCTCCGCGGGCGGGTCGACGAACTCGGCGGTAGCGTCACCGTCGAGGAACTCGGGGCGTTCGATCCCGAGCGCGTCCACCTGGTCGCCGCGGGAACGAGCTACCACGCCGCGCTCTACGGTGCGCAGCTTCTGTGTGCCGACGGGATCCCGGCGGAGGCGCACTACGCCCACGAGTACGCGAGTTCGCCGCCGCCGGCGGCGGGCGCAACCGTCGTCGGCGTCTCACAGAGCGGCGAGACCGCCGACACGCTCGCGGCGACGCGGGAGGCCAGGCGGCGCGGCGCGGCGACGCTCGCGGTGACGAACACCGTCGGCTCGACGATGGCCAGAGAGTGCGACGAGACGTTCTACATCCGATCTGGCCCGGAGATCGGCGTCGCGGCGACGAAGACGTTCGCCGGCCAACAGACCGCGTTGAACCTCCTGACGCAGGTCGTCTCCGAGGCGACCCCGGACAGAGACGTCGTCTCCGCGCTCCGGGATCTCCCCGGGGACATCCAGGCGGTCCTCGATGGCTCGAGCGCCGAGGCCGTCGCCGAGACGTACCTCGACGCCGACGCGTACTTCTTCATCGGGCGGGGGCTGAACTACCCCGTCGCGCTGGAGGGGGCGCTGAAGATGAAGGAGATCAGCTACGAGCACGCCGAGGGGTTCGCGGCCGGGGAGTTGAAACACGGCCCCCTCGCGTTGGTCACCGAGAACACGCCCGTCTTCGCGACGGTCGTCGGCGACGACGAACTTGCGCGGAAGACGGTCGGGAACATCAAGGAGGTCGAGGCGCGCAACGCCCCGGTGGTCGCCGTGACCGACGGCGAGTCCGACGCCGGGCGCTACGCGGATCACACCCTCGAGATACCGCGGACGAACCGGCGGACGGCGGCGATCGTCGCGAACGTCCAACTCCAGCTCGTGTCGTATCACACCGCGGCGAAGCTGGGCCGACCGATCGACAAGCCGCGCAACCTGGCGAAAAGCGTGACCGTCGAGTAGCCGTCCCGACTCGCGGACGGCCCCAGTCTGGCCCCTTGGGCGTCCCGGGATCGGGTCTCAGTAGTCCCGTCGGACGACTATCACCGGGTCGCCGGTGCGGTCGGCGATCCGGTCGGGGAGCGTCCCGAAGAGGTGATCGCTCAGCCGCGACTCGGCCTCGTACATGACCACCGCGTCGTACTCCGCGGCGATCCGGAGGATCTCGTCGTCGTGGGCGTCGGCGGCGGTCGTCCGGGTGTCGACCCGCTCGGGGTCGAACCCGGCGTCGATCATACCGTCGCGGGTCTGTTCGACGATCGCCTCGCCGCGTTCGGGGGATTCCTCGCCCTCGATCACGTGAAACAGCGTGATCTCCTGGGTCGAGTCCTCACAGAGGGCGTCGACGAACCGCGGCAGTCGCTCGAACTCCGGGACGTCCGGGATCGGGACGAGGATCCGGCCGACCGCCTCCGTCGGGGCGACAACGAGTTCCGCGATGCAGCCCTCCTCGTCTGCGACCCGATCGATCGCGGTCGCTCGGTCCTTTCCGAAGACGAGCCTGGTCCGGACGGACGCGCCGGCCGCCGAGAACTGCTCGGCGACCTCCTGAAGCGTCGCCTCGGCGTCGGCCTCGAACTCCTCGCGCGCCGACTCCTTCGGCGTCTGTTCGGGGAGGTTGTAGTGCCCCAACACGACGACCTCGAGCGAGGAGAGATCGGACACGAGGACCGGCGACAGCGCCTTGGGATCGGGGAGTTCCAACGGGACGAGGATCGTATCCGTCATACCGGGGACTGACACGGCGAGCGCAAAAAACGAACCGGATCCGTTTCGGATGTACCCGCGTATTTTTCAATGAATTGTCGATTCCGGAACACGCTCCGCCGGAGAGTCACGCGCGGCCAGCATCGACGCCGACGCGAGCGGGTCCGACGGCCCGGCCGCGGGGATCGGAGAGCGCATTGCGCAATTACTAACAGACGACCCGCCGATCCATCGGGTATGACAGTCCGTCTGGACGAGGTCGATCGGCGGATCATCTACGCGCTCATGGAGGACGCGCGGAACACGTCGGCGCCGATGATCGCGGAGGACCTCGACGTCTCGCCGGGAACGGTCAGAAACCGGATCGAGCGCCTGGAGGCCGAGGGGGTCATCCAGGGGTACACGGCGATGATCGACTTCGAGCGGGCCGACGGCCGCCTGATGGCGATATACATGTGTACGGTCCCGGCGGCCGACCGCGAACGGCTGGCCCTCTCGGCACGAGCGATCCCGGGGGTCATCGACGTCAGGGTGCTGATGGCCGGACGCCGCGACCTCCACGTCGTCGCCGTCGGGGAGTCGACGGAGGACCTCCGACGGATCGCACGGAAGCTCTCGGAGCTCGACATCCGCATCGAGGACGAGGAACTGCTCCAAACGAGACTCCACAGCCCGTACGGCCCGTTCGGAGCGGGCGAAGACGCCAAGACGGCCGAGGCGGTCACGATGGGACACACGGAACTCACGGAGGTGACGATCACCGATGACAGCACCGTCGTCGGGATGTCGATCGAGGACGTAAAACGGGAGCGTATGCTCGAAGACGCCGCCGTGATCTCCATCCAGCGGGACGGCAAGCTCATCCAGCCGACCGACGGGACCGCCTTCGAGCCCGGTGACATCGTTGCGCTGCACGTCGAACGAGAGGCGAGCGACGATCCGCTGGCGGGCTTCGAGTGAGGGCCGCCGCCCGCCGGCGCTCGGTTCGGGGTCGGGCGGCGGGTTTGAGGCCCGCTACTCGGCGACGTGTTCGGTGAGAGAGTCGGGGCCGACGTACCTGATCGTGCCGAGTTCGTCGTCTATCTCGACGAGGCCGCTCTCGAGCAACACGGGCAGGTGTTCGTCGTAGACGAGCGATCGGGTCTCGTGTTCGTCGTCGGGGAACGGCGACGATCGGGCGTCGGCGAGTCGGACGATGAACGCGGCGATGGGGAGCTCTTTTGTCGACGTGTCGGCGAGGTGTTCGAGCATCGTCCAGCGCTGTCGGAGCGCCTCCGTGTCGTTGTCGAGAAGCGACAACAGCTCCCAGAGGTCCGACTCGATCCGGGTGGTGTCGTCGGCCCGCGGCCGAGGGGTTCGGTCGAACAGCGACCGCCGGCTGACGCCGAAGGCGAGGCCGACGCCGGCGCCGATCAACGCCAGAAATTCGAGGAGAAAGGTCGGTTCGGCGATGGTCACCTGTTCGATCTGCTGGTGGGCGTAGATCGCGCTCCCGAGGGCGGCTGCGGCGACGACGCCGGCGATGGTCCACCCGAGTATCTTCCAGAGGTCAGTCGTGGCGTACCGGCCGTCGAACAGCCGGTAGCCGGCGTACATAATGCCCGTCGTGACGCCGGCGACGACGAGCAGTTCCATGCGCCATAGCATCGGCGGGTCCGGATGCGTCACCAGGAACTCGATCGCCGACACGCCGAGGACGCCGCCGATCAGCGCGAGCAGCCCGATCGGCAGCGTGCGCTGTCTCCGACCGCTGCGCGACACCGTTGGGGTTGTCCCGGACATACCTAACCGTACAGTGTTACGGTAAAAGTAATTTTTGGCTCGTTTATTCAGGATTCCAAAGCATATATCATAGTAGAGAAATATAGCGGTACACAGGAATGGTTGGGCACGACCTCGAACGGAGTTTGGGACTGTACTCAACGATGATGATAAGCATGGGCGCGATGATCGGGAGCGGCATCTTCGTGCTTCCGGCGTTGGGGTACAAGAAGGCCGGACCGGCGGTGATCGTCGCGTACGTACTGGCCGCGCTCGTCGTTTTGCCGGCGGCGCTGTCGAAGGCAGAGATGGCGACGGCGATGCCGGAGTCCGGCGGGACGTACCTCTACATCGACCGGGCGTTGGGCCCGCTTTTCGGAACGATCGCGGGCATCGGCTCGTGGTTCTCCCTGACGTTTAAGAGCTCGTTCGCCTTGGTCGGGCTCGGCGCGTACCTGCTGCTTTTCGCGCCGATCTCGCAGGCGGCGATCACCTACGTCGCGATCGGTCTCGGGCTGTTGGTGATCGTACTCAACATCTCCGGAACGAAACTGAGCGGGCGCGTACAGGCCGTCATCGTTAGTCTGGTGCTCGTCGGGCTCTTGGCGTACACGGTCAACTCCGGGTTCGCGCTCGATACGGGGCGGTTCACGCCGTTTACCACCGACGGCGCCGGCGGGATCATCACCGCGGCGGCGTTCGTTTTCGTCTCCTTCGCCGGCGTCACGAAGATCGCAAGCATCGCCGAAGAGGTGAAAAACCCCGGCAAGAACCTGCCGCGGGCGATGATCGGTTCGATGACGATCATGACGCTCATCTACGTCGCCGTGATCGCGGCGATCGTCGGGCTGGCCGACCCCGACGTCCTCACGAAGGGCGGGCCGGGCGGGACCGCCTCGCTGACCCCGATGGCAGACGGCGCGGGCGCGCTGCTCGGCGGGTTCGGCGTCGTTTTCATCTCCGTGATCGCCGTCGTGGCGCTGACGAGCATGGCCAACGCCGGCGTACTCTCCTCCTCGCGGTTCCCCCTGGCGATGAGCCGCGACGACCTCCTGCCGCCGGCCTTAGAGACGATCGACGACCGGTTCAAGACGCCGCGGAACGCCGTCCTTCTCACCGGAGCGGTGCTGCTGTTGCTCATCGCGTTCGTGCCGGTGATCGAGTTGGCGAAGCTCGCGAGCGCGTTCAAGATCCTCGTCTTCTCGATCATCAACGTCGCGTTGATCGCGTTCCGCGAGGCGGAGGTGCCCTCGTACGACCCCGAGTTCACCGCGCCCGGGTACCCCTACGTTCAGGTCTTCGGTCTCGTCGCCGGTCTCGGGTTGCTCACGCAGATGGGCACGCTCCCGATACTGGGTGCGGTCGGGATCACCGTCGGGAGCATCGTGATATACCTCGCGTACGGCCGGAGTCGGACCGACCGCACGGGCGCGCTCGGGACGATCATCCACGACCGCCGCGGCGAGGACGACGACGGACTCGCGCCGACGAAGACGGACTGACGGGCGCACCGAACGCGCCGGCCTCATTCTCGACAGTACAGAACTGACGGCTCACTCGAGGGCCGACCCGGCTCGGACGAGTGTAGCCTCGCCGAAGGCGGGGGCGACGAACTGGACGCCGACTGGTCCCTCGTCGGTCTCGCCGGCCGGCACGGAGATCGCCGGGAGGTTTGCGAGGTTGACCGGAACCGTGTTCGCATCGGCGAGGTACATCCGCAGCGGGTCCTCGAGGCTCTCGCCCAACTCGAAGGGCGGGACCGGCATCGTCGGCGACGCCAGGAGATCGACCGACTCGAAGGCCTCCTCGAAGTCCCGTTTCACCCACGCCCGGGCGTCCTGGGCCCGCTTGTAGTACTTGTCGTGATACCCCGCCGAGAGTGCGTACGTGCCGAGGAGGACCCGGCGTTTGACCTCCTCGCCGAACCCCGCCTCGCGGGCGGCGGCGAAGGAGTCGTTCCAGTTGCCCTCGGTTCCGTCCTCGCCGTCCTCGCCGTCGGTCCCGTAGCGGACGCCGTCGAAGCGGGCGAGGTTCGAGGACGCCTCGGACATGGCGATGACGTAGTACGCCTGTACGGCGGTCTCGACGGAGGGAAGCGACACCGCTTCGACGGACGCCCCCCGCGCCCGCAGTTCGTCGAGGGCGTCCTCGAAGACCGTTCGGACGCCGTCGTCGGCCCCCTCGACGAGTTCCGTCGGCACGCCGACGGTCATCCCCTCGACGTCGGCGTCGGCCGCGGCCGGGTAGTCCGTCTCCGTCCCCTCGGGTGGCGCACGCGTCGTCGCGTCGCGGGGGTCAGGTCCGGCGATGGCGTCGAGCGCCTCGGCCGCGAGTTCGACGGTCGGGGCGAGCGGCCCGATCTGTTCGAGGGAGTTGGCGTAGGCGACGAGCCCGTACCGCGACACGAGCCCGTAGGTCGGTTTGATCCCGACGACGCCGCAGAACGCGGCGGGACAGCGCACCGAGCCCCCGGTGTCGGACCCGAGCGCGACGTCGGCTTCGCCGGCCGCGACGGCGGCCGCCGATCCGCCGGAGGAACCCCCCGGAACGCGGCCCTCGGCGGCCGGGTTCTCGGTCGGGCCGAACGCCGACGTCTCCGTCGTCGTCCCCATGCCGAACTCGTCCATGTTCGTCTTGCCCACGACCGTCGCGCCCGCCTCGAGGAGCCGATCGACGACCGTCGCGGAGTACGGCGGGACGTACTCGGCGAGGGTGGCCGAACCGCACGTCGTCCGGACGCCCGCGGTCGAGATGTTGTCCTTGATCCCGACGGTCAGCCCGGCGAGCGGCCCGGTGTCCTCGCCGTCGATCCGCGCGTCGGTGATGAAGGCGTTGTGGCTCATGAGACGTTCGGGCCCTTGAAGTAGCCGTCCTCCGTTTCGGGGGCGTTCCGCAGCGCCTCCGCCTGGGTGAGGCCCTCGCGGACCTCGTCGGGGCGCATCACGTTCGCGAGTTCGGTGTCGTCCTCGACGTCGGGGACGTCCTCGAGAGCCTCGAAGTACGCCAGGATGTCGTCGAACTGCTCGGCGAAGCGCCCGACCTCCTCGTCGTCGAGGTCGATCCGAGCGAGCGACGCGACGTGTCGGACCTCCTCGTCGTCGACGGTCATACGGTTCGTTCCGCGTGCGCCGTCACTAAGGGTTTCGAATGGAGCCGCGGACGGCCGGGACGGGACGCCTCGAAACCGGGCAGTGCCACCGAGAGCGCACCGCAGTCGCCGGAATTTTTAAGTCGGAGCGGAGACAACGAATATCAAGTACCCATCTTTTCGGCATCAGCCGATCTGAGTATAATGACCGATACGACTGTCAGACGATACCAACGCGAAGACGAGGACGAGACCGAGGCCGAGGCCGACGAGGGACGCCTCACCTGCCCGGAGTGCAACGGTCGCTTAGAGGCGGACTCCGAGCGCGGCGAGACGGTCTGTACCGAATGCGGCCTCGTCGTCGAGGAAGACGAGATCGACCGCGGCCCCGAGTGGCGCGCCTTCGACAGCGCCGAGAAGGACAAAAAATCCCGCGTCGGCGCGCCCACCACCAACATGATGCACGACGACGGGCTGTCGACGAACATCGGGTGGCAGGACAAAGACGCCTACGGCAACCAGCTGTCGAACCGCCAGCGGCGCAAGATGCAGCGGCTCCGCACCTGGAACGAGCGGTTCCGCACCCGCGACTCGAAAGAACGCAACCTCAAACAGGCCCTCGGCGA
>NZ_JAQCNO010000046.1 GCF_028274965.1 Natronomonas sp. | reverse complement strand
GTAGAGGCGACCGGCGGATCGGTCACAATCAACGGCACCGTCCAGGGCGACCTCGACGCCGCGGGCGGCACCGTCGTGATCGGATCGCCCGCGAGGATCGACGGCACGGCGACGGTGGCCGGCGGGACGATCACGGTCGCGGGCGCAATCGGCGACGACGCGCGTCTCGACGGCGGTTCGGTCGGCGTCGCGCCGGCGGCGACGATCGACGGCGATCTCACCTACAGCGCCGAGGAGGCTGAGATCGACGAGACGGCCGTCGCCGGGTCGGTGACCGAGCGCGACGGCCCCGGGGCGGGACCGCTTTCGGGCGTCTCGCTCCCCGACGTCCCGGGGTGGGCGGTGACGCCGCTCACGGGCGTGTATCTCTTTTTCGCGAACCTCGCGCTGGGTGCGATACTGGTGACCGCGGCCCCCGACGTCAGCACCGCGATCGCCGAGCGCGGCGTCGATCGCCCGCTGTCGAGCGGCGGGGTCGGGCTCGCTGCGGTCTTCGGCGCGCCGTTCGCGCTCGGGGCGCTGTTTCTCTCGGTCGTCGGGATCCCGCTCGGGTTTCTGGCGGTGTACGGGTTCGTCTTCGCGGCGTGGGCGGGGCTCGTCTACGGCGGGTTGGCGCTCGGCCGCTGGGGGCTGGCGCTCGTCGGCCGGGAGAGCACCTGGGGCGCACTCGCCGTCGGGTTGGCGGCGATCAGCCTCGCGAACGCGGTCCCGTATCTCAGGGTGGTCGTCGCGCTGATCGCGCTGCTCGGTCTCGGCGCGCTCGCGTGGGTGCTGTACGACCGTCGGACGCGGGGAGACGGCAGGGAAAGGGCGGTGGCGGAGCCGGCGGACGGTTGAGACGCCCGCGGTGGGGACGACGGCGCCGTCGATCGCGTCCGAGAGGTTCGGTTTCCGCTGTGCGCGGAGAGTCACCCTGAAAACGGTGGGCGCTCGGCGTTTCGGGGCGGTACCGACGGACGAACGAAAGCCAAAACGATTTGACGGCCGGCGCGGTACGGGAGGACATGCAAGCAGTCGTGCTCGCCGCCGGCGAGGGGACCCGGTTGCGGCCCCTCACGGAGGACAAGCCGAAGGCGCTCGTCGAGGTCGACGGCCGGCCGATCCTGAGTCACTGTTTCGATCGGCTGATCGAACTCGACGCCGACGAGCTGCTCGTCGTCGTCGGCTACAGGAAAGAACAGCTGATCGAGTACTACGGCGACAACTACGAGGGCGTGCCGATCACCTACACCCACCAGCGCGAGCCGAAGGGGTTGGCTCACGCCCTGCTGTGCGTCGAAGAGCGGATCGACGACGATTTCATGCTCATGCTCGGCGACAACGTCTTCGAGGCCAACCTCGCGGACGTCGTCAACCGACAGCGCGAACACCGGACCGACGCCGCCTTCCTCGTCGAGTCGGTCCCCTACGAGGAGGCCTCCCGCTACGGCGTCTGTGACACCAACGACTACGGCGAGATCACGGAGGTGATCGAAAAGCCGGACGAGCCGCCGACGAACCTCGTGATGACCGGCTTCTACACGTTCACGCCGGCGATCTTCCACGCGTGTCACCTCGTCCAGCCCTCGGATCGCGGCGAGTACGAGCTCTCCGATGCGATCGATCTCCTGTTGCAGTCCGGGCGCACGATCGACGCGATCCGGATGGACGGCTGGCGGATCGACGTCGGCTACCCCGAGGACCGCGACGAGGCCGAGCGCCGGCTGCAGGGGGAAGTCGACGCCGACGGCGAAGCGGCGAGTGCGGCCTCGGAGTAACTCGGTCGATCGGTTTCGGTCGG
>NZ_JAQCNO010000039.1 GCF_028274965.1 Natronomonas sp. | reverse complement strand
AACATCGGGTGGCAGGACAAAGACGCCTACGGCAACCAGCTGTCGAACCGCCAGCGGCGCAAGATGCAGCGGCTCCGCACCTGGAACGAGCGGTTCCGCACCCGCGACTCGAAAGAACGCAACCTCAAACAGGCCCTCGGCGAGATCGACCGCATGGCCTCCGCGTTGGGCCTCCCCGAAAACGTCCGGGAGACCGCCTCGGTCATCTATCGTCGTGCACTCGACGAGAACCTCCTGCCCGGCCGCTCGATCGAGGGCGTCTCTACCGCCGCCCTGTACGCCTCGGCGAAGCAGGCCGGGACCCCGCGCAGCCTCGACGAGGTCGCCGGCGTCTCGCGCGTCGAAAAGAGCGAAATCGCCCGCACCTACCGCTACGTCGTCCGCGAACTCGGCCTCGAGATCGGCCCGGCGGATCCGAAGAGCTACGTCCCCCGCTTCGCCAGCGAACTCGGCCTCTCCGAGGAGGCCGAGCGGCGCGCGCGACAGCTTCTCGACGGTGCTCGCGACGCCGGGATCCACTCCGGGAAATCGCCGGTCGGACTCGCGGCCGCCGCCGTCTACGCCGCCTCGCTTCTCACCAACGAGAAGGTGACCCAAAACGAGGTCTCGGCTGTTGCGGACATCTCCGAGGTCACCATCCGCAACCGATATCACGAACTCCTCGAGGCCGAACAGTCGTCCTGACGGCGGGAGGCGGGATTCCCCCTTATATTATTTAACCCTTCGGGCGCTGTTTCGGACGAAGCAATGTCACACATCGTACTCGCCGTCGACGAAGACGAGGAGCGCGCCCGACTGTCCGCCGAAGCGGTCGCGTCCCTGGAGTGGGACACGGACGCCCTCGAGGTCACCGTTCTGCACGTGTTCTCCGACAACCCCGAGGGGGCGGCGGTCAGCCAGGTCGGGTCGGCGAAGGCGGCCCGCGACGCCCTCGAGGACGCCGGGATCGACGTGGATCTCTCCGAGCGGAGCGGCGACGCCGCCGGACAGATCGTTCGGTTCGCCGAGAGCGAAGGCGCCGACGCCATCGCGATCGCCGGTCGGGGGCGGACGCCGGCCGGCAAGGCGGTGTTCGGAAGCGTCTCGCAGTCGGTGATGCTCGACAGCGACATCCCGGTGTTTTTCCTCCCGACCGGCGACGACTGACCGGCGTCGCCCGGGGCGGCCGCTCACACGAGCGATTCGATGTACCGACCCAGGTGGTCGTCCATCCGGTGTTTGAACCCGGCCTGGCGGGCCAACCGATCGAACTCGCGGGAGAGCAGGCTGCCGTACTGGAGCGCTTTTTTCTCGCGGGTTCGGATCTCCTCGGGGAGAAAGTCCGCGGCGCGGCGCAGCGCGACCTTCCGTTCGTCCCCGTCGACGAGCAGCGCCTCGGAAAGCGAGAGCGACGCCGCGACGACCCGGTCGGCGAGAAGCGGCGCGACCGGTTCGACGCCGGCCGCCCGGAGGGCGAGGACGTCGCGTTCGAGCTGTCCGGGCAGCGTCCCGATGACTTCCCGCGTCGCGCCCCGGACGGTCTCCGCGTCGACCCGTGGGTCGTCGGGGGCCTTCTGAACCTTCGCGTACCCGCCGAAGAGCTCGTCGGCGCCCTGACCGACGGCGAGGCGGTCGTGGCCGTCGGCGGCCGCGGCCTCGGCGACCAGATACAGCGACAGCGCGATCTGGACGTCCATCGGGTTCGATCGACCGGTCGCCTCGACGACCGTCGGGACGGCGCGCTCGATGTCGTCGTGGGCGAACTCAACGACCCGGAGGTCGCGGCCGAGCCGGTCGGCGGCCGTGCGGGCGGCCTCGATGTCGTGGCTGTCCGGGAACCCCCCGACGTACAGCGGCCCCTCAAGACGGGCGGCGAGGATCGAGGAGTCTACGCCGCCGGAAAAGGCGATCGGCGGCGCGCCCGCGACGGCGTCGACGGCCCCCGTCACGGCGTCTCGGACGTCCGACACCGCTCGTCGGTCGTCGCCGATCGGATCCGGCGACGGAAGCGACAGAACGCGGTCGTCGCCGCGGGCGGTGCGGACACAGCCGGCCGGTACCGGGTCGGGGGCGGCGAGATCCGTCGGATCGGCGCTCCAGACGCCCGGGTCCTCGGCCTCCGAAAAAAGCGGGTACCGCCCGAGGACGTCCCGGACGAGTCGGCCGTCGAGTTCGCCGGCGAAGCCGTCCGCGCCCGAAAGGGGCTCTCGCGCCCCGATGACGCGGCGGACGGTCTCGGGGTCGGCCCCGTTCATCGTCCCGGCAGCATCGACGCGAGCCGACGCTTGATCCCGCCGCCGAACTGCCGGACGCTTATGACCCAGGGCGTCCGCCTGCCGACGACGCTCGTTCGCCCGTCGACGACGGCGTCGAGGATCCCCTCGGCGCTCCGGTAGCGGGCGTCGACCTCGGTGACGGCCTGTCCGACCATCTCGGCGATGTGCGCGTCGCTTCCGGCCGTCATCGGCAGCCCGCGGGCCTCGGCGAACCCCTCGGCCTGTCGGTTCGACCGGCCGGTGAACAGCCGGGAGTTGTACACCTCGATCGCGTCGGCGGCGGCGAGTTGGTCGCGGCCGACGTGTGCGGCGACGCCGTGGCGGGAGGCCTGAAACGGGTGCGGGACGACCGCGATCCCGCCGAGTTCCCGGATGCGACCGAGCGTCTCGTCGTAGCTCAGCCCGGCCGGGACGAGCTCCTCGACCCCGAGCGCGAGGACGTGGCCCGCGGCGCTCGAAACCTCCATCCCAGGGATGCCGATGAGGCCGTACTCCTCGGCGGCGGCGGCGGCCCGCAGCGAGGCGTCGATCTCGTCGTGATCGGTGACGGCGAGGGCGTCGAGGCCGACCGCCTCGGCCTGCTCTAAGAGGAGTTCGATCGGGTCGCGGCCGTCGTAGGACAGTTCCGAGTGCGAGTGGAGCTCGACCGACAACACGCCCGACCGTTCGACACCGGTCTTAAAAAACGCCCCGGTCGGCGCGGTCGGGCGCGGCGCGGACCCACACGACCGTGCACATGGAAAGCGATTTATCCGGCCGAGGGCTGCACACGGACGCATGAGTCTCCCGCCGTCGGATCGCGAACTCGTCGTTGAGGAGCTCGGCCGTGAACCGACAGCCGCGGAGGAGGCGCTCTTCGAGAACCTCTGGAGCGAGCACTGCGCGTACCGGTCCTCGCGGCCGCTTCTCTCGGCGTTCGAGAGCGACGACGAGCGGGTCGTGGTCGGCCCCGGCGACGACGCCGCCGTGATCGCCCTGCCGGACCCGGAGACGGGCGAGAACGGCGAGACGTACGTGACGATGGGCATCGAGAGCCACAACCACCCCTCGTACGTCGACCCCTTCGACGGGGCGGCCACCGGCGTCGGCGGGATCGTCCGGGACACCCTCTCGATGGGCGCCTACCCGATCGCGCTGGCGGACAGCCTCTATTTCGGCGGGTTCGACCGCGAGCACTCGAAGTACCTCTTCGAGGGGGTCGTCGAGGGCATCTCGCACTACGGCAACTGCATCGGCGTGCCGACCGTCGCCGGGAGCGTCGGCTTTCACCCCGGCTACGAGGGAAACCCCCTCGTCAACGTGGCCTGCGTCGGGCTTGTGAACGAGGATCGGCTCCTCACGGCGGAGGCGAAATCGCCGGGCAACGAGCTCGTCCTCGTCGGCAACGCGACGGGACGGGACGGGCTCGGCGGGGCCTCCTTCGCCAGCGAGGACCTCGCCGACGACGCCGCAACCGAGGACCGTCCGGCCGTCCAGGTCGGCGATCCGTACGCCGAAAAGCGGCTGATCGAGGCCAACGAGGAGCTCGTCGAGGCGGGGCTGGCACGGTCGGCGCGGGACCTCGGAGCGGCCGGTCTCGGCGGCGCGTCGGCGGAGCTCGTCGCGAAAGGCGGGCTCGGCGCGCGGATCGAACTCGATCGGGTCCACCAGCGCGAGCCGAACATGAACGCCCTGGAGATACTCCTCGCCGAGTCCCAAGAGCGGATGTGTTATGAGGTGCGGCCGGAGGACGTCGATCGGGTCGCCGACATCGCCGCGAAGTACGACCTCGGCTGTTCGGCCATCGGGGAGGTGACGGATGGGAACTACGTCTGTACCTTCGAGGGCGAGGTCGTCGTCGATTGCGACGCCGGGTACCTCGCGGACGGCGCACCCATGAACGATCTCGACCACGTCGAGCCGGCGGCGCCCGAACGCGACCGCCCCAACCTCGACCTCGGGACGGCCTTCGAGGCCGTCGTCGCCTCGCCGAACACCGCCTCGAAGGCGTGGGTGTACCGGCAGTACGACCACGAGGTCGGCACGCGGACCGCGATGAAACCCGGCGACGACGCCGCGCTCGTGGCGATCAGGGAGGCCGGCGTCGGCCTCGCCGTCTCCTCGGGGGCCGAGCCGAACTGGACGGCCGCCGATCCCTACGAGGGGGCCCGCGCGATCGCCATCGAGAACGCGACGAACCTCGCGGCGAAGGGCGCAACGCCGCTCGCCGCGGTCGACTGTCTCAACGGCGGGAACCCCGAGGATCCGGAGGTCTACGGCGGGTTCCGCGCGATCGTCGACGGGCTGGCCCAGGCGTGTGCCGACCTCGGCGTCCCCGTCGTCGGCGGGAACGTCTCGCTGTACAACGACTCCGCGGCGGGGCCGATCCCGCCGACGCCGACGCTCGCCGTGGCGGGGACGAAACAGGGGTACGACGCCCCGAGCGCGGCGCTTTCCGGCGACGGCGAGTTGCTGTTGCTCGGCGAAACGGGCGGGGCCCTCGGCGGGTCGGAGCTGTTGGCCCGCTTCGGCGGCAGCGATCGGTTCCCGGAGACGCCGCAGGCGCCCGAGGCGAGGATCGAGGCGATCGCGGACGTCGCCTCCTTAGAGAGCACGCGGTCGACGCACGACGTGAGCCACGGCGGGCTGGCGGTGACGCTCGCCGAGATGGTCGGGGCGGCCGGGGCGGACGTGACGCTTCCGGGTGGGGATCCCTTGGGGGCGCTGTTTTCGGAAGCGGTCGGCCGCGTCGTCGTCGAGACGACCGAACCCGAGGCCGTCCGCGAGCGCTTTTCGTCGGTCGGCCCCGTCGGGACGCTCGGGACGGCGACCGGCGACGGACGGCTCGATATCACCGTCGGCGACGCGACGCTCGGGTACGCGGCAGAGGAGATCGCGTCGCTCCGGGACGTCATCGCCTCGACGTTGGAATAGCGTCGCCGAGGCGTACGAGCCGGCGTTTGAGCCCTTCGAGCGTCGGCGGCGTCTCCTCGAAGCGCGTCCCGATCGCGACGCTTATCCACGCCAACGCGATCCCGAACAGCACGTCGGTCCCCCAGTGGATTCCGAGGTACATCGTCGAGAGACAGACGCTCGCGGCGAGCACCGCGGCGATCGGGACCCAGGCCGCGTACTCGCGTCGCGTCGTCCAGGCGAGCAGCGCGGCCGTGACGGACATCGACGTGTGCAGCGACGGGAAGACGTTCGTCTCGTCGTTCACCGCGTCGGTGACGAACTGGTACTGGGCGTACTGGCTGTACAGCAGCTGGTCGACCTGCTCGATGAGCAGGTTCCGCGGGCCGTAGGCGATAAACAGCACGTAACAGAGCACGCCGATGAGGTAGTTCGCGCAGTACGCGACGATGGTCCGCCGCAGGGGTTCGGGCCGCGGAAGCGCGAAGTACGCGACGACCGGGAAGACGAGGAGGAACACGTAGCCGTAGACGTACACGGCCGCGAAGTACGCGGTGAGCTCCGGCGTCGCCATCGACTGGATCCAGACGACGAGCTGCGGCGTGTCGGTCGGGTACAGCGGCCAAAGCAACACGCCGTCGAGGCGTTCGAGGTAGGGCGTGATCCGGAGCCCGATCAGCTCCGACGCGTCCGGGCCGACGTCGCGGGCGATCTTGTTGGCGACAAGGACGAGACACAGGACCGCGGCGTATGGCGCGATCGAGCCGAGGCGCCGCCGGTACTCGCGTCGGGTCTCCGCGAGCCGGTCGCGGCCGACGATGGCCGCCGTCGATACGGCCACCGACAGCGCGACGACGGCGATCAGCCGCCCGACGACGACGGCGAGCGTCACGGCGCCGCCCTCGTGACCAGCTCCTCGCCCTCGTAGCGGTAGCCGGCCTCGCGGAACGTCTCCCGCGCCGCGTCGGCGTCGAGAGCCCCGTCGGTCCCCAGAAACGGGATCGTCGCCGCGCCGTTGAACTGGAGTCCGTCCGGGACCCACTTGCCCCTCAGCGGGGCCTGCGCCGGGGTGCCGTAGCCGCCGAGCGACTCCGCGACGATCGTCCGGCGATCGATGTGTCCGGCAACGGCCCGTCGGAAGTTCGGGTCCGTCGTCGGCGCCCGCCGGCAGTTGTACCCGACGTGGTAGAACCGGTCGCTCCGCCGGACCGTCAGCGAGACGTCGTCGCTGCGAACGATCCGGGAGACGACGCGGGCCTGTAACCCGTCGGCGCTCGCGTCCGCGTTGTCGTTGAGCAGCACCTCGACGGCGGTGTCGTCGGACGGCGCGACGGTGAACCGGACGGCGTCGAACGGCGGGTCGCCGGAGAACCGATCGGGGATGCCGTCTGTTTGCTCCTCATAGAGGAAGTGATCGGGGAACGTCTCCAGGGTGATCGACTCGTCTGCGACGGCGTCGGCGAGGCGGAACGGGCCGCTGCCGATCGCCGCCTCGTTCGCGTCGACGAGCGCTTCGGTCGTCTGGCCGACGACGTCGATGCCGGCGATCTCGGCGGGGTCGGCGCGCTCGCGCCAGACGTGCTCCGGCAGGATCGGGACCGAGAGCGCACGCTGGGCCACGGACCGGACGCCGGTCGCGAAGTCGAACTCGAGCAGGCGGTCGTTGTGGACGCGAACCGCATCGACGAGGGAGATCCGTCCGCGGCGCCACGGCGTCGGGACGGGCGTTTCGAAGCCGCCGAGAGAGGTGTCCCGGAGGAACTCGTAGCTGAACGCGACGTCGTGGGCGGTCAGGGGGGTGCCGTCGTGCCACGGCGTCTCGCGGACGCGGACGGACGCCGAGAGCGCCTCGCCGCCGTCCGTCCGCCCCCAGGTGATCGACTCCGCGAGCCAGTCGATCGGTTCCGGCGACCCACGGAGGGGGCGAACCAGCGGGTCGTACATCAGCCCGACGATCGAACCCCGGTTGCGGTGTTCGGCGGCGATGGGGTTTCGGTTCATGGTGACCCGTTCGTTCCGAAGCACCAACTCGAGGGTCGATCGGGAGCCGGTCCGGTCGAGTTTCGCGTAGTCCATCGGCTGGTCGAGGCCGCCGGCCGGCCACCCGCCAAAGCGGTCCGTCCTGGTGGCGCCGATGCGGTCCGGGAAGCAGACGACGGTGAACGGCTGCGCTCTGAGGACGTGCCGCTGGATCTCGTGGATCCGATCGATCCGCTCCGTGCCCTTGAGCGTCCGCTGATCGTCGAGGAGGTCGTCGAGGGCGAGATCGCTGAACCCGAAGGGGTTCTGCAACCCGGCCTCCTCGGCGTACGCGGAGTACAGCATCGAGCGAAGCTCGTCGGGGTCGCCCCGGCTCGGGTACCGGGAGACGTAGAGATCGAAGTCGTGGTTGATGAGCGTTTCGCGGAACAGCACGTCCGGGCGGATCGGGTCGACGAGCGTCGCGATCCCGGACCGCTCGAGGTTGTCGGCGAGGTGGGTGGCGATCCGGACCGCGTAGGGGTCCTCCGAGGCCGGCAGGGTCACGATCCGCAGCGACAGCTGTTCGGTGCGGTCCCGCCCGACGAGGTTTCTGGCCTCGCCGACGCAGCCGCTCGCGGCCGCGGTCGATCCCGCGAGCGCGGCGAGGAGCGCCCGGCGAGAGGGGGCGTGTCGGGAGGCCATCTTCCTAAAGACTGGTGGACCGATTTATATAAATCTCACCGTCGGCGCGGCCGACGCGTCGCCGTCGGCCGGTCACACCGGTCACACGAGCCCGAAAAGCGACGCGGCGACCGCCAGCGCCCACCCGCCGACGCCGACCGCCAGCAGCGCGGGGCGGTCCGGTCGCTCGACGGATCCGGCGGCGATCGAGCCGACGGCGAGCAGTACCGAGAGCCGGTGGAGGACGGTCTCGATCGGGATCGCTGAGACGCCCATCGCGGCGAAGTCGGCGACGATCGCCGCGCCCAACCCGAGGGCCGCGAGGCCGAACGCCCGGGTCCGGCCGCTTCCGCGGGCGAGCAGGTGTGCGGTCACCGGCACACCGACGACGAGGGCGACGTACAGCGGCACGGCGATGAGCGTCGGCGAAACGGACGGCAGGAGGCGCTCTGTGGCCACGCCGATCCACCGGACCGCGGTGTGGATCCCGAAGATCCCGCCGGCGAGCGCGATCTCGCGGCGGTGGGCGACGATCCGGGAGGCCACCCGCGGTAGGTCCGTCCGACCCACGACGAGCAGGGTCAAAAGGGCCGGAGCCGCGACGCCGTCGAAGTGCACGCCGGAGGCCCACCCGTCGCCGTCGAGGCGCTCGTTTCCGAACGGTATCCGAACGACGCGCTCGACGCCCGGATCGTCGAGGAACTCCCGTTCGAGATCGCGCTGGGGCTCGCTGACGCCGGTGACGGTGTGACGGAGCCGGAACCAATCCCAGTGTTCGCCGTGGATCTGGACGGCGGTCCACTCGCCGGCCGGGTCGCCGTACGCCCGAACGTGGCGCCGCTGGCCGAGGTACGTGCCGGCGTGTAGCTGGTAGGACTCCTCGACCCACCTGCCGCCGCCGTCCGCCCGGAGGTAGGTGTACCGCGTCGACCCCTCGGCGTCGCTCCACGAGAGGGTCTCGGGGATCGAGTCGGCGTCGGGGTCGATCCGGACGCGCTCGTGGGAGACGGTGGCGGCGTCGGCGTCCCCCTCGTGGACCTGCTCGTCTCTCCACTCGACGGCGGAGCGCTCGACCAGCGCGGTTCGGACGTCCGCCTGATCGGCGTAAAACACCATGTTGATTCCGAGTGTCCGGGTCTCGTAGCGCCTCTCGCTCGCGGTGTAGGGCCACAGGTCGGTGCCGCCCTCGGCCGGGGCGACGAGGGTCGGTTCCCGGGACTCGCCAGCGTCGGCCTCCGAGAGCGGCCCGGCGACGAGAACGGCGCCGCCGAGGCTCGCAAGGAGGACGACGGCGACACCCCACACCGCCGCGTCGCGTTCGGAGACACCGGCGGAATCGATCATCGTCCGGCAGATGGGACGCAGCGATGAAAGGGTTGTTGTCGGACGGGGTTCGCTCGGCGGCGACGAGTGCGAACCTCTATTCCGCACCGGGGAGAACCGCCGGTGCATGTCGATCGAGATCGGCCGCCGGCTCGTCCACGCGTCGGGAGCCCTCGTCCCCGGGGCGTACCTGCTCGACGGCCACGTGCTCGAAACCGGGACGGTCACGTGGCCGGTGGTGCAGGCGGTCGCCGTCGTCGGCCTGCTCGCGACCGTCGTCTTAGAGGCGGCGCGTTTGCACGGCGGTCTCGAGCACGCGATCTACGACAGGCTCACCCGCGAGTACGAACAGGAGACGGTCGCCGGCTACGCGCTGTACGCGCTCAGTGGGACGGTCACCGTCGTCGCGTTCGAGCCGCGTCTCGCCGTGCCGGCGGTGTTGATGCTCGCGGTGGGGGACCCGGTGAGCGGCGTGCTCGCAAGCGGCGGGCTCCGCCGGATCGCCCGGCCGCGGGTGCTCGCCGGGATGTTTCTCGTCAGCCTCGCGCTGGCGGTCCCGTTCGTCCCTCTCGGCGCCGCCGTTGCGGGCGCTCTCGCCGCGACGATCGCCGACGGCGTCAAGCCGGTCGTCGGGGGGTACGTCGTCGACGACAACCTCACGATCCCTCTCGCCGCCGCCGGGGCGATGTGGGTCGCCCTCGCCGCCTTCGGGTAGCGACCCGGATCGCCTGGGGGGATCAAGCCAGGATGAAAAGAGGGATCCCGAACGTCACGCCGAGTCCGACGAGCGCGACGAGCGCGCCGAGACCGGCCTGTTTTGCGGTGTAAGCGCTCTGTGGGGCGGTCGAGCGCTCTCCCGGTCCGGCCGGTCGGTCGTCGTCCTCGCCTTCGCCCTCGTGCTCGTGCTCGTGAGTTCCGCCGGTCATGTCGCGAGCTGCGTCGGCGCGACACTTTGCGTTGTCGTTTCGGCCGCCAGGGCGCCGACCGCGTCGCATTCGGGGCGGGCGCGGAGGCGGGGCGCGGCGACTACACGTGCGGTTTCGCCATCAGCGACGCGGCATCCTGTGCGTCGAGCCACTCACAGAGCCGCACCAGCTGATCGCTCGCGGCCTCGAACAGCTCCTCGCCTTTCGCCGCGGTCGCGTCGGTCTGATCGCCCAACACGCCGTTGTCGGTGTTGTCGATCGAGTCGTAGAAGGTCCGCGCCCCGTGTTTGTTCGCGTCCTCGAAGCTGAAGTCCGCCCAGCCGCCGTCCCTGGCGTCCTCGAGTCGGTCGTCGTGGACGAGCGATTCGGCGAGGTGCATGATCATCGCCGTCTCCTTGGGTCCCCCGTGGGGGCCGTTTCGCTCGAAGGACTCGTCGACGAGCTCGGGGATGCTGTCGTTCCACATCCACTCGATGGCGTACAGCACGCCGTCATCCCGGAGCCGTCGGCCGACCTCCCGGAGCGGTTCGACGTTCCCGCCGTGGGCGTTGACGAAGACGACGCGGTCGATCCCGTGGTACGCGAGGTTTTTTGTGAACGACTCGACGTAGTCGCGAAAGACGGGCGCGTCGACCCACATAGTCCCGTGAAACTGGCGGTGGTGCGGGCTGACGCCGACGTCGACCGTCGGGGTACAGAGGTAGCCGGTCCGGTCGGCGACCTCCCGGGCGAACCCCTCCGCGATCAGGTGATCGGTCGCAAGCGGGAGGTGCGGCCCGTGCTGTTCGGTCGAGCCGAGCGGGACCAACGCGAGCGATTCGTTCTCGAAGTACGCCTCGAGGTCGGGCCACGCTTCGTCGGCGAGGTACATGGGGGTCTCTCCGCGCGGCGACGGTTTCAATCTGTGCGTACCGCACCCCGGTCGCCGTCGCGTCATCGGGTTCGGCGTCCGGGGCGCGCCGCACTCGGTATCGGGCGGGCACAATGGATATGTCAGCGCGCCACGAACCGTCGCCGATGATCGGATCCCTACCGACGCCGCTGATACTCGGCGTCGCCGTCTCGCTCGTCGCCGTGCTCGCACTCGTCGGGGCGCTCCGTCGCCGCGGCTCGCGGCCCGACACCGAGGCCCAGCGGAAGCGCGATCACGCGCACGAACAGGCACAGCGCCGCCCGCCCGAGGAGGCCGCACAGAAGGGCGAAACGTACGAACTTGTCGTCAAGGAGACGCAGTACGACCGCGTTCCGCCGGAGATACGCGGGACAATAAACGGCCTCCAGACGTTCGTCCGCGAGGTGCCGGACCCCGACGGCCGGAGCGGACTCGAGGACGGCGAGACGATCCGGGTGCAGGTGACCGACTACGGGACCGAGGGGACGACCGCCCAGGCGCGGTTCCTCGAGCGGGCCTGAGACCGTGTGTCCTTTTGTGCTCGCCGACGGAGCGTCGGCATGGCGATCGACTTCGAGACGTTCACCCTCGCTGCTTCGACGGCCGAACTGGGCGAGGAGCCGGCCGCGCGCGCGGTCGCCGACTGCGTCGAGTTCCGGATGGATCTGGCCGAACGCCCGGCGGAGGCGCTGTCCGGATACGACGGCGAGTTACCGCTTCTCGTGACGAACCGCGCCGGGTGGGAGGGCGGGGCCGCGGGCGACGAGGGGCGTCTCGGCGTGCTCGGGGACGCGATCGAGCGCGACGCGGTCGGGGCCGTCGACGTCGAACTCGCGGCGCTGGACGGATCGAGAGGCGAGGCGGTCGCGGCGGCGGCGCGGGGGCTCGCCGAGGAGTCTCTCGAACGCGACGTGAGCGTCGTCGTCTCGCATCACGACTTCGAGGAGACCCCGCCGCGGGCGGAGCTAAAGCGGTCGCTGCGGCGGGCGGCGGCGCACGGAACGGTCGGGAAACTCGCCGTCACCGCCGAGGACGGGGCGGACGCGCTCGACGTGTTGGCGGTGACGCACGAACTGAGCGAGGCGGGCGTCGCCGTCGCCACGATGGCGATGGGCGAGGCGGGCAGTCACACCCGCGCGGTCGCGCCGGTGTACGGGTCGAAGATCGGGTACGCGCCGGTCGATCCGGCGGCGGCGACGGCCCCCGGGCAGTACGATCTCCGGACGCTTCGTCGCCTCACCGACGCGCTCACTTCTCGATGATCGACTCCTCGACGGCCTCGCCGAAATGCCGCGCGACGTCCTCGTAACGCAGGAGAATCTCGTCGCCGGCGGCGAGGTCGGTGACGGACGTCCGGCCCTCGGCGGTCGCAACCTTGATCGTCTCGGCGTTCTGCAACAGCGTCTCGACGCGGTCGCCGTTCTCCAGTTCCGCCTCGACCCGAAACATGGGCCGCTTCTCGATTTTCACCCGGCCGACGATCGCCTCGCGAGTGGTGCCCGCGGTGTCGACGACCTGCACCTCGTCGCCGGATTTCAGTTCGGCCAGGTACTTCGTTTCGCCGCCGGGCGTCCGGACGTACGCGTGGACCGCCCCGGCGTTGACCCGGAACGGCCTCGAGGCGACGTACGGCGAGTCCGCCGTCTCCGCGTGGACAAAAAACAGCCCCCGGCTCATCGAGCCGACCAACATCCCCTCGTCGTGATCGAGCATCGAGGCGGTGTCGACGCAGACGCGGTCGGCCGAGCCGGCCTCCTCGATCGCCGTCACGGTCGCGTACGCCAACTCGAGCTGTTCGCGTTGGGTCTCGT
Organism: Natronomonas sp.; assembly: GCF_028274965.1. Lineage (GTDB taxonomy): Archaea > Halobacteriota > Halobacteria > Halobacteriales > Haloarculaceae > Natronomonas. The sequence goes on along the minus strand of NZ_JAQCNO010000039.1, from coordinate 21,996 downwards.
CTCTGGCCTCGACGGTCCCGCGTATCTCGTCGGGGTCGTCCGTATCGAGGAGCACGGCGTCGGCGCCGATTTCCAGGGTCTCGAAGGCCGTCTTGGCTTCGGCGGCGCTCCGGACGCCGGCGACCAGATCGGTCTCCTCGCCGATGCGGGCGATGAGGTTCTCGAGGGGGATGATCTGCCAGTCGTCGCCGACGACGATCGTGTATTCGGCGTCGGCCGCGGCCGCCTCCGCGAAGGACTCGTACTCCGAGCCGAGGATGCGCACGTACGCGCCGCCCGGGGCGTCGCTTCGCCGCAGCGTCGTCAGATCGGCCGACCCCGAGAGGTCCGAGGGGAGATCGACGGTGCCGTCGCCCTCGCCGTGCTTGCCGACGACGACGGCGTCTGGATCGCCCCCCTCCTCGGCCTCGGCGTCCATCACGTGGACGTCGTCGCCGGCGAAGGCGGCGACGTTGACGCGGCCGAGTTCCCGGACGCGATCGACGTCGCGCCGGTCGACGAGCACCCAGTCGACGCCGGCCTCGAGGCCGGCGGTGATGCGGCGCTTTCTCGCCTGCCAGTCGCCGACCTCGTCGTCGGCCTTCAACCACACGGAGCGTGTCATACGCCTTGGATCGGAGGGCCCGCTATTGAACGTGGCGGGACGGAGCGACGGCCCGAAAACGCGGGCGGCAGGGCGTATCACCGGCGGCGACCGGAGCGAGCGCGTCGGCGGGGCCGACACGGAGCTTTATTTTCCGCGCCCTCCGAGTCGGCGGTATGACGTGGCACGTCACGATGCCGACCGAGAGTTACGAGCGCGCCCGGGAGGCGTTCAGTTGGGACCTCCCGGCCGACTACAACGCGGCGCACGACATGGTCGGCAAGCACGACGCCCCCGACCGGACCGCGCTGTATCAGGCGTACCCGGACGGCCGCCGCGAGGAGTACACGTTCGCCGACCTCGATCGTCTCTCCGATCGCCTCGCAAGCGCGTTGGCGAGCCGCGGGATCGGCGAGGGCGACCGCATCGGCGTCGTGTTGCCGCAGGTGCCCGCGAACCCGTTGACGCACCTGGCCTGCTGGAAACTCGGCGCGATATCGATGCCGCTGTCGGTGCTTTTCGGCCCGGACGGGCTCGGATACCGTCTGAAGGACAGCGGCGCCGCGGCGGTCGTCACCGACAGCGACAACTACGAGACGGTCGCCGAGATACGGGCGGAGTGTCCGGCCCTCGAGACGGTCCTCGAGGTCGACTGGGAAGGGCGGGGACACCACGCCGGAACGACGGCCTTCGGGCCGGCCGTAGAGGCGACCGAGGCCGGCTTCGAGGCGGTCGAGACGGGGCCGGACACGCCCGGGATCATCATGTACACGAGCGGGTCGACCGGCCCGCCGAAGGGCGCGTTACACACCCAGTCGATCTGGGTCGGCCACTGTCCGGCCTTCCGGATGTACTTCGAGTTGGACGTCTCGGAGGCGGTCTGTTGGACGCCGGCCGACTGGGCGTGGATCGGCGCGCTGGGCGATCTGCTCTTTCCGGCGTGGCACTACGGTCGGCCCGTGGTCGGCTATCCGATGGCGGGGTTCGACGCCGAGACGGCCCTCGAGATCATGGCCGAGTTCGACGTCACGTCGACGTTTCTCCCGCCGACGGCGATCCGAATGCTGATGAGCGCCGACGTCGGGGACCACGACCTCGCGGTGGAGGCGATCTGTTCGGGCGGCGAGCCGCTGACCTCGGAGATCCTCGAGTGGGCCGAAACCGAACTGGACGGCGTCGCCGTCAACGAGATCTACGGGCAGACCGAGGCGAACATGCTCGTCTGTAACTGCCAGTCGTGGTTCCCCGCCCAGGCCGGGAGCATGGGGAAGCCGGTCCCCGGCCACGAGGTCGCCGTCATCGACGGGGAGACGGGCCGGGAGTGCGACCCCGGGGAGATCGGCGAGATCGCGGTCGAACGCGAGGGGAACCCGGTCGTCTTCGAGGAGTACTGGAACGAGCCCGAAAAGACCGCGGCGGTCCGGGTCGGCGGGTACCACCGCACCGGCGACCTCGGCGAGCGCGACGAGGAGGGGTACGTCTGGTTCAAATCGCGCGACGACGACCTCATCATCACGAGCGGCTACCGGGTCGGCCCCGGCGAGGTCGAGGACGCGATCCTCGAGCACCCGGACGTCGAACAGGCCGGCGTCGTCGGGATCCCCGACGAGATGCGCGGGGAGATCATCAAGGCGTTCTGTCAGCCGGTCGAGTCGGCGACCGCCGACGGAGACCTCCGCGAGTCGGTCCGGTCGCTCGTCAAGTCGAACCTCGCAAAACACGAGTACCCCAGAGAGATCGAGTTCGTCGAGAGCCTCCCGACGACGACGACGGGGAAGATCCGGCGGACGGAGCTCCGCGAGCGCGAAACGTAGCCGCGGGGTCGGCGTCGGAGCCGGCGGCTCGACGCTGTGATCGAACGCATAGAAATGCGGTGTAGTGCTCGGGATCGCCCGCGGCGAGCCCGGTGTGGAGGGGTGCCCGCCTCAGTCCCGAACGACGTTCGTCGCGCGGGGGCCCTTGGGGGCGTCCTCTATTTCGAAGTCGATTTCCGTTCCTTCCTCGAGATCCGGGCCGCCAACGTCCTCCATGTGGAAGAACACGTCCTCGTCGGAGTCCTCAGTCGAAATGAAACCGTAACCGCCAGTGTCGTTGAAGAAGTCAACCTTACCGTTTGCCATTGCAAATACGCGTACGCCGACGACGGGTATAACGCTTCCGAGGGCCGCGGTACCACGGCGCGGCGGAATCGTATCGGTCGGGATCGGCGCTCAGGCGTCGATCTCGGCCCGTTCGAACGCCTTCGAGGCCGAGAGGCCCTCGTGGACGACGAGCGACACCGCCCGGGCCATCCCCTCCGGGTCGTCGTGTTGGAACAGCGTCCGGCCCATCGAGACGCCGGCGCCGCCGCCGTCCATGGCCCCCCGGACCATCCGCAGCGTTTCGCGGTCGCCGTCGGGCGATCCGCCGGCGATGAGCACCGGACGGCTCGTCGACTCACAGACGTGCTCGAAGCTCGCCGCGTCGCCGCTGTACCCGGTCTTTATCAGGTCCGCGCCGAGTTCCTCGCCGAGGCGGACGGCGTGGCCGAGCGCCTCGGGGTCGTCGCCCTCGACGTCCGGACCGCGGGCGTACGCCATCGCGAGCACGGGCAGCCCGTACTCGGCCGCCTGGTCGGTGAGCCGACCGAGTTCCTCGATCTGCTCGCGCTCGTGCTCGGAGCCGACGTTGATGTGAAACGAGACGGCGTCCGCGCCCGCCCGGAGGGCGGCCTCGACGGAGCCCGTCGTCCGCTTGTCGTTCGAGTCGGGGCCGATGACCGTCGAGCCGTTGAGGTGTGCGACGTATCCGGCCCCGTTCTTGTTGCCGTGGACCCGGTGTGCGACGCCCTTCTGTGTCAACACCGCGTCCGCGCCCCCGCGGGTGACGGCGTCGATCGTCGATTCGATGTCCTTGAGACCCTTGACGGCCCCGAGCGTGAGGCCGTGGTCCATCGGGACGATCACGTAGCGGTCGTCGGTGCCGATCCGTCGCAGGCGCGCGTCGATCCCTGGCGTCATGATGTGTGTGGGTGTGTGTGAGGTTCCGTCATGTTCCTTCCGGTCGTGGCGTGCGTTTCGCGCCGGCGACCGCCCCCGCTTTCAGCTCCCGCGAGAGCGATTCGAGCTCCGCGGCGACCGCCTCGGCGGGCTCGTCGTTCTCGTGGCCGCGCGCGACGATGTCGACCAGCGCGGAGCCGACGATGACGCCGTCGGCGCCCGCCGCGACGACGGCTTCGGCGTGCTCGCCCGTCGAGATGCCGAACCCGACCGCCTTCGGCACGTCGTACCCCTCGAGCCGTTCGAGGGTCCCCTCGGTGCTGTCCGAGAGGTCGTCTCGCGCGCCCGTCACACCGAGACGCGCCTGGACGTAGACGTACCCCGAGACGCGCTCCATCATCCGGTGGAGGCGGTCGCCGGCCGTCGTCGGCGCGACGATGAACACTAGATCGAGGCCGAGTTCGTCGCAGTACCCCCGGAGGAGGTCGGCCTCCTCGGCCGGCAGATCCGGGACGACGAGCCCCTCGATCCCGGCCGCCGCCGCCCGCTCGACGAACGGGCGGACCGGCTCCGAGCCCGCGGGGCCGAACTGGTAGATCAGGTTGTAGTACGTCATGCACACGAGCGGCACCTCGACGTCGAGGGCGTCGACGAACTCGAAGAAGCGCTCGGGCGTCATGCCGGCCTCGAGGGAGCGGACGACCGCCTGCTGGATCGTCGGCCCCTCGGCGATGGGCTCCGAGAAGGGGAGCCCGAGTTCGATCACGTCGGCGCCCCCGGCCGCGAGCGCCTCGACGTATTCCAGCGAGGACTCGAAGTCGGGGTCGCCGGCGGCGAGATACGGGACGAACGCCGGCTCGTCGAAGGCCGCCTCAAGCGTCGAACCGGAGGCGTCCGGGCCGTCGGCGTCGGCGCGTTCGCTCCCGTCCGTCCCGCGGGGATCGGCGCTCGCGGCGGACTCGGTCCGCTCGCCGTCGCGGCTCACCCTTCGAACACCTCCATCGTCGGCGCGTTCTCGAGGGTCCGTTTTTCCGTCTCCTCGATTGCGGCCTCGAGGTCCTTATCGCCGCGCCCGGAGACGTTGACGACGACCGTCTCGGGGAGATCGACGGCGCCGTCGCCGTCGGGTCCGGCGACCGATTCGAGAAAGCCGAAGGCGTGGGCCGTCTCCAGGGCGGGGATGATGCCCTCGGCCTGCGAGAGCCGGTGGAAGGCCTCGAGGGCCAACTCGTCGTCGACGGCGACGGGCGTCACCCGCCCCTCGTCGACGAGGTGTGAGAGCTGCGGGCCGACGCCGGAGTAGTCGAGCCCCGAGGAGACGCTGTGGGACTCCATGATCTGGCCGTGGCCGTCCTGGAGCAGCTTCGTCCGCGCCCCGTGGAGGACGCCCTCCTCGCCGGTCGAGAGCGACGCCGAGTGCGGTGCGACGCCCGCCTCCTCGTCGACCGTGAGCGAGGAACCACCGGCCTCGGCGGCGTACAGCCGAACGTCGTCGTCCTCGAGGAAGTCGGCGAACGCGCCCATCGTGTTCGAGCCGCCGCCGGCGCAGGCGACGACCGCGCCGGGGAGCCCGCCGAGCTTCTCGCGGGACTGCTCGCGGATCTCCTCGGAGATGATCGCGTGGAAGTCCCGGACCATCGCGGGAAACGGAGCCGGACCGACGATCGAACCGATCACGTAGTGCGTCGTCTCGACGGTCCTCGCCCAATCGCGCATCGTCTCGCTGATGGCCTCCTTGAGCGTCCCGCGACCGACGTCGACCGGCGTCACCTCGGCCCCGTTGATTCGCATCCGGAAGACGTTCGGCCGCTGGCGGTTGATGTCGCGTCGGCCCATGTAGATCTCACACGGCATGTCGAGGTGGGCCGCCGCCATCGCCGTCGCGGTCCCGTGTTGGCCCGCGCCCGTCTCGGCGATGATCCGCTCTTTGCCCATGTACTTCGCCAGGAGGACCTGTCCGAGCGCGTTGTTGAGTTTGTGCGCGCCGCCGTGCAGGAGGTCCTCGCGCTTGAGATAAACGTCGACGCCGTAGCGCGCCGAGAGCTGTTCGGCGTACTGAAGCGGCGTCGGGCGGCCGCCGAAATCGCGGATGCGCTCGTAGAACTCGTCCATGAAGCCGTCCTCGTTGTTCAGGACGTACCGCCGGTAGGCCTCGGTCAGTTCCTCGATCGCGGGCATCAGTGCCTCGGGAACGTACTGTCCGCCGTACTCGCCGAATTTGGTGTCTGGTTGGGACATGGGTCACTCCTCCGTCGAACCGCCGGTGAGTCGCGCCGCGTTCGCCCGGACGTCGCCGTCCATGATCGCCGACCCGACGAGCAGGCCGTCGGCACCCGCCCGGCGCATCCGCGAGACGTCTTCGGGCGTCGATACGCCGCTTTCAGCTATCAGGGTGACGCTTTCGCGGGTCGTTGCCGGAACCGACCCGGCGACCCGCTCGAACGTCCCGAGGTCGACCTCAAGGGCCGCCAGGTCGCGGTTGTTCACGCCGACGATGTCCGCGCCCGCCTCTAAGGCCGTCCGCAGTTCGGCCTCGGTGTGGACCTCGACGAGCACCTGAAACCCCCGGTCGCGGGCCGCCTCGACCAGCCCCGCGAGGTCCTCGACGAACCGGGCGATGAGCAGAACGACGTCCGCGGCCACGACGTCGAGGTGGGCCTCACGGAGCAGGAAGTCCTTCCGGAGCACCGGGACGTCGACGGCCTCCCGGACCGCTTCGAGGGCGTCCGGCGACCCGCCGAAGTGCGTCGGCTCCGTCAGCACGGACAGCGCCGCTGCGCCGCCCTCGACCATCCCGCGGGCCAGGGCCGCGGGGTCGTCGGTTCGCTCGCCCTCGGTCGTCGGGCTCGTCGGTTTGATCTCCGCGACGATCGGGACGCGGCCGTCGGCCTCGGCGGCCGCGAGGGCCTCTGGCAGCGACCGCGGCGTCACCGACAGCGGCTCCGAGCCGCCGGTTCGGTCCTCGGCCGCTTCGAGTATCGACGCGACGGCCGGCGCGATCCCGTCCGTGGTGTTCATTACTGTACATTAACGCACGCATTTGAACATAAGGGTTGCGTCTCAGGGGCGCAACGCCCACTCGGGGTCGCGGTCGACGAAGGCGGGCGCGCGGCGGCGCGGGGGGGTTAGAGGTCTGGCGCTTCGCCGCCGAACTGCTCGATGAGTTCGGGCACGACCTCGAAGAGGTCGTCCACGATGCCGTAATCGGCGATGTCGTAGATCGGCGCGTTCGGGTCGGTGTTGATCGCGACGATCGTGTCTGAGCCCTTCATGCCGGCGACGTGCTGGACGGCCCCGGAGATGCCGATGGCGATGTACACGTCCGGCGTGACCACCTTCCCGGACTGGCCGACCTGGCGGTTCTGCGGCAGCCAGCCGTTGTCGACGATGGGCCGCGACGACGAGAGGGTCGCGCCCAGCGCGTCCGCGAGTTCCTCGATCAGCGGGATGTTCTCCTCGTCTTCGATCCCCCGACCGACCGAGACGAGCACGTCCGCCTCGGTGATGTCGACGTCGCCGCCGGCGACCTCCTCGAAGCCGTTGACCGTCGTTCCGAGGGCCGCCTCGTCGATGTCGGCCTCGAAGGCCTCGGTCGTCGCGTCGCCGGAAGCCTCGGCGGCCGGCCACTCGGCGGGCCGGATCGTCAACACGTACTGGTCGGCCTCGACGTCGTAGGTCGTCTCGACTTTGCCGCCGTACTGCTCTCTGATAACCTCGATCGGATCGCCGCCCTCGAAGGCGACGACATCGGTGACGAGCGACAGGCCGAGGTCGTCGGCCACGGCCGGCGCGTAGTCGAGTCCGTTCACCGAGTTCGGCACCAACAGCGCGGTCGGGTCGAGATCCGCGTGCAACTGCTCGACGGCCTGCGTGTAGACGCCGTGGTTGAACTCCTCGCCCTCGGAGACGGTGTAGATCGTGTCGACCCCCTCGCGGTCGAGTCGCCCGGCGAAGGCGTCGACGTCGCCGCCGACGACCGCAACGGCGAGGTCGGTGTCCAGTTCGTCGGCCAGTTCGCGGCCGGCGGTCACGAGCTCGAGCGAGACGTCCCGGAGGTCGCCGCGTCGGTGTTCGGCGACCGCGAGGACGGTCATCCCTCGATCACCCCCTTCTCGCGGAGCAGCGAGGCCAGCGACTCGGCGGTCTCGTCGGCGCTGCCCTGCCAGACGGTCGCGTCGCTCTCGGAGGTGGGCTCGTACATCGACGTGCGCTCGAGGGGGGACTCGACGACCGAGGGATCGAGTCCGAGGTCCTCGAGCGAGCGGACCTCGAGGGGCTTTCGCTGCGCCTGCCGGATGCCGCGCAGGCTGGCGTAGCGCGGCTCGTTGATCCCGGTCTGGATCGTCAACACGGCCGGCAGGTCGACGTCGGTGAGCTCCTCGATGCCGCCCTCGAGTTCGCGGTGGACGGAGGCGACGCCGGCGTCGGCGTCGAGGTCGAGTTGGTTCACGACGGCGGCCCACTCGAAGCCGATCGTCTCGGCGAGGGCGACCCCGGTCGCGCCGTTGGAGTCGTCGCCCGCCTGCACGCCCGAGAGAACGAGGTCGGGCTCCTCCTCGGCCGCGACGGCCCCGAGGAGTTCGGCCTTCGCGTCGACATCGAGGAACTGCGCGTCCTCGATGGCGTCGTCCCACACCCGGACGGCGCGGTCGGCGCCTTTCGCCAGGGCCATGCGGATCGTCTCCTCGGCGCGCTCCGGGCCGACGGTGACGGTGACGACCTCGACATCGTCGCGGGCCTCGCTTATTGTGACGGCTTCCTCGATGGCGTAATCGTCCCACTCGTTGAGATCGTATTCGAGGGACCCCTCGGCGATGTCGAGTCCGTCGATCTCGAACTCGTCGTCCACCTCGGCGACCTCTTTGACAGTGACGAGTATTTTCATGAGGCTAGTGAGTACTATACACGGTCGTTCGTGATTAAACGTTTCCGTATCGTACGTTCGCGGGCTCGGTCGGGCGGGTTGTCGGCGGCGTCCGGTCGGCCGGTCAGGCGTCGTCGGAGCCGGGATCGATGTCGCCGACGCCCTCGCCGGGGAGGCTGATGAGGTTCTCCCTACCGATCCGGAGTTTGTCGACCCGGTCGTTGTCGTCCATCGCCGAAAGCAGCTGTGAGACCTTCGCGTTCGACCAGCCGGTCTCCTTGACGATGGTCGCCTGCTTCATCCGGCCGCCGTTCCGCTCTAGGAGGTACTCGACTCGCTCCTCGTCCGAGAGGAGTTCGAGGTCCGGTTCGGCGTCGGCCTCCTCGGGCGGCGGGTCGGCGGCGGAGGCGTCCGCCCCCGAGCGTCGCGTGTCGCCGACGGCGTCGGCGTCGAGATCGGGGTCGGAACCGCGGTCGGCGTCGGGGGCAGAGCCAGGGTCGGCGCCGGGATCGAGATCGGCGTCAGAGCGTCCCTCGCCGGCTGTGCCGGCCGCCGGCGCGTCGCCGTCATCGTCCGTGCGCCGGCGGGCGGCGAGCAGGTACAACCCGAGGACCAGCGCCGAGCCGCTCAACACCAACGCGCCGGCGACGAGGACGGTCGGCAGGGTGACGTTCGTGCCCGGAGCGGTCGTCCCGGGCGGGTACACGATGGTGAAGTATCCGGGTTCGAACGTCTCGGGGCCCTCCCAGCGGAGGTCACCGCCGTCCGCCCCGATCGGGGAGGTCGTCGGGCCGGCGTAGCCGGGCGGAGCCCTGATCGTCAGGGACTGATCGGCGGTGAGGCCCGGAAGCCACGTTCCCTCGGACGTGTTGAACGTGTCGTCGACGATCAGGGTCCCGTCCTCCTCGACGCGGGCGAACGAGGCCCACCGGAACCTGACCCGGAGCACTCCGACGGCGTCGGCCGCCCCCTCATCGGAGGGTTCGACGATCTCCGCCTCGCGGCGGACCGACCGTATCTCCATGTCGCGCCCGCTGGCCGCGGCCGATTCGGCGGCCGCCCGCTCGAAGGCCTCGACCCCGAACCCGAGGCGTTCCTCGCCGGCCTCGAAGCGCTCGGCGAACGCCTCGAAGTCCGCCCGCTCGCCCTCCTCGATCGCGATCGCGACCGTGACGTTCCATCGCGCGTCGCCGTTCTCGAGGAGCTGTGCGTCGAGGTGCGTCTCGCCGGCCTGCGGCTGGGCGGCGGCCGGGGGAGGACCGACCGCCACGAGGCACACGAGGAGGGCACACAGCAGGAGGGGGACCCGGTACCGCATGGGTTGTGCATCGACAGCCCCACCGCAAAACGCTTTCCATCCGGGGATAAAACGTCTCCGCGCTCCGTGAACGGTCTCGGCCGCTCTCGGCCGTCCTCGCCCGCCCGTCTGTCGCCGGTCGGGACGGTCGGGTTTTTGTTCGTCGGGGACGACACCCGCGGTATGAACCGGTTCCCCGCGTTCGCCGCCGCGTTCCTCCTCTGTCTCGCGGCGATCGGTGGCGTGGCCGTCTCGGGCGCCGCCGACGGCGCCGAGCAGACCGACGGCGGCGTCGACCGATCGATGACCGTCCGCCCCGTCGAGAACAGTTCGGGCTATCTCTCCCCGCGGCCGGAGTCGATCGACCGAAGCGAAAGCGAGACGGCGGGCATCGACGTCTCCGGGGCGATCGAGGCCGAGGCGGGCGAACTCCGCAGCGTGTACGCCCTGGAGACGCTCCAGCGACAGTACGAGAACGCCGAGACCGACGCCGAGCGGACCGCCGTCCTTGAGGACGGGATCGAGCGGCTTTCGACCCGCGTCGACGCGCTCGAAGCGAACGAGCGGACGGCGATACGCGAGTTCAACGGCGGGCAGCGGGGTGCCGACGGGCTGCTTCGGACGCTCGCGACGACGCACCGCGAGGCGGAGGCGACCGACGAGGCGCTGGTGTGGCTCGAGGAGCGCGCCGACGACGTCGGCGCCGACGGGATCGCCGAGCGGGCGGCGACCGAGCGGGTCCGGCTCGTTCCGATGAGCGGGCCGACCAGAGCGGAGCTAAGCGGCGCGATCGGGGGCGCCTCGAGTTCGCGGTTCCACGTCGAGACGACGGGCGACGGTATCGCGGTGGCGACGGTCGATCCGGCAAGCGGCCGGTACCTCCGGGCGGCCCACGACCCGACGGCGAAGCGGGCCGACGTCACCGACCAGTACGGCGGTAACCCCTCGCCGGCGCTCGATCGGTTCAGCGAACTCTACCCGTGGGCGATCCGGAGCTTCGGGGCGATCGACGCGATCGGCCCGGCGCAGGTCCGGCTGTACCAACTCCGGGCCGAGCACCCCCACGGCCAACTGGGGACGTTCCTCGACAGCGGCTCGAGGAACGTGCTCTACGAGCAACAGCGGTTGGATCCCGGGGCGATGCCGACGACGACGGTCACGCGGCGGGGCGAGGGCCTCCGTCTCGTCGTCGAGACGACCCGCGCCGGCGGTCCGCTCGGCGTCGAACTCCTCGACCCGGCGACCGGCGAGCGCGTCGACGGGACGGTCGCACTCGACGGCGAGACGATCGGCACCACGGGCGCGGACCGGTTGTGGACGGTCGCCCCCCGCGGCCCGACGGAGATAAACGCGACCCACGAGGGCGGGTCGGTGACGCTCGAGACCCGGTTCGACTGACCGGGCGGACGGGGAGGGGGCGATCCGCCGATCGTTTTTATACCATGACGCGGCGAACGAACGCATGGCCGAGCGTGGGGTCTCCCCGGTCGTCGGCGTCGTCTGTCTCGTGGCGGTAACGGCCGTGCTCGCGAGCGTTCTGGCCGCGTCCGTCCTCGGCGGCGGGGCGGGCGGCGTGGCCCCGATCGGCCCGACGGCCGGAACGGAGGGGTCTCCGGTGGCGGGGGCGGGGACAGGAACGGGGACGGGCGCGTCGTTCTCGGTTACGGCCGACCCCTCCGGCGAGGTGACGCTCGTCCACCGTGGCGGCAACAGCCTCGATCCGGCGGAAGTCGGGCTGTACGTCCGGATCGGCGGCAAACCGCTCGAACGGCAGCCCCCGGTGCCGTTCTTCTCGGCGCGGGGGTTTGGGAGCGCCCCGACCGGCGCGTTCAACAGCGCAACGACCGGCGAGTGGAGCGCCGGCGAGGCGGCGTCGTTCCGGATCGCGGGGACGAACGATCCGGCGGTGCGGTCGGGGGAGACGGTCAGCGTCCGCGTGTCGGTCGCCGGCCGGAGCGTCGCGGCGGTCGAGACGACCGTCTAATCCGATCCGGTCGGCGCCGTCCGTTCGGCCGTCTCCGCCCCGGTCGGAGTGTCCGCCGGGACGCGGGCGAGCGTGGTGATCGCCCGGGGCGTTCCGGGGGCGCGCTGCTGGATCCGGTGTTCGAACTCCTCGAAGCCCGCCTCGGCGAACATCCGGTCGGCCTCGCTCTCGTCGTAAAACAGCATGATCGCGTCGGCGAGCGCGCCGAAAAGCGTCGTTTCGGGGTAGTCCGGGCCGACGACGAGGACCGGCCCGCCGGGCTTCGTGACGCGGCGGGCCTCCCGGAGCGCCGCGACGGGGTCGGGCCAGTACTCGATCGAACCCGACGACCAGTAGGCGTCGAAGGCGTCGTCGGCGAAGGGGAGCCGCTCGGCGTCGCCGCGGTGAAAACTCACCCGCCCGCGCTTGCCGAACTTCGAGAACGCCCGCTCGAGTTGGTGTGCCGACTGGTCGAGGCCCCAGACGTCGTCGGTGTAGCCCAACAGCCCCTCGGTCGCAAAGCCGGTGCCGCAGCCGACGTCAAGGACGCGGTCGCCCGCCTCGATACCGAACCACTCGAGGGCCTCGTCGCGCATCTCCTCGTTCCAGATGAACGGGTTGATCCGGTCGTAGACCCGCGAGAGGTATCTGTAGAACAGGCGCGCGCGGGCCTTGTCTTCGAGCACTCCCATCGGCGTTTCGTTGGGGCTATCGGGGCATAACTCCCCGGTTTTCCGGAGCCGAGCGGCGGCGAAACCGTCAACACTCATTACGGGGCGCCTCCACAGTCGAACCATGTCTTTCGAGGAGATGGACGTCGACACCATCTGGATGGACGGCGAGTTCGTCGATTGGGACGACGCACAGACCCACGTCCTGACGCACTCGCTGCACTACGGAACCGGGGTCTTCGAGGGCGCGCGGTGTTACGACACCGAGAGCGGTCCGGCGCTGTTCCGGTGGGACGAACACGTCGAGCGGCTGTTCGACTCCGCGAAGGTGCTCGATCACGACATCGGGCACACCCGCGAGGAGATCACCGACGCGACGCTGACGTTGATCCGCGAACAGGACCTGCGCTCGTGTTACATCCGTCCGCTGGTGTACTACGGCTACGACTCGCTTGGGGTGTCCCCGAAGGACTGCCCCTCGAAGACGATGGTCGCCTGCTGGCCGTGGGGGGCGTACCTCGGCGAGGACGCGATCGAGAACGGCGTCGACGTCATGGTCTCCTCGTGGCGGAAACACGCCTCGAGTCAGATCCCGACCAACGTGAAAGCGACCGGGCCGTATCTCAACTCCATGCTGGCCGGCGAGGAGGCGCGCCGCAACGGCTACGTCGAGGCCATCGTCCTCAACAAGGAGGGTAAGGTCGCCGAAGGCCCCGGCGAGAACATCTTCATGATCAACGACGGCGAGCTGTTCACGACCGGCGTCTCCGAGTCCATCCTCGACGGGATCACCCGCGATACGGTCATCGAGCTCGCCCGGGATCTCGGGTACACGGTCAACGAGGAGGCGTCGATCGGACGGGGGCAGCTCTACACCGCCGACGAGCTGTTTTTCACCGGGACCGCGGCGGAGGTCACGCCGATCAGAAGCGTCGACGACACCGAGATCGGCAACGGGACGCGCGGCCCGATCACCGAGGAGCTCCAACAGCAGTTCTTCGATCTCATCGAGGGGCGTCTCGGCGGGTACAGCGAGTGGTTCACCGAGGTCTGAGCGGTTCGGTGGACGAAAGAAAGCGGCGCGGGCCCCGAACCGGGAGGGAAACGGTTTCGTGTCGTCGGCGCGAACGTTGAGCGTGCTCGGACTGCGATACTTCGCGTGCGAGCGGTGTGAGACGGTCGTCGCCGAGGTGGAAGCGCCGGTCGCGTGCCGCGAGTGCGGCGCCTCGGAGATCGGAGAGCTAACCGGCGAGGGGAGCGCGAGCGAGTACTTTGCGCCGTCGGGCCGCGGCCGGGACGGTGGCCAGGGTTAGAACTTCGCCTCCCCGCCCTCGACGAGGCCCGCGGGGCCGATCTCGTCTTTGGCCTGCCTGAGGGCGGCGGGCGTATCGCAGATCAGAAGCGTCACGCGGTCGTCGATCGCGTGGAACTGATAGCGATCCGGGTCCGAGAGGTTCCGAAGCGCGTAGTGGTACACTTCGACCGGGTAGCGCTCGGACCCGGGCCCCCAGAGGCTGATCCCCTCGACGGCCTCGGTGTCTTTCAGGTCGGCGAAGACCGACGCGAACGCCTCGATATCGCCGATGTCGAGGCCCGTCTCGGAGACGCCGGGGTCGTTCCGGTCGTCGTCGATGTCGGCCCGCTCGTAGCTGACCGAGTCGTGTGCGTCGACGTGAGAAGCGAGGACGTCCTCGGCGTCGAGTACCGCGTCGTCCGAGAGTCGAACGTAGAGACTGAACGCGCCCATCACAGAGTAGAGGGGCGGGGGCGCTGATACCCTTTCCGGCTGTCGGCCTCAGCCTCGGCATAGAGCCGACACCGACCGAAGTCAGGGCGGGTCGGATCGAAGCGGGTCGGATGAGGTCGGCTTCAGACCCGGAATCGGGGATCGAGCGGAACCGGGGGCTGCGGTCGGGCCGATCAGAGCTCCCGCTCGTGGGTGAGCGCGCTGCGGTCGATCGACGCGGCGTCGTCGTATCCGGCCAGCCCCATCGTGAGATCCAGCTCGGAGATAGTGTTCTCGAGGACCCACTCGACGCCGTCCTGGCCGTCCATCGCCAGGCCGTAGGCGAAGGGGCGACCCAGCATGACCGTGTCGGCCCCGAGCGCGAGGGCTTTGAACGCGTCCGATCCGCGCCGGACGCCGCTGTCGAAGAGGACGGGCGCCTCCGAGCCGACCGCATCGACCACGCCCGGGAGCGCCTCGATCGCGCTTATCGAGCCGTCGACCTGCCGGCCGCCGTGGGTCGACACCTGGACCGCGTCGGCGCCGTGTTCGAGCGCCAGCCGCGCGTCCTCGGGGTGGAGGACGCCCTTGAGCACGATCGGTAGGTCCGTGTTCTCGCGCAGAAACGCCATGTCCGCCCAGCTCAGCGACTCGTCGCCGAAGATCTCGAGGAACCGATCGACGGCCGCCTCCGGGTCCGCCTCGGGGGTGGCCTCAAGCGACTCCCGGAAGGCCGGATCCGAGAAGTAGTTGGCCACGCCCTCGCCCTCGAGGAAGGGGTAGTACCCGCGCTCCAGCAGCCGGTCGCGCCACCCGAGCGTCGGCGCGTCGACGGTGAGGACGATCGCGTCGTAGCCGGCGGTTTCGGCGCGGTCGAGGAAGCTCTTTGCGACCGTCCGGTCGGAGCTCCAGTAGAACTGGAACCACTTCGTCGTGTCGCCGAGCGCCTCGGCGACGTCCTCCATCGGCGTCGAGGACAGCGAGCTCAGCGTGAACGGGACGTCGAGCGCCGAGCACGCGCGCGCAGTCGCCAACTCGGCCTCCTCGTGTAGCAGCGACTGGACGCCGAGCGGCGTGATCATGAGCGGGAACCGATGGACGTTGCCGAGCAGCTCGACGGAGAGGTCCCGCTCGGCGACGCCGCGGAGCATCCGCGGGACGATCCGGTACGCCGAGAAGTCCCGGTTCCGCTCGAAGGTCTCCTCGGTCCCCGAGCCGCCGTGGACGTACGCCCGGGCCGCCTCGTCCATGTTCTCCCAGGCGGCCTCGCGGATCTCCTCGTAGGCGATCGGGTACGGCGGCGTCTCGCCGTCGTACATGCCGTCGCGGTATATCTCACGAACGCGCTTGTTGCCGAACCCCGGTTCGGCGTCGTCTGTGTCGTTCATGCGACGGCTACGAGCGAGCGCGTTCTAAGTGTCACGCTGTCGGAGGTTCACGCGGTGTCGGGCTGGTTCCAAGAGAGCGAACGCGGACGGCGTCAGTAGAAGGCGATCGGCATACCCGTCGGATCGTCCTGTGAGACCTTCTCAAGGGCGTCCTCGAAGTCCCCGCGGGAGACGTCGGTGCGGCCGTCTCGGATGGCGAACATCCCGGCCTCCGTTGCGAGGCTCTCGAGTTCGGCCCCCGAGAAGCCCTCGCTCTCGTCGGCGATCGCGCCGAGGTCGATGTCCGGGGCGAGCTGCATGCCGCGGGTGTGGATCCGGAGGATCTGCTCGCGGCCCTCGGCGTCGGGTTCGGGCACCTCGATGAGGCGATCGAAGCGGCCGGGGCGGAGGATGGCCCGATCGAGCATGTCGAAGCGGTTCGTCGCCGCGATGATCGAGATGTCGCCGCGGTGATCGAAGCCGTCCATCTCCGAGAGGAGCTGCATCATGGTGCGTTGGACCTCGGCGTCGCCGGAGGTCTTCGATTCGGTGCGCTTGGCCGCGATCGCGTCGATCTCGTCGATGAAGATGATAGCGGGTTCGCGCTCGGCGGCCATCTCGAAGAGGTCCCGAACCAGGCGTGCGCCCTCGCCGATGAACTTCTGGACCAGCTCCGAGCCGGCCATCTTGATGAACGTCGCGTCGGTCTGGTTGGCGACGGCCTTCGCCAGCATCGTCTTGCCCGTCCCCGGCGGACCGTGCAACAGCACGCCGGTCGGCGGATCGATGCCGACCTCCTCGAACTTCTGGGGGTTCGTCAGGGGGTCCTCGACGGCCTCTCTGACCTCCTGTATCTGTGACTCGAGCCCGCCGATGTCGTCGTACCGCACGTCGGGGTCGGCCGAGATCTCCATCGCCTGTGCCCGGGCGTCGGTCTCCGTGTCGAGGACGGTCTGGATCGCAAAGGAGTCGTTGATCGCCACGCGATCGCCCGCCTCGAGTCGGTCGTACAGCCGCGGGGAGACGTCGGTGAGGACCTCCTGGTTGTTGCCGTGCTGTTTGAGAAGCACCTGGTCGTCGGTCAGTTCCTCGACGGTCGCCAGGTACAGCGAGGACGTCTTCAGCGCCTCGTTTTCCTCCTGGAGATCGGTCACCTCCTCGCGGAGCTCGGATTGGCGGTTGCGCGCGGTGTCGAGTTGCGTCGTGAGCTCGTCGTGGACCCGCGAGACGTCGATGAAGTGCTTCCGGAGGGCGGCCAACCGCTCCTCGGTAGACATGTCGGGGTCGAGGTTGAGCGTTGGTCGGTCCGGGAGCGAAGGACTGTGCGACATGATCCATAGATACGTGTCGGAGAATAAAAGTCCCTTTGGATGGGGGTGATGTTTGCGATCCGACGAAAGGCGCCGAGTGCGGCAGGATTTCGTCCGCCGGTCGAACGGCGAAACGGCCCTCAGAGGAGGGATTCGAACTCCGAGACCATCTCCTCGTAGGTCCCGATGGCCGACTCGACGGGGGCGGCGCTCGACATGTCGATCCCGGCGGTTTCGAGCAGTTCCAAGGGGTACTCCCGGGAGCCCGAGCGGAGGAACTCGCGGTAGTCCGCCGCTGCGGGCTCGCCCTCGGTCGCGATGCGGTCGACGATGGCGTTCGCCGCGCTGATGCCCGTCGCGTACTGGTAGACGTAGTACGCCCGGTAGAAGTGCGGGATCCGCATCCACTCGCGGGCGATGCGGTCGTCGAGCGCGGCGGGCTCGTAGTAGTCGGCCTTGCGCTCGCGGTACAGCTCGTCCAGTCGGTCCGGCGTCAGCGCCTCGCCCTCGCGTTCGAGTTCGTGGGCGCGGTGCTCGAAGTCGGCGAACATCGTCTGTCGGAACAGCGTCGAGCGGAACCGCTCGAGGTACTCGTCGAGGACGTGTCGGCGGACCCGCTCGTCGGCGACGGTCTCGAGGAGGTGCCGCGTCAAGAGCGCCTCGTTGACCGTCGAGGCGACCTCGGCGACGAAGATCTCGTACCCGGAGTAGACGTAGGGCTGCTCGTCGCTCGTCAGCTCGGAGTGCATCGAGTGGCCGAGCTCGTGGGCCAGCGTGTACATCGAGGCGATGTCATCCTGGTAGTTCATCAGGATGTACGGCTGGCTGTCGTAGGTGCCGCCGCTGTAGGCCCCCGACTGCTTGTTCGCCGTCTCGTAGACGTCGACCCACCGCGATTCGAGGCCCTCGGCCATCCGGTCGCGGTAGGGCTCGCCGAGCGGTTCGACGGCGTCGACGACGTGTTCTTTCGCCCGCTCGTACTCGATTTCGGGGCTCTCGCCGTCGGCGATCGGCGCGTAGAGGTCCCACATGCGGAGTTCGTCGACCCCGAGGGCGTCGCGTTTCAGTTCGGCGTGTCGGTGCAGCACGTCGAGGTTCGATTCGACGGTTTCGACGAGCGTGTCGTACACCGAAACGGGGACGTTCGGCCCGTCGAGAGAGCCCTCACGGGCGGAGTCGTAGCGTCTCGCCGCCGCGAGTTTCTCGTCGGCTTTGACGCTGTTTTTGTACGCCGTTCCGACGCTGTTTCGGTACGCCGCCCACTCGTCGTAGAACGCCTCGTACACCCGCCGTCTGAACGCCCGGTCGGGGTGTTTCTGGAGCGTGGTGAAGTTCGACAGCGTGATCCGTCGCTCGCCGCCCTCGGGGCCCTCGACGGTCGGGAACTCCATGTCGGCGTTCGTCAGCATGTTATAGACGTCGCCGGCCGCGCCGGTCACCTCGCTCAGATCGGCGAGCAGCGCCTCGATCTCCGCCGACCGGGTGTGGGGCTTCATCCGGAGCGTGTCGTCGAAGTAGTGCTCGTACCGCTCGAGGGCGGGGTTCTCGTCGATCAGCTCCCCGACGGCCTCGCGGTCGAGTTCCTGGATCTCCGGGTCGATGTAGCTCGCCGCGCTGGAGGCGTCGGCGGCGAGCGATCCGGCGCGCGCGGTGAGCGCCTGGTACGTCTGGTCGGTCGTGTCCTCGTCCTTCCGCATCCGGGCGTAGGCGGTGACGTTCGAGACCGACCGCATGATCGACTCCCTGAGTTCGAGGACGTCCTCGAGCGTGGCCGCGCTCTCGGTGACGCGGCCCTCGTACGCCGACAGCTCCTCGAGTTTCGCGTCCGTCTCCTCGTAGGCCGCCTCCCACGCCTCGTCGTCGGCGAAGAGGTCCGTCAGGTCCCAGGTGTAGGCGTCGTCGATCTCGCTTCGCTCGGGCACTGAGCTCATGCGAACGGGTACGGGCAGGGAGATCCTAAAGCCGTCGTCGCGTCACCGCCGGGGGCGGTCGGCCGACAGCTCCGCGGCGACCCGGGCCCCGGCGAGCCGGCGACGGCGGCGGCTCTCGAAGACCTCCCGGGCGGACGCGAGCGCCCGGTCGTCGACGGCGAACTCGGCGGCCGGGTACTCGACGTCGACGAGTACGAGCGGTTCGGGGGCGGCCGGGGCGATCCCCTCGGGGCCAGAGAGGGGCTCGGAGGAGAGCGCGCGCTCGAGGAACTCGGGGGAGCGCTCGCCGGTCGAGACGGCCGCGAGCGCCGAGACGATCCGGCGGACGAGCTCCCGGGAGAACCCCCCGGCGCGGCAATCGACGACGAGGAAGGCGTCCTCGCGCCGGATCGACACCGAGAGCTCGCGCACGGTCCCCTCGGCGTCGGGCGTGAAGTTGTGGAAGTCGTGTCGGCCCGAGAGCGTCGCCGCCGCCGTTTCGGCCGCCTCGTCGTCGCCCGCACGGTGCAGAAAGTACCGGTAGGCCCGCGCTTCGGCGTCGTGCGTCGCGTGAAACGACCCGGGGACAGCGGCGGACGCCCAGACCCGCACGGGTGCGGGGAGTTCGCCGTTGAGCGCCCGCGGGGCGAGCCACTCGGGAGCCTCGAACGCGACCGTCTGTGCGCGCGCCGAGACGCCGGCGTCCGTGCGCCCGGCCGCGGCGTACCCGGCGGGTGACCCCTCGACGAAGTCGACACCGAGCGCGCGCAGGGCGTCGAAGAGCTCGTTCTCGACGGTGTTGCCGTGTGGCTGCCGCTGGAACCCCCGGTAGTCCGTCCCGTCGTACGCGAGCCGGAAGGCGCGCATCACCCGGCGACAGGCGGCCCGCCGGCTTGTCCGTTGGGGTGCCCCGAGGCCGAAGGGCCGCTCAACAGCAGAACAGGAAGGGGTACATCAGCGCGACGCGGTCGCCCTCGTCGAGTTCGGTGTCGAGGCCCTCGAGGTGCTCGTTGAACCGGCCGTTGATCGCGACGCGGGCGAAGGCCCGCGTCTGCTCGCCCTCGGGGTTTTTCGCCCACGCGCCGGGCGGGTCGCCGTCGGTCGGCGCCCAGCCGTTCGTGGTCGCCTCGGCCTCGGTCTCCGCGATCAGCAGGTCGGCGACGTCGTACTCATCGAAGAACGACCCGAGAAACGCCCGCAGCGTCGTGCCCTCGAAGGTGTACGCGAGGGCGTGCTCGCCGACCTCGGTTCTGACGTGGCCGGTACACCGGACGTCGACGGTCGTGCGCGCCGGAGCGGCCGCGGACGCGTCGGCGGTTCGGTTGTGGCTCATGTCCGATCGAACGACGAGGGGCGAAAAGCGGCTTGTGACGAACATGTTCGTTTCCGCCGGGGGCGGCCGGCGGACGGTCCCGCGGCGCTCAGGGGTCGGGATCGAAGACGTCCGGCTCCGCCTCGCCCTCGACGTCGACGACGGCCAACAGCCCCTTGCGGGCGACCCGCGAGAGCGCGTGATCGACGAGTTTGATCGGCCCGGGGACCGGGGTGTCGATCTCCGCGGCGGCGA
Organism: Natronomonas sp.; assembly: GCF_028274965.1. Lineage (GTDB taxonomy): Archaea > Halobacteriota > Halobacteria > Halobacteriales > Haloarculaceae > Natronomonas. The sequence goes on along the minus strand of NZ_JAQCNO010000039.1, from coordinate 1,760 downwards.
CCGACCCCGGGACGACCGGGGCCGTCTCGACGTAGCGGTCGGGCGCCGAAACGAGGTCGCCGTCGCGGTAGAACGTCTCCCAGACGTTCCCGATCGCGTGCCACGAACTCGTCAGGTTCGGTCCGCCGTTGGCGTGGAAGATCCGGACGCGGTCGTTTTTGTCGACGGTCACCGGCCCGCGGCCGTCGCCGGTGAACGCGTAGGCCTCGCCGTTGAGACAGACGTACGTCGGCTCTTCGCTTCGCATGGCGTCGAAATCGAAGGCGTGGTGGCCCTCCTCGCCGGCGGTGCCGTTCGTGTACAGTTCGTGTTGCCCGAAGTACAGCTCCCGGTCGACCTCCGGCAGCCCCGCCTCGGGCTCGACGAGGATCGCGCCGAACATCCCCGAACTGATGTGATAGTCCATGTTCGGGACCGCGCAGTGATAGACGAACACGCCGGGGTACGTCGCCCGGAACTCGAAGCTGTTGGACTCGCCCGGATCGACCGTCGAGTCCTCCGCGCCGCCGCCCGGACCGTATGTCGCATGGAAGTCCATGTTGTGCGGCATCGAGTTGTCGCTCTCGTTCGTGAGCGTGAACTCGATCGTGTCGCCGCGGCGGACCCGGACCATCGGTCCGGGGACCCGTCCCTCGAAGGTCATGTAATCGAACGTGACGCCGGGTTCGATCTCGGCGGTCTCCTCGGTGGTCGTCATCTCGATCTCGTGGTGTCGCGGCTCGTCCCAATCGACCGGGTCGGGGACGTCCCGGGGATCGGCCGCGATCCGGTCGGTGTCGAGGGACTTCGCCGCGTCGAGCCCCTCGTCCTGTTGTGGCTGTGCGGACGCCGTTGCGCCGTCGCCCGGCTCCTCTGTGTCCCCGCCGATACAGCCCGCCAGAAGCGCCGTCCCGCCCGCTGCCGTGGCTTTCAGAAACGAGCGCCGACCCGCCGTGGTGGATGCGTTCGGGATCATCTGTCTTCTACGGGTAAACCTGGGAGGGCTACGACCCAGGGCGTTGTGTCGAACATGTTCGAGAGAGCCGACACGCAGTTGTGCGTCGAGGACGCGAAGGCGGGTATGCCACAAGCCAGACTCCGGGTGGAGCTTCCGGACGGGCCGTGGGTCGCGGACGTCTCGAGAGAGCACCCCGGCGCGGTGTTCGAGGTGCTGACGGCGCTGCCGGAGGAGGGCCGCGGCGTCGGGTTGGTCCGGATACGGTCGGACTCGCTGGAGTCGGTGCTCGGGGAGATACGCGCACACGGGTCGATCGAGCACGTCTCGGTCGTCCAGCGGACCGACTCGGGGGCGACGGTCCAAATCGAGACGAACCGGCCGATGATACTGCTCGCGGCGAAGCGCGCGGGGATGCCGGTCGAGATGCCGGTCGAGATACGGGACGGGACCGCGACGGTCGACGTCTCCGGGGCGCGCGAGCGCCTCTCGGAGTTCGGCGAACAGCTCTCGGCGATGGGGATCGGGTTCGAACTCGAGTACGTCCGCGAGCGGATCGACCCCGAGGAGCTGCTGACCGATCGCCAGCGGGAACTGTTGGACCTCGCGGTCTCGGAGGGGCACTACGACACGCCCCGGCGGTGTACGCTGACGGACCTCGCCGACGAGCTTGGGCTTGCGAAGTCGACCTGCAGCGAGACGCTGCACCGCGCCGAGGAGGTCCTCATCAAGGAGTTCGTCCACGAACTGCTGCCGGGGATCGACCTCGGGGGCGACCCGGCCGGGTGAGACCGATCGGTTTGTGACGGCCGGTCGGGGCGGTCGA
>NZ_JAQCNO010000028.1 GCF_028274965.1 Natronomonas sp. | reverse complement strand
ATCCGGTGTAAGACCTGGACGTGTTGCCGACGCTGCTCCTGAGCCGTGATATCTCGTGCCTCAAATACCAGGAAGCTAAGCTCCCCGTGCTGGCTTGAGATCGGCTTGACCGAGAAGTCGAAGCCGGCGAGTCCATCAACGCCTTCTGCTTCCACGTTGAACCGAACGAATGAACCCGAAGATGCTTCAGTAACTGCCTGTCTGATCTGAGTTTGCACTTCAGACGAATGCGCGAACAGAGGACACTCCCAGAGCGGTGTGCCTCTGTTCTCCTCCACTTGCATGCCGCCGAACTCCGTGAGGGGGTCGTTTAGCTCAAGGACTTCACCACTCTGGGTCATCAGTCCCGTCAATTGGAACGTTTGATTGAATACGGATTCGAACTTTTTTGTTTGTTCTCTGATATCACTGATGTCACGTATATATAACAGAAACCCACCAATTGCTTCATCGTCAAAGAGATCCCGTCCACGTGCCTCTACGGTAATCCACTCGTCATCCGCATCCCTTGCTTGGAACTTTAGCTGAACGCTTGAATCGGAATCCTCCACGGCGGCGAAAAACGCTTTCATTACACGTTCCCGATCCTCAGGATGGACAATATCAAAAACACTCTCTTGATTCAGCTGAGTTGGATCATATCCGAGAACCCGTTCGGCAGAGCCACTAAGATAGGTGAAACACCCATCGCGATCTAAGATAGACACGACGTCGACTGATTCCTCAACGAACCGCTCTGTTCTGCGCTGCTGTTGACGCTGGTTAGTAAGATCTCTGATGACCATCCCGTATCCCAGGAACACCCCATCTTCGCTTTGAAGCGGGACGTATGAGACTTCTGCAGGAAACGACGATCCATCCCGACGGATTCGTTGTCCTTCGTGGGCACTTTCTCCCGCGAGTGATGCCTGTGTTAATAGCCGATCAGCAATCCCACGCTTTTGCTCCTGTTCAGGGTGTAACTCCGCTACTGGCATACCAATTGCAGTTCCTTCGTCATATCCAAAGATGTCGGCTGCTCCGTCGTTCCAGCCGTCGATCCGTCCATCGTCATCGAGTAGTACAAAGGCATATTCTTCGAGACTTTCCGAGAGAATCTCAAATCGCTTCCGCTCCTGTTGAATCTGCCGAATCCGTCGTTTTTGCTCCGTTATGTCCGTGGCAATCGCGATCAGCTTCCGTTCACCTTCGTCATCGTGTCTCAGAACAGCGTCCGTGTGTACCCATCGTGTTTGTCCGTCCGTATCAATGACCCTGAACTCCACAGATAAGCTACTGATGTCACCGAGTTGGTCCAGTAAATCACGAACACGGTCCCGATCTTCCGGCGCGACAGTCCGCAAGAACTCCTCTTCGTTGTCCGGATCGTGGCCAAATAACTCGACAAGCGTTTCGTCGAATGACATCCGATCCGTCTCAAGCCTCCACTCTGCAATACCAGTGCCCGTTCCAGAAAGAACCAATTCGAGTTTCCGGTTCTGTTCTGCCAGGCTCCGAGTCCGTTGCCTCCGGCCTGTTACGTCCTGCTGTATGCCAATAAACTTCGAAAGCGCCCCATCTGCATCAGTGACTGGCGTAACAGACAACCGATTCCAGTATTCACTCCCGTCCTTTCGGTAGTTTTTCAGCTCTACCGTCACCGGTTCACCGGCCGCAATCGCCTCTCGAAGTTTCGAAAGTTCGTCTGGGTCTGTCCCGGGCCCCTGGAGGAAACGTGGATTACGACCCAAGGCGTCGTCCTCCTGGTAGCCGGTAATGTCAGTGAACCCGTCATTTATGTACTCGATCGGGTTGTCTTCTCGCTGTGAGTCGGTGATCATGACCCCAACGTTCGACGAGTCGATCGCTTGCTCCTTGAGTTCGAGTTCACGCTCCCGTTCTCGTTGTGCAGTCCGATCGCGCACAGTACAAACGAGGGGACCATCGTCGATGACGCTCAAAGAGAGATCAGCCGGGAATGTGCTCCCGTCCGGTTGGGATCCGGTTACCTTCCCCCGCCAGTGGCCCTCCGACTCAAGCGCAGGGAAGACTTCCGACTCGAGACGCTCTACCTCATCTTCGTCATAGAGCATCCGCCAGGAGTTCCCGAGGAGTTGGTCAGTATCATCGAATTCATACATATCCACGTGTGTCTCGTCGATGTAGGTGTATTCTCCATCCTCGAGGATAGCGAAGCCGTCTCTCGCATCCTCGACAGCCTGCTGGAACGTCTCTAGTTCGCGACGGCGCTGCTCACGAGGAGTTATGTCACGACCGGAAACAACGAGCGATTCGACCCCTGATTCCCCTGCCACGGGACGGATTGTACCCATAATGAACCGACTGTCACCGTCCTGATCCGGGTGTTCAGCTTGATAGCTGATATACTCGCCAGCAGCCGCTCGTTCGATCCAGTCCTTTAGATCTTCCTGTAGGTCCGAGGAATGCGACCACCAGTCTCCTTCCCAGAACGGCTCCCCCAAGATATCGGATTTGTCGTTCGAAGCGTAGTCGAGTGCCGTTTCATTGATATCGATCACTCCGCCATCAGTTTCTAATAGGCCCACCAGCATCTCAGGATCTTCGAACACCGACTCGAAGCGCCGCTCGTTCTCCCGAAGTTCCGCCTGACGCCGATATTTTTCGGACACGTCACGGACGACACAGACGATTCGGTCGTCTTCCAAGCGTGTCAGCGATAGTTCGGTCGGAAATTCTCCCTTGCCTTCTGGAGATGCAGTTACAGTGCCTCTCCACTCTCCATCAGATCGGAGCGCTGAAAGCGCCTCATCCTCTATGCGCTCGACCTCGACGGGATCGGTGTACAACTCATGCCAAGTCTGCCCCAGTAACTCATCTTTGTCCTCGAACCCGTACATTTCGGCATGCGTTTGATCAACGTACGTGTACTCCTCGTTCTCCAAAATAGCAATCCCATCACTCGCGTTCTCGATAGCTGAATTAAATGACTCCAGACGACGCCGGCGTTCCCGCTGTTCCGTCACATCTCTCGCAACGGTATGCATGTAGGCCGTCCCATCGCGCTTGATCCGACGGTTCGAGAACTCCACATCAATCTTACTGTCGTCGCTCCGAAGCAGTTTTGCGTCAGTGGTTGCTGGTTCGCCAGCTAAAATTTGGGCGTGGTAGTCCCGATAGGCATGTAAGTCGACCCCTTCGTGAAGATCGGGAATACGCATCGAAAGGAGTTCCTCTCGCTCATAGCCAGTTAACTCGCAAGCAGCCTGATTCACTCGGACGAAATTCGCATCTGAATCACTAATGAAAATGGCATCGTTGGAGCCTTCAAACAACGTGTGTGTCCAATCACGTTCAGCCTGTAACTCCTCGAAGTGTCGGATTCGTGAAATTACAGGTTCGAGATTCGAGACGACGAGTTTCGCCAGTTCTGAGTCTTTCTCGGTAAACGCATCCACTTCAGTGGCTCCGACACTCAAGACGCCGAAGTCTGAAATTGGCACGAGAATTTCGCTCCGAATCGGGGTGTCTGAATTATACGTGCCGTCGGCCTCGTGGACATCGTCGAACGCTTCCGGACGATTCTGTCTGTACACACGCCCGGCGAGAGAGTCAACTGGAAGGATAGGTGCATCGCCGATCACCTCTTGTGCCTCAGTTGATTCGGCGATTGGGTGGAGTTCGTTTCCCTCCTCATCGTATTCCCAGATCGCCGAAAGAGGCGCATCAAAATTGAGATCCAACATTCGGACAGCAACGACAGAGACGCTCTCGATAGAATCAGCTTGATTCAGTTCCGAAGACAATTCGAGAAGTCCCGCGGGGGTATGTTCCGTGTACGCGTCTCCATCGCTCATACATCCGATGTTGCTGTTCCGCTGTATTATGTTTTCGCTTAGAGAACCATTTCATATCGGCCCCAATAGAATTAGGCCGATAAATATAGGGTACAGTTATTCAGCACTGAGAATCAATTGTGGTAACAAGATGTCGACGGAAGCAGTTGAGGTACTCGGGCAGAAATACAGCGTAGATATACTGCGGGCGGCGAGGCAACCGCGATCAGTTAGCTGGCTGAGTCAAGAGCTAGATATCCCGATTGCCACCTGTTACAGACGTGTGAAGGAACTCTCTGAGAATGTGTATTTAGAAGAGATCACTGCGGACGAGAGCGGGGATAGAACACAGTACTGTCGAACGGCGGATAGTATTGAACTCAACCTTGCATCTGACGTATTACTTAGGGGCTCTCGATCTTGGGAAACTCGAGAAGTACCAAGAGATACAATACCGTTAGATTCCGTTACGCTTGATGAGTTCTCCCAAACGATTGATACTGTCGAAGCCTACTTCGGGAGTCTGATCGACGATGTTGCTGTTCATGCATCCATTTCACGCCGGCAGCTTGTGGCGGTGCTGGCACGCGCTCAGTTCTCGGGTCGTCAACTCGACACCGAGGGACTGACCGGTAACGGCGACATCGTCCACCAGTCGAACGATGAGACACTCTTTTGGCTTGACGGTGATTTCTGGACGGAGCTGGGCGGGCTCCACTACCTGAGCCCGGACGAGGGACGAGCAGCCAGAGAAGTTCATCGCCGACTCATCGAGGCGGTCGCCGGAGACGTCGCCGACTCCAATCGCGAGCGCGATCCGTTTATTCTCATCACGCAAACTCCCAGGTGTTGATATCGTTTTATCCGTTCCGTTCAATGCTCAGTGTATATTGTAAGCTTCGGCGGCTACCGACCGTAGTATGTCGGATAGAACAAGTCCTCGGTTGGGCATCATCGTTCTCACTTCTTGACGAGGTGATTGGCGTTACTTGTGGAAGCGTCGGACTCACTGTTTGAGAAAGACCACTTCGTGCGGCTTGAGCAAATTCGAGTCGTGTCTGTCGAGAACCGAATCCATCCGGTGGCTGGCAGTCTCGACGACTCGACAATGGGCGAGATCGACGACGCGCTCAAATTAACTCACGGGCCCGACTGATCGAGAGACCCTGTGTAAAGAAATCAGTGTCAGATCCGTATGCATTGAGACAACCAGTCTCATCTTCTGGCGACCTGATTTGATATTGCGCTATGCGGTTTATAGGTGCCGCGACGAGGTCGACGACGAGCGCTGGACCGACGAGCGGTGGATCTACGAGGGATCGGCGGAATCGGGTACGATCTGTCGGCGCGGGTGGTGGCTGGACGACGAGAACCTCGAGCCCACGTCGACGATCGGGGACACCTACGGCGATACGGGCTTCCGGCTGTTTTTCAACCACATGATCCGCCGGACGGGGTCGTTCAGCCGCGGGACGCTCACCACCGGTTGCGCTCCTCGATGAACGTCCCGCTGCGCGATGAGTTCCACCGACTGTACAACAGCGATCGGTGGCAGCGGGAACTGCAACCGCTGTTCGAGGCCCGCGACATAACGAACAAGGGCAACAAGCGGGACTACTTCATCAAGACGTACGACGTCGATCAGTCCGGGCTCCCGGAGAGCTACTACGGGACGATCGCGACCGCCTTCGAAGAGTACCTGCCCGTCGTCGGCGTGATAGACAAGATACTCGACGAGGCGCTCGAAACCCACAGCGACGGTTGAAGCTCCCTCCGGAGCGTTCCCCGACGTTCGGCGAACGCGCGGTTCGGCCGACGGTGGCTCCGCCGAGTTCCGCCTCGCCTCCGGTGGGTTCCGGGCGCGCCCTCACTGTGAGGCCACCACCCGAAGCGAACCTCCGTGGGGCCCCGTGGGACGCGATCAACACAGCGTCCTACGGTGTCCGACCGGAGGGCGGCCGGCCTCAACCGGAGGCCGCAGACCGAACGCGGGCCTACCCCCGGTTCAGCCCTCTATCGAGGTGTCGATCCCGTTGATCGTGACGAACCCGTACCCGCAGTCGGTGCAGTGCCACTTCTGTTTCGTCCCGAGTTGGACGCGCATGCTCGCCGCCTTGTAGAACTCCGACCCGTCGCACTCGGGGCAGTCGGCCGTCTTCGAGAGCGCCATGCGCGGTACTGGCGTTCCCAGGGGATTGTATCTTTCTGATAGCGCCGGCCGTCGCGGCCCGGACCCGCATGATAAACCGTATGCCGAGATACGAAACCGGAACGTCCCTCCCGCGGCCCCCGGCGGGCCTCGCTCAGCGGAACTCGTCGAGTTCGGACTGACTCGGCGGCGGCCCGGGGTCCGTCGCGTCCGCACCGAGCAGCCGCGGAAGCGCCGTATCGGCGAAGGTTAGCCCCAACACGAGGACGATCGGAGCGAAAAACAGCCCGTAGAACCCCAGCACGACCGGACCGAAGATGTACGCGAGCATCAGGAGACCGACGTGGGTCCGCTTGCCACTGAGGTAGGGCCGCAAGACGAGATCCGGGATCGTGTCGACGACGACGACCGACAGAAGGAGAAAGCCGGCGACGTAAGTCAAAAGCGCCGGGTCCCCGCCGAACGCGACCGGGACGGCCGCGACCGCCGCGAGCGGGAGGTACACGATCTTCATGCCGACGACCGGGATCAGGCTCGCCACCCCCGTCAGCGCCCCTGCGAGCGCCGGGTAGGGCACCTCGGCGGCCGACGGCGCAACGGTGTTGTACCCGATGAACGCGACGATCGCGATGATCGAGATGACGATGACGTTCAGCAGGTTCCCGAAGAGCACCGCCTCCAACTCCTCGTCGGCGGCCTCGAAGTACTGCCTGGCGATGGCGTCGTCGTCAAACCGCAACAGCCACGAGCGGAACTTCCCGCCGTCGATGAGGAGGTAGTACGTCACGACCGCCACGATGAGCACGTTCAACAGAAACCCGGTGACGAGGCTCGTCAGGAAGGCGGCGTGCTCCCGTACGAACCCGATGAACGCGTCGAAGTCGCCGCCGCGATACGCCTCTAGGAGCCCGGTGATCGACAGCTCGGGGAGCTCGCCGATGCCGTCGAACCACGCGACGCTGTTCGGCGTGGCCTCGAACACCGGGTACGTCTGTATGAAACTCCGGGCCTCGACGGCGACCAACACGAGCGTGTAACTGAGAAGGACCACGAGCGGAACGGCCAACACCGATATGGTGAGCACCGCCCGGACCCGCCTCGGCAGCCGAAACCGGCCGAGCGCGTTGTAAAACCGCCGCGTCGAGTAGTACAGAAAGACCGACACGGTGATCGCCGCGACGAACCGGTAGGCGAGATACCCCGCGATGACCGCCACGAGAAGCCCGAAACACGCGACGACGAAGCGTTTCTCGTCCATACGCTACCCTCTAATGGCGATCAAATAAACGCCTCGGCGCTCGTCCGTCCCTGAAACACCCCGCCTTTACACCCGCCGGAGCACCCACAGCCCGGCGAGCCCGCCGACGCCGACCACGAGCCAGTAACTCGCCAGCCGATAGAGCGTCGTAACGGCCAGCGAATCCGCCGTCGTCATCGCGGTCAGCGCGGTCAAAAGGGCGACCAGCGTGCCCTCGATCGCCGCCAGCCCGCCGGGCAGCGGCGTCGATCCGGCGACGACGCTGACGGGGACGAGAAAGCACACGAGCGCGAACGCCACCGGCGTTCCGAGCGCGAGCCCGGCGAAATACAGCGGGAGCGCAAAGAGGATCCACCCGACGTAGGCGTACGCGATGGCGGCGGCCAGCGCCCGGCGGGACCCGGCGATGATCTCCATCGACTCATACAGGCTGTCGATCCGCTCGCGGGCGGACTCGAGGCTGACCCGGTCGCTCCGGCGCGAAACCGGGGCGAGCGCCCGAAGCACCCACTCGCGGAGCCGCCCCCGAAAGGACCACCCGAACACGACGAGCAGCGGCAGCCCGACGGCCAGGGCGATGAGGAGGTACGCGAAGCGCTCGACGCCGCCGGGCAGTTCGGTCCGCAACAGCACGTACCCCGTCCCGACGCCGCCGGCGGTGAAGAACGGAAGCAGCCTGATCACGTCGCTCGTCACGACGCTCGCGAGGCTCTCCTCGTAGGTCGCACCCGTATCGCGGGCGAGCACGTACGCGACGAACGGCTCCCCGCCGGCGTTTCCCATCGGCGTCACGTAGTTCGCGAACGTCGCGGCCAGCGTGGTCACGAAGAGCCGTCGGTACTCGACGGAGACGTCGAGCGCCTCCAAGACGACCTGCCAGGACTTCCCCCAGGCGGCCAGGCAGGCGATCGTCGAGAGACAGGCGGCCCCGACCCACGCCAACCGCGCGCCCCGGAGCCGCTGGAGCGTCCGCTCCCAGCCGATGACGGCGCCGAGCGCGTAGATGAGCCCGATCGCGACGGCGAACCCGATCGCCGTCTTCAGCGCGGTCGTTCGCCCCGGGCGGAACGATCCGGACGCCTCGACCACGGCTCAGGCGCCACTCTTCGTCACCTGGTACCACTCCCCGTCCCAGGTGAGCGCGTACTCGAAGAGCGCCTTCGCGGTCAACAGCCCGTGGCCCAGATAGACTAACGGCGCGAGCGCAACGGTCCAGGCGAGCAGCCCAACCCGGCCGTCGTAGGCGTCCTTGCTCCAGACCCCGAGTATCAGCCCGAAGATCGCGGCGAGCGGAACCGCGGCGGTCATGACGCCCAGAACGGACAACAGGAGGACGTGCGCGCTCAACACGACCAACACGCCGCCGGCCACCATCGCGCCGACGGCCCGCCCGACCGCGACGAGGTCCTGCGGCGTCGGATCGCCGCTGAGCGCCTCGCGGATGCGGAGGTGCGACACCTGCACGTGGCCGATCCGCCACCGCTTGCGCTGTCCCCAGAGGTCCCGCAGGCTGTGCGGCGCCTCCATCGTGCTCGTGCAGTGGCGGTTCCGCGTCACCGTCAGCCCGGCCTCGTAGCACTGGTGCGAAAAGTAGATGTCCTCCGTCAGCACGTCCGCGTAGCCCCCGACCGTCTCGAAGGCGTCGCGCGTGAACCCCGTCGCGGAGCTCTGACAGTGGGTGAACCCGGCGAGTTCGCCGAGCAGGTAGCCGGTCTGGACGACGATGCGCTCGCAGTACGCGAGCGTGTCGATCGCCCCCGAGGGCCGCGGGACCCGCCGCCCCTGAAACACGTCTGTCTCTCCGGTCAACTCCGCCATCGCTCCGGCGACGAACGTCTCGGAGGCCCGCTCGTCGGCGTCGAAGACGACGAAGTACTCCTCCTCGCAGCGCTCGACGGCGCAGTTGATCGCGTTCGCCTTCGACCCGGGCCGCTCGTTGATCAAACACTCGACGGAGGCGTACCGGCCGGCCAGCTCCATCGCGCGTTTGCGGGTCGGCTCGTCGTCCGGCTCGACGACGACCGTCACCCCAAGGGGGGAGTACTCGTTGGCGAGGAGGCTCTCGACGCTCGCCGCGACGACGTCCGCCTCGTCGTACGCCGGCACGATCGCCCGGACCGGCGGGCCGGCCGTCGGCGCGGCCGTCCGGTCGGTCGGCCGCCAGATGTCGCCGACCAACAGGAGTCCGGAGACGCCGATGACGAGGCTGAACAGCCCGAGATACACCTGGCCCTCGAAGAACGCGATCGGCGCAACGATCGGGGTGACCGTCAGCGTCCAGATGTCCATCCCGGTCACGTATCCCACGAACAGCAGCCCGACGATCCCGGCTGCGGTGGCGACCCGTTCGGCGATACGGCTCCGATCCGGCAGTTCCATACCAAGAACGCTCCCGCGCTCCCAAATCAACTTTTCTCTTGTGGACGATACCGATAAACCGTTACGTCGGTGGCGCGTCCGGGGGGACGATGGGACTCGACGACTGGCTTCGCACCTCCGCGAAGAAGGTCAGACAGCGGGGGATCGAGGGCGCCAGCGACGTCGCGTACGACCTCTACACCGGTCTGTGGTGGCTCGCGTGGCCGCTCTCGCTCGGGACGAACGTCTACGAGCGCGAGTGGGACCTCCTCGTCGTTTTGGACGCCTGCCGCGTCGATCTCCTCCGATCCGTCGCCGACGAGTACGCGTTCCTCGACGGCGTCGACCGGATGACCTCCGTCGGGAGCATGTCCAAGGAGTGGATGGGCAAAACGTTCACCGATGAGTACGCGCGCGAGACGGCGAACACCGCCTACGTCACGGCGAACGTTTTCTCCGAGCGGATGCTCGCCGCCGATCGCTTCCGGGACCTCGATGAGGTGTGGCGCTACGGGTGGGACGAAACGGCCGACACGGTGCCGCCGCGACCGGTCACCGATCGCGCCATCCGGACCGCCCGCGAGACCGACCCCGACCGCCTGATCGTCCACTACGTCCAGCCGCATCACCCCTTTATCGGCCTGGACGCGGGGTTCGACGCCGACCCGTTCGGCCCGGCCGTCTCCGACACCGTCGTCGACGCGCTCCGGAAGGACCGCATCGACGCCGAGCGGTTCTGGGAGGCCTACCGCGACAACCTCCGGTTGGCGCTCGACGACGTTGAACTCCTCCTGTCGAACGTCGACGCCGACCGGGTCGCGATCACGGCCGACCACGGCGACGCCCTCGGCGAGTGGGGGATCTACGATCACCCCGTCGGCTGTCTGCACCCCTCGGTCCGCTCCGTGCCCTGGGCGCGCACGACGGCGACCGACGGGCGGACCTACGAGCCCGAGACCGACCGCGACGGCGTCGACCCCGACATCGAGGCGCGGCTCCGGTCGCTCGGGTACGTGGGCTGATCGCCCCGGTCGGCGCCCGACCGAGCCGAACGACCCGCCCGGCGCTCCCGACGACCCGTCAGGCCTTTCTTCGGTCCGGGTCGACATCACGTATGGACCGAAAGCGGGCGATGACGAGCGTCGACCTCGCCGCGTTGGTCGGCGAGTTGCGCGGCTACACCGGCGCCGTCGTCGACAAAGCCTACCTCTACGACGACGATTTCGTCCGGCTGAAGATGCGCGACTACGACCGGGGCCGCATCGAGCTCGTGATCGAGGTCGGCGACCCCAAGCGCGCACACGTCGCCGTCCCCGAACACGTCCCCGACGCCCCCGGCCGACCGCCGAACTTCGCGATGATGCTCAGAAACCGGATCGCCGGCGCGAACCTCGAGGGCGTCGAACAGTACGGGTTCGACCGCATCCTCACCTTCCGGTTCGAACGCGAGGACGCGACGACGCTTCTCGTCGCGGAGCTGTTCGGCGACGGCAACGTCGCGGCGCTGAACGAGGACCGCGAGGTCATCGGCTGTCTCGAGACCGTCCGGCTGAGCTCCCGGACCGTCGCCCCCGGCTCGCAGTACGGCTACCCCGACGAGCGGTTCAGCCCCCTCGACTGCGGGTACGACGCCTTCGCCGCCAGGATGGACGAGTCCGACTCCGATCTCGTCCGGACGCTCGCGACGCAGCTCAACTTCGGGGGGCTGTACGCCGAGGAGCTCTGCGCCCGGGCCGGCGTCGAGAAGACGACGGCCATCGAGTCCGCCACCGACCGCCAGTACGAGGCGCTTTTCGACGCGCTCGAACGGCTCAGGACCCCGATCCTCGAGGGGCGGACCGACCCCCGGCTCTACGAGGACGACGGCTCCGTGGTCGACGCGACGCCGCTGCCGCTCGAGGAACACGAGGCGGCCGGCTACGACGCGACCGGCTTCGACAGCTTCAACGGCGCGATCGACGAGTACTTCTACCGCCTCGATCGGGACGCACAGGCGGCCCCCGACGCCGGACGCGACCGGCCGGACTTCGAGAGCGAGATCGAAAAACACGAGCGGATCATCGAACAGCAGCAGGGCGCGATCGAGAAGTACGAATCCCAGGCCGAGCGCGAACGGCGGAAGGCGGAGTCGCTCTACGGCCACTACGACCTCGTCGACGAGATCTGCGCGACGGTCCGGGAGGCCCGACGCGAGGACGTCCCCTGGAGCGAGATCGAGGCGACCTTCGCGGCCGGCGCCGAGCGCGGGATCGAGGCCGCCGAGGCCGTCGTCGGCGTCGACGAGGCCTCCGGAACGGTCACGATCGACCTCGGGGACGGCGAGACCGAGATCGACCCGACCGTGGGCGTCGAGAAGAACGCCGACCGCCTCTACACCGAGGCAAAGCGCGTCAGGGACAAAAAGGAGGGCGCACAGGCGGCCATCGAGGACACCCGCGAGGACCTCGCGGACGTCAAGCGGCGCCGCGAGGAGTTCGAGGCCGACGACGCCGAGGACGACACCGAGGAGACGACCGAGGGCGCCGAGCGCGACTACCTCTCGATGGCGTCGGTCCCGGTCCGGTACGACGAGAAGTACTACGAGCGGTTCCGGTGGTTCCGGACGAGCGACGGGTTCTTGGTGTTGGGCGGCCGCAACGCCGATCAAAACGAGGAACTCGTCAGCAAGTACATGGACCCCTCCGATCGGTTCTTTCACGCCCAGGCCCACGGCGCGCCGGTGACGGTGCTCAAGACGACCGCGCCGGACGAACCGGCCCGCGACGTGGACGTCCCCGACCGGAGCAAACGCGAGGCCGCGCGGTTCGCGCTGTCGTACTCCTCGCTTTGGAAGGACGGCAAACTCGCCGGCGACGTCTACGAGGTCGACCCGGACCAGGTGTCGAAGACCCCCGAGAGCGGCGAGTACATCGAGAAGGGGAGCTTCGTGATCCGCGGCGACCGGAGCTACTACCGCGGCGTCTCGGCGGGGGTCGCCGTCGGAATCAAGTGCGAACCCGACACCCGGGTCGTCGGCGGGCCGCCCGCCGCGATCGAGCCGGTCGCCGCGACGAGCGTCCGACTCGAGCCCGGCCGGTACGCACAAAACGACATCGCAAAGCGGCTGTACCGGACGTTCCGCGAGCGCTTCGCCGACACGAGCTTCGTCAGGAAGGTCGCGAGCCCCGACCGGATACAGGAGTTCTGTCCCCCGGGCGGAAGCCGGGCCATCGAGGACTGACCGGGCGCCGACTGTAGGTCGAGCGCCCCCGCCCGTATGCGCAGCCTACCGACCGCCGAACCGACCGGGTCCACGGAATATAAACGCCCGCCCGTCCTCTGCGGTAGTATGTTCCGGGAAGCGCTCGGGTACGCGACCCGACCGCCGACGGGCGGTCGATCCGTGCTCGTCGGCGGGCTCGCCCTCGTCGCCGTCTTCGCCTGTGTCGCCGCCTTCGGCCTCGACGCTCCCTACGCGTATCTCGGCGTCCTCGGCGTCGTCCCGTGGCTTGTCGTCCGCGGGTACTACGTCCGCGTCGTCCGGACGACGATCGGCACCGAACGGCCGACGCCGCCGCGCTTCGAGGACCTCCGCGGGCTGCTCTCCGACGGCGTCGCCGCAATCGGGATCGCCGCCGCCTACCTCCTCGCGCCGGTCGGCTTTCTGGCGCCGCTCGTTGCGCTCCGGGCCACCGGGACCGACCTCTCCGCGATCGCCCCGCTCGGAGCCGTCCCCGACGGCGTTCTCAGCGTGGCCGTTCCGGTCGTCGGCCTCCTCGCCGTCGTGGCGCTCATGACGCTTCTCGGCGCGCTGTACGTCCTGCCGGTCGCCGTCGCCAGGTACGCCCACTCCGGGCGGCTCCGCGACGCCGTTGCGCTCCGGACGGTCGTCGACGGGGCGCTGACCGAGGACTACGCGATCGCGTGGGGGGTGTCGATGCTCCTGCAGGCGCTTTTGTTGCCCGTCGCGTACCTGCTTCGGGTGCTCCTCGTCGGCTTTTTCCTCCAGTTCATCGTCGCCGCGGGCGTCCGGTACTGCTACGGCCGCGGCGTCGGCGCGGCGCTCGGGCTCTCGGCGGTCGAGGCCGACGAACGCACCGCCGGCGATCCGGATGCTCCCCCGGAGGCCGACCTCACGCCCGCCGTCGTCCGCGTCGACACCGAGCGGTGGGGCGTCGGCGCGGACGACCCGACCTCGGAGCGCGAGCCGTACCCCGTCCCCGACCGCGACGCGACGACGAACGGGACCGATCGCCACGGAGCGAACGGCGGTGCGGACGAGGCGCTTCCGAAGCGGGATCGGCCCTCGGCGGTCGGACGCGTCGGCAACGGTGACGGCGACGGCGACGGCGCGAACCCGAACTCGGAGGACGGTCCCGGCGGGTCCCCCGACCGGTAGACACCGCGCGGCGCCGGCCCGAACCCGAGCGCACTTACCGCTGCCCGACGGACGGCCGGTATGCGCATCGCCGACCGCGAGAGCGTCGAGGGCCGCCGCGAGCGGATCACCGTCGTCCCCGAGAGCCTCGACGACCTGTGGCACCTGACGTACGTCGTCGAGCCGGGCGATTCGGTCTCCGGCGACACCACCCGCCGGATCCGGCGCGACGACGACAAGACCCGGGACACGGGCGGTCAGCGGGAGCCGATGTGGGTCGAACTCGAGGTCACCGACGTCGAGTTCGCCAAGTTCGCAAACCGACTGCGCGTCGGCGGCGAGATCACCGACTGCTCGCGCGAGGACCAACTCGGGTTCCATCACACGCTCAACGTCGAGGGCCGCGAGGAACTGACGATCGAGAAGGTCTGGCAGGTCGACCAGCTCGAACGGCTTGAGGCGGCCGTCGAGGCGGCCGAACAGCCCGACGTCGCCGTCGTGACCGTCGAGGAGGGCCAGGCGCACGTCCACACCGTCGCGCAGTACGGCGTCGAGGAACGCGCGACGCTCACCGGGACGACCGGCAAAGGCGAGTACGCCCGGGGGCGATCGGAGCTGTTCGACGAGCTCGCCTCGGTCGTCGAGCGCCTCGACGTCGAGGCGATCGTCCTCGCCGGCCCGGGGTTCACGAAGCGGGACGCCCTCGATCACATCGAGGAGACGGCCCCCGACGCCGCCGGGAAGATACAGGTCGTCGACACCGCAAGCGTCGGCGACCGCGGGGTACACGAGGTGCTCAAACGCGGCGCGGTCGATCGGATCCAAACGGAGACCCGCATCGCGAAGGAAGCCGAGTACATCGACGAGTTGATGGCGCGGATCGCCGACGGCGCGGAGGTCGCCTACGGGATCGAGGCGGTCGCCGAAGCGGCCGAGTACGGGGCCGTCGAGCGGCTGTTGATCCTCGACGAGCGGCTCCGCGTCGAACGGGCCGGCGAGGGCGAGTGGGACGCAGACGTAAACGACGTCGTCGCGAGCGTCGAGCGACAGGGCGGGGAGGTGACGGTGTTCTCACACGAGTTCGATCCCGGCCAACAACTGGCGAACCTGGGCGGCATCGCGGCGCTGCTCCGGTACCGGCTGAACTGAGCCGACCAGCCCCGGTCGTCACCCCTCGTCGCGCCGCCGGAGATCGACGGTCAGCCCGTCGCGGGCGACCCGAACGTCGCCGTCGAAGCGCTTCTCGACCGAGTCCGTCATCTCCTCGTGGCGGCCGTCCGTGTGAGGGTACAGATGCGTCAGGTACACCCGCCCGACGTCGCACCCCGACAGCACCGCCCCCAACTGGCTCGGGGTCGGGTGGTTGTCGACGTCGATCCCGTCGGGAAACGAACAGTCGTGTGCGAGGACCGCAGAGCCCTCCGCGAGGTCGGCGACGGACGCGATCGCTTCGGTGTCGGCCGAAAACGTAAACACCGCGTCGTCGGTCTCGAAGCGGTACGCCAGACAGTACATCGAGTGGACCGTCTCGACCGCGTCGATCCCGTAGCCTCCGACGGCGTGTTCGCCGGGGCCGATCTCCCGCACCGAGAGATCGAGCCGACCGTCCATGTACTCGTGGGCCGCGAACAGCCCGTCGACGAGCGCCTCGGTGCCCTCGGGGCCGACGATCTCGATGTCGGTCTCGCCGGCCAGCCAGCGCGCCTTCAGAAGCGCCATGAGATCCGAGACGTGATCGAGGTGGTGGTGGGTCAACAGGACCGTCTCGATCCCCTCGTAGCCGACGGTACTCGAGGCCAGCCCGTGGAGGACGCCGCTGCCGCAGTCCACCAACAGCGGCGCGGCCTCCCCGTCGGGGTCCTCCAACAGGAGCCCCGTCTGGAACCGTTCGCCGGTCGGCATCGCCGAGCCGGTCCCGAGGAATGTCACGCGCATGCCCCGTTCTTGGGGTCGCCGGACAAATGCGCTGTGGTCGCTCCGAGCCAAACCCACTTGCCGGTGGCGCGAGTACCCCCGGTGGATGAGCGAGGGATCGG
Source organism: Natronomonas sp. (assembly GCF_028274965.1). Taxonomy (GTDB): domain Archaea; phylum Halobacteriota; class Halobacteria; order Halobacteriales; family Haloarculaceae; genus Natronomonas. Next base: position 39,029 of record NZ_JAQCNO010000028.1, on the reverse strand, counting down.
TGGCCGAGCAGGCCGTACGCGACCGACTGTCGGAGCGCGACTTCGAGTACGACGCCGAGAGCGTCCCGATCGACGACGCGGCGGCGTTCGACCGGCTCGGGGCCGCCGTCCGGACGTGGTGGATCGAGCAGTTCGGGGAGCACGTCCCGGAGAACGGCGGGCTGTTCACGCCGCCCCAGAAGGGGGCGATCCCCCGCATCGACGACGGGACGAACACGCTCGTCTGTGCGCCGACGGGCAGCGGAAAGACGCTCGCCTCCTTCTGTGCGATCCTCGACGACCTCTTCGAGCGCGCCGTCGACGACGGGCTCGAAAACAGCGTCTACTGCCTGTACGTGTCGCCGCTGAAGTCGCTGGCGAACGACATCCACCGGAACCTCACGGAGCCGCTCGAGGCCATCGCGGCGAACCTGGCCGACCGCGGCGAGTCGACCGACGTGCGCCACGCGATCAGACACGGCGACACGGACGACGCGGAGCGGCGGGCGATGCTCGAAGAGACGCCGCACGTCCTCAACACGACCCCCGAGACGCTCGCCATCCTGCTCAACAGCCCGAAGTTCAAAAAGAAACTCGAGACCGTCGAGTACGTCATCGTCGACGAGATCCACTCGCTGGCGGCGAACAAACGCGGGACGCACCTCTCGGTGTCGCTCGAACGGCTCGAACGGCTCTGTGAGGGCTCGCCGACCCGGATCGGCTGCTCGGCGACGGTCGAGCCACTCGAGACGATCGGCGAGTTCCTCGTCGGGGGGACGTCGACCGACGACGGGTGGCGCCCCCGGGAGTTCGAGATCGTCGACGCGCGGTTCGTCCGGGAGTTCGACATGGAGCTTTGGTGTCCCACCGACGATCTGATCTCGACGCCCAGGGGCGAGATCACCGACCGGTTCTACGACGAACTCGAGGGACTCATCGCAGAGCACACGAACACGCTCGTCTTCACGAACACCCGCTCTGGGGCCGAGCGTGTCCTGCACAACCTCCGGGAGCGCGGCGGCTACGACGAGTCGAACTCCGGGTGTCACCACGGCTCGCTCTCGAAGGAGCGCCGCCGGGACGTCGAGCGGGGGCTGAAGAACGGCGATCTCGACGTCGTGACGACCTCGACATCCCTGGAGTTGGGCATCGACATGCCGTACATCGACCTCGTGGTCCAGGTGGGATCGCCGAAAAGCGTCGCCGCGTTGCTCCAGCGCGTCGGGCGGGCCGGCCACCGCCTCGGCCGGACGGTCAAGGGTCGGGTCGTCGCGCTCGATCGCGACGAGCTCATCGAGTGTGCCGTCATGCTGAAGAAGGCCGAGGAGGGGTTCGTCGACCGCGTGTTCGTCCCAGAGAACGCACAGGACGTGGCGGCCCAACAGGTCTACGGCATGGCGATCAACGGCCCCCGACCCGAGGCCGAGATCCGGGCGATCCTCGAGAGCGCCTACCCCTACCGGGACTACGCCGACGCGGCCTACGAGTCGCTGTTTCGGTACCTGACCGCCGACTACGAGGGGATGGAGGACAGAAACGTCTACGCGAAGGTCTGGCGCGACGAGAACGACGCCCCCGGCGGCGAGCACCACTACGAGGCGTTCGATCCCGGGACGCCGCTCGTCGGCAAGCGCGGCCGCCTCGCGCGGGTCATCTACATGACGAACATCGGGACGATCCCCGACTCCTTTAGCTGCGACGTGTTGACCCGCTCCGGCGAGGAGTGGATCGGCCAACTCGACGAGGAGTACCTCGACACGCTCGAGTCGGGCGACGTGTTCGTCCTCGGCGGGGGGCGCTATGAGTACCGGTACCGCCGCGGATCGAAGGTGTACGTCGACCCGACGAGCGCCCGCCCGACGGTGCCGTCGTGGTTCTCCGAGCGGCTCCCGTTGAGCTACGACCTCGGGCGGGAGATCCTCCGGTTTCAGCGCCGGCTCGCCGACCGCCTCGAGTCCGAGGGCCCGCCGGCCGTCCGCCGGTGGCTCCGGGAGTTCCCGATCGACGACAACAGCGCCCGGGGGCTCGCCCGCATGTTCGACACGCAGCGGCGATACGCCGGCATCGAGAGCGTCTCGACGGACCGCCGGCTCGCGATCGAGATCGAACTCGACCGCGAGCAGTACCGCCGCAACTACTACGTCCACTCGAACTACGGCCGGCGGTTCAACGAGGGGCTCTCGCGGCTGTTGGCGTACCGCTTCGCCCGCCAGGCGAACGCCAACGTGAAGATCGCCGTCGCCGACCGCGGCTTCACGCTCTCGATGCCGCTGAACCGGAAGGTCGACGTCGAGTCGATCCTCCGGGGCGTCCACCCGAGCGACGTCCGGGGCGACCTCCGGGCGGCGCTGTCGGAGACCGACCTCCTCAAGCGGTACTTCCGGATCAACGCGACGCGCTCGCTGATGATCCTCAAGCGGTACAAGGGACACGAGAAGTCGGCGAGCCAACAGCAGGTCTCGAGCGAGATGCTGCTCGGGTTCGCCGAGGACAAGCCCGACTTCGCCGTGATAGAGGAGACCTACCGCGAGATACTGGAGGACAAACTCGCCGTGGGCGCCGTCGAGACGTTCGTGGCGGGCGTGGGCTCCGGCGACGTCGACATCCTCACCCACCGGGTCGACTCGCCGACGCCGATGGCCTTCGGGCTTGCGACGCTCATGGCCAGCGATGTCGTCCTCGCCGAGGACGAGTCCGCCGTCCTGCGGGAGTTCCACGACCGCGTGATGGCCGAGATCGACGGCGACCCCGACCTCGGGCCGATCGACGCCGACGGGTGACGCTGACGCTGACAGCAGGAACGGCGACTATCCGCCGGCGGTCGCCGTCCCGTTGTCCGCGGCGCGCTCGTCGCCGGGTTCGACGATGGCGGTCTCCTGTCCCGGCTCGACGGGGACCCGTTCGATCACGTCGCCGTTCTCGTCGGTCACGATGACGTAGTAGATCGCGTCGGCCCCGTCCCCGCCGTCGTCGATCGGCTCGAGGTCGTCCTCGGCGACCTCGCCGGCGACGAACGACCGGACCGCGGCGTCGTCCCGTATCTCGACGGTCCGCCCCGTGTCGGCGTTGACGAAGACGTTCCGGGTCACGTCGGTGAAGTCGGTCGGCGACACCTTGATGTGCCACCACAGGCTGCCGTCGATCGTCACCGGAACCGGCTCCGTGACGACGAAGTTCTGTCCCCAGTTCGTCCGCGAGTCCGCCGACCGCGCGATGCCCATGGCCCGCTCGGGCCCGGTCAGCGTCTCGTCGCCGGTCCCGAAGAAGGTGTACTCGCCCGTTTCGGCGTCGGCGAACCACACCTCGTCGAGCCCCCGCGTGTCCTGGCCGTAGGGCTCCATCGCGGTCACGTACGACATCCGCTGACCGGCCAGATCGATGACGAACGGCTGGTCGTTGTCGGCCCCCGAGGGGAGTCTCGCGACCTCGATTTCCCCTTCGTGTGCGCCGACGACGGGCAGTTGATTGATGATCCCGTTGCGGTAGCCGAGCGAACCCATCTCCTCGCGCGTCAGCGTCAGGGGGTAGAGCCGCTGGCCCTCGAGTATCGGCTCCGATCGGGCCTCCTCCGGCGTGAGGTGGTCGATCCGCCCGTCGGGGTACAACAGCGCGCCGCCGTCCCAGGTCGGCGTCGTGTGCGGGAACGGCGTCAGGTGCCACTCGTGGCCCGTCTTCGGGTAGTACATGTACGGCCGGCCCTCGTGGCTGAACTCGACGGCGTCGTCGTCGTACTTCGCGAGGTAGTCGGTCTTTTTGAGGTTCCAGTCCGCCGACCGAGTCAACAGCATCCCCTCGCCGTATGTGAAGTCCTCCTCGTAGACGTCGATCTGTCTGTCGTCCATCCGGGTCATGTCGGTGACGAGCACGCCGCGTTGGTTCTCGACGACCGTGTTCCGGAACCCGTCCGGTTCGATCGCGTACGACCACGCGAGCGACCCGTCCTCCATGCGGGCGATGTCGCTCGTTCCGAGCCTGTGTTGGCGGTAGGAGACCGACCCGCGCGTCGTGACGTCGGCCACCCGTCTGGGCACGACGCGGGGGTTCTCCGGGTTGGCCTGCGGGAACTCCTCGACCTCGCTCGCCTCGGCCATCGTCTCCTCGGCCAGCGTCCGCTGTTCTAAGAGCCCGGCCGGCACGCCGACGACGGCGGACAGGACGGCCGCAGCGACGACCGCGCCGACGAACAGCCGCAGTTTCCGCCCGGGCGACCCCTGGAGGTTCAGAAGCACCTCGACGGGGCTGTCGGCCTCTCTGAGCACCCGCCAGACCGATCGGTTCGGGCTCCCGTCCTCCAGCGGCGGCAGGAGCCACAACACGAGCGCCGCGAGGACCGACCCGCCCCCGAACACCGTCAGGCCGGGCGAGTAGAGAACGCCGTACGCGAAACTGTGCCAGAGCGGTCGGGTGAGGTACGCGGCGACGAGGACGATCCCGAGGCCGAACAGCCGCGTCGCGGCGTGGATCGCGAGCGGGCGAACGCCGGACCCGGCGGCCGACCCGTCGTCGCTGGAGGGGCTTGCGTCTGCCATGGGCGTACCAGCACGCGACGAGGCATAAAGCTCGGCACCGACGGGACCGCCGCCCTCTCCGAGACCTGTACAGTTTAATCACCCGGGCTCGTACCGGGCGGTACCGACCGGAACGCATGATCGGGACGCTGCTCTCGCTGTTCGGCGGTGGGCTCGAGGCCGTGGTCGAATCCGCGACCGGCTGGGGTGGAATGGCGGTCGTCTTCGCGTACTCGTTTCTGATCGCCTTTGTGCTCCCGGGACCGAGCGAGGTCGTACTGCTCGCACCCATCGACATCAGCCCGTCGCCGGCCGCGAACCTCCTCGGCATCATGCTCGTGAGCGCGACCGGAAAGGCCGTCGGGAGCCTCTTTGCATTCCACATCGGACAGGAGGCAAAGCGCGCCGGCCCGGTCGTCCGGTGGCTCCGGCGCTCGCGGTTCGACGTCGTCGCGTGGTCCGAAACGCGGTCGGTCCAACTGGCCCGGCGGTACGGCTACGGCGGCCTCGCGGTCGCGCTTTCCGTTCCCTTCTTTCCGGACACGATCTCGATTTACGCGTTTGCCATCCTCGAAACCGACTACGCGAAGTTCGCCGTTGCGACGTTTCTCGGGAGTCTGGGCCGTCTCGCGATCACCGTGGGGCTCTTCGGCGGGCTCACGGCCGTGGTCTGAGCGTCCCGTCGGCGCGTTCAGCCCTTGATGTTACAGACCGGTTCGACGCGAACGACCGGGTCGCCGATCCCGAGGGCCTCCGAGACGCGAACGACCTCGTCGACGTCCTTGTACACGCCCGGCGCCTCCTCGGCGATCGTCGCGCCGTTTTGGGCCTTCAGGTACACCTCGCGATCGCGGAGCTCGTCGCGCACGTCGCCGCCCCGGAACTCGTCTTTCGCCCGCGTTCGGCTCATCAGCCGCCCGGCCCCGTGGGCCGTCGAGCCAAACGAGACGTCGAGCGACCGCGCGCCGCCCCGGAGGACGTAGGATCCGGCGCCCATGCTCCCGGGGATGATGACCGGCTGTCCGACGTCGCGGTACGCCGCCGGCACCTCCGGGCGGCCGGCCGGGAACGCCCTCGTCGCGCCCTTCCGGTGGACGTACAGCTCCCGGTCCTCGCCGTCGACGTCGTGGGTCTCCTTTTTGGCGACGTTGTGCGCCACGTCGTAGAGCAGCTCCATCCCGAGAGCCTCCCAGGGCTCGTCGAACGTCTCGGCGAAGACGGCTCTCGTCCGGTGGGTGATGAGCTGTCGGTTGACCCACGCGAAGTTGATCGCCGCACACATCGCGCCGTAGTACGCCTCGGCGAGCTCCGACCCCGCCGGGGCCGCCGCCAGTTCTTTGTCCGGCAGCCGATCGAGCAGCTCCCCGTGGGCGTCCTCGATCCGCCGGAGGTACTCCGTACAGAGCTGGTGTCCGAGCCCCCGCGAGCCGCAGTGGATCAACACGACCACCTGCTCGTCCCCGAGCCCGTAGGCGTCGGCCGTGGCCCCGTCGAACACCTCGGCGACCCGCTGGACCTCGAGGAAGTGGTTCCCCGACCCGAGCGACCCCATCTGGTTTTGGCCGCGGTCCTTCGCCCGCTGGGGGACGGCGTCGGGGTCGGCGTCCCGCCGAACCCCGTTGTCCTCGCAGTGCTCGAGGTCGGACTCGACGGCGTATCCGGCCTCCAGACACCACTCGACGCCGCGTTCGAGGGCCGCCTCGAGCGCCCCGTGGTCGCCGTCGATCACGCCGCCGCCGCCGAGCCCCGAAGGGATCGCCTCGAAGAGCGCCTCGACGAGTTCCTCCTCGCGGCCGCGCACGTCGTCGTACTCGAGGTCGGTCCGCAGCATCCGGACGCCGCAGTTGATGTCGTAGCCGATCGCCCCCGGCGAGATACAGCCCGTTTCGGCGTCGATCCCGGCGACGCCGCCGACGGGAAACCCGTACCCCTGGTGGCCGTCCGGCATACAGATCGCGTACTTCCGGATGCCGGGGAGGTGGGTCGCGTTCTTCAGCTGCCGGAGGGTCCTGTCGTCGGCGATCTCCTCGAGGAGGGCCTCGCTGGCGAACACCCGTGCCGGCACCTCCATCCCTCCCTCGGCCGGGATCTCCCAGACGTGTTCGCGGACCTCGCGCAACGTGATCTCGCCCGTCTCGAACGTTCTCATACGAAACTGTACGACGGCGACGGTTCAATAACTTACCCACTGCCGTCCGACGGCTCACACTCCGTGACGAGCGATGAGTCCGGACGAGTCTTGATATGGGTACCGCAACATTTCACGGTATGACCGAGTCGGTATTCAACCGCAGTCTCCGGATTCGGCCGCCGTTCGGGGCCGTCCGGACAGCCGGAGCGACGCGAACGATCCCCGGACGAACGATCCGAACGCCATGACACGAACGGTGGCCGCTGACGGGCGCTCGACGACGGAGCTCCGCGCCGTCGTCGTCGACGACTCGCAGTTCATGCGGACCGTCATCGCCGACATGCTCGAGGCCGAATCGATCGCCGTCGTCGAGTCCGCCTCCGACGGGGCCGACGGGATCGAGGCCGTCGAGCGACACGACCCCGACGTCGTCACGATGGATCTCAAGATGCCGGGCACCGACGGCATCGAGGCCGTCGAGGAGATCATGGCGTCGACCCCGACGCCGATACTGGTGCTTTCGGCCCACGCCGGCGACGGCGCGGAACTGACCTTTGAGGCCATGGAGAAGGGCGCGGTCGATTTCTTCGAGAAGCCGAGCGGCGAGGTCTCGGTCGGCATCAAACAACAGCAGGACGCGCTGATCGAGACGGTTCGGTCGGTGGCCGACGCCGACGTCTCAGCCGCCGAGGCGGCCGCCGAGGCGGCGCCGGATCGCGCGACCGCACAGCACGCGACGGCGACGCCCTCGACGTCGACCTCGACGGAGCCGCGATCGGCCTACGCCGCCGACCCGACGCTCGTCATCGGCTCCTCGACCGGCGGCCCGACCGTCGTCGAGGGCGTGCTCGCGGAACTCCCACTCGGGGCCGACCTCCGGATCCTCGTCGTCCAGCACATGCCCGACGGGTTCACGGGGCGTTTTGCCGAACGGCTGGACGCGGCCAGCGAGTACGACGTCCGGGAGGCCTCCGACGGCGACCGGATCGGCGGCGGCGAGGCGCTCGTCGCCAAGGGCGGGTCGCACTTGGAGGTCTCGGGGTACGGCGGCGGGCGCGTCCGGGTCTCGCTTTCGGAGGGCGATCCGGTCAACAACGTCCGGCCGGCGATCGACGTGACACTCCGGACGGCGGCGGCACAGATCGACGGCCCGCTGACGGCCGCGATCCTGACCGGGATGGGGGCCGACGGGGCGGCCGGCGTCCGCGACGTCAGCGCGGCCGGCGGAACGGTGCTCGCACAGGACGAAGAGACATCCGCGGTGTTCGGGATGCCACAGCAGGCGATCGAGACCGGCGTCGTCGACGACGTTCGGCCCCGCGAGGAACTCGCTGCGGGCGTTCTGGACGCGATCACGACGGAGGACCACTCATGAACGAAGACCACATCCACGCGTTCGTCTCCGAATCTCGCGAGAGCATCACCGATCTCAACAACGCGCTCCTCGCGCTCGAGGACGATCCGAACGACGACGAGGCGATCGAATCCGTGTTCCGCACCGCCCACACGCTGAAGGGGAACTTCGGCGCGATGGGCTTTTCCGACGCCAGCGAACTCGCCCACGTGCTCGAGGACCTCTTAGACGAGATCCGCGACGGCGAGATCGACGTGACGCCGGGGATCATGGACGCGGCCTTCGACGGCGTCGATCGGATCGAGAGGATCGTCGACGAGATCGAGGCCAACGGCGAATCGACCGTCGAGACGGAATCGACGACGGCGCGGCTCCGCGCGGCGATCGAGGACGGCCCCGAGGCCGTGGCCGACGCCGCCGCGGACTCCGCGGGCGGGCCTGACGCCGATCCCGCCGTCGACGCTGAATCCGAACCGGAGTCCGAGTCCGAGTCCGGGTCTGCCCCCGACCCCGACCCCGACCCCGGACCCGATGGCGACGGCGCCGACGCGGCGTTCGCACACGCCGACGGGACGCCGGTGTTTGAGGACGCCGACCGCGTCGCTCACGCGCGGGTCGACGTCGATCCCGACGGGATGTTGGGCGTCGACGGGATGTTGGTGCTCGAACCGATCGCAGACGCCGTCGACGCCATAGAGACGGCCCCCGCCAGGGACGCGATCGAGGAGGGCGAGTACGACGGCTCCTTCGATGTGTTCGTCCCCGACGGCGACGCGGGGGAACTGGCCGACACGCTCGGATCGATCGGTGCCGTCGAGGCCTTCGAGACGGCCGAACTCGGGGCCGACCCGGCAGAATCCGCCCCCGAGTCTGACCCTGAATCCAAACCCGAGTCCGACTCCGAGGGCGCCTCTGGGGCGGCTCCGGGCGCCGAGGGCGACGCCGGTGAGAGCGACGAGGAGGGGACCGACGGGACCGTCGAGACGGGCTCCGATGCAGAGGTCGAGGCTGACGCTGACGCCGACGCCGACGAGGACGGCTCGGACTCGACGCCCGATTCCTCCGACTCCTCCGACTCCTCCGATTCCTCCGAGTCCGGCTCGTCGTCCGGCGGTTCGGGCGGCAGCGACATCTCCTCGGTCCGCGTCGACGTCGACAGACTCGACGACCTCCACGGGCTCGTCGAACAGCTCGTCACCGGCCGGATCACGATCCGCAGAGCGATCGAGGACGGCGACTTCGAGACGGCCGAGACGAGCCTCAACGACTTCGATAAGGTGACCTCGCGGCTCCAAAACACCGTCATGGACATGCGGCTGATCCCGCTGCGACGGGTGGTCAGCAACCTCCCCCGCGTCGTCCGCGACGTCGCCCGGAGCCAACGCAAGGAGGTCTCCTTCGAGATGCACGGACAGGACATCGAACTCGATCGCTCGATCCTGACGGAGATCGAGGACCCGCTCATCCACATCCTCCGGAACGCCGTCGACCACGGCGTCGAGTCGCCGGACGAACGCGAGGCCGCCGGCAAGCCGCGCGAGGGGTCGATCGAACTCCGCGCGTCCAGACAGCGCGATCACGTCACGATCACCGTCGAGGACGACGGCGGCGGGATCGACGCCGACGCGATGCGCTCGAAGGCGATCGAGGAGGGGATCGTCTCCGAGTCGGAGGCCGAGGCGATGCCCGACAGCGAGGCGTACGATCTGGTCTTTCACCCCGGCTTTTCGACCGCCGAGGAGGTGACCGACGTGAGCGGCCGCGGCGTCGGGATGGACGTCGTCCACAGCACCGTCGAACAGCTCGACGGGACGGTCAACGTCGACAGCACGCCCGGCAAGGGAACGACCGTCGAACTCCGGTTGCCGGTCTCGGTCGCCATCGTCAACGTCCTGTTCGTCAACGTCGGCGACCAGGAGTACGGCGTCCCGATCAAGAACATCGACGAGTTGACCCACGCGACCGACACCGAGACGGTCAGCGGCGAAACGGTCGTCCGCCACGACGACGAGGTGTACCCGGTCATCCGGCTGGACGAGGCCCTCGAACTCGACCACGGCGGCCCCGAGGCCGCCGGGTCGGCGGTCGCGGCCGACGGTGGCGACCTCGAAGCGCCGGAACCCTCGGACCCGAGCGCCGCGGTCGATGCGGCCGGCGGCGACGACGGCATGCTGATCCGGATCCGCGAGTCGGTCCGGCCGGTCGCGCTGCAGTGCGATTCCTTCAGCGACCAAGAGGAGGTCGTCGTCAAGCCGCTCGAGGGGTCCTTGAGCGGGATCCCGGGGCTCAGCGGGACCGCGATACTCGGCGACGGCAACATCGTCCCGATCCTCGACGTGGTGAGTCTAGAGCGATGAGCCGAAGCGACCCCGACGCCGGAATCGAGCCGGTCATAGAGTACATCGCCGACCGGATGGCCTTCGAGCCGGACTCGTACAACGAGTCGTACCTCGATCGGCGCATCTCCGCCCGGATGCGCCGGACCGACTGCGAGGGGTACTCGGCGTACCTCGACGTCCTCTCCGAGCGGGCGGACGAACGCGAGGCGCTCTTGGACGCCCTGAGCATCAACGTGACGAGTTTCTTCCGGAACCCGAGCGTCTGGGAGGGGATCCGGGAGGTCCTCCGGGGGATGACGGACGGCCGCGGGACCGTTGCGTGCTGGAGTGCGGCCTGTGCGGACGGCCGCGAGCCGTACTCGATCGCGATGCTCGCCCGCGATGACCCCGAGATAGACGACGCGTCCGTCGAGATCACGGCGACCGACATCGACGGGGAGACGCTCTCGGAGGCCCGAGACGGCGTGTACGAGTCGACCCGCACCACGGACATCCGGGCGCAACTGGAGCCGCTGTCGGCGCCCGACGACCACGTCGAGATCTCCGAGGACGGGACGTCCTTCAGCGTCGTCCCGGCGGTCAAGCGGATGGTGTCGTTCGAACAGCACGACCTGATAAGCGGCCGGGCGAAACGCGGCTACGATCTGGTTCTGTGTCGGAACCTGCTCATCTACATCGATCGGTCGTACAAAGAGCCCATCTTCGAGACGCTCACCGACGCGCTGCGGGACGGCGGCGTGTTGACGATCGGCAAATCCGAGACGCTGCCGCGCCCGTTCAGAGAGGCGTACGAACCGTACGACAGGAGCAAACACATCTACCGGAGAGCGTGAGATGTCGCTGTACGAACTAGAGCGACAGCGCGACGTCGACGAACTCGTCGAGACGCTCCGCCGGAGCGACAACCCCTCGATACGCCGCCGGGCGGCCGAGATCATCGGCGGGCTCTTCGAGTCCGACGACGTCGACGAGTCCGAACTCCTGTTGGACTCGGCGACGGAGAACGAACTCGGGATGCGCGTCGACCCCGAGGACGGCTCCGGGGACGAACGCGGGGGCGAATCGGTCGTCGACGTCCTCGTCTCGGTCGTCGCCGGAGACGACAGCGAGGCCGTCAGAGCCGCCGCCGTCGACGCGCTCGATCAACACAGCCGGGACGCGCTCGAGCGGGTCGTCAACGAGCTCTCCGAGAACGACCTCGACACCGCCGCCGACTGGGTCGCCGCACAGACGTTCGAGGAGGTCCTCGACGACGAGAAGCCGGAGCTCCGGATGGCGGCCGCGACCGGGCTGGGGCGGGTCGGCGACCCCGGCGTCACCGCGTCGCTCGTCGAGCGCCTCGGCGACCCCGACCCTCGCGTGCGCTCGCGGTGTGCCCGCGCATGCGGCCGGATCGGCGACCCCCGCGCCGTCGAGCCGCTCGAAGCGCGCCTCCGCGAGGACGCGAACGCCGAGACGCGGCGGGCGGCCGCGGCGGCCCTCGGCGAGATCGGCACCGAGGCCGCGCTTTCGGTGCTTTTGGATGCCGACGACGACCCGGAGGCCTCGGTCCGTCGCGTCATCGCCGACTCCCTCGGCGAGTTCGGAAGCGTCAAACCGGTCGAGACGCTCGTCGAGTACCTCGAGGACGAGTACGAGGCGATCCGCCGGACCGCGATGTTCTCGATGGTCGAGATCCTCTCGAACGCCCCCGCACAGCGGAGCCACGACGTCCGGGAGGCGACCGCCGACAGGCTCGAATCGGCGATGGCCGACGAGGTGGTCCCGCCGCTCTCGGAGATTCTCACGAAGAGCTCCGGGACGCCGCAGCGACGGAACGCCGCGTGGCTGCTCGGTCGCGTCGTCGGAACCGACCACCGCGACACCGCACGCGACGCGCTCATCGACGCGCTCGACGCCGAGGACGCGATGACGGCCCAGTTCGCCGCGACGAGTCTCACCAGACTCGACGATCCGGACCTCGAGACCGAACTCCTGGCGTTGGTCCGAAACGAACGCGGCGAGGCGCCCGAGACGGCCCGCGCGAAGGCGCTTTTCATCCTTGGAAAGGTCGGCGGCGACGAGACCCGCGAGGAGCTCGGCGAGTTCGTCGACCGGACCGAAAGCGACACCCTCCGCGAGCAGGCCTTCTCCGCGCTCTCGAAGCTCGGCGGGATCGGGGGTGAGGTGCCGTGAGCAGATCCGAGCGCAAGCTCCTCGATACGACCGGGCGGTTCACCCGGGTCGTCCGCGACGGCGAGAAGCTCAGCGACATCGACTGGACCGACGGCCGGATCCTGCTGTCGAACCGCCGGCTCGTCCTCGCGGGGGCGAGCGGGAAACGGACGCTGCAGCTCTCGAAGATCGACCGGATAGAGGGCCGTTACGACGTCAACCGGGCGATCGCGCAGGTCTCGGACTACGTGAGCGTCCGGATCGGTACCGACGTGTATCTCGTCTCGACGGGCGAATCCGAGAGCTTCGAGCGGACGCTGCACAAGACGATCCTCGACGGCGAGATCGTGTTGATCAAGCACCCGGCGATCGAGGGCGGCGTCGTCCAGGACGTCGAGTGGCGGAAGGCCAGGGTCAAGATCGACGAAGACGCGGTCAACCTCGCCGTCGAGGACGGATCCTTCGTCCAGATCGAAATCGACGACGTCGGCACCATCGAGGGGACCGAACGGACGGTCAACTCGAAGGAGCGCCGCGTCCTCGAGACCGAACACACCGAGGACGGCACGAGCGTCGAGACGCACCTCTCGGGCAGCGACAAGCACTGTTCCGTGCTCGGCTCCGTGCTGCGGCGGGGCGCCGAGCAGAACGCCTCCTCGATCGACCTCAACAAGGACGAGACCGAGGTGCTGATGGCGCTTTATTCGGGGGTGTCCTCGTTCGAGGTGCCGGAGTTCCTCGATATGGACCCCGACGACGTCGAGGAGATATACGAGCGACTCGTCGAGTTGGACGTCCTCCAGGAGGTCCGCATCCGCCGCGAGGTCGCGCTGAAACCCCGCGGGCGAAACATCGCGAGCGAATCGATGAACAACCAGTAGCGCTCGTCCGCTCGCGGACGGATACCACGGAACGCAGCCGCGCCGTCCGGCGCAGCGGGTCCCCGTCAGCTCGACGGTCGGGGGCGGTGGCCGATGGTCGAGGGCCGAGGCCCGGCGGCCGACGACCGGCCTCTCAGTCGTCCGCGCCGGCCGCCGACTGTTCGGGGCTCGGCACCGCGACGTCGGGCAGCGATCGCTCGATCTCCTCGCGGCGGGCCTCGAACTCCCCCGGGAGGACGAGCCGTCCGCCGAGGTCCTCGAGCGGCTCGTCGCTGTCGTAGCCCGGGCCGTTCGTCGCCAACTCGAAGAGCACGCCGCCGAACTCCCGGAAGTACACGGAGCGGAACCAGTGGCGGTCGATCTGCTCCGTCGGGCGGAGCCCGGCCGACCGGACGGCCTCCCGCATCGCCGCCTGATCCTCGTCGGTCGGCGTCTGGAAGGCGACGTGATGAACCGTCCCCGAGCCCTGCCGGCCGCCCTCGATCGTCGGCAACACGTCGACGTAGGCGCCGACCGGGCCGGCGGCCGCAAACCGGGTCCGCTCGTCGCCGGGGGTGTCGCCCTCCGCCCGCTCGGTGCCGACCTCCTCGAAGCCCATCGTCCGGAGGAGATCCTGCGTCGGGTCGGGATCGCCGAGCCAGAGCGTCACCGAGTGGAACCCCCGGATCGCGGCCGACTCGGGGACGAACGCCGTCCACGGGACCGTCGGGTCCTCCTCGTCCACCTCGACTTCGACCAGCTCCACCGGGAGCCCCCCGGGGTCCTCGAAGGGGAGGACGGTCTCCCCGAAGCGCTCGAGGCGGTCGCCGTACTCGACGCCGTGTTCCTCGAAGCGTTCCTCCCAGTACCCGAGGCTGCCCTCCGGCACCCGGAAGGCCGTCCGGCTGACCTGTCCGGAGCCGACCTTCCCGCGCGAGAGGTCCTCCCACGGGAAGAAGGTCATGCTCGTCCCGGGCGTCCCCTCCGCGTCGGCGAAAAAGAAGTGATACGTCCCGGGATCGTCCTGGTTGACCGACCGCTTGACGAGCCGGAGCCCGAGGGTCTCGATCCAGAAATCGAGGTTCCCCTGCGGGTCGTTCGTGATGCACGTGACGTGGTGGATGCCGGGCGTCGGTGGTGGCGTTGACATTACCGTCCCTACGGGCCAGAGGGACTTGAATACGCGCTGACACCGGTGTTACCGGGCGTCGCTCGGACCACTCGGATCGGGCGCACGGAGCGGACCCGACGGACCGGAGCGGCCGGCAACGCCTGCGGCTGTGAGGGCGCCGGTCAGATGTTGACGTCCTCGAGCCGCTGGCTGACGATTATCTGCCCGCTCGAGGTGAGCGATATCGCGTCCTCGTCCTCTCTGATCAGGCCCTTCTCCCGGAGCGCGTTGAGCACGTTCGTGGCCCGGGCGGCGTCGCCGCTGAGGACGCTGCCGAAGTCGATGTCGCCGCCCGTGGCGTAGATTGTCACCAGGAGCCGCTTCTGTGACTCCGTGAGGCCGATCTCTCCGACCTCCTCGAGCAGTTCGCTGTACTCGATCCGGAGGAACCGCCCGAGGAGGTTCAGCCGCCGCGCCGACAGCGGCGCGACGAGCGACGTCGACACCTGCCCCTCGTCGGCGTGCTTGACGAGAAGCGTCGGCCCGGTCGACTCGCCGATCGACTGCTCGACCCGCTGGAACTCGATGACGCTCGTGATGTCGATGCGGTCGGTCCCGGCCCCGGTGCGGAACAGCACCCGCTCGGGTTCGATCGTGAGCTTCGCCTTCCTGACCGGCTCGTCCGTCACCCGGCCGCCGACGCGTGCGGGGTGTTTGATCCGTGCTTTCGTCCCGCCGAGCAGACACCGGAACAGGACGGTCCGGAACTTCGAGACGGTCCCCTCGTCGGCCTCTACGAGGACCGTCTCGACGGTGTCGCCCGATCGGTACCCGATCGTTACCGTGCTGTCGAACAGATCACGGAGGTGCGGCGGAACGCTCCCGACGACGACGTCGACGACGTCCGAAAGCGAAATCGTGAGCCGCTCGTCGTCGCCGGCGACGACGAGGCGCCGCTGGCTCATCACGATCCGGCCCTCCGCCGGCTCGCCGTTGCCGCCCGTATCGGGGTTCCGTGCGAACCGGCCGACGAAGTCCGCGACGGCCTGTTCGTCGCTCATAGGTCCACATCCAGTAGCGTGTTAATCAACGTCTCGGTCGCAACGGCGGTCAGACAGCCGACCCAGATCAGAACCACGAAGTGCAACAGCGCGTTCCCGTAGTGGCCGCCGTCGGCGGTCCGGATCGTCAGCGACGAGATCACCGCGTTGAACAAAAGCACCAACAGCAGGAGATAGCGGAGCAAGGGCACGTTGTACATGTCGGTGTGGATGAGCGTTCCGAACTCGACGCCGCCGCTGATGTCGATCTCGAAGCCGGACATGATGATCGCGATCTCCAGGCCGGTGAAAAAGGCGAACGTGGACGCGGCGCTGATGCCGTACAGCAGGCCGACGAGCGTCACCGTCACCTGTCGGCGCTGCTCGCGGAGCTGTGCGAGTTGGTTCATGTTCTCGCTTATCAGCTCCCCGAGCAGCTTCGGCTCCCCGCCCATCTCCCGGCCGATGAGGTACATCTCGCTGAACTTCTGGATGACGTAGGACTTCGTGTCCTCGGCGAAGTACCGCCAGGCGCTCTCGGTGTCGAGCCGCATGTTGAGCCGCCGGTACAGCGAGTCGATCGTCCCGGTCAGCGAGCCGAAGTCCTTCTTCCGGAGCGTCCGAAGCACCGTCGAGGTCGTCGATTGCTTCGCGCTCTCGCTTGCCCCCAGCGCGCGGATGAAACTCGGGAACTCCTCGTCGCGCTCGACTATCGCCCGCTCCTGTCGGCGGAACACGACGGCGGGAAACAGAAACGGCACTGTCGGGATCGCGAGATACAGCGGCGTCGGGATCGATCCGAGCGGTACGAGAAGCCCGAACGGCGGCACGCCGAACGCGCTCGCAAGCATCGAGAGGGTGATGAGCGCGAACAGCACGACGCCGGCGATCGTGCTGCCCAAGATGAGCTGTTTCGAGCGCGTCCGGTAGCCCTCCTCGAGGTACCAGACCGGATCGTACGGCACGATGGCGCGGATGACGAGGAAGAACCCGATCTGGACGAAGACGAACATCGCGATGACCGCGCCGACGGTGAACGTCGGGTTCGTCCCCGTCAGGATCGGGAGGACGATGGCGAACACCAACGCGAACGTCATCGAGAGCACCATCGAGAGGTACAGGTCCTTCATCACGTCGAGGTTGTCGAGCGACTGCTGGTAGATCGTCCGGTAGTTCTCGATGATGACGCCCTGCTCCTCGAAGAGGAAATCCGACATCTCCTGGCCGGCCCCGAGGGTGTACGCGAGCCGATCGAACAGGTCCGTCAGTGACTCACTCGGGACCGACTTCGCCCGACGCCGGAGCGCGTCGTCGAGGCTCTGGTTCCAGGTGTCGACCAACTGCACGACCCGGCTGTTCTCGACGGTCAACTCGCCGTACTCCTCCTCTTGGGCGAGCTTTCTGAATACCTCCACGCGGTCGATGTTGGTCGTCGACAGCACCGTCATGTGCGTGACCATCAGGTGAAACCGGTTTTCCATCTCGATGCGGCGGCTATCGAGAGACACCTTCGGATATGCGACCCCGACCCCGAGAAACACCGCGCCCAACACCGGCAGGAGGAGTCGAACGAAGTCCAGCGTCTCCCAGACGAGCGCGAGGACGATCGTCCCGAGAAACAGCGCCGTCGTGGGAACGAGGACGGCCAGCACGTACGTCCTGGCGTCCATCTCCATCCGGTCGTATGCCTCGAGCACCGACCCGATCGCCTGCGTCGCCTGTGCGGTCCGTCCGGTGACCCCCATCGGTCAGTCCCTCCTGGTGATGGTGAACGGCAGCCCCTCGATCCCGTCGCGCTGGAAGTTCTCGATCGCCTCGTTGACCTCGTGGTACCCGAGGATGTCCTCTTGGATCATCCGCTCGATGAGGTCCGCGCGGTACTGGAGGTCGTCGTAGATCTTCCGCGTGTCCGGGTACCCGAGCAGCTCCGCGATCTGCTCTTCGAGCACGTAGGAGTTGTTCATGCCCTGAAAGACGATCTCGTCCTCGACGGGGTCCCAGTAGAACACCTGCCGGGTGACGACGCCTTCCATCTCCTTCGAGTACCCCTCGATCTCCTGGACGCTCGTCACCCGACGCAACACGTCGTCGCCCTGCTTGACGCGGTTCTGGAACAGCGCCACGTCCGCGTTGTCCATGAACGTCTCTGGGACGTTGATCGGTTCGCCCGTGAACCGCTGGATCATCGAGACGATGTCCGAGGCGTGAAACGTCAGCATGACCGGGTGGCCGGTCTGTGCGGCCTGAAACGCCATCCGCCCCTCTTCACCGCGGACCTCGCCGACGACGATGTACTCGGGCCGCGAGCGCAGCGCCGCCTCGACGAGGTTGAACATGTCGACGTCCTCGGTGTCCTCGCCGCCGCCCTCCCGGGTGAGCAGCTGCTGCCAGGTGTCGTGCGGCGGGAGCACCTCGGCGGTGTCCTCGGCCGTGTAGATCTTCGAATCCCGGGGGATGAACGACATGATGCTGTTGAGCGTCGTCGTCTTTCCCGACGCCGTTTCGCCGACGACGAACACCGTCCGCTCGTTCTCCAAACAGAGCCACAGGTACGCCGCGAGTTCGGGCGACAGCGTCCCCCACTTCGTGATCTGGTTGATCGACAGCGGGACCTCTGTCCCCTGTCGGATCGTCAGGCTCGGCCCCTTCAGGCTCACGTCGTCGCTGTAGATGACGTTCAGACGGGAACCGTCGGGGAGCGTCGAGTCGACGATCGGGTCCGAGTCGCTGAGCGGATCGCCGATCCGCTCGCCCATGTTCCGCAGCCAGTTGTCGAACTCGTCCTCGCTCCCGAAGTCCACCGTCGTCTTCAACATCCCGTAGACCTCGTGGTCGACGTAGCACTCGTCGGGCCCGATGACGTGGATGTCCTCGTTCGCCGGGTCGCGCATCACCGGCTCCAGCGGGCCGAGCCCGACGATGTCGCGGTTCAGCCGGTAGCGGATGTCCTCGAAGGTGCCCTGGGCGATCTCCTCGGTGTTCGGGTCGAGTTTGAAGCGGATCCGCTCGAAGAGGTCCTCCGGCTCGTCGCCTTTGATCTTCGTCGACTCCGAGAGCAGCTCCTCGATCCGATCGCCGTACTCGGCCTCGCTCTCCGGGGCCTTTTTGCTGACGCTGCGGCGGAGCAGCTCGTCTTTGATGTGGTCGTACATCTCGGCCTCGCTCTCCGAGAGCGTCGGCTCGATCGCGTAGTACTTCATGTCCCGCCCGACGTCCCCGTAGATGTGACAGTAGATCGGGCCGCCGACCGGGTAGAGCACGTTCGGGTAGTCGGTCTCGTACTCGTCGTCGGCGCTGTCGATGAAAAGCGGGAACTCCCCGGTGATCTGTTTGAACTTCTTGAGGTGCTCCTGGAGGTGGGGCCGCTTGGCCGCGGCCTGTCGGAGCTCGTCGGACGGCTTTGCGGTTCCCAATTCAGTCATGATCAGGCGACGCTACGGCTCTCGATCACGATCCCGGTCCCCGACCGGACGGAGAACCCGATCGTGTCTCCGACCTGTTCGCCCATCCCCGCGAACCGCTTGACGTTCACCTGCCGGCGGACGTCGTTGCCGACCTCGACCATCTCCAACTCGATGAACACGTCGGCGATCGCGCGGAAGGGGCCGATCGCGTCGCCGTCGACGGTGGAGGGGTCGACGGTCAGTATGATGATCTTCCCCTCCGAGATCATGTCTCTGAAAAACGAGATGATCTCGAGGGCCGCCTGGCGCTCCTCGTTTTTCCTGATCAGCGACTCGAATGTCGGGTCGTTCCGGAGGATGGCGTCGAACGTGTCGATGATGATCGCGTCGGCCGTCCACATCGTTTCGGCGTCCATCAGCCGGGTCAGGAGGTCCATGCGGCTGTCCTCCTCGCTGTCCCCCGACAGGACGCCGCCGGTGTCGAGGTCGGCGTGGAGAAACAAAAGCTCCTCGTCGAGCAGGTGATCGACGACGTCGTACGACAGCGAGTTCATCTGGTCTAAGAACCCGCTGACGGTCAGTTCCGTCGACAGGAGACTCACCGTTGTTCCCTCCCGGCAGAACCCGTAGGCCATCCGCTGGCTGATCGCGCTCTTGCCGGCGCCGTAGTCGCCCTCCATGAGGACGATACTCCCCCGCGGGATCCCGCCGCCGAGCTCCTTGTTCAGTCGGTCGTGGTCGTCGAGGCCGAGCGAGCGGATGTTGCGTTTGCGCTGCATGCGTTACTCGATCCCTCCGTCGTTCCACTCGAAGCTCCCCGCACGCGGGCGGTGCTCGTCCGGTTCGGTCCCCCGATCGCCGTCCCCGCCACCGGCGGCCGGCGGTTCGCGCCCGCCGTCGGACTCGATGCCGCGGTATCTCGCCTCCGGACCGCTCCGGGCGCTCTCGGGGGTCGCCCCGGCTGGACCGGTGTGAGCGTTTCGACGGCCGCCCCGGTCGGCGGAGGGTCGCTCCCTGCGGCCGCCCGCCTCGCCGAACGACACCATCTCCATGTCCGGGTTCGCGATCCGACTGATGAACCGGAGGCTGGTGTTGTGGTGGTTGACGGTCAGCGACGACCGGGGCTCGGGGTCGGCCTCGACGTCGCCGCCGAAGCCGTTCAGGAACGTCTGGAGCGTCTCGGCGGCCGGCTCGTCGACCCACTCGATGGCCTCGTAGTACGCGATTGTCCGCGCCGCCCCGTCGATGCCCGCCTCCTCGACGAGGAACTCGAGCCAGTCCATGACGACGACGTCGGCGGCGTACCCGGAGGGCAGCCGTTCGAGGTACGGCTTGCCGCCCGCGACGGCACCCACGGACTCGCCGCTCGCTTCGGCCTCCGCGACCGCCGGCTCCGTCGCGTCGGCGCTGGCCGCCTCCTCGAGACCGCCGTCGAAGCCCTCGCCGTCCATCGTGTCGTCCTCACCGCTCATCGTGTCGTCCCCGCCGCCACCGATCCCCGCTCCCGACTCGTCGCCGAGCGGGTCCGCCTCGACGCCCGCCGCGTCGTCGATCGGTCCGTCCGCCCCGTCGGTTCCGACCCCGGCCACACCGTCCTCGGCCGACGCCTCGCTTTCGTCTCCGTCCCCGTCGGAGCCGTCGTCCCAGTCGGCATCGCCGGACTCGTACTCCGCTTTGAGTTCCTCGAAGGACTTCCCGCCGCCGCCCTCGTCGCCGCCGTCGTCGATCTCGTCGTCGAACTCATCGCCGTCCCCGAAGCTGTCCTCGCCGTTCTCGGCGAAGCCGTCCTCGCCGTCCTCGAAACCGCCGTCGTCGAAGTCGTCGAATCCATCGCCGTCCTCGCCGCCGTCGTCGTCGATCTCGTCGATTTCGTCGTCGAAGTCCGCGAAGTCGTCGCCCCCCCCATTGAGGTCGTCGTCGGCGTCGAAGTCGTCGTCGAAGAACTCGTCGGCGTCGGCGTCGGCGATCGAGTCGTCGACGTCCGACTCCTCGGACTCCGCGTCGTCGTCACCGAACAGGCTCATCGAACCACCGTCGCCCGCGCCGCCGCCGCCAGCGCCGCCACCACCGCCACCGCCGAAGGCGTTCCCCATCTCGTTTTCGTCCACGAAGGGGTTCACGCCGCGGGTCACCATCTCGTAGACTTCGAGAAGCTTTCTGACGTTCTCCTCGACCTCCTCGACCGTTTCGTTTATCTGCTCATTCTCGCTTTTGACCGTGTTGACCGTCGAGGACAGCGACGCGACCTCGTTTTCGAGTTCGTCGATCCTGTTGTCCATCTCCGCGGAGGTGGCGCTGCCGCCGTCCTCCATGTCGTCGAACGTCATACCGTCGTCGCCGTCCATCAGGTCGTCCTCGCCGTCCATCAGATCGTCGCCACCGTCCATCAGATCGTCCTCGCCGCCCAGATCGCCGCCAGCGCCTCCCTCCTCCCCCTCGA
The DNA here is from genome assembly GCF_028274965.1 of Natronomonas sp. Lineage (GTDB taxonomy): Archaea > Halobacteriota > Halobacteria > Halobacteriales > Haloarculaceae > Natronomonas. Next base: position 17,709 of record NZ_JAQCNO010000028.1, on the reverse strand, counting down.
AGAGGCCGCCGTCCATGTCCCCACCCGTGGAGCTTTCGTCCGGTTCCTCGTCATCGTCTCCGCCGAGTATATTGTCGATCATTGTATATGCCTCGTGTCGCGGCCCCGCTCGCCTCCGGCGGGCCGACGACAGCGTTTGCGACCGACGGCGAAACGCCGACGCCGCCCGTGGTCGGGTTACTCCACGGTACGCCGAGATCGGCTAATTAAGTTTGGGGCATTTCACCGTTCGTGTCGCCGGTAGAGTCGCCGCCGAGTACGGCCGCAGTATCCGGGTTTTCTCCCGATCGTTCGGTCGGCCGATCCGGGCGCGATCCCCGGCGTTTATACCGGCTCTCGGACCGCCCCGAACCGCCCCGGTCCGCCCCGATCCCCCCGGCCGAGCCGACGCCTGCCGCCGCGTCTCTCAGTGTCTGAACACGTACACGGCGTCGGACTCGTTGAGGAGACAGAACCGCGAGCCGTCGTTCTCCGGAAACGACGTCGCCGCGCGCTCGGTCACGAACAACCGCTCGAACGCCGTCCGGCAGGCCGGGCACTCGACGCCGTCCCTGTTCGTAAAGAGCTTGGTGTTGCCGTCGTCGGTGAGCTGTTTGAGGCGGTGTCGCTCGCCGCGGAGGTCGAACGCCGTCACTGTCCGCCCCCCCGGCGATCCTCGGGGTTTCGGTCCGCGTGGCTTTGGGGGTCGTGTCCGAGAACGACGGCGCCGGTCGGCGGCCGCCGCCGGTACACCACGAGCCACCCGAGGGCGCCGATCGCCCAAACGCAGAGCGACAGCGCGGCGAACGCCCCCTTTGCGACCGCGGTCGCGATCACGTGAATCCGGGTCGCCCCGGCGACGAGCGTTCCGAGGAACACGCCGATCACGGCCGGCCACAGAAGCGAGTCGACGCCCGGCCGAAACAGGAGGACCGCGGCCGTGACGACGCCGGGAAGCGTCACGAGCGCGGTCCGAAACCGCGTCTTGAACGGGCGGCTCCCGGCCCGCGGGAACGCGACGATCCCGGCGGCAAGCGCCCCGATCGCGACCGCCGTCGCCGCCCACAGCACGGCGCCGGGGTCCCCGGCGAGGAGGGGCTCGTACAGCTCCGCGACCGTCGTCGCCTCCGAGACGGGCTCTCTCGCCAGCATCCACACGAAGTAAAACGCCGTCAGCCAGACCAAGACGACGACGTCCAACAGCGACTCCACGGTCAGGCCCTCCAGGCCGACCCGGAGGATACGGTGGGCGAGCGCCAGGGCGGACAGGAACGCATACGACGTGAACACGAGCGTGAGCCAGTCGCCGCCGACGATGACGTCGCCGTGTCGGCCCGTGACCGTCCCGACGACGTAGTACCCGAGCCAGGCGTACGGAACGGCGACGAGCAGGACCGCCGCGCTCCGGCCCGGCGCGGCGACGAGCGCAGAGAGCGCCGCCCGTCCGGCCTCGCGGACCGACGGCCACCGATCGGGGCCGATCGTTCCGCCGTCGGTCGACGACCCGGTAGCCATACCCGCAGATATCGGGTGCCGTTTCAAAGCGTTTCGGGTCGTTTCGGGCGCCGAGCGCCCCGCGGCCGCCGGTTTCGAGGTCAGTCCTTCCGCTTGACGACGTCGCCGAGCGTCGTGCCGCCGGTCGAGGAGCCGCCGGACCACTCGTCGTCGCCGCCCGAGCCACCCATCGAGAGTTCGATGCCGAGCGAGCGTTCGAGCTTGCGCTGGATCGTGTCGCTCGGAAGCACGTCGCCGCGCTCCAGTTTCCGGATGAGACTCGCCTTCTCGTTGAGCTGATCCGCGAGTTCCTCCTGTGTGAGCCCCTCGGACTCGCGGGCGCTTCTGATCCGGTCGTCGTAGTCCTGGGCCACCTCGTCCATCTCGTCGAACATGTCCCGACGGCTGCCGCCACCGCTCGAGGAACTCCCCGAGGACCGGCCCGAGGACCCCGAGTCGGACGAGCCCGACGACGTGGAGTACTTCGTCGAGGTCGAGGACGTCTCGTCCGTTTTCACCTCCGTGCCGAAGTCGGCGCAGTCGTCGCACACGTCGAGTTCGGCCCCCTCGATCTTGACCGTCTTCGGCGACCCGGTCTCGGTACCGCACATCTCACACTGGACCATAGGTGAGGTTACCGGGGCGGGACAAAAGGGTTTTCCGCCGGCCCGCCCGGCGGTCAGTCGATCGCCCGCATCGAGTAGTAGAACCGCTGGAGCGCGGTCAGGTGCCCGACGACGGCGAGAAACACCAACAGCCACACGGCGAGCGGCCGCCCGCCGACCGGCGCGCCGTAGCCGGCCGCGACGGCGGTGACGATACCGATGATCGCGAGGCGGTCGGCGCGGCCGACAACCCCGCCGTAGACCCGATCGAGCCCCACCGCCTGCGCTTGGGTTCCGAGATAGGAGGTCATCAACACGCCCGTCACCGCCACCAGACCGATCAGGTGTGCGCCCGTCCCGACCGCGAGCCCCGCGACGATGACGATGTCCGCGTAGCGATCGAGGACGTGATCGAGCAGGTCGCCGGCCGAGGAGTCCGATCCCTGCCTGCGCGCGAGCGCGCCGTCGAGGAGGTCCATCCACCCGTTGCAGAGCACGAACACCGCGCCGACGAGATACAGGGCCGGCCCCGCCCCGAGTCCGACCTCAGGCCCGACCGCGTCGACGCCGGCGAGCGCGTAGGCGACCCCCGCGAGCGAGGCGAACCCGAACGCGATGACGCTGACGCCGTCCGGGGTCAGTCCGATCCGGTCGGCGATCCCCACGAAGGGCTCGAGGATCCGCTCTGCGACGGGCCTGAAGCGATCGAGCGTCATGTCATAGGTACCCCGTGAAATCGACGGCGCCGGCGGTCGGGTCCCGGTCGCCGTCGAGCACCGCCTCGATGTCGCCCGCGACCGCCTCGGGGTCCCGTCCGGTCGTATCGATCTCGTAGACGCGATCGAGTCCGTGGCGCTCGACGGCCTCCGAGAGGATCACGTCGAGGGCCTCCGCCTCGGCGTTTTCGGCCGCCTCACGCTCGGGCGCGCCCCGACCGCCCAAGCGCCGTGTTAACGCCTCGGGGTGACAGCGCAACACGACGACCCGGTCGGCCTCGAGGTGGTGTGCCAGGTGGGACTCGACGAGGACGCCGTCCCGACCGGAGAGGCGGGCCGCGACGGCGTCGATGTCCGCGATCGCGCTGTTTCGCTCCTCGTCGGTCCCGGCGATCAACCCCGCGTCGTGGACGAGGTCGTTCAGCGCGATCACCTCGAGGTCCGTCCCGACGCGCCCCACGGCGGTCGTCTTGCCCGTCCCCGGGGTTCCGGTCACGCAGACTCTCATACGAGGCCGTTGAGCACCTCCACGGCCCGCTTCGTTCCCTCTCTCGTCCCGCAGGTGATCCGGATACACCCGGGGAGACCGAACGAGGTCGTGTCCCGGACGATGACGCCCTCGCGCTGGGCGGCCGCCGCGACGTCGCCGCCGTCGCCGACCTCACAGAGAACGAAGTTCCCGGCGCTCTCCCAACTCGGACACGCCAGGGTCTCGTAGACGTACTCCCGCGCCCACGCCGCCGTCTCGACGGTCTTCTCGACGTGGGCCTCGTCGTCGAGGGCGGCCAGCCCCGCCCGGCAGGCGATCTCGGAGGCGGCGAACGGCGTGTTGATCCGGGCGTAGGCGTCGGCCCACTCCCCGGGGACGATGGCGTACCCGAGACGCAGCCCCGCGAGCCCGTAGGCCTTCGAGAACGTCCGAAGGACGGCCACGTCGTCGCGCTCCTCGGTGAGCGCGACCGCCGACGGCGACCCGGAGAACTCCCCGTAGGCCTCGTCGACGAGCACGAGCGTCTCCTCGTCGGTCCCCTCGGCGACGGCCTTGATGCCGGTGAGCGAGATCTCGCTTCCGGTCGGGTTGTGCGGCGTCGTCAGGTAGACGATCCGCTCGCCGGCGTACGCCTCGAGGATCGCCTCGGGGGACTGTTCGAACCCCTCGGACTTCCGGAGAGGGTACTCGTTGACGACGCCGTGGTGGTACCGCGCGCTCATCGCGTAGTACGCGAACCCCGGCGTCGGGACGAGCACGCCGTCGCCGGGGCGCAGTGTCGCCCGGGCGAGGTAATCGAGCGCACCGTCGCCGCCGTTGGCGAGCCAGACCTGCCCGGCGTCGACGGCGAACTCCCCGGCGAGGCGCTCTCTGAGATCGGCCGCCGATGACTTCGGGTAGCTGTGTACCGACGGCGCGTGCCGCCGGATCGCCTCGACCGCCTTCGGAGCGGGGCCGAAGGGGTTCTCGTTCGAGGAGAGCTTGACGAGGCTCTCGGGATCGAGACCCAACTCCCGGGCGACCTCCTCGATCCCCCGGCCGGCCTCGTAGGCGGTGTGGTTCGATAGGTCCCGCGGTTGCATGGCTGGACTAAACGCGTCGCGCGTCTTAAGCGTGCTCAACCGCCGACGCCGCTCGGACCGAACGGATTAAGCCCGCGACGACGGACCGTCACGGTGTGCGCGATCGAACCGGGGTTATCGTCGCCGGCGGCCGGTCGGTGCGGACGGGCGGGACCGAAACGACCGTCGCCGACGTCGCCGGCACCCCGCTCGTCAGACGCGTCGCCGACCGCCTGCTCGGGGCCACCGATCGGTTGGTCGTCAACTGCCGGGCCGACCAGCGCCCGGCGATCGAGGAGGCCCTCGCTGGGCTCGACCCGACGTTCGCGGTGGCCTCCGAGCCGGACCGGGGCGCACTCGAGGGGATCTCGACCGGGCTCGAAGCCGCCACGACGGAGTACGCCGCCGTCGTCGCCGCGGACCTCCCGCTTCTCGATCCGGGCATCGTCTCGTATCTCTTCGAGCGGGCCGCCGGACGCGAGGCGGCCGTCCCGCGTCCGAGCGCGTGGTTCGAACCGCTACACGCCGTCTACGAGCGGGCGCCGACGATCGAGGCCTGCGATCGCGCGCTCGAGGGCTCCGATCCGCGGACCATCGATCACCTCTCCTCGCTCGATCGCGCCGTCGTTGACCGGGCTGTCCTCCTTGATCACGGCTCTCTCGACAGCTTCGAGAGCGTCGACACGCCCGCGGACCTCCGGTGGGCGATCGAGCGCTGTCGGGCCGACGGCGACGGTGCGTGATTATAAGTCCGGGCGGGGCGGCGGTACGGTATGGTCGTAGACACCGCGATCTACACGGTCCATACGGGCCTTTCGGCGCTTTGGGTCGGATCGGTGCTGTTCGTCGCCTCGGCCGTCCTGCCGCTCGCGATGGACGGGGACATCCGACCGGCGGCGTTCGGCCGCGTCGTCTCGAAGCTCCGGTGGGTGACGCGGATCAGCGCGCTGCTGTTGTTTCTCACCGGCGGGCACCTCGCCGGGACGCTGTACGACCCGGCGTCGCTGACCGGCACGACCGGCGGCTATCTGGTGTTGACGATGCTCGCCTTCTGGTTCGGCCTCGCCGCCGTCGTCGAGATCGGGAGCGCACGCGCCGCCCGGGGCGTCGAGAACGACAAGATCCGCGAGCCGGCACGGGAGGCGAGGCCCTTCTACTACGCCGGCGTCCTCTTTTCGATCGGGCTGCTCGTCGTCGCCGGACTGCTCGGGACGCCGGCGACGATCCTCTGATCGCGACCGCGCAGCCGCCGCGGCCCCGAACCGACGGGGGTCGCGGGTTACCCGATCCGGACGTCGTTTCTGAGCGTCCCGACGCCCTCGATCTCGATCTCGACGGTGTCGCCGTCCGAGAGCGGTCCGACCCCCGCCGGCGTCCCTGTCGAGACGACATCGCCCGGCTCTAAGGTCATATACGAGGTGATCTCGGCGATCAGCTCCGGGACCGAGAAGATGAATTTATCGCGCGTCGAGTCCTGTCGCAGGTCGCCGTTGACGCGACACCGGACCGCGGCGTCGGCCGGAACGTCCTCCGGGGACGCGATCACCGGACCGATCGGCGCGGCGTCGTCGAAGGACTTCCCGCGGACCCAGTTCGTCTCGACGCGCTGGTCGTCGCGGTTCGAGACGTCGTTGACGCAGGTGTACCCCGCGACGACGTCTTCTGCCTCCGAGCGCGGGACGTCCCGACACCGCCGTGCGATCACGACGCCGAGTTCGGCCTCGTGTTCGATCCGCTCCTTTCCGGGGGGCAACTCGACTGTCGCCCCGTGGCTCGCGACCGTGTTCGGGGTCTTGAGAAACAACAGCGGCCGGTCGGGGACGTCCGCGCCCTGCTCGGCCGCGTGATCCGCGTAGTTCAGCCCGACACAGACGATCTTCGAGGGATCACAGGGGGCGAGGACGTCGACCGAGGACGGATCGAACGTCGCCACCTCGTCGGTGACCCGGCCCTCCCGCTTTGGGTCCGCCCGGATCGTCCCGCCGTCGGTCCACTCGCCGTACCGAACGTCGCCGTCGGGATCGGTGAATCGAACCTGTCGCATGGTCCCACCGTCGCGGGGTACGATCATAAGGCTTCTCGGATCGTCGCCCCCGGTCGCGCCCGACTCAGAGCGGCTTTTCCATCCGCTGGTGGTCGATCCCGGCCTCCTCGAAGCGCTCCCCGACGGTCTCGTAGCCCATTCGCAGGTAGAACGCCACGACCGACGCCTGCGCGTGGAGGACGACCCGCCGGTACCCCTCGCGCGCCGCGGCGTCCTCCGCGGCCGACATCAGCCGCCGTCCGATCCCCTCGCCGCGCCGCGCCGGGCGGACGGCGACCCGCTCGATCTTGGCCGCACCGGCTTCGGCCTCCCGGAGGCGTGCGGCCCCGATCGGATCCCCGTCGTCGTACGCGACGAAGTGGATCGCTTCGGCGTCCTTGCCGTCGCGCTCTACGTCCTCCGGGACGCCCTGCTCGTCGACGAACACCGCCCGCCGGACGGACATCGCGTCGGCGACGTCGCCCTCGCCGCCGCCGTCCTCGTCGCCCTTACCGTCGATCCGTTCGATCTCCATGCGTACCCCGACCGTCGGTCCGCTCGGCCCTAACGCCGACGATCGACACGCAACAGTGAACTACCCCACCCCACTCGCTCACCGCTGACGAGGTTCGCTCGCCGAAGATGGGGCTTCCTGCTTCCACGACGCGCTTTGCAGATACAGGTGTATCCGCAGGGAGCGCAGTCTCTACAGGCGTTGATTGACGTGGGCCTGTGGCCCGGCCGCCACGGAGTGTCTGGGAGATGATAACGGCGCTGTATCCCCTCGCTACTGCGCTACTCGGTCACTTCGCTCCCTGCGTTGCTCCTTGAGGAAATGGAGTTAGCGCCTGAATAGAATTAAGAGTCCGACAGGCGTAGCGTCTCCCGTCATGGAACTCACCTGGCACGGCCACTCAACGTGGTACGTCACCGTCGACGAGACAGCCCTGCTCATCGACCCGTTCTTCGCGAACCCCAAGACGGACCTCGAGCCAGAGGACGTCGAGGACCCGGACTACGTCCTCCTGACGCACGGCCACGAGGACCACGTTGCCCACGCCGGCGCGTTCAGCGACGCGACGCTGGCCGCGACGCCGGAACTCGTCGCCTACGCCGAGGAGCACTACGGCTTCGAGGACGCCGTCGGCGGCATGGGGATGAACCTCGGCGGCACCGTCGAGTGCGGCGACGCCTGGGTGACGATGGTCCGCGCCGACCACTCGAACGGCATCGAGACGGGCTATGAGACCTCCGCGGGGATGCCCGCCGGGTTCGTCGTTTCCGAGACGAAGCCGACGCAGGAACCCGACGCCGACAGCACCGCCTTCTATCACGCCGGCGACACCAGCCTCATGGTCGAGATGCGGGAGGTCATCGGGCCCTTCTTGGAGCCCGATTTCGCCGCGCTTCCGGCCGGTGATCACTTCACGATGGGGCCGGCACAGGCGGCCATCGCCGCCGACTGGGTCGGGGCCGACTACGCCGCCCCCATGCACTACGACTCCTTCCCGCCGATCGAGATCGACACCGACACCTTCGAGCGCGAGCTGTCGGCCTCCGGGGCCGCGGCCGACCCCGTCGTCCTCGAGGGCGACGAGACGTTCACCCTCGAGTAGGGCGACGGCCGCGGCCGACCGCCCTGTCTCTTTATGTAGCCCGCGGGCCTACCGCCCTCGTATGAGCAACCCGGACATAGAGACGACGACGGTCAACGAAGCGAAGTACCACGCGCTCAGTCGGGCCGGCGACTTCGAGCTCAGCATCGACGCGACCGGCTCCGACGGGCCGACGCCGAACGAGGTGCTTGTTGCGGACTACGCCTCCTGTTTCGGCTTCGCCTGCCGGGCGGGGGCCGACAGACAGCTCGACGTCGATCTCGGCCGGATCGAAACGACGGCTGAAGCCGACCTCGACGACAGCGACGACCTCTCGGCGATCCGGCTTCACCTCCGCGTCGAGGCCGACCTCGGCGACGACGAGATCGCCGACGTCGTCGACCTCGGCGAGGAGATCTGTCACGTCCACGCCGCGATGAAGGAGTCGCTGCACGCCGACATCGAGGTCACCGCCGACGCGTTCTGAGACGGTGTGGGCGATCCCGTCTGCGTTCGCCCGCCTTTTCATCTCTCTGGCTCTGTTTTTCCGACTGCCCGGCCCCCTGTGACGCCGACCGGTCGCCGGTCTATAAGAACACCGGGGCCCTACTACCTCTATGACCGACTGGCAGGACATGATCGTCGGCGACCGGATGACCGTCGACGAGGAGTTCTCCCCCCGCATCGACGACTCGCAGTTCTCCCGCCAGGAGTGGGGGCTCATCATGACGGCGATCGAGTTCGAAATCGAAAACCCCGACAAGGAGGAGGCGGCGGCGCTCGTCGCCGACACGTCCGAACTCCGGTCGATGATGCCCGAGATCGAGAAGGTCTCGGAGATGGGCCCGATGGGCACCCCCGGCGGGGACCCGGACTCCGGCGGCGGTCTCCTCGACGGGATCGTCGACGCCCTCGGGTTCGGAAACGGCAGCGACTCGGGCCCTGAGGTCGACGAGAAGAAGCTCTCGGAGGCCGAGCGGCTCGTCTCGGCGTACGCCGACGAGCTCCAGGCCAGCCTCGAGGCCGACGGGCGCTGGGAGGACGTCAGGCGGACGGCCGCCGAGGAGTGATCACAGCCGCTCAACGATCGCCTCGGTGACCGCCGACGTCGACGCGTCGCCGCCGAGGTCCGGCGTCCGCGGCCCCTCCGCGAGGACCGTCTCGACGGCATCTCGCACCGTCGCCGCGGCCGCGTCGTACCCGAGATGCTCGAGCAACATCGCCGCCGAAAGCACGGTCGCCGCGGGGTTTGCGATCCCCTCGCCCGCGATGTCCGGGGCCGAGCCGTGGACGGGTTCGAACAGGGCGTTGTCCTCGCCGACGTTGGCGCTCGGGAGCAGCCCGAGACCGCCGACGAGCCCGGCGGCCAGATCCGACAGCACGTCGCCGGCGAGGTTCGGACAGACGATGACGCCGTACGATTCGGGGCGAAGCACGAGATGCATCGCGAGCGCGTCCATCAGCGCCTCGTCGTACTCGTAGCCGCCCGCCTCCGCGACCGTTGCGACGCTGTCGAGGAACTGCCCGTCGGTCGTCCGCATCACGTTCGCCTTGTGTGCGACCGTCACGTCGTCGTAGCCGTTCGCCTCGGCGTACTCGAACCCGAACTCCGCGATCTTCCGGGAGGCCGAGTCAGTGATGACGCGGGTCAGCGTCGTGACGCCGTCGGCGATTTCGCTTTCGATGCCGGCGTAGACGCCCTCGGTGTTCTCCCGGACGAAGACGAGATCCGTCTCCGGTCGCACCGAGTCGACGCCGGGGTACGCCCGAGCGGGACGGACGTTCGCAAAGGAGCCGACCGCCTCCCGAAGCGGGAGGATCACGTCGGCCGCCGTCTCGCCGGCGGCCCCGAAAAGCGTCGCGTCCGCCTCCGCGGCGAGGTCGTAGGTCTCCTCCGGAAGCGCCTCCCCTCGCGATTCGAGGACGCGATCGCCCGCGACCCCCTCCCGGAACTCGAAGCCGAGATCCAGCGCCTCGAGGACCTCGAGCGCCGCCGGCACGACTTCCCGTCCGATCCCGTCGCCTGGAATGACCGCGATCTCCTCGCTCATACCCCGTCTCCGCGAGGAGCCGAAAAGAGCATGTCGGTGTGTCGCGTCGACGCCACAGCGCCGCCCGATCCGGCCGTCGCTCTCAGGCGTTCTCGACGTACGGCAGCGACGCCGCGGTCGTCTCGACTTTGCTCATGTTCGAGTACATGAGCGTCGTCGTGTCCCAGATCCCCTCGACGAGCGCCTCCTGCATCGCGTCGGTGATGTCGACGTCGATCGTCCGCCCGCCGTAGCTGACGGTCTCGCCCTCGACGTCGATCTCGACGTCGCCGTCGGGGTTGTCCTCGATCCACGCCTGCAGTTCCGTCACCGTCTCGTGGTCCGTCGTCACCGCCGGGATGCCGATCGACTTGCAGTTGTCCCGGAAGATCTCGGCGTAGGACTCGCCGACGACGCCGTCGACGCCCCACCGCATCATCGCCTGGGGCGCGTGCTCCCGCGAGGAGCCACAGCCGAAGTTGGAGTTGACGACCGCGATCGACGCGCCCTCGAAGCGGTTCAGCGGGTGCTCGTTGCGCTCGCCGTCGTCGTCCCGCCGCGCGTCATAAAAGAGGTAGTCGGCCATGTTGTCGAAGGTGACCTCCTTCATGAACCGCGCCGGGAGGATCTGGTCGGTGTCGATGTCGTCGCCCGGGATCGGAACGCCGGTGCCGGAGACCTCGGTGATGTGCTGTTCGTCGGCCATCAGTCCGCGACCTCCCCGTCGCCGACGCCGCCGGCGGAGCCGGTCGGGTCGTCGTCGAGATACTCGCGGGCGTCCGTCACGGCCCCCTCGATCGCCGCGGCGGCGACCATCGCGGGGTTCATGAGGACGGTCCTGCCGTCCTTCGAGCCCTGCCGGCCGACGAAGTTCCGGTTCGACGAGGAGGCGCACACCTCGTCGCCCTCCAACGCGTCGTCGTTCATCGCGAGACACATCGAACAGCCGGCGCGCCGCCACTGGAAGCCGGCGTTGATGAACGTCTCGTCGATCCCGCGGCGCTCGCACTCGGCGCGGACGGTCTCGGACCCGGGGACGGCGAGCGCGCGCACGTCGCCGTCGATCGTGTTGCCCTCGAGGACGCGGGCCGCCGCCTCGAAGTCGGACACGCGACCGTTCGTGCAGGTGCCGAGGAAGGCCACGTCGACGTCGTACCCGAGCATGGACTGTCCGGGTTCGATGTCCATGTGCTTGAGTGCCCGCTCGGCGGCCTCCCTGTCGGTCCGGGCGTCGAAGTCCGCCGGCGAGGGGACCGCGTCGCCGATCTCGATGACCTGTCCGGGGTTTATGCCCCAGGTGACGAGGGGGTCGATCCCGTCGGCGTCGATGGTGACGACGTCGTCGTACTCCGCGCCGGCGTCCGAGGCGATCGACTCCCAGTACGCCTTCCGCTCCTCGAAAGCCTCGCCCTCCGGGACGTACTCCCGCCCGCGGAGGTACTCGTAGGTCGTCTCATCGGGGTTGATGTACCCCGCGCGGGCGCCGCCCTCGATCGACATGTTACAGACCGCGAGGCGGCCCTCCATGTCGAGAGCGTCGATCGCGGAGCCACCGTACTCATAAACGTGCCCGACGCCGCCGTCGACGCCGAGGTCCTGGATGATCTTGAGGATGACGTCCTTCGCGTAGACGCCCTCGCCGAGGGTTCCCTCGACGTTTATCCGCCGGACCTTCTGTTTGTCAGCCGCGATACACCCGGTCGCCAGGACGTCGCGGATCTGCGAGGTCCCGATGCCGATCCCGATCGATCCGAACGCGCCGTGGGTCGCGGTGTGGCTGTCGCCGCAGGCGACCGTCATCCCAGGCTGTGAGAGCCCGAGTTCGGGCGCGACGACGTGCGTGATCCCCTGTTTGCCCGAGTCGAACCCGAAGAAGGTGATCCCGCTGTCGGCGGTGTTGCGTTCGAGCGCCGAGAGCATCTCCTCGGCCTCCCGGTCCGGAAACGGCCGCTGTCGCTTGTCGGCCTCCGTCGGGACGACGTGGTCGGTCGTCGCGAAGGTCCGATCGGGGAAGGCGACGTCGAGATCGCGCTCCTCGAGCATCCCGAACGCCTGCGGGCTCGTGACCTCGTGGACGAGATGCAGCCCGACGAACAGCTGATCCTGCCCGTTCGGCAGCTCCGTCACCTTGTGTTTCTCCCAGACCTTGTCGTACAGCGTTCCGTCGCTCATCGGCCGCCACCGCGATCGAACGTCCGCTGTGAGGCGTTGCCGTCCCCGCCGGCGTGCTCGACGTCGGCGAGCGTTTCTGTCTCTGTCTCGGACTCCCATTGGGCCTCCCCGTCCGTTTCGGCCCCGCCGCCGGGTTCCTCGTGGGCCTCCCGGCCGCCGTCGGCCGCGACCGTCCGCCCGCGGCCGTACGTCTGCGTGTCGCCGAAGACGGCCCCCGTGTAGGGGTTGGTGTGGCTCAGGTCGCCGAGCGTGTCCGGCCGTTCGGTCATCGTCACTCCTCACCCCACGCGAACAGCGATCGGAGGTCCGCCCCGACGTCCTCGATCTCGTGGTTCTGCTCGGCGTTTCTGAGCTGTCTGTAACTCGGCCGCCCGGCCTGGTTTTCGGAGATCCACTCGCGGGCGAAGGTCCCGTCTTGGACGCCCTCGAGGACCTCCTCCATCCGCTCGCGGGCGTGCTCGTCGATCACGCGGTCTCCCCGGGTCAGCCCGCCGTACTCGGCGGTGTCGGAGACGGAGTTCCACATCTCCATGTTGCCGCCCTCGTACATCAGGTCGACGATGAGCTTCATCTCGTTGAGACACTCGAAGTAGGCCATCTCGGGGCTATAGCCCGCGTCGACGAGCGTCTCGTAGCCCGTCTTGACGAGCGACGTGATGCCGCCACAGAGCACCGCCTGCTCGCCGAAGAGGTCGGTCTCGGTCTCCTCGCGGAACGTCGTCTCGACGACGCCGGCCCGCGTGCAGCCGATCGCCTTCGCGTAGGCGAGGGCGGTGTCGTGGGCCCCGCCGGTCGCGTCGCGATACACCGCGAGCAGGCCGGGCGTCCCCTGGTCGTTCTCGTAGTTCCGGCGGACGAGATGGCCCGGGGCCTTCGGCGCGACCATCGTCACGTCGACGCCCTCGCCGGGTTCGATCTGCCCGTAGTGGATGTTGAACCCGTGGGCGAACTGGAGGGTGTCGCCCTCGGTGAGCACGCCCTTGATGTTCTCGTAGACGTCCGGCTGGACCGTGTCCGGAACGAGCACGCTCACGATGTCGGCCTGCTCGGCCGCGTTCCGCGGCGTCGTCACGTCGAGTCCGTCCGACCGCGCGGCCTCCCGCGACGAGGAGCCCTCCTTGAGCCCGACGACCACGTCGACGCCCGACTCGTCGAGGTTCTGGGCGTGGGCGTGGCCCTGGCTTCCGTAGCCGAGTACGGCCACTGTTCTGTCGTCGAGTACGGTGCTGTCCGCGTCGTCGTCGTAGTATATTGTTGCGTCTTCGGTCATTGTTCGCTATGTGTGTTTCTCGTCGACCCGCGCCGTCTCCTCCGCGCCGCGCGCCAGCGCCGCCTGGCCGGTCCGGGCGATCTCGCGGATGTTGAACTGCTCGTAGGCGTCGATCGCGTCGTCGATCTTGCCCTCGGTGCCGGTGATCTGTACCGTGATCGTCTCCGGGCCCGCATCGAGGGTCCGACCGTCGTACATCTCGGTGATCGCCTGCACCTTGTCCGGTTCGTCGCCGTCTATCTTCAGGATTACGAGTTCGCAGGCGACCGGGTCCGAGTCGAGCTCCCTGACGTGAACGACCGGAACGAGCTTGTTCAGCTGCTTTTTGATCTGGTCGATGCCGGGGTCCGGCTCCTCGACGACGAGGGTGATCCGCGAGTACCCCTCGTTTTGCGTCGGCCCGACGGTCAGCGACTCGATGTTGAACTGGCGCCGGTGAAACAGCCCCGAGACCCCCGCGAGCACGCCGGGCTCGTTTTTGACGTACGCCGAGATGGTCGTCCGCCGCGGCTCCGGCTCCGCCGCGACCGCCGGGTCGATCCGGATGCCCTGCGAGTTGCGGCGGCCGATCGGTCGGCGTCGCTCTTCCGGGCTCGGGCCCTTCAGCCCCTGTCGTTGGACCTCCTCGCGCCGGCTCATAGCTGGCCCTCCGTCAGCGCGAACAGCCCGTTGTCGCCGCCGCTCGGCACCATCGGGTAGACGTTCTCGTCGGGGTCGATGTGCGCGTCGACGACGCTCGGACCGTCGTAGCCCATCGCTTCCTCGATGACCTCGTCAACCTCGTCGTAGGTGTCGATCCGGAACCCGCGGGCGCCGAACGCCTCCGCGAGCGTGTCGAACTCGGGGACCCACGGGTACTCCGAGGCCATGTGTCGCTCGCCGAAGAAGGCGTCCTGCCACTGTCTCACCATCCCGATCGCGTCGTTGTTGAGGACGACGACGGTGATGTCGAGGTTCTCCCGAACGGCGACCGACAGCCCCTGACACGTCATCAGAAAGGAGCCGTCGCCGTCGAAACAGACGACGTCGCGCTCCGGGGCGGCGAACTTCGCGCCGATCGCCGACGGGAGCCCGTAGCCCATCGCGCCCAGCCCGTGCGAGGTCACCCACGTCCGGGGGACCTTCCAGGTCCAGTACTGCCAGGCCCACATCTGGTGTTGGCCGACGCCGGTCGTGACGATCGTGTCGTCGTCGGTCGCCTCGTCGAACCGCTCGACGAGGTACTGCGGCTTGACCGGCTCGTCCTCCGGGGCGGCGTACTCCATCGGGTACTCCTCTTTCCAGGTCTCACACTGCTTGAGCCACGCGTCCGTTGAGGGCGACCCGGGCATCGCGTCGGCGAGCTGCCCGAGGACCGCCTTCGCGTCGCCGACGAGCGGGTGATCGGCCTCGATGTTCTTCGAGATCTCGGCGGGATCGATGTCGACATGGATGATCTGTGCGTCCGGCGCGAACGTCTCGACGCCGCCCGTCAGCCGGTCGTCGAAGCGCGTGCCGACCGCAAGCAGGCAGTCGGTCACCGTGATCGCCATGTTCGCGTAGCCGGTGCCGTGCATGCCGGCGATCTCCAGGGAGAGCTCGTGGTCCTCCGGGAACGCGCCCGTCCCCGGCATCGTCGTGATGACCGGGATCTCGTGCTCCTTGGCGAACGAGCGAAGCGCCTCGCTCGCCTCCGCCTTGATCACGCCGCCGCCGGCGAGGATGGCCGGCCGGTCGGCCCGGACGAGTTCCTCGGCCGCCGCCGACACCGCCTCCGCGTCGGCTGTCTCCGGGGGATCGTACGTGTCCGGAAGCTCCGGCACGCCGGGGGTCGTTTCGGTGTCGCCGTTCGTCACGTCCTTCGGGAGATCGACGAGGGTCGGCCCCTGCCGGCCGCGATCGGCCAGCGCGAACGCCGTCCCGACGTCGGTGCCGACCGTATCGGAGTCGTCGGCGAACACGTTCGCCTTCGTCACCGGGCCCGTCACGCCGATGGTGTCGGTTTCCTGGAACGCGTCGTTGCCGACGAACTCCGTCGGGACCTGTCCGGTCAGCGCAACGACCGGGTCCGAGTCCATGTTCGCGTCGGCGATGCCCGTAACGAGGTTCGTCGCCCCGGGCCCCGACGTCGCCATGCAGACGCCCGGATCGCCGCTGACGATGCCGTAGGCGTCGGCGGCGTGGGCCGCGCCCTGCTCGTGGGCCATCGTGACGTGTCTGATCTCCGAGTGGTACAGGGCGTCGTACACCGGCATGATCGCGCCGCCCTGGACGCCGAAGACGTGCTCGACGCCGGCGTTCTCCAGGGACCGAACCACCGCGTCGGCCCCGGTTTCGACCTCTCTCGGCGCCGTTTCGGTCTCGATGTCGGTCTCGCTCGACGCCTGCGTCTGCTCTCCGCTCATGCTGTTCCTCCCGTTCGATGCCGTCGGTCGACGTTTCCTGTGTGCATTGTTCTGCCTGTGGGCTGCTCTGCGTCCGGTACGATCCGCGCCTCGAAGGAGTGTGGTGTCGGTATCGGGGCTACGCCCCTACGATACCGAGCGCAACGCCGACGGTGTCCGCGCGCGCCGTTTCGGCCCTCGCGTCCGTCGTCATAGACGGTACTGTACCGTCGGGCAAAATAAACGTTCCCGTTCCGCGCCGTCGCTCGCGCGCCGACGCCCGCCTGAGGACGGTGCACCGGCGGCTCACTCCGGGGATGAACGCCCGAAACGGGCATTCTCAGATCCGAACCTCCTCGCGTTGGACGCCCACCTCGCGGGCGAACTCCTTGAGCAACTCGAAGGTGATCTCCTCCTTTTGCGCCCCGCGGTCTTTGACCATGCGGGTTACCTCCCGGACCTCGGCCTCCGTCGGCTCGAAGCCCGCCTCCTCGAGTCGCTCCTGTACCGAGTGGGTCCCGGTGTGTTTGCCCAACACCAACTGCCGGGTCGCACCGACCATCTCGGGCGTCATCACGCCGGGCTCGAACGTGTCGGAGTTCTCGATGACGCCGGCGGCGTGGATACCGGACTCGTGTGAGAACGCGTTATCGCCGACGATCGGCTTGTTCGCCGGCACCGCGATGTCGCTTTTGGCCTCAACGATCCGGGCCAACTCCGTGATCCGGGTCGTATCGACGCCCGTGTCCACGTCGTACAGCGACTCCAGCGCCATGACGACCTCCTCGTAGGCCGCGTTGCCGGCCCGCTCGCCGATCCCGTTGACCGAGACCTGCGATTGGGCCGCGCCCGCCTCGTACCCCGACAGGGCGTTCGCGGCCGCCAACCCGAAGTCGTCGTGCGTGTGCACGTCGACGTCCGCGTCGGTGTGCGCACAGACGGTGTTGATCATCTCGTAGAACCGCCGCGGCGTCGCGACGCCGACCGTGTCGGGGATGTTGATCCAGTCCGTCCCCGCCTCGGAGACGGCCTCGATGACGTCGATCAGGAACTGTTCGTCCGTGCGCGTGGCGTCCATCGGCGAGAACATACAACTCGCGCCGGCGTCCGTGACGCGCTCGACGGCCTCGACGGAGCGCTCGAGGGCCTCCTGGCGCGTGGCGTGCATCGAATCCTGCAGTTGCACGTCGCTGGTGGACGCGAACACGTGCACCATCTCGACGCCGGAATCCAACGCGGCGTCGATGTCTTTGTCCACGACGCGGGCGAGCCCACAGACCGTGGTGGCGGTCGCTTCGGCGATGTCCCGGACGGCCTCGAACTCCGCCTCGGAGTTCACCGGGAAGCCGGCCTCGATGACATGGGTGCCCATGTCGTCGAGCAGCGACGCGATCTCGCGTTTGTCCTCGTAGGAGAACGAGGTTCTGGGGGACTGTTCGCCGTCGCGCAGCGTTGTGTCGAAAATTCGGGCCTCACTTATCTCTGAGGTACTATCTAGTGTGCCCTGGAAGAACTCGATCCGCCGGCGAAGCCGACGCACCCTCGTGCTGTGTCATTGCAAGTAAAGTGGGGACGTGCCGCGTATTTAAATCTGTCTGTAGCCGCTCGGAACCGTCCGGTCACCGTCGGTGGATCTCCCGACCCGCGGTGATCTAATTCCGGCGGCGAGAAACCCTCCGGCGTGATACGCAGCTTCGACGGCACGATCCCGGAGATCCACGACAGCGCGTACGTCGACCCGACCGCGGTCGTCATCGGCGACGTGACGGTCGGCCCCGAGGCGAGCGTCTGGCCGAACGCGACGCTCCGCGGCGACCACGGGGCGATCGAACTCGCCGAGGGGGCCAACGTCTAGGACAACGCGGTCGTCCACGAACGCGTCGAGATCGGCCCGTACGCGACCGTCGGCCA
>NZ_JAQCNO010000015.1 GCF_028274965.1 Natronomonas sp. | reverse complement strand
AGAACGCAACCTCAAACAGGCCCTCGGCGAGATCGAGCGGATGTCGTCGGCCCTCGGCCTCCCGGAGAACGTCCGGGAGACCGCCTCGGTCATCTACCGCCGCGCGCTCGACGAGAACCTCCTGCCCGGCCGCTCGATCGAGGGCGTCTCTACCGCTGCGCTGTACGCCGCCGCCAGACAGGCCGGCGTCCCACGCAGCCTCGACGAGGTCGAGCGCGTCTCGCGCGTCGATAAGATGGAACTGACCCGGACCTACCGCTACATCATCCGGGAGCTGAACCTCGAGGTCAAGCCCGCCGACCCCGAGAGCTACGTCCCTCGGTTCATCAGCGACCTCGAACTCTCCGATGAGGTCGAGCGCCGGGCCCGCGACCTCATCGAGGCGGCCCGAAGCGAGGGCGTCCTCTCCGGAAAGTCGCCGGTCGGCCTCGCGGCCGCCGCCGTCTACGCCGCGGCGCTTCTGTGCAACCAGAAGGTGACCCAAAACGAGGTCTCGGCTGTTGCGGACATCTCCGAGGTCACCATCCGCAACCGCTACAAGGAGCTCCTCGAAGCGAGCGAAGTCGCCACGGCCTGACCTCTGAGCTGACCCCCGATCCGCGGGCGCCGCAGCGCTTCTGTCGCCCGGCCGAACCGTGCCAAGAGTTTTCATACACCACCCGCGTAGGAGCATCTATGGAGACGTACGCCCGATTACTGTGTCCGGAGTGCGGAAAGGCCTGGCAGAAATCACCGAGCGAGCTCCCGGATCCGGCGCGGACGTTTCACTGCCCCGGCTGTCACGCGAGCCGCCGGCTCTCGGAGTTCGCACGGACCGAACACGACCTCCAGACGCTGCGGACGTTCTGAGCCCTCGGGCGTTCCGAGCGCCGGGCTCCGAGGTCGCCGTTTCGTTCGCCAGAAGTGATGCGTGGGTGCTGTCTTCGAGCACCCGCACTGTCGTTCGGCGGCGGTGGCCGCCGGCAGTGCGTGGGACCGGATTTGAACCGGCGGACCTCTACAGGACAGCGCCCTCAACGCTGCGCC
The DNA here is from genome assembly GCF_028274965.1 of Natronomonas sp. GTDB lineage: Archaea > Halobacteriota > Halobacteria > Halobacteriales > Haloarculaceae > Natronomonas. The sequence goes on along the minus strand of NZ_JAQCNO010000015.1, from coordinate 16,967 downwards.
GTTGGCCTAGCTTGGCTACCCACGCACGCTGGTTTCGTTCCGCGTGCTTTCGTAACCCGGGGTACAATAAAAGCGCTTTCCTTTCCCCCCGATCGCCGCTCCCTCCGGCGGCTCCCGCGGCTCGATCCCGGGGTTCGACGGGGCGATCGGCGCGTTCGAGCGCGGGGTTGAAGTGCGCTCCGGGAGTCGGTTGGACTATGGCGAAGTACTCCACCGGCGGCGTCGGGAGCGGCCCCAGCGGTGCGTGTGAACTCTGCGGTGCCGAGGGCCGGTCGCTCGAGACGACAACCGTCGCCGGCGCGGAACTGGACGTCTGCAGCGAGTGTCGGAAACACGGCGAGGGGTCGAGGTCGGGATCGGGGTCCGATCCCGACAAGCAGCGATCGGAGCAGACGCGGCGGCGGAAGGCGGCCCGAAACGCCGCCAGGATGGACGACGCCCGGTCTGTCGATACCGACTTCGAGTCGGGGACGGACTACGAGGACGACCCGCTCCCGTATCTCGTCGACGGCTACGGCGCCGCACTCGAGGAGGCGCGACAGGCGGCCGGCCTGCGGATCGACGAACTCGCCGCGGACCTCGGCGTCGAGGAGGACGACATCGTCGCGGTAGAGCAGGGCCGGGCCGCCCGCGCGAACGTCGGCGGATCGCTCGTCGAGGCGCTCGAGGAGGCCCTCGACGTCGATCTCGCCGAGTGACCGACCCACTTTTCCAGCGCCGGGCGGATACACGCGGTATGGCACCGTCGAACGCTCCGGACGATCCCGGAACGCTCAGTTTCGAAGCAACAGTCGAGCGCGGCGGCGCGGATGTCGTCCTCTCGGAGACGTACTTCTACCCCGCCGGTGGCGGCCAGCCGGCCGACCGCGGCACGATCGACGGCCACGACGTGATCGACGTCCGGGAGGAAGACGGCACCGTCGTCCACGCGATCGACGGCCGGATCGACCCCGAGACGACCGTCCGCGGCGAGATCGACCCGACGTTTCGGCGCTACTGTATGCGGGCCCACACCGCGAGCCACGCGCTCTATGGGGCCGGGCGGCGGCTGTTCGAGGACCTCGGCTACGGCGGGTTCGACATCACGACCGAGAAGGTCCGGGTCGACCTCCGGACGCCCTCCGAGATCGACGACGACGCGGTCGTCGAACTCGAGGCGCTCACCAACCGCTGCGTCTGGGACTCCGCCCCGGTGTCCTGGGAGCGGCTCCCCCGCGAGGAGGCGCTGAACCGCGACGACGTCGCGTTCAACACGAAGACAGAGGAGGGGCTCTCCGGCGAGACCGTCCGGATCGTCGAGATCGACGGCTGGGACGCGGCGGCCTGCGGCGGCACGCACGTCCCGAACACCCGAGAGATCGGCCCCGTCACCGTCCTCGATCGATCGAATCCGGGGGAGGGGCTGACGCGGATCGAGTTCGCCGTCGGCCCCGAGGCGATCGACCGGCGTGCGACCGAAAAGCGGGCGCTCGCCGACGCGACCGGGGCGCTCGGGACGAACGCCGAGTCGCTTTTGGACGCGATCGAGCGGCTGCAGGCCGACCGCGAGGCGCTCCAAGAAAAGCGAGACGAACTCCGCGCCGAGCGCGTCGAACGGCGCGTCGAGGACGTCGCTGCCGATCCCTTCGAGCGCGAGGGGCTCCGCTGGGCGGCCGGCGTCCTCGAGGCCGACCCGGACGCGCTGGCCGAGGCGGTCCGGGATCGACCCGACGGCGTCGACGTGTTGGTCCTCGCGACCCCGTCGGGCCAACTCGCGGTCGGGGCCGGGGAGGCGAACGCGGCCGACGTCGTCGAGACGCTGACGGACCGCTTCGGCGGCGGCGGCGGCGGGTCCTCGGCGGTCGCACAGGCCGGCGGCCTCGACGCGAGCGGCCGGGACGTCGTCGAGTCGATCCGGGGGTAGCTGTGCGCGAGACCTACCGGACGTTCGTGTTCGATCTCGACGGGACGCTCGTGCGCCTGGCGGTCGATTGGGACGCCGCCGCCGACGCGGTCGCCGCGGCGCTTCGAGACCGCGGGATCGAACCGCCGGACTCGCTTTGGGCGATGCTCGAGACGGCCGACGAGCGGGGCGTCCGCGGGGCCGTCGAGGAGGTCCTCTCGGAACACGAACGCGACGGGGCGGAGCGATCGACGAGGCTTCCGGCCGCCGACACCGTCCCGTCGGCCCCGGTCGGCGTCTGCTCGTTGAACTGTCGGGCGGCCTGTCTGATCGCGCTCTCCGAGCACGACATCGGCGGGATCGACACCGACGCCGTCGTTGGACGCGACACCGTCCCGACCGAAAAGCCCGATCCGGAGCCGCTCTCGGAGACGATCCGCCGCCTCGAGGGCGACCCGGCGACGACGCTTTTCATCGGCGACACCGACCGCGACGAGACGACCGCACAGCGGGCCGGCGTCGACTACGCCGACGTCTCGGCGTGGCTCCGGGCGTACAGGTAGACGGCGGTGGTGACGACGAGCCAGACGACCGCCCCGACCCGGACGGCGAAGTTCGCCCGCTCCGCCCAGGTAGCCAACTCGACGAACAAAGAGAGCGCGCCGACCGCCGGCGCCCCGACGACGACGGTCAGGACGAACGTCGTCTGCATCACCCACCCGTAGTCGATCCCGTCGGGGTCGGTCGTCTCGACGCGGGGCGGCATTGTCCGGTCTCCGTCGGTCTCCCCGTAAGCCGTTACGGTTTCCGGCGAGTGTGTGCGTTTAAGCCGGCGGCCGACCCAGCGGGTGGCATGCGAGCCAAAGACATCCGGGAGCGGGCCGGCGGCGAGCCGATCGCGATGCTCACAGCCTACGACGCGCCGACGGCCCGACTCGCCGACGACGCCGGGATCGACATCGTCCTCGTCGGGGACTCCGTCGGGAACACGCGGCTCGGTCACGACTCGACGCTTCCGGTCACCGTCGACGAGATGTGCAGTTTCACCGCCGCCGTCTCCCGGGCGACCGAGGACGCGCTCGTCGTCGCCGACATGCCGTTTCTCTCCTTCGGAGCCGACGACGACGACGCCATCGAGAACTGCGGTCGCATGCTCAAGGAGGCCGACGCCGACGCGGTCAAACTCGAGTGCGGCCCGCACACGATCGAGTTGACCCGCCGGCTGACGCGTCTTGGCGTTCCGGTCCAGGCGCATCTCGGATTGACGCCCCAACGCGAAAACGAGACAGGGCTTTACCGTCAGGGCACCGACAACGACTCGGCGCGAGAGATCAAGGACCTCGCCCGCGAACACGAGGCTGCGGGCGCGTTCTCGCTCGTGTTAGAACACGTCCCGGCGAACCTCGCCGCCTCGGTCACCGAGGCGCTCTCGATCCCGACGATCGGCATCGGGGCCGGGCCCGAGTGCGACGGGCAGGTCCTCGTCGTCGACGAGGTGATCGGCCTCTCGGAGCGCGTCGCCCCCTTCTCGAAGCGCTTCGGCGACGCCCGTTCGGAGATGCGATCGGCGATCGAATCGTACGCCGACGCCGTCGAGAGCGGCGCGTTCCCGGCCGACGAGCACAGCCACTACGAGTCCGACCTCGACGACACCTACTGACCGGCCCGCGGCCGTCGGCTACTCCCACTCGCCGTCGACGATGTCCGCCTCGGCCTGGTGGGCCATGTTGACCCGGTACTCCGGCAGGTGCAACGCGAGGTCCGTCGTCGTGATGATCCCGATCGCCGATCCGTCCTCGACAACGGGGAGCTTTTTGACGCCGTTGTGACCCATCCGCTCGGCGGCGGTCTGGATCGACTCCGTCGGGCGGATGGTCACGACGGGATCCGACATCAGCGCCGAGACGGGCGTCTCCGGGTCGAGCGCCTCCCCGACGGCGCCCACGATGTCGGACTCCGTGACGATGCCCTCGATCCGCTCGTCCCCGACGACGAGCGACCCGATGCTCTTCCGGCTGAGCACCTCCGCGGCGTCGGCCATCGTCGTTTCCGGTAGCACCGACTCGACTGGCGACGACATCAGGTGTTCGACACCCTCGTCCTGTTCGACCATACGACACGCTACGCGTCCACGGTAATAATAACACGCCATCGCGATCGCGGGACGCCACCGACCCCACAGCGGCGGCCGATCACCCGCGCCACTCGGAGCGACAGTCGTCACCACAGAAGTGCGTCGTCTCGACGCTGTCGCCCTCGACGCGCGTCACGACGCGGTGCGTCGGCGACTGCACTATCGCCGCCCCACAGACCACACAGCGCGGTGCCTCCGCCTCCGATACGTCCTCGCCGAGATCCGACGTCGGGTCCACCATCTTACCTCCCGGATGAACCGGGGGACACATGAACGGTTGTGTTCGCGGACGGATCGCCGGAACCGGGCTCACTCGGAGCGTTCGTAGTCCGGGTCGAACATCCGCGCGGAGATGGGCGTCGGATCGCCCTCGGTGAGGTTGTACTCCGAGAAGTCCTCGACGCCGGCCGAGCGGAGCAGTTCCTCGTCGTACACGGCGTTGCCGGTGTACGTCGAGGGGTCCCGCCGGAGCATCTCCAGAACCGTGTCGGCGACGATCTCCGGCGTCCGCCAGTCGTCCTCGGTGCCGAGCCCGAAGTACCGCGTCGCCCGGGTGTCGATCGCCGTCACGGGCCAGAAGGCGTTACACCCGATTTCGTGGTCCTCGAGTTCGCTCGCGAGCGACAGCGTCAGAAACGACATCCCGAGTTTCGACCACGCGTAGGGCGCCTCCCCCGGCGCGCTCCCGACGGTCACCGGCGGCGCGTTCGTCAGGATCCAGGCGTCCCCGGAGACGCCCTTGAGGTGGTCGAGAAACGCCCGACACGTGAGGTAGGTGCCGCGGACGTTCACCTCCGTCAGCAGGTCGAATCGCTTCGGCGGGAGGTCCTCGACGGCCGCCAGTTGGATCGCGCTCGCGTTGTTGATGACGATTTCGACCTCGCCGAAGCGATCGATCGCCGCCTCGGCGGCCGCGTCGACGCTCGCCTGCTTCCGGACGTCGAGTTTGATCGGCATCGCCTCGACGCCCTTCGCCTCGCAGGCCCTCGCTGTCTCCTCGATCGACCCCTCGAGGCCCTTGTCGTTGCCGTAGTCGTCCTCCTCGCTCGTCTTCCCCGTCGAGACGACGTTACAGCCCTGCTCGGCGAGTGCGAGCGCGATCGACTTGCCGATGCCGCGGGTCGTCCCCGTGATGAACGCCGTCCGTCCCGAGAGGTCCGGGTACTCGATCGTCATACCCGAGGGTGCCGCCGCCCGGACTTAAAACCCGACCCGACCCCCGGCGACGCCTCGGGCCCGATCAGCGGTCCCGACGCACCGACTCGCCCGGCTCCGTCAGCGCGCCGGCCGACAGGACGACGCCCGGCGCGAGGCTCGTGTTGACGCCTGTCTTCGCCCCCGGCCCGGCGACGATGCCGTACTTCCGCCGTCCGGTCGAGACGCGCTCGCCTTTGACCGTCTGTGCGACGGCCTCGTCGTCGTGCCGGAGGTTCGCGACCTGCGTGCCGGCCCCAAGGTTCACCTCCGGCCCGAGGAGGCTGTCGCCGACGTAGGAGAGATGCGGGACGTTCGCGCCCGCCATCAGGACGCTGTTCTTTATTTCGACGCCGTTCCCGACGTGGCAGTCCTCGCCGACAAGCGTCGCGCCCCGCAGGTACGCGTTCGGCCCGACCTCGGCCCCGGACCGAACGATCGCGGGGCCCTCGACGACGACGCCCGGTTCGATGCTCGCCCCGGCCTCGACGACGACGGTCCCGCGGAGCGTCGCTCCCTCGGCGATGTCGCCGTCGGTGCGCCCCTCGAGTTCGTCGATCTTCCACTCGTTCGCGGCGAGTAGCTCCCAGGGTCGCCCGACGTCGAGCCACCGCGACAGCGTTACCGGCGTCACCTCCGCCGTCTCGATCACCCGCGTGACGACGTCGGTGAGCTCGTACTCGCCGCGCTCACTTCGATCGACGTCGAGGTGTTCGATGGCGCGCTCCGGGAACGCGTACGCCCCGGCGTTCGCCAGGTTCGAGGGCGGATCGCTCGGCTTCTCGATAATTTCGGTGACCCGATCGCCCGCCGTCGTCGTCGAGAGTACGCCGTAGTTCCGCGGGTCCTCGACCTCGACCGCCGCGATCGAGGGCGCGGCCGAAAAGAGCGCGTCGATCGCCGCCGGCTCGTAGAGGTTGTCGCCGTTCAGCACCGCGAAGGGGCCCTCGATGTGCTCTCGGGCCGCCCGGACGGCGTCGGCGGTCCCCCGCTGGCGTTCCTGCACCGCGATCGAAACGGGGACACCGCGGTACTCGTCGCCGAAGAACTCCCGGACGGCGTCGGCCTCGTAGCCGACGACGACGACGAGTTCCGAGGCTCCGGCCGCCACGGCCGCGTCGGCGGTGTGTGCACACAGCGGCCGATCGGCGACGGGCAGCATCGGCTTCGGGACGGTTTCGGTCAGCGGCCGCATTCGGGACCCCTCGCCGGCGGCGAGAACGACTGCCTGCATGCCCCTCGATTGGGGGTCGGGCGGTAAAAACCGCCGGCTCACTCCTCGATCGCCGCCTTGAGGCCGCTCTCGTCGGCCCGCCGGCGGACGTCGACGTGGTAGCGTTCGAGGACGTCGCGGCCCAAAAGCAGAGGGTACTCCATGTGCGAGCGGTCCTCGATGCTCGCGGCGACGGTGTGTTGTGTCCCGCCGACGGCGACGACGAGATCGACGACCGGCCGCGATCGCCCGGACTTGAGGCTACCGGATTTGACCGTGACGATGTCCTTGATCGGCCCGGTCCCGATCTCGGCGGCCAGCCGGGCGTCGACGCTCGTCCGGGTGGCGCCGGTGTCGGATTTGGCCATCACGGTGCGTTGGCCGCTCGTCCCCATCACGATGACCTCCTCGACGTACCCGATGACGGTCGTCTCGGAGCCGGTCGTCGGCTCCGGGCGCGGCGCACACGAGGGGCGGGAGTCGTCGAGGCTCGCGGTCAACTCGCGGACCCGCTCCGGATCGACGTCGCCGCCGGCCCGCTCGATCGCGAGGCGGGCGATCCGCGGCGCCGGCGAGCGCCCGGTCGCGTCGAACAGCCCCCGGAACCCGGCCGTGGGGTTCACCTCAAGGACGTGATAGCCCGCCTCGCTCTCGACGATGTCGACGCCGGCGTAGTCGAGGCCGATCTCCTCGGCCGCGCGCCCGGCCATCGTTGTGACCTCCGCCGGCAGATCGTCGGTCGCGTCCTCAACCGCGCCGCCCAACGCGACGTTCGTCCGCCACTCACCGTCCGGCGCGTAGCGGTTCATCGCCCCCACGACGCGCCCGTCGACGACGTACACCCGCAGGTCGTGGTGGCGGCTCTCCTCGTGTTCGATGAGCTCCTGGAGGAACGCCTGTCGCGCCCCGACCATCGGGTTGACCGGATCGTCGGTGTCGAGCTTCCACGTGCCGCCGCCGTGCGTCCCGATGGCCGTCTTGTAGACGACCTCCTCGCCGAACCGCCCTCGCCTGGCGTTCAACAGCTCGCCCGACAGCGCCATCACGGCGTCCGGAACCGGGATCCCGGCCGCCGCGAGGGCCGCCCCCGAGGCGAACTTGTGCATCGCCGTCATCGCCGCGGTCGGCGCGTTCAGAACCGGCCGGATCCGATCGAGCATCGTCGCCAGGCCGAGCGCCTCAGCCGGCTGTTCTTCCTTCGAGAGCAACAGCCGGTTGACGACGACGTCCACGTCGGGTTCGAGCGTCACCGCCCCGTCCGTTATCTCGACGACGGTGTTCTCCGAACGGAGCCACTCGGCGTCGCAGCCCAGCGCGTCGACCGCGTTCAGGATCGCCTTCGTTTCCTTCGAGCTGTGGAGGCTGAGAACGCCGACGGTGGGGTCGTCCGACATGGTCACCTCTGGCCCGCTCGCGGCAAAACCCTGCCGGTGGCCGGGACGGCGTCCGCGGGCTTTTAAGAGCGCTCGTCGTGACCCGAGTATGAGTACGGCGTTCACGTACGACGACGGGTCCGTCGCGCCCGGCGAGACGGCGAACCTCAGGTTCAGCGTCAGCGAAACGTACCTCGGCGACCCCGTTCGGCTCCCGGTGACGATCGTCAACAGCGAGCGCGAGGGACCGACGCTCTGTCTCTCGGCGGCCGCCCACGGCGACGAGCTCAACGGGATCGAGATCGTCCGTGAGATCGCCCACTCGTGGGACCACGCCGGGCTCCGCGGGACGCTCGTCTGTCTGCCCGTCCTCAACGTCCCCGGCTTTCTCGCCCAACAGCGGTACCTCCCGATATACGACCGGGACCTCAACCGGTCGTTTCCGGGCAGCGACACCGGGACCAGCGCACGACGCATCGCCCACCGGATCTTCCGGAACTTCGTCGAACCGTGCGACATCGGGCTGGACTTTCACACCTCGACGCGGGGCCGGAGCAACATGCTCCACGTCCGGGCCGACACGTCCGATCCGTCGGTCGAACGGGTCGCAAAGGCCTTCGGCTCGAACGTCATCATCGACGGCAAGGGGCCGGAGGGATCGCTGCGCCGCGAGGCGAGCGCCGTCGGAACGTCGACGATCACCGTCGAACTCGGCGAGGCCCACCGGTTCCAGCGGCCCCTGATCGACGCCGCTCTGGAAGGCTCGCTCTCGGTGATGGCGGAGTTCGGCCTCCGGCCGACGGACGCGGTCAGATGGCCGGGGTGGCGGACCGTCGTCTCGGGGTCCGACGAGAAGACGTGGCTCCGGGCCGACGCCGGGGGGTTAGTCGAGATGCACCACGACCGCGGCTCGCTCGTCGAGGCCGGCGAGACCGTCTGTACGATCACCAACCCATTCAAGTCCGACCCGACGCCGGTCACGGCCCCCTTCAGGGGCCTCCTGATCGGCGTCCCAGAGAACCCCCTCGTGTACCCCGGGAACCCGCTTTGTCACCTCGTTGGCCTGGACGAGATGACGCTCCGGGCGTTCCGACAGACGGCCGACGGGACGGCCGAGTGAGCGGTTCCGGCGACCCGCGCCCTGCCGCGGTTGTCGATCGTTCGTCGGTAGTAACTACTATACCCGCGCGGTCCACAGAAGCAACCACATGAGTCAATCGTACGACCGGGGTCTGATCGAGGACTTCGGGCGGTGGAAGGAGTTCTCCGCCGGAATGTGGGCGTGGATCTTCCACAAGTTCACCGGCTGGGTGCTCATCGGCTATCTGTTCACCCACGTCGCCGTGTTGAGCAGCGCAACGGTGAGCGGCGAAGTGTACACCCAAACCCTACAGAGCCTCGAGAGCCTCCTCGTCGTCCGCGTCCTCGAGGTCGGCCTGCTTGCGGTGGCCGCCTTCCACATCCTCAACGGCATCCGCCTGCTGTTCGTCGATCTCGGCATCGGGCTCGAAGCACAGGACAAGGCGTTCTACGCCGCGATGGTCGCGACCGGCGTCATCACAATCGCGAGCATCCCGACGTTCCTCGGGGGGATCTGAGATGGCGGATCACTACTCCTCGTTCGAGCCGAAGGGCACGCGCTGGCTGCTGCAGCGCATCACCGCCGGGTTCCTCGTCGTCGTGTTGGCGTTTCACTTCATGCTTCTGCACTTCGTCAACCACGCCGGCGACATCACCTTCCTCGGCACACAGGCCCGGATGAGCCAGGTCGGGTACTTCCTGACGATGGTGTCGTTTCTCATCGCCGGGGCCTTCCACGGCGTCAACGGCGTGTACAACGCGTTGGTCAACCAGGGTCTCGACGGCACCCAAAAGACCGTCGTCAAGTGGCTGCTCGTCGCCGCGGGGGCGCTTTTGATCGCTCAGGGGATCCGCGTCGCGACCGCCATGACGGGGCTGTTCTAACAATGAGTACGCAAATCAAAGAGCGAGACACGGAGACGGAATCGGAATCGAGCGAGGAGTCGGAACACCAGACGCGCCGGCTCTCGGAGAAACGCGAGCGCGCCGACATGAAAGAGCGCGCCGACAACGACCTCTCGGAGCACGACGAGACGGTGCGGCTCAAGGTGTTCCGGTACGACCCCGAGGTCGAGGGCAAGAAGGACCCCCGCTTCGACACGTTCGAGGTCCCCTTCACGAAGGGGATGACGGTGCTCGACGCCCTGATCTACGCCCGGGATCACTTCGATTCGAGTCTCACCTTCCGGCACTCCTGTCGGCAGGCGGTCTGTGGCTCCGATGCGCTGTTCGTCAACGGCCGCCAGCGGCTCGGCTGTAAGACCCAGATGGTCGACCTGGAGTGGCCGGTTCGGATCGAACCGCTCCCCCACGCGGACGTCGTCAAGGACCTCATCGTGGACATGGAGCACTTCTACGACCAGATGGAGTCCGTCGAGCCGTACTTCCAGACGAACGAACTCCCCTCCGGCGAGGAGCAACGACAGAGCCGCGAGAACCGCGAGAAGGTCAAGATGTCCACGCGGTGTATCTGGTGTAGCGCCTGTATGTCCTCGTGTAACGTCGCGGCCGGCGACAACGAGTACCTCGGCCCCGCCGCAATCAACAAGGCCTACCGCTTCGCGATGGACGAACGGGAGGGCGAGGACATGAAGGCCCACCGGCTCAACATCATCGAACAGGAACACGGCGTCTGGCGCTGCCAGACGCAGTTCTCCTGCACCGAGGTGTGCCCGAAGGACATCCCCCTCACGGAGCACATCCAGGAGCTGAAACGCGAGGCCGTCAAATCGAACCTGAAGTTCTGGTAGCAGTACTCTCAAGTCACTCAAAACATAACCCAACACCATGACAATACACGAACACGATGTCGTCGTCGTCGGCGCCGGCGGGGCCGGACTCCGGGCCGCGATCGCGGCCGAAGAGGAGGGCGCGGACGTCGCGATGGTCACGAAACTGCACCCCGTCCGCTCGCACACCGGGGCGGCGGAGGGCGGCATCAACGCCGCGCTCAGAGACGGCGACGACTGGGAGCTTCACGCGTACGACACGATGAAGGGGTCGGACTACCTCGGCGACGCCCCCGCCATCGAGACGCTCGCCCAGGACGCCCCCGAGGAGGTCATCCAACTCGAACACTGGGGGATGCCCTTCTCCCGGGAGGACGACGGGCGCGTCTCACAGCGGCCCTTCGGCGGGCTCTCGTTCCCCCGGACGACCTACGCCGGCGCGGAGACGGGCCATCACCTCCTGCACACGATGTACGAGCAGGCCGTCAAGCGCGGCATCCGGGTCTACGACGAGTTCTACGTCAGCCAACTCGCGGTGACCGATCACGACGACCCCGAGGACCGGGAGTGTCACGGCTGCGTCGCCTACGACATCAAATCGGGCGACGTCGTCGGCTTCCGCGCGAGAAACGGCGTCGTGCTCGCGACCGGCGGCGACGGTCAGGTCTTCGAACACACCACGAACGCGGTGGCGAACACCGGCGACGGCCCGGCGATGGCGTACCGCGCCGGCGTCCCGGTCGAGGACATGGAGTTCGTCCAGTTCCACCCGACGACGCTGCCGTCGACGGGCGTGCTCATCTCCGAGGGTGTCCGCGGCGAGGGCGGGATCCTGTACAACAGCGAGGGCGAGCGGTTCATGTTCGAGGGCGGCTACGCGAACAACGCCGGCGAACTCGCCTCCCGGGACGTCGTCTCGCGGGCGGAGCTGACGGAGGTCAACGAGGGCCGCGGGATCAACGACGAGTACGTCTATCTGGACATGCGTCACCTCGGCGAGGAGCGGATCAACGACCGCCTGGAGAACATCATCCACCTCGCGGAGGACTTCGAGGGCGTCAACCCCATCGACGAACCGATGCCGGTCAAGCCCGGCCAGCACTACCACATGGGCGGCATCGAGACGAACGAGAACGGCGAGACGTGCGTTTCGGGGCTGTACGCCGCCGGCGAGTGCGCCTGTGCCTCCGTGCACGGCTCGAACCGTCTGGGCGGCAACGCGCTCCCGGAACTCATCGTCTTCGGGGCCCGCGCCGGCCACCACGCCGCCGGCCGCGACCTCGGCACCGCGGAGGTCGACACCGGCCCCTCCGCGAGGACGGAGACCGAGGACGGACTCGACACGCCGGTCGAACCCGGCGCGCTCGACACGCCCGACAGCGACGTGGCGGCCGACGGCGCGCTCGTCGAACCGGTCGAACTCGTCGAGCGGGCCGTCGAGCGCGAACGCGCCCGCATCGAGGACATGCTCGAACGCGACGGGACGAACCACGCCGAGATCCGCGAGGACCTCCAAGAGACGATGACAGAGAACGTCAACGTCTTCCGGCGGGAGGCGGACCTCAAGAAGGCCCTCGAGGTTATCCGGGAGTGCCGCGAGCGCTACCAGGGCGTCGCGGTGTCGGACCCCTCCAGGACGTTCAACACCGACCTCATCCACACCATCGAGACCGGAAACCTCATCGACATCGCCGAGACGATCACCCTCGGCGCGTTGGCCCGCGAGGAGTTCCGCGGCGCGCACTGGCGACAGGAACACCAAGAGCGCAAGGACGGTGAGTGGCTGAAACACACGATGATCTCCTGGAACGACGGCTCGCCGGAGCTGTACTACAAGCCGGTCGTCCTCGAGGGCGAGAACAAGGAGTACGAACCGAAGGTCCGCTCGTACTGACGGCCTCGACTTCGCTGTCGGTTCGGGCTACTCCGGCGGCACCGCGACACTTTATTGCGAACGATAGCGCGAAGCGACGCGTCGAATCCTACCGTTCGTCGCCGATCCACATTTCAGCGTCAGTACCAACACCGCCACGAGCAGCGACGCGGCCGTCGGCGCCGGCGCTAGCGTTACCCGATGAATCCGTCGGTGCTCCACTCGGCGTTGCCGTCCTCGGGCTCGATCGAGGCCGGCGCGCTCACGAGGACGAAGGCGCACTCCTCGTCGTCGTTTCTGATCTGTCGCGTCGCCTCCGGCGGGATCCAGACCGCGTCCCCGTCTTCCATCTCGACCGACTCGCCGTCGATGACGACCGTCGCGGTTCCTTCGATGAGGACGTAGATCTCCTCGTGGCCGTTCTCGGCGTGGTCGTGCGGTCGGCTGTTCCAGTTCGGCTCACAGCGGGTAATGGTCACGCCGACCCGCTCGCTGTCGAGAGGCTCCCGGAGGAAGTGCATCCCCCCCGAGACGGGCTCGATCTCGCGGTAGTTGACGCGTTTGTACGTGCTCATACGCACGATAGGGGAGCCACCGAAATAAGGGTTCACGCTGCCCGCGGTGGCGCCTCGACGGCCCGCTCCGACAGCCCAACGGCTCGTCTCAGCGGATCGCCTCGCCGAGTCGCCGGGTCGCCGCCGCCGGGTCCTCGGCGCCCGCGATCGCCGAGATGACCGCGACGCCGTCCGCGCCCGCCTCTACGACGTCGCCGGCGGTGTCGGGCGTGATCCCGCCGATGCCGACGAACGGCAGGTCGGTCGCCTCGCGGATCGCGCGCACCCGTTCGAGGCCGATTTCGGACTGTTCGGGGTCGGTCTGCTTCGAGCCCGTCGGGAACACCGCACCGACGCCGAGGTAGTCCGCGCCGGCGCGTTCGGCCTCGCGGGCGGCCTCGGGCGTCGAGACCGAACGGCCGAGTATCGCGTCCGCGCCGAGTCGCTCTCCCGCGACCGACAGCGGGAGGTCGTCGTCGCCCACGTGGACGCCGTCGGCGCCGATCGCGCCGGCGATATCGACCCTGTCGTTGACAATGAGCGTGACCCCCGCCTCCCGCGTCAGCTCCCGCAGTTCGAGGCCGAGTCGGTACCGCTCTTTCGCGGGCCGTCCCTTCTCTCTGAGCTGGACGACGTCGACGCCGCCGCGGATCGCCGCCTCGACGACCTCTATCGTCGATCGATCCCCCGAGAGCCCCGCGTCGGTGACCAGATACACGCCGAGATTCCGGTCCATGCCCCGGTTAGCGCCGCCAGCGGCCTATCTCCTTCGCTCCCGGTCGCTCACGGCCCGAGGCCGGCGACGAGGTCGATCCCGATGCCGAGGCGCTCGACCGCGCGAAACCCGAGGTAGATCCCGACGATGCCCAAGACCCCGGTAACCGTCGGCGGGGCCGGGATCGGGACCCCGACGGCGGCGAAGGCGGCTCCGGCGAGAAAGCCCGTACACAGTGCGAGCGACGCGAGTACGACGTTCGTGCTCATCGTACCGAACACGGAGACGGCCGGTAAATCCGTTCTGATCCGGCCTCCTCCGGGGGTTCGTCTACGCTGGGTCGTCGTCCGCCCCGATCCGCCACAGGTACACCGTCGCGTAACTCCGATAAGGCGCCCAGCGCTCGGCCTCGGCGGTCATCTCCCCTCGGGTCATCCCGTCGTCGAAGAGCGACCACATCCCCTTCCGGACGCCGAGGTCCCCCACCGGGAACACGTCGGGGCGGCCGAGCGAAAACAGGAGCTGCATCCGGGCCGTCCACTCGCCGACCCCCGTGATCGTCGTGAGCTCCTCGATGACGCGTTCGTCGTCGACCCCCTCGAAGTACGCCCTGTCGTACTCCCCCTCGAACGCCTCGGCGACGTTCCGGACGTACTCGGCCTTCTGTCGCGAGAGCCCACAGTCCCGGAGCGTCTCGGGGTCCGTCTCCGAGATCCCCTCCGGCGTGACGTCGACCGCCTCGAAGAGCCGCTCTCTCGTCGCCTCCGCCGCGGCCATCGAGATCTGCTGTTGGAGGACGGAGACGACGAGCCGCCGGAACAGGTCCGGTTCGACGTCGGGTTCGAGCCGGCCGTACCGCTCGACGAACGGTCCGAGCGCGTCGTCCGATCGGAGCGCCTCGTGCGGCGAGCTCGCGGTCACGGTCGCCTCCAGTGCTCCGCGGTTGAAAACCTACTCGGTGGACCCTCCGGCCACCGGTTCGACCCGGCGCGTGCGGATCCCGACGCCGCCTCGGAGATCACCCGGCGTCGCCGTCAGAGTCGGCGTCGGCGTCGGCGTCGGCGCCGTAGATCTCCGCGATCCGGTCCCCGAAGCGGTCCGCGATGTTCCGGCGTTTCAGCTTCATCGACGGCGTCAGGAGGTCGTTGTCGGGATCCCACTCGACGGGCAGCAGCCGGAACTCCTTGATGCGTTCGGACCCCGAGAGGGACTCGTTGACCCGCCGTACCTCCCGACCGACGTACTCCCTGACGCGCTCGTCGGCACAGACCGCGGCCGGATCCGCCGGCAGATCGATCCTCTCGGCGTCGGCCCACCGCTCGATGGCCTCGAAGTTCGGCACGAAAAGCGCCGCGACGAACGGCCGATCGTCGCCGATGACCATCGCCTGATCGATCCGATCCGAGGTCGCGAACTCGTCTTCGATCGGCTGCGGGGCGACGTTCTTCCCGGTGTCGAGCACGAGGAGCTGTTTGATCCGGTCGTGGTAGATCAGGTATCCGCCCGCCGTCCGCTCGATAACGTCGCCCGTCCGGAACCACCCGTCGTCGGTGAACGCCTCGCGGGTCGCCTCCGGGCGGTCCCAGTACCCCGCCGTGACGTTCGGCCCCCTGACGTGTAACTCGCCGATGTCGCCGTCGGTCTCGCCGCGTCGCGCCGCCGGAACGACCGCCTCCTCGAGCCGCGTCTCGACGTTCGACAGCGCCGGACCGAGCGTCCCTGGCCGCGAGTCCTCCGGCGGGTTCACCGAGACGACGGGCGCGGTCTCGGTCAGCCCGTACCCCTCGAATATCGGGAGGCCCATCCCCTCGAAGAGCTCCGAGAGCCGCTTTGAGAGGCTGCCGCCGCCGCTCACAAAGAACTCGATGTTGCCGCCCATACGCTCTCGCACCGACGAGTAGACGAGTCGGTCCATGACCGCGTGTCTGAGCCTGAGCCCGAGCCCCGGATCGTCCGTCCGCGCCCACTCGCGGGCGATCGCGACGGCGCGCTCGAAGACCGCGTCCGGGGCCTCCGTTCGGATGCCGTCGTAGATCCGCTCGTACACGCGGGGCACCGACGACGCGCTCGTCGGGCGGACCGCGCGGATGTCCTCGGCGACCGTCTCCGTCGACTCGGCGTAGGCGACCGTTGCGCCGCTCCCGAACACGAGAAGGTGCCCGGAGACGCGCTCGAAGACGTGGGCGAGCGGCAGAAACGACAGGACCCGGTCGGTCTCGTCGAGCGACGGGACCGACGGCCCCCGGTCGGGTCGGTCGGCGAAGCGTTTTCGGAGCGCGTTCACGTTCGACCGGAGGTTTCGGTGGGTGAGCCGGACGCCTTTCGGCTTCCCGGTCGTTCCGGAGGTGTAGATCAGCGACGCGAGGTCGCCCATCCCCCGGGCGTCGATCCACGACTCGTAGGACTCGGGGTCGAACGCGTCGGCCCCGCGGTCGTGGACCTCGGCGAGCGAGTGGATGTCCCCGCGGTCGTCGTAGCCTTCGACGCCGTCGATGACGACGACGAACGACAACTCGAGATCGGACTCGACGTCGAGGACGCGTTCGAGCAGTGTCTCGTTCTCGACGACGACGCCCGCCGCGCCGGGGTCGTCGAGCAGGTACCGGACCTGCTCGGGGCCCGACTCCGTGTACACCGTCGTCACCACCGCCCCGGCCGCGAGAAGCGAGAGGTCGGCGTGGGCCCACTCCATCCGCGTGTCGGCGAATATCCCGACTCTCGTCCCGGCCTCGACGCCGAGTTCCCGAAAGCCCGCCGCCAGCGATCGGACGACCTCTCGCATCGTCCGGTAGTCCACCGACTCGTACTCGCCGGGCGGCGCCGACGGCAGGACCGCCGGCGTCAGGGACCGATCGTACACCCCGCCTTTGTACCACTGGGCCGCCCGCTCGGCGTGGCGCCCGGCGCTGTCCTCGAACAGGCGGGCAAGCGGCGTCTCGCCGATCACCTCGTCGTCGTGCTCGGCCTCGACGCGCATCCAGGGCGGTTGGTCGGTCATGTGTGGTACCGTGTCCCTCGCGCGCCCCTCAGATAAAACACCGCTCGCGCGGAACCGGAGGCGACCGACGCGCCCGTCCGGGTCGCGCCTCCGATCACCGCGGCGCGACCACGCGCGAGCGCCTCAGTCGTAGTAACTCAGCCGCTCGATGACGTCCGCGAAGGCGACGTTCTCCTGGACGTCGCTCACCTCGATCCTGACTCGCTCGCTCCGTTCTGTGT
>NZ_JAQCNO010000008.1 GCF_028274965.1 Natronomonas sp. | reverse complement strand
CGGCGACCGGCTCACCGAGGCCGACATCGCGATGTACACCACCCTCGTCAGGTTCGACGAGGTGTACCACACCCACTTTATGTGCAACCACAAGCTGATCCGCGAGTACGACAACCTCTGGCCGTACCTCCGGGACCTCTATCAGACGCCCGGCTTCGGCGAGACGACGCGGATGGAGCACATCACGGAGCACTACTACACCACCCACCCCGACGTGAGCCCAAAGCGGATCGTCCCGATGGGCCCCGATCCGGCGTTCGACGCGCCGCACGACCGCGACGAGTTAGCCGGCGAACCGCCCGTCTGAGCCGGGCGGAGCGGTCGATCGGGCGGCCCGTACCGGCGATAGAACTATACGTGTTCATGGCATGGTATGACATGACTATGCCGGACACGAAACGCGGGCGCGAACGAAAGGGCCGAACGAAGCGCGAACAGCGGCGCCGACACGAGATACAGCGGACGCTCGAGGCGCGCGACCGCGAGCGGGACTTCGAGGAGCTATACGAGAACGCCGAACTCGAGTTCGACGCCTGATCGGTCCGACACCGAAGGAGCGTTTCCCGACGCTGAGCGTTCGGCTTCCGGCACAGGCGTCGGGGGCCGATTCGAGCGTCCCGGCGGCGAGCCAGAGGCGTTATTCTCCGGGGGCCACAGCAGCACCCATGCCCAAGACGACGCTCGTCGAACTGTTCGAACGCAACCTCCGGCACACGGACTCGCTGTCGGACGACTACTTCGACGGCGTCGAGGCCGGACAGGAGCCGGCCGTCGTCTCGGTCTGCTGTTCGGACTCCCGCGTCCCGCAGGGGGGGATGTGGGCCGTCGACACCCCGGGGTGGCTCTTTGCGGCCGGCAACATCGGCAACCAGGTGTCCGACGTCCACGAGGGCGACCGCGTCCTCAGCGGCGACATCGCGTACCCGATCAGATACACCGACACCGACGTCGCGGTGGTCGTCGGTCACACGGGCTGTGGGGCCGTCACCGCGACGCTCGGGGCGGTCCGGGGCGACACCGCCGAGGACCGACCGCCGGGCGTCCAGGCCCGCATCGACTCGCTGCGGCCCATCGTCGCGGCCGGACTCGAGGACCCCCGCGTCTCGGCCGACGGCGAGGTCGGCCTCGTCGACCGGTTGGTCGAGTACAACGTCGACCGGCAGGTCGAGTACCTCCGGACCGACGACGCCGTACCGGCGTCGGTCACCGTCCTCGGCGTCGTCTACGACTTCCAGACCGTCTACGACGACGTCAGAGGGCGGTGTCACCTGGTGAACCGCGGCGGCGAAACGAGCGTCGAACGCCTCCGGGAGGCGGTTCCAGAGCGGTTCGAGTCCCACGTGAACCGCCTGTTGGGGCCGGCCTGAAGCCGGGCGCGAGGCGCACTCGATCGGCGTGCGCGTGGCTACGGGCGAAAAGAAATTGTTCGAAAGCGATGCGTCCGCGGTCGGCGTTTACAGGCGCGTCAGGTTCGTCGCGCGGGGGCCTTTGTCGGCCTCCTCGATGTCGAACTCGACCTCCTGCCCTTCCTCGAGGTCCGGGCCGCCGACATCCTCCATGTGGAAGAAGACGTCCTCGTCCGCGTCCTCAGTGTCAATAAAGCCGTAGCCGCCAGTGTCGTTGAAGAAATCGACCGTTCCGGTTGCCATCACCAGATACGATCAGTCGCACGCATATAATACTTCCGGGACGCCGCCCGCACCTCGCCGGGCGGTGCGCCGGGACGGGCCGCGGGCCGCTCAGAAGGTGATGATCTCGTAGCCGTCCTCGACGAGCGCCCGGAGGCTCGGGTGCCCGTTGGACTCGTCGGCGAACTCGACGCCCGCGTCGCTCACGGCGTCCTCGACCCCGAAGGCGCCCGAGCAGTGCCCCCAGGCGGACGTGTCCTGTCGGACCGCCTGGTAGAGTTCGTGGTGGTCGCTGTCCTCGTCTTCGAGTTCGAGGATCCACCGCGTGCTAGCCCCGTCGAAGATGAGTTCAAGTTCGTCGCCGTCGTTCTCGGCGAACCCCCGGGCCGCTTCGAGACCGTTGGACATGCGTCCGAGGTTGTCGTGGCCGTCCGCTCCCGCCAGAATTACGATCGCTGCTTTTATTATCGCGTTTCCTACGGCCACGCGACGTATGCCTTCCCGCCACCAGTGCGCACCGAACACCGTACCGCGGCCCCGCCGGGGGTTTGTTCTCGGCGGTCCCGGATCTGGTGAGGGAGAAATCGGAATGCGAGAGGGGGTATTGAAACAGAGACGGACGGCGAAGGGGGCGTTACTCCGCGACGAGAACCGCGTTGATGAGGCCGTCCTGTCCCGGCCGGGAGGTGACGCGGGCGGGGCCGACGTCGGTCTCGACGATCGCGCCCTTCGTGATGATGTTCCGGCGGACGTAGTTGGGGTTCGAGGGGTTCTCGACGACGTCCTCGATCGTCGCGCTCGTGACGCCGTCGTCGGTGGCGACGCTCGCGGTGTCGGCCTCGATCGCGCGGACTTTCCGGTTGCCGCCGTGGGTCTCGACGATCTTCAGCCGGTGGTCGCCGACCTGCGTTTCGGTCGGTGCGGAGCCGAGTTCGTGCTTCCGTTTCTTCCGGACGTTCCGACGACGGCCACCCGTTCGCTTCTTCGCGGACCGAGCGTGGTTCATACACGAACGTGTCCGGGCGCGCACTTGAATGGATCGGGTTCACGCCGGCCGCCGTCGGCGCTCACCCGCCGCGGTGGCGGCGCAGCGCCTCGGCCATCGACAGCTCGCCGAGGGCGACGCGCCTCGCGAGCGTCTCGTCGATGCTCCGGCCGTCGTCGCCTCGCTCCCTGGATCGCTCCTGTACCAGACGGATCTCGCCGGCGGTGGGTTCGATGTCGCGCGATTCGATGGTCTCGCCCTCGAGGCGGGCGATGTTGACCGCCGCCAGCACGTCGCCCATCCCGCGGACGCCGGCGCCCTGGTACGGCGTTGTGCCGGTCTCGTCGACCAACTCGACGCGGACGTCCTCGAGTTCGTCGACGATCGCGGCCCCCCTCAGGCGCGCGCCGTCGCCGATCCGGACCACCGGGTCGGCCGCCCCCTCGAGCTCCTCTGTGACGACGTCCGAAACGTCGGCCACGGGGACCTGAAACGCCGCGACGACGGTCCCGCCAGAGAGCACCGCGATGCCCGGCTTGTCCCCGGGGTCGATACCGACGACGGTGCGGCCTCGGTCGCCCCGGAGCGCCGAGAGGGCCTCCTCGACTGCCTCCCGCGGTCGGTCGGGGCGGGCGCGAACCGTTCGCACCGGTGGGTGTTCGTCCTCGGGGCCGACGACGGCGACGGTGGCGCGTTCGGGCAGGTCGTCGCCGGGTTCGGTCGTCGTGAACTCGACGCCGCGGTCGCGCAACTCCCCCACGACGCCGTGATACACCTCGAAGTCCGCCGTCGCGACGACTATCACGGCCCTCTCTTTTCCTCGCCGAGTCATAGTCGTTTCTTCGCGGCGCCCGTCAAGGAAGGTCGAACGGCCCGGCAGGAGCGGGCGGGGTATGTCGGGACGGAGCGAAACGGGGTGGGACGGCTCCACCGTGTGCGTGGGTTTTTAATCGAACACGCCGAAGGAAAGCGCGTGAACGAGCCGATCCCGACGGGCTGTGAGACGGTCGACTCGCTGCTCGGCGGCGGTCTCGAGCGCGGCGTCGTCACGCAACTGTACGGTCCGCCGGCCGCGGGGAAGACGAACCTCGCGCTGTCGGCGTCCGTACAGGCCGCAGCGGCCGGCGGGAAGGCGCTGTACATCGACACCGAGGGCGTATCGCTCGACAGGTTCGAGGCGCTGTCCCGCGGCGCGGCCGACGGCGTCGACGTCGACACGATCGCGGGGCGCGTCATCGTCTCCGACGCGCTCGATTTCGACGAACAGCGGGAGGCGGTCCGGGACGCGGGCGACCTCGCCGAGAGCGTCGATCTCGTTGTCCTCGACAGCGCGACGGGGTTCTACCGGCTCGAACGGGACGACGACGACGACGGGGAGACGCTCCGCGCGGTCGCAAAGCAGGTCACCCAACTGCTCGCGCTCGCACGGCGACACGACCTCGCCGTCTGCATCACGAACCAGGTGTACACCGACCCGGAAGCCGGGTCGTCCCGTGCGCGCGCGCTCGGCGGCCACACGCTGACGCACTGGTCCGGCGTCGTCGTCCGGCTCGAGCGGTTCCGGGGCGGCAACCGCCGGGCGACGCTCGAGAAGCACGGGTCGAGGGCGGCCGGGCAGACGGCCCGCTTTCGGATCACCGAAGACGGCATCGAGGGGGTCACCGACGAGACGGTCTGACGCGCGGACTCGTCGGCGCGCGACGCGGCGTGTCGGTCCGAACCCGTGGAGTTACGAGAGCGATCAGTCGGAGGCCGGTTCGCCGTCGACGCCGCCGGAGCGCTCGCGGTCGGCCCGGGAGGGCGGCGGGTACCGGTCGTCGCCCGGGGCCCGCCACCGTTCGTCGTCGTACGGGAGGACACACCGGTCGGGCTCCCGGTTGACGTGGTCGTAGCGCTCCGGGGCGTTCGCGAGGGGGTGTGCGGGGTTCTCGCCGCTGTCGATGCGCGCCGCGCGGAGTTCGGCGAACCCGGCGACGCGGGCGCGGATGCCCCGCCAGTGGTGGTCGGTCTCGCGGGGCAGCCGGAACGGGTGCGGCGGCCGCGGGTCGGGACCCTTCCCGGCGAGCGTCGCCCGGTTGACGTTGGCGGCGAGGCCGTCGTGGTCGATGAGCACGCCCACCCGGACCTCGCCGGGCACGCGGGCCGCAAGCACGTCGAGCCCGAGGTGGAGCGCCCGGTACTCGGCGACGTTGTTGTCGGGGACCGCGTCGGGGACCGAAAGCCGGGCGACCCGCGTCCCGTCCCGCGTTTCGATGACGACGCCCAGCCCGCCGTCGCGGTCGGCGCGATACGAACCGTCGGTCGCGAGATAGAAGTCCCGGCGGTGGGTGCGCGGCGGGTGGGCGATGTGTGGCGTGGGCGACTCGTCGAAGAGGTTCCGCAGTACCGGCCGGCGGTAGGCGGCCATACGCGAACTCGGACCCGATTTTACATAAATGCACGGGTGGGAGAGCCGACGAGCGTGGAGGAACCTGCCGACCTCGGGGTGAAAGATCGGACGCCCCGACGTGACCCGCCCCGTCGCCCGGGCGCGTCGTCGTACCGTGACCGGTATTACGCTCGGCGACGATTGATCGCCCATGAGCGAACCGATCGATGACGACCTGTACGCCCGGACCGAGGCGCTCTTGGAGCCGGGTGAGATCCGGCTCAACGGCGTCATCGTCGACACGGATCTCACGAGCGACGAGGAGCCGACGCTGCATCAAGCGACCATCGACGTCGGCGACGTGATCGCCGAGGCGGCGGGGCTCGACCCCACGGAGACGTTCGTGTACTCGGGGACCGACGACGAGGAGTTCGGCGTCAACCAACACCAGGGGCTCACCCTCGAGGAGGAGGCGTTCGTCTGGGAGTGCCAGCAGCTGATCCGGGAGGGGACCTACGACGTCGTGTTTTACTACGAGGCGACAGCCGACCAGGACGAAATCGTCAGCGGCGTGGAGGAACTCGGGTTCGACGCGACGAGCGTGTACGGGGGGTGAGATCGTCCGCGCGTTCGGGCGCGAACGGCGGGATCAGACGTCCCGTTCGACGACGAAATCGGCGAAGGCGGCGAGTTTCGCGCTCGGTTCGGGGGCGAGATCGAGCCCTTCGAGGTGTGCCTTGGCCGACTCCGAGAGGTCGGCCGCGACCGAGCGGGCGTACCCGACACTGCGCGTCGACTCGAGGATCCTGACTGCCTCTTTGACCTCCGCGTCGGTGTTATCCTCGTCCCAGAGCAGTTCCTCGAGTCTGGCCGCCTGTTCGGGCGGGGCGTTCCGGACGGCGTGGATCGCCATCAGCGTCTGTTTGCCCTCCCTGATGTCGTTGCCGAGGCCCTTGCCGAACTCGCCGCCCTCCTCGAGGGCGTGCTCGACGTCGAGGACGTCGTCGGCGATCTGGAACGCGACAGACATCTCCTCGGCGTAGGCGGCGACGGCGCGCTCGTGCTCCCGGGAGTCGGTGACGATGGCCGCCAGGCGGGCGACGATCCGCCCGAGACAGCCCGTCTTGCAGGCGCACATCTCCAGGTACTCCGCCTCGGTGGTGTCGATCTCCTGTTCGTTGTGCCAGCAGATGTCGACGCCCTGTCCGAGGTGCGTCCGATTCAGTTCGTACATCAGCATCTCGTAGGCGTCGAGCCGGAGTTCGGGCGGGAGCTCCCCCGGGTTGCGCGTGATGATCTTCAGCGGCAGGAAGTACATCGCGTTGCCGGCGTTCAACGCGACGTCCGCCCCGTGGACGCGGTGCAGCGCCGGAGCGCCGCGGCGGTGCGTTGCGCCGTCCTCGATGTCGTCGACGATGATGGTGCCGTTGTGCAGGATCTCCGGGATCGCGGCGTACTCGAGGTACGCCTCGGGGTCGTCGCCGAATGCCTCGACGAAGAGCAAAAACAGGATCGCCCGCCAGCGCTTCCCGCCGCGGTCCAAGAGCTCCCAGATCGGGTCAGAAAGCGCGCGCTGGATCGTCTCCGCGTCGTACTCGTAGGTCGGTTCGCCGAAGAAGTCCTCGAGGTACTCGTCGTCGAACGTCCGGGGGAGAAGCGACTCGATGGTCTCCTCGATCGCCGGCCGCCGCGCCTCGAGCACGCCGTGCATGTCTCTGTGCTCGGAGCCGAGGGCAAAAAACCTCCCGTGCCACCGGGGCCTCGGGTCGTCCGACCGGGGAATTTTTATCCCCCCGTTCGTCGGTCCGATGAATGAGCGGACAGCGGGTCGGTCTCGTCGGCGACGAGCGCTTCGTCGGGGCGATCGAAGCGGCTGGAGCCACCGCGGTCGTCGGCGGGGCCGCGGCGCTTGAGGGCGTCGCGTTCGTCCTCGCCGTCGGCGAGGCGTCGGTCGCCGAGATCGCCCGTCGCGGCCGGCGTCCCGTCGTCGGTCCCGAGCGAGCGCGTCGGAGCCGCCGTCGAGCGCGCCCTCGGCGGGATCGAACGGACCGACAGCCTCCCGGTCGTCGCCGTATCGGGGGCGTTCGGCTCCGCCCGCGCCGTCTTCGACGTCGCGTTGATGAGCGCGGAGCCGGCGCGGATCTCGGAGTTCGCCGTCGGCGGACCGGCGGGCCGGATCGCCGAGTTCCGGGCCGACGGGGTCGTCGTCTCGACCCCGGCCGGCAGCCGCGGGTACAACCGGAACGCGGGCGGGCCGGTCGTCGCCGCCGGAACGGGGGTCGCCTCGGTCGTCCCGATTGCACCGTTCGCCATGTCCGCCGGGCACTGGATCCTGCCGATCGCCGCGGTTGAGCTCTCCGTCGAACGCGACGAGACGCCCGTCGAGTTGCTCGTTGACGGGGAGTGCGAGCGGACGGTCGAGCCGGGGGACGCGCTCGGGATCGCCGGCGTGGACACCATCGAGACGTGCGTTCTCCCCGGATTCGGCGAGAAACGGGGAGCCGACGGATCGGTCGGGGACGAGTAAGCGAGGAGGCTACTGCTCCGGCGTCGTTCGCTGGGGGGCGTCCTGTCCGTCGTCCGACCGGGGGCGGATCAAATCCGCGAGCGTGACCACGAACCCGAGCAGCCAGCCGAGCGGCGTCGCGATCCCGACCCACATCAGCACCACGCCGATCCCCTCGAGGCTGAACGACGCCCGGAGGTAGTCGTTGATGCCATAGACGTACAGCAGATTGTCGAGCAGGAAGATGGCGAGCGCCTCGCTCCGCTCGAGGACGCCGCTCAGGGAGGGGTCGTACAGCGCCGCGACGACGGGGGGCAGAAAGACCGCGTTCATCGCGAAGGGGTAGCCGAAGACGACGGTCGTGATCCGGCCGCCGAGCCGCGTGAACGCCACAGCCAGCCCCGCGGAGACGACCGCGACGGCGCTCGCCACGCCGACCGCGACGAAGCCGTCGAAGGCGAGTCGGACCCGGGCCAGCGCGGTCAGCCCGCCCCACAGAAGCGCCGTCAGGACGACGACGCCGATGAGCCCGAGTTTCGCGGTGGCGGAGTCGAAGCGGCGGGCGTTGAACCGGACGGCGAACCCGACGAGCAAAAGCGGGTACAGGGCAACGACGATCGGCACGCCGAGGGCGCCCCAGACCCGGTATTTCACCCGATCGCCGCGGGTCCGGGGCTTCCACTTTCCGAGGACCTTGTGAACGGCCGTCCGCTGTCTGGGGAAGACGAGTTCCATCCACGTCTCGTGGAGCCGGACGACATCGATCCTGATCCCCTCGGCGAGACCGCCGTCTGACATACCGAATCACTGCCTGCGGGCACAAAAATAGGTTCCGGCCTCGCGGCGGGCCGCCCGCGGCGCGATCGGCTACCAGGCCTCGGGGGCGAAGCTGGGGTCCACCTTCCGGCGTTCGTCCTCGAGGGCGTCGATCCGCTCCGTTTCGGACTCGCTCAGCGTCAACTCGAGGGAGGCCCAGTTGTCCCGGATGTGGTCGCCGCCGGTCGCCTTCGGGATCGCCGTGATCCCCTTCTCTCGGAGCCACGCGAGGCTCACCTGTGCCTCGCTGACGCCGCGCTCGTCGGCGATCTCCGAGAGGACGTCGACGCCGAAGACGTCGCCGCGGGCCAGCGGCGAGTACGCGACGAGTTCGATGTCGGCGTCCGCACAGAACTCCCGGAGCCGCCGCTGTTGGAGCAGCGGATGAACCTCGATTTGGTTGGCGAAGATCGGCGCGTCGAGGACCTCCCGCGCGGTCTCGATGTGGCTCGGCTCGAAGTTCGAGACGCCGATCCGTTCGACGAGCCCCTCCTCGCGGAGTTCCTCGAGGGCGGGAAGGGTCTCGGCGGGGTCGTAGTCGCCGGAGGGCCAATGGACGTACAGTAGGTCGAGGTAGTCCGTCCCCAATCGTTCGAGGCTCTCTTTCGTGGATTCGATGACGTCGTCGTGGCCGAGGCGGTTCGTCCAGACCTTCGTCGCGAGAAAGACCTCCCCGCGGTCGACGTCGGCGGCGGCGATACCGTCGCCGACGGCCGCCTCGTTGCGGTATATCTGGGCGGTGTCGACGTGTCGGTAGCCGGTTTCGAGCGCGGTCCGGACCGACGTTCGGCAGGCTTCGGGGTCGTCGTTTTCCCACGTTCCGAGGCCCAATGCCGGCATGCCGCTCCTGTCGGGGGCGGTGTGTTCGTTCGACATACCGTTCGGTAAGACCGTCGACGGAAAAACCGTTCCGACATCCCGCCCGGCCGGGGGCGACCCCCGGACCGCCAGACCGATGTCGGAACGCGCCGCTCGCAGGGCGCGTCCACGCCGAACGGATGGGTTATTTATCCCGGACGATTATAGGGACATATATGCCTCCGGAACCGTACGACATCGTCGTCGTCGGCGGCGGGACAGCGGGCTGTTTTGCCGCGGCGACGGCGGCCAGAGAGGGCCTCGACATCGCCGTCCTCGAACGGAAAACCGAAGAGGAGGGCGGCCGGATCGCCTGCGGCGACGCGATAAAGGGGACGAGCACGTTCCCGGACGTCGTCGATCTCGATTACCTCCGCGAGGAAGCGTTCACCAACGAGGGGATCACCCTCGCGCGCTTCGAGAACCCCGACACCGGCGAGAACCTCGACATCGGCTTTCGCGGCGGCAGCGGCGCGATCGTCGACCGGAAGCGCTACGGCGAGGTGCTGTTGGAGGAAGCCGAACGCGCCGGGGCCGAGATCCACTACGAGACGGTCGTCCAGGACGTCGTCCAGAACGGCGCGGTGACGGGCGTGACCGCGACGAAACGCGGGTCTGTCACCGAGTACGAGGCCGACGTCGTCATCGACGCCGCCGGCGCGCTGTCGCTGCTGCAGGACAAGACCGACTTCGAGGGGACGACCTTCGACACCAACGTCAACTACCAGCAGTTCTGCTCGGCCTACCGGGAGGTCATCGAGATCGACGAGCCCGTCGAGTGGGACAACGCCATCGTGTTCAAGCCGACCGCCGAGCTCGGCTACCTGTGGTACTTCCCGCGGACGCCGACCGAGATCAACGTCGGGTTGGGCTTTCAGATGAACAAGGAGCCGATGCAGCTCGTCGAGCAGCTCAAACGCGACGTCCGGAACCGCCCGGAGTTCGAGGGGGCGACCGTCAAGGACAAACTCGGCGCGGCGCTGCCGACGCGTCGCCCCTACGATTCGGCGGTCGCACCGGGCTATATGGCCGTCGGCGACGCCGCCGCCCACGTCAACCCCTGTACCGGCGGCGGGATCCCGGGGGCCGCAAAGGCCGGAACGTGGGCCGCGGAAGCCGCGATCGAGGCGATCTCCGAGGGGCGAAGCGACGACGAGGACGCGCTGTGGGAGTACAACCGCCGTGTCCAGACGGACTTCGGGAAGCGCTTTGCCGCGATGGACCTCTATAACATCTGGGCGGGGACCTACGACGTCAACGAGCTGGTCGACATCGTGAGCGCGATGCCGGGCCAGCAGCTCGCGGACGCGCTCGCGCTCGAGGGGACGACCTCGATGAGCTGGCCGCTGAAGATCAAGACGGCCATCGAGACGTTCGGCCACTGGGGGACGCTCCTGGAGCTAAAACAGCTCAACGACCTCGCGACGGAGCTGAAGTCGATCTACGACGAGTACCCGACGGGGCGCGACGGGCTCGACGGCTGGCGGTCGCGCCGCAACGGGATCATGGACGAGGTCTACGAGCTGTCGGGCGCCGATCCGAAGTACTAACACGGCGGCGTCGCGTCTGACCGGGCGGCCGTTCAGAGCGTGTACTCGTCGCCGTCGTCGCCGCGGGCGGCCGGGTCCTGTTGGTCGTCGGTCATCTGCGTGAACAGGTCCTCGTCGGGGTCGTCGGTCGTCTCGGCCGGCGCGTACGCCGAGACGCCCATCGAGAGCAGCTCCTCGATCGCCTGTTCGCGGTTGAGGAACTCGCCCTGTTCGACGAGCCGGGCGATTTCGCTGTCGATCCGGTCCGGCAGAGACACCTCGACTTCTGACATACCCGGAGCTTCGAGAGTCGGTGACGTAAGTTCTGCGCTGACAGCAACGCTCGCTCGGCCGCGCCGCGACCGCGACATGACGTGACGCGACCGCGACGGGCCGACGCGCCGTTCAGCCCTCGAGAACGGCCTCAAGGAGCTTCGTTTGGGCCGCCGCGAGGTGCTCAGAGAAGGTCGCCGTCGTGATCCCGAGCTCCGCGGCGACCTCGCCGGCGTTGGCGCCCTTCGGGTGCTCGAAGTAGCCCATCCCGTGTGCCGTCCGCAGGACCTCCCGTTGGCGGTCCGTCAGGCGGCTCCGGTCGAGAAGCACCAGATCGTCCTCCTGGGGCTCGTGTTCGCTCCGGAGGAGTCGCCGGACGTCGACCTCGGGGTACCGCTCCCGGAGCGCGAGAAGCGCGTCCCGGAGGGCGTCCATGTCGACGGCGTGAAAGACGAGGTGTAGCTGCCCGTCGACCGCGCGGAGGTCCACGACCGGACAGTCGGACTCCTCGATCGCCTCGCAGGGACAGCCGCGGCCGCGTTCGCGAGAGAAGCGGTACATCGTCTTCGCGCCGTAGTCGAAGACCTCGGTGAGCTCGACGCTCGCCGCCGGGGCGCGGTCGGCCTCGAGCATGAACTCCTCGGTGACGCCGCGTTCGGTGCTCGCGGTTGTGCTCCGCGCGATCGTGTGCGACGGCGATCCGAGGTCGGCGGACGCCTCGACGACCGGGCAGGTCCCGTTGGCGTCGACGCGGATCTCGGCTCGGATACCGGCTCCCATCGGGTCGACTACGCCGTCGGCGACGTAAATATCCCGGGTGACGCCGCCGGGCGTACATAAACCACCCTCCATACTGAGGGCGTGGTTACCCGGCGGAGGGGCGCGTACCCCGAACCACAGATGACCGCCCAGCACGGTCGAGGACGCGATCCGAAGGATCGACGGTCGGCACGCCCCGGGTCCGAGCGCCGGTCGGTCGACTCGGAGGCGGTGCTCGCGGCGCTCGACGACCCGGACTGTCGCGCGCTGTTGGAGGCCACGGCCGAGGAGGCGCTGACCGCCGGCGAACTCACGGAGCGTTGTGACATCCCCCGCTCGACGACCTACCGGAAGGTCGAGCAGCTGACCGACGCCGGGCTGCTCGAGGAGCGGGTCCGGCTCAGTTCGGACGGCAAGCACGCCAGCGAGTACCGCCGGTGTTTCGAGGACGTCACGGTGTCGCTGTGCGACGCCGAGGGGATAACCGTCGGCCTCTCCGAGCCGGCGCGGGGGCCGGAGGCCGCCGACTGACCGTGTCGGGAACCCAACGGTATATGTTCCCGGCGGCTGAGACGTCGGGTACCGGTCGATCGCCGCCCGCCCAGAGCATGAGCACGCACCTGTTCGTCTGTCCGGAGTGCACCCAGGAGATCGAGGTCAACGACCCGATGCGGGAGGCGATCCTCTCGGGGGGATGTCCCGTCTGCGCGGCGAGCGCGGAGGCGGCGTACTTCGAGGCGGTGTCGGAGCACTGATGACGGGGGACGCTACTCGCGGGAAACCGACACCGATCGTCCGGACACGGTGTCGGGGTTGAGCCGGTAGAGTTCGATGTCGAGGTCGCCTTTCCCCTCCGGCCAGACCTCAAACAGCGGCCGCTTGGCTTCGCCGTACTGTCGGATGTCGGCGGCGGTCAGCTCCTCGGGGTCGATCCGCGAGAGCTCGCCGGTCGCGACGACGCTTCGGTACGCGTCGCCGTCGCCGTCGTAGACGACGAGACGCGCGTCGCGGCCGGAGGCCACGAACGCCCGCTTGTCGCTGTTTTCCGCCGAGACGAGCCGCATGTAGAACTGCCGCGCCGACGGGTCGTACCCGTACGAGACCGGGATCGCGTACGGTTCGTCCGCCCGGGCCAGCGACAACACGCCCGTCTCGTTGGCTCCGAGGAACTCGTCGGTCGCTTCGGCCGACATCTCGGCGCGGCGGTCCATCGTCATACGCGGTGCAACGCCTCGCGGCACTTATGATTCACCGTTCGGGCGCTGCGGGGCATATAAGCGTTTTCGGTGTCTCCCGGCGCCCGGGAACGACGCGGACGCAAAAGAGACGCCCGCCCTGACGGGGCCACATGGGATTAGAAGCCGCGATCAGGGTCTCGGACCCGGGCGCGTGTCCCGTCGCCGAGGCCGCCGAACGGACGGGTTCGCGGATCGACTCGGTGACGCGGACAAGCGGGCCCGACACCGCGATCGAGGAGTTCGAGATCGAGGGACAGACGGCGACGCCCGAGGGGACCGAGGAGGTCTTCGGCGACGACCGCTACAGCGTGTACCGCTTCGAGCGCGACGACGAGCCGTGTTTCTGCGAGCGGATCGAGGCGTTCGGCTGTCCGGTCGTCGACATCCGCTCGGAGCGCGGCGAGTTGCGCGTCGTCTTCCGGCCGACGGACGTCGAGACGCTCCGGGAGATCGTCGGGACGCTCCGCGAGGAGTTCGGCGAACTCCGTCTCGAACACCTCGTCCACTCGGGGGACCCGAACGGGGCCGACACCGTCGTCGTCGACCGCGGGCGGTTGACCGATCGCCAGCGGGAGGTCTTAGAGACCGCCTACGACATGGGCTACTTCGAGCACCCGAAGGGGGCAAACGCACAGGAGGTCGCGGCCGCCTTGGACATCAACTCGGCGACGCTCAGGGGGCATCTCTCTGCGGCCCAATCGAAGCTGTTGGAGTCGATCATGGAGCGCGCGCCCGACAACTGTTAGGGCGACGCGGCCCAAGCAACGACGATGCCAGCCATCGGAGTCATCGGCGCGGGCGCGGCGGCGGCGGCGGGAGCACTCGTCCTCGACACGGCGCTTCCGGACGCCGAGATCACCGTCTTGGAGAAGTCCGGCGGCGTCTGTGGGCGCGCGGCAACACGGCGACATGAAGACCTCGTCTACGACTACGGGGCGAACTACGTCAAGTCCGACGACGAACGGGTCGTCGAGTTGCTCACCGAGACGCTCGACGACGACGGACTCGTCGACGCCGCCGAGCCGGTCTACACGTTCGACGAGT
>NZ_JAQCNO010000036.1 GCF_028274965.1 Natronomonas sp. | reverse complement strand
CTGGAGGAGAAGTACGACATCGACGTCTCGCACGTCACGGTCAGCGAGTCCATCCGGGGGATGCGCGAGCACGGCGTCTTCCGCGAGGCCGTCATCCCCAACGAGGAGTACTTCATCTTCGGGCTGTTCGAGTTCAAGCTCAACCCGGAGAACTTCGACGACCGCTGGCGCGACGCGATGGAGTACATCCGCGACTCGCCGAACACGCTGTTCTACTTCCTCTCCGATGGGGAGTACCAGTGGAAGTCGGTGATGATGTTCGCCTCCCGGCAGGCCGAGTCCAAGTGGATCCACGAGTTCTACAAGACGCACGGGCCCGTCGTCGAGAACATCCGCAACTCCGTCATCCACAACGTGCTGAAGTTCCGAACGGACCCGGAGATCCTCGCGAGCCTGGACGAGAACAACCCCCGCGAGTAGCGCCGGCCTCAGCCGTCGAGCGACTTCTCGAACTCGTACTCGGCCGTCGTCTCGCCGCCGACCGCCGCCTCGACCTCGCGGGTCCGCTCGAACCCCCGCGATTCGAGGAAGCCGACGGCGACAGCGTTGTCCGCGAGCGCCGAGCAGACCATCCGCTCGGCACCGCGGTCGGCCGCCCACGCCTCGAGCGCCGCCAGCAGCTCGCTCCCGACCCCCTCGCCCCACCGGTCGGGGTCGACGTACAGCGTGAACAGCTCGACCTCGTCGGCCCACTCGCGCGCCGCGCTGGCGAAGCCGACGACCGTCTCGCCGTCCTCCGGGCCCTCACCGCCGGCCTCCGTCTCCACGGCAACGAGGAACCGGAAATCCGGTTGGTCGGCCGCCTCGGCGGCGACCTCGCCGAGGAACGCCTCGTCGTACAGGTCCGACAGCGCGGTCCGGACGGCGTCGGCCGATAGCGCGGCCGAGCAGGCCGCCCACCACGCGTCCGCGGCGACCGCGGCGATGGCATCCGCGTCGCCGGGTCCGGCTTCGCGGAGCCTCACGACGGGTCGGCCCCCTCGTCCGCGACGTCCGCCTCGGAGCCGGGGACGGCGGGAGCGTCCTCTGGTGCCTCGTCGCCGTCGCGGGCACGGGTGACGTAGTCGAAGAGCGCATCGGCGTCGGTGTCGGCGCCGGTCCGGGCGAAGAAGTTCGCCACGTTCCGGCAGTCACGCTCCAGGAACTCGGTGGCGTGAGGGTGATGCACCGTGACCGCCTGCCCGAGGTCCAGCAGCGCCAGCTCCCCCTCGTGGACGACGATGTTGTACTCGGAG
Organism: Natronomonas sp.; assembly: GCF_028274965.1. GTDB lineage: Archaea > Halobacteriota > Halobacteria > Halobacteriales > Haloarculaceae > Natronomonas. The sequence continues at coordinate 581 of NZ_JAQCNO010000036.1, read as the reverse complement.
AGGTCCCCGTGGACGAGGCCGGCGTCGTAGAGCCGACGGGTGTACTCCCGGACCACCTCGTAGGCGGTCTCCGGGTTCTCCACGTCCACCTCGTTGAGGCGGTGGGCCCGCCGGCCGTCGGTGCCGAGGAACTCCATCACGAGGACGTTCCGCTGCACGGCGACCGGCTCGGGGACCCGGACTCCGGCCGCGATGGCGCGCTTGAGGTTGGCGTACTCCTTCTTCGTCCACGCGGTGACGACCTTCTTCTTGTCCGAGCCGATGCCCTCGAAGCGGGGGTCGCCCTCGAGGTAGTCACGCATCGAGCGGAAGTCGGAGGCGTTGATGCGGTAGATCTTCACCGCGACCTCGGTGTCCGGGGCGGCCGCGAGGTAGACGTTGGCCTCCTTCCCGGTCGAGAGCGGGCCGCCGAACGCGTCGATGTAGCCGTCCTGGACGAGCTTGTACAGCGCGCCCAGGGTGGCATCGTCGAACACCGACGCCTCGACCTTGAACTGGTCGGCGTCCTTGATGCGCTTGCGGAACTCGAGGAACTCGCGGTCGCGCCGCCGGGCGATGCGGTCGGCCTCGGTGTCCGAGAC
>NZ_JAQCNO010000005.1 GCF_028274965.1 Natronomonas sp. | reverse complement strand
GTCGTCGGTTCGCTCCGGCTCCACAGCGAGTAGTCGCCGTCGAGGAGGTGGAGCCCCGAGGGGTCGTGGCCGTACAGTTCGGCGGTGACGAGAAACCGGGCCGCGAAGACGCCGTGGGTGTCGTCGTAGGCGACGATCCGGTCGCCGTTGGCGATCCCGGCCTCGCCCGCGAGATCGGCGAAGACGTCCGCGCCGGGCAGCCGCCCGGCCTCGGCCGCGCCGTGTTCGTCGGCCCGAAAGCGATCGAAGGGGACGTTCACCGCGCCGGGGACGTGGCCGATGCCGTCGTACTCCCAGGCGTCCCGGACGTCGACGACGCTCGTTTCGGGATCATCGAGCCAGCCGGCCACCCGTTCGACACTGACGACTCGTTCGTTCATGCGGCCACGTTCGTCGCCCGCGGGTTAACCGTTGTCCGTCCCGCCGGGCCGTCTCGGGGGCCCCGAAGGCACCCAATACTAATACTACTCTCGGGACGAAGTGTCGCGTATGCGATCAGGAACCGTCGCGGCACTCGCCGCTGTCGGGCTCGCGTTTGTGGCCCTGTCGTCGGGGGCGGTCGCGGCCGACGACGTCGCGCTCACCGTCTCTGTCGTCGACGGGGACGGCGATCCGGTCGACGGCGCGACCGTCGAGGCGACGTGGGACGGCGGCGAGGCGACCGGCACGACCGCGAGCAACGGACGGGTGTTCATCGACGTCCCCGAGGGCGAGGACGTCGAGTTGGACATCGACGACGATCGGTACATCCGGAACCGACCGCTCACGGTCCGAGACGCCGACGAGCGCGACGTCGAACTCCCCGTCGCCAGCCGCGGCGAGGCTGTCGTGACCGTGACCGACGCCGAGGACGCGCCGCTGTCGGACGTGACCGTCGGCTTGCGGCAGGACGGCCGAACGGTCGCAAGCGGCGAGACGGACGACGAGGGCGAGTTGCGCACCGGCGCGGTCGAGCAGGGCGAGTACCGCCTCTCGGCGGTCAAGCCCGGGTACTTCGCCGGACAGCGCGATCTGAGCGTCGGGGCCGACACAGAGACAGAGGCGACCGTCTCGCTCGAGAGCGGCCGCGTCGCGCTCGATGTCGCCGTCGTCGACGACCACTTCGAGGAGCCCCGGACGCTGACCGACGCGCGCGTACAGATCGAGGGCGGCGCCTTCGACGGGGAAGTCAGCGCGAGCGACGGCTCGGCGTCGGTGAACGTGCCGGTCAACGCCCGGTACACGATCTCGGGCCAAAAGGAGGGCTACGACCCGACGCCGCGTCAGGTGTCGGTCAACGAGGAGCCGCGCTCGGTGACGGTGACGGCCCAGCGGACCCACGAACTCGTCGCGTCGTCGTCGAACGATCGGGTGGTCGTCGGCGAGCGAACGCGGATCGAGGTCGTGAACGCCTACGACGAGCCGGTTTCGGGCGTGACGGTCCGGCTGAACGGCGATCCGGTCGGCGAGACCGACGACCGCGGCGAACTCGCCGTGGGGCTTGAAACCGTCGGTGACGCCACAATCGTCGCCGACGACGGCCGCGTCGAATCGGCGTCGATCACCGTCACCGCCATCGATCCCGACGCCGAGCCCGAAGACGGGACCGACGACGGAACCGACGGCGGGGCCAACGACGGCCCCACCGAGGACGAGACGGACGATCTCCCCGGGTTCGGCGTCGGAGCGGCGGTCGTTGCGCTGCTCGTCGCCCTCGCCGCGGTCGCGAGCCGGCGGTAGCGGTACCCCGGAACGTTCGGTTGTCCACCGGAACGTTCGGTTGTCCACGCCGAAAAAAGCAAATTTTGCTTGTAATCGCGCGGGAGCGCCCGGTCGCGATCAACCGACCGCCCGAAGCGGTCCGCTCACTCCCGGGGGTTCGGCGCCGACACGGGGCGAAGCGCGCGCCGAGTACCGGGGGTCGTTGCCGTGACCGGGGATGTCCGGATGGGCGTGCCGTCAGAGGTAGTAATATAACCCGGGGTCCCGTATGATTGGGTGTAATGAGTGAATCAGACTACGCGAAAGACGTGCTCGTATCGGCCGACTGGGTCGAGGAGCGTCTCGACGAGTTCGGGAGCGACGACCCCGCCCACCGACTCGTGGAGGTCGACGTGGACACCGAGGCCTACGACGACAGCCACGCGCCGGGCGCGATCGGGTTCAACTGGGAGACCGACCTCCAGGACCAGACGACCCGGGACATCCTCGAGAAGGAGGACTTCGAGGCGCTGCTCGGCGACCACGGCATCTCCGAGGACTCGACGGTCGTCCTCTACGGTGACAACGCCAACTGGTTCGCGGCGTACACCTACTGGCAGTTTAAGTACTACGGCCACGACGACGTGAAACTGCTCGACGGCGGCCGCGAGTACTGGATCGAGAACGACTACCCGACGACCGACGAGGTCCCCGAGTACTCCGCCGTTGGGTACGAGGCCTCCGGCCCCCGCGAATCCATCCGGGCCTACCGCGAGGACGTCGACAACGCCATCGACCGCGGCCTGCCGCTCGTCGACGTCCGCTCGCCAGAGGAGTTCAGCGGCGAGGTGCTCGCCCCGCCGGGACTCAACGAGACGGCCCAGCGCGGCGGTCACATCCCTGGGGCACGGAACATCTCTTGGGCGGCCGTCACGAACGATGACGGGACGTTCAAATCCGCCGAAGAGATCCGAGCGCTCTACGCCGAGGAGGGCATCGACGGCGACGAGACGACCGTCGCGTACTGCCGGATCGGCGAACGCTCCTCGGTCGCGTGGTTTGCGCTGCACGAGCTGCTCGGCTACGACGACACGATCAACTACGACGGCTCCTGGACCGAGTGGGGCAACCTCGTCGGTGCGCCCATCGAGACGGGCGGCGCGGACGACTGAACGGCGCCGGTAGCCGACCCCCCGCGACCCCGTTCGTTTTTTTGAGTCGCCGCCGGCAACCGTCGCTTACAAGCGGACTCCCGTTCTATCGGGGCGTATGAACGCCGACGAGTTCATCGAGGCCGTCCGCAGCGACAACGAGACCGCGCTGTCCCGACTCGGTTCCTCGAAGTCCCTCTACGCCGACACGGGAGGGAACATGGATCCCGAGGAGGTGCTCGCCGCCGCCGCCACCGCCGAGCACCACGCCGCGGAGACGTACGAGGCGTGGGCGGCGAGCGAACACGGTGAGGCGGCCGAGGCGTTCGCCGAGACGGCCCGCGAGGAGCGATCGCACTACGACGCCGTCGCGGGCGAACTCGACGCCCACGAGCCGGGCGAGACCCCGGCGATCCAGGCGTTCCTCCGGGACCTCGAGGGCACCGTCGAACGCCTCGGCGGGTTCGTCGGCCGGACGCTCGCCGCCGAGCGATCGAAGACGCAGGTGACGGGCTTTTTCGTTGGCAACGCCGACCCGCAGACGGCAGATCTCTTCCGATCGATGGACGACGATCTCGAGGCGCAACTGCGCCGGGCGAAAGCGCGTCTCGACGCCGAGTGCGACGACGACGCGGCGTGGGACCGGGCCCGCGAGGCGGCCGAGGGCGCCGTCGAGGCGGCCTACGGGGAGTACACGGAGCGCCTCGAGTCGATGGGCGTCAACCCGAAGCCGGTCTGTTGAGCGGCCGGCTCGGGCTGCGTAAACTATATATTCCGACGTGTGCGTACTGTTAGCATGGCCGACGAAGTGATCGCCTGCCCGCGCTGCGGGAAGCACATCAACTTCTCCATCATCGAGTTGACCGCCGACAAGGAGGTCGCCTTCGTACAGACGGAGCCGATCGAACGCGACGGCGAGTTCACCGCCCGGGAGACGAGGTGTCCGGAGGGTCACTCGTTTTGGTACGCGGTCACCGAGACCGATCCGCTGAGCGCCTGACCCGGCCGGGGCGATCCGGGGTGCTCACTCGGACGTGGGCAGAGAGGCGTCGAGCGTCCGGCGCGTCCGCAGGCCCGTGCCGAACCGGCGCACCGTCTCCGAGCCGTGCTCCGAGCAGGCGAGCACGGCGACCGCGCCGTCCCCGACGGGCACCACCGCCTGCCGCGGGTTGTGCGCCGCGAGACGGCATCCGGGGCATGTGATCCCGCCGGCCGGTCGGTGGTCTATGAGTTCCGCGCGCGCCGCGGTCGTGTGTCCGCAGACGGACCTGAAGCGTTCGAGGTGTTCGTCGCACCCAACGAGCGGAACGGTGAGCGTGTCGAGGAGCAGAAACGCGACCGATCCGCGTCCCGGCGAGCGGAGCGCCGACAGACACCGCCGACAGCCGGGTGTCGGTCGCTCGTCGGCTCCCGGCACCGCGGGGTCGGTCTCCAGTGGGGGCATACGTGGACGACGTGTACGTGCGGCCGACGGGTAAGCTACCGGGTTGGGTTCGGCGTCGAAACGGGCCGTCCCGCGCCGGCCTAACCGAGGTTCCGATCGATCGGGGGCTTTCCCCTGTGGATCCCGACCCTGCAGGCGGTTCGTCGTCCCGTGGTTTTATTCGGCCGCCTATGTCTGTGATAGGTTGTATCACGGTGGCACGTGACGAGCCGCTCCAGAGCGGTGTCAGGGAGCGATCACGGACCGAACTGTCAGTGCACAGGGACGGAGAGCAGACGGGGGTTCATGCCGAAGTGCGGCGTACGCGTTTGCCCTAGCCGGGAGCAGCGTCGGGACGGCGGCCGCCCAAGACGAGGGCCCCGCGGGAGATCGCGCCGAGTACGGTCACGATGACGTCGGCTGAAACCCTCATAGTGGCGCCCGGGTCGCGTTCTAGACGCGGAAGCGGCGGAAAAACACGTTCCGGTCGCGATGCACCCGTCCTCAGCACGGCGCCTCTTCGACGAGCCGTTCGCCCCTGTCGGTTTCCGGGACGACCGGCGGGACCTCGACGGAGGTTCCGTCCTGGTCGACGGCAACCATCGTGAAACAGGCCGCAGTCGTCGGCGTGGTCCCTTCCTCACGTGGGTCCCGGCTCTCAACGTCGACCCGGACCTCAAGGCTGCTCGTCCCGGTCTCGTGGACGTAGGCCGACAACTCGGCGACGTGTCCGACCGGGATCGGGTTCCGGAAGTCCACGCTTCCGATGTGTGCCGTGACACACGTCTCGCTCGCCACGGTCATCGCCGCAACTGCGGCCAGTTCGTCCATCAGCCGTACCACTTCCCCGCCGTGGGTGTTCCCGTAGTTGTTCGCCTGGTTCGGCTGTATCCGTTCGATCGATTCGACGTACGTGTCGAGCACAGAGACTGACATCGGTCTACCGGTCGGCTCCGCAGGCTGGTGTCTGTTCGGATTCCGGCCGATTGTACCGGACAAAAGCGACAGCCTTCGATGGCGTCTCCGGGGTCGAAACGGCGCTGTCGTGTCGATGTGAGACCGCGGGTCTGCCTCCATCGCCGAGCGGTGGCCGGTCAGACATCGTCGACGACCTCGTCCTCCCAGCCTTCGCTGTGGATGCGTGCCTCGGGCGTTCCGATGTCCCGAAGCGCAGCCCTGGTTTCAACCACCATCGGAGGAACGCCACAGATATACAAGTCCCGGGCCTCGACGCTCTCAAAGGGTTCGTCCAGATGGTTCTGGACGTAGCCGATCCGTCCTGTCCACTCCCAGTTGGGGTCTGAGAGGGTGAACGTCACGTCCGGATTCGGGTGATCGGCGGCCAACTCGTTCAGTGTCCCGCTGAATGATCGTCTCCCCGCGTTTCTCACCGAAGACGATGTGCGCGTTCCCGGAGCCGTCCCGAAGGTACTGACGCAGCATCGCAAGCATCGGGGTGATTCCGGTGCCGCTGGCGAGGAAGGCCACGTCGCGATCGGCGTCAGCGAGCGTTAGCGCGCCCTTGAGCGGACCGATGGTAACGTCGTCACCCGGCCGTCGGGTGTGCATATACGACGATGCGAACCCGTCGTCGTAGCGACGGATCGTGAGGGTGAGTTCGTCGGTCCCGGGACGGTTCGTCGGCGTGTACGGCTGTACGACCGCTTCGCCGCCCGCCTCGAACCGGACGTGTGCTGCCCGGGTTCGAACTCGAAGCGACCCGACCCCCAGAGGCTCTCAGGCCATCGTCTCCGCTTCGGCGGCGAGCGCCCCGACGACGTCGGCCGTCGCCTCGTCGGCCTCCGCCGGGTTCTCCAGCAGGACCGTCTCGCTCGGAAAGAGCTTCTCGCCGACCCGAAGGCCGTGATCGCGGGCCGTCGATCCGGTCACGGTCAGGTACACGCCGATCCCGACCGACGCGATGGCGGCCTCGGCCTCCTCCTCGCCGGGGTACCGGAAGGACACCCCGTCCGTGGCGCTCGTTCCGACGACCGCCTCGACGAGGCGTTCGTACCGCGGCGAGATACACAGCGGACCCTCGTAGGCGTCGAGAAAGGCCCGCGTCGGGGACTCGGCCACGTCGGGGGTCGAAAGCAGCGTGTGGTGGACGGTGTCGCCGAGCCCCGAGGCGACGCGGACGTCGGTGTCACGGGGGTCGATCCGGTCGTTGAGCTCGGAGAGCGACGACAGCGGCTCCGGCTCGATGCCGACGACCTCCTCTAAGACGAGGTCGGCGGAGTCGTACCCTAACGCGAACTCGTGTTTCCGGAGCGCCCTAAAGGGCTCCTCGCGGCCGACGAGATGGAGGTCGTGTCGGCCGAGACCGACCCGGAGGCTATCGAAGACGATCCGCCTCGGGGCGCCGGGGCGCGCGTCCCGAACGAGCGTGTACTCCGGCGCGTACCCGCCGGTGTCGCTGTACGCGCCGAGCCGTTCGTACACGCCGTCGGTCGGCTCCTGTTCGCCCTTCGTGATGGCCTTCTCGTACCGGAGCGTCGAGACGATCGAGTCGGCCCGCTCCTCGGCGTCGGACACGGCCGCGACCCGATCGAGGACCGCCTCCAGGGGCCGTCCCTTCCGCGGAACGGCGACACGAACGGTTGTCATTGTCGACCCGGACTCGGCGGACGAACAAAGGCCGACCGGTTCCCGGCGGCGCTCGTTCCGGCCGAGGCTACTCGGCGTCCTTGGTGTCCGTTCCCGACTCGTCGGCTCCGGAGCCGGAGTCGGCGTCCGAGTCGGGGCCGGGGCTGGGGGCGGACGAGCCACCGCCGGCGAGACCGCTGAGGGCGTTCGTCAGCCGATCGCGCATCTCGGCGACCTCCGCGATCTCCTCGGAGAGCGCCTCGACCTCGGCCTCGATCTCCGAGCGCGCGTCGGCGCCCGCGTCCACGTCCGAGCGGACGCCGTCCAGGTCCGATCGGAGCTCCGTCAGGTCCCCGCGGACCGACTCCAACTCCGCGTCGACCCGGTCCTCGACGCTCGTTTCGAGCGCCTCGAGTCGGTCGTCGATCTCCGAGCGCGCGCCCTCAAGCTCCGAGCGCGCGTCCGCGAGGTCGGCTTCGAGTTCGTCGACCCGTTCGGCCGTCTCCTCGTAGTCGTCCCGAACGCCCTCGATCAGCGTCTGTGCGCTCCCCTCCTCGTCGAGGAACTCCTCGAGGGCGTCCGTATACGCCGCCAGATCGGCGGTCTCGGACTGGAGGTGTTCGATCCGGGCCTCGACGCTCGCCGTCGCCATGTCGAGTCCGAGCGCGTCCCGAAGCTCGAGCAGATCGTCGTCGTCCGCGTCCGACGCCCGGATCTCAGCCGCCAGCTCCGAGACGGCGGAGCGCTCGGCCGCCTCCTCGGCGTCGTCCGCGGCCGGTCCGTCCGACCGGGAGCCGCCGGCGTCGGGCTCGTCGTCTCCGGATCGCTCGGCCGGCGACCTGCCCCCGCCCTGGGAGGCGGCCTCGGTCTCCCCTTCGGCTTCGGGGTCGTCCTCGGCTTCGGGGTCGTCGTCACCGCCTTCGTCGGCCTGGGCTCGGGGTTCGGTATCGTCCGCGTCCGCCGCGTCGGCGTCCGTCCCCTCCGGGGAGCCGGGATCGCGGTCGGCCTCGGCTTTCGTCTCCCTCTCGATCGTGTCGTCCGTTTTGCCGTTCGTCGCCGCTGTGGCGTCCGACCCGGGCGCCGAGATCGGTTCGGCGCCCCCGGAGAGCTCGACGCCGTCGATCTCCGCGGCGTCGAGCGCCGCGTCGAGGTCCGCACCGCCGTCGCCGCTGGGACCCGACGGCACCGGATCGATCGCCTCGAGCGCCGGTTCGGTCATGAACCGCTCGGCTGTGTCGGCGTCCCCGCCCCGCAGCCCGTAGACGGTGGTGTACTCCTCGCCGGCGCCGAACTCCCGCTCGAAGACGATCCGACCGTCTTCGACGTCCCAAAACTCCGCCCCGTACTTCGGGTGAAAGCCGATGTTCTCCGGGGCGACATCGTCGGGGACGGTCTCGGCGAGCTTGACGATCGCCGCTGCGTCGCGGTCCGAACGGATCCTGAACGCGATGGCGGGCACGGGGAAGTCGTCGGGCTCGAAGGACTTCTCGACGGTCACGCCGTTGCTCGTTACGGTTACGGTGTCCTCGGGCTCGGCGTCGGTCATACCGAACGGTTCCGGCGATCGCAGATAAAACTACGCGGTGAGTCGGATGCCGGAACCGCGCGGAACTCAGACTGCGGTCCGGTCGCCGATCTCGAGGATCTCCAGCGTCCGGGGGTACTCGAAGCTGCGGACGTGATCCCGGAGCGCGCTCGGATCGGCGGTGAGGCCCTTCCACATGTCCCAGTGCGTCGGGAGGAGCCGATCGGCGCGGAGTTGCTGCGCCGCCTCCGCCGCGGTGTTTTCGTCGGCGTACCACGTGGTGTGGGTCGGCTCGCGCGTCTCCTTGTCGGGTATCATCCCCGAGGAGCCGAACGCGACCGCGGCCAGATCGATGTCGTAGCGCCGCCCGACGTCCTCGAAGGCCTCGCTGGAGCGGGCGTCGCCCGCGTGGAAGAACGTCTTCGAGTCGTGCTCGATGACGTACGAGACGGGGGTTTCGGCGTCGGGATCGTTCGCCCGCTCGACGCGTATCGACAGCGACCCGACGTCGACGGTCTCCGACGGGGCGATCTCGGTGATGTCGTCGCCGTCGACGCCGTGGGCGTCCGTCCAGGTCTCGGCTATATCGACGGCGGCGGCGGGGCCGTAAAACGACGCGTCGGTCCCCGAGAGGATCGGCGCCTGAGACGGGCCGTGGGTGTGGTCGGTGTGCTCGTGCGTCGAGAGGACCGCGTCGGCCGCACGGACGTCCTCGGGCGCGAAGGGGACGGGGATCATCCGGATCGTTCGCGGCGGATCGCCGGTGCCGAGGTACGGATCGATAAACAGCGTCGTCCCGTCGTTCGCCTTCAGCGCGAACCCGTTGCAGCCGAGATACCAGACGGCGATGCCGTCGGGATCGGCCCTCTCGATCGCCGCCGGAAGCCACTCGCCCCAGTCGGAATGGACAGTCATGGTGTCGGGTGCGGCCGGGGCGGACAAAAGGCGGACGGTCCGTCGGTCGGTCGGGGCGTTCGGCTACTCCTGACAGCAGCCGCCGGCGGTCTCCCCGAACTCGACGTCGAGGGGCTCGGAGACGAGCTGATCGAGCTCCTGGAGCCGGAGTTCCAGTTCGGACTTCGCCTCCAGATACGCCGACATCTTCGGGTCGCTGTGGAGCTCCTCTTGGGCGTTCTGTAGCTCCAAGAGGTCCTCGTTGGAGGCGGTCCCGGCCTCCCGGGCCATCAGGAACTCCTCGCGGAGCCGCTCGAACTCCGCCATCTCCTGTTGCAGTTCCTCGTCGGCCTCGACGGTCGCCTTCGCCTCGAGAAACGCGTCGTACACGTCGAGTTCGGCGATCGCGTCCCCGAGTTCCGTTGCGAGTTCCGTCGCGCGCTCCCGTGGTGTCGTCTCGACGCTCATCGCCTACCCGTTCGTCGCGGAGCGGCTTATGTGTACTGTCCGGGGAACCGGGCGCAGAGCGCGGCAGTTTTACGCGCCGACGCCGAACAACGCTCAATGAGCCACGAGTCGGACGCCGGGCGGACCGAAGGGGACCTCCGGAACACGGGAATGGCGCTCAAACACGAGCGCACCTGGGACTACGAACTCGAACGCATCGTCGAGGCCGTCGAGGAGCGCAACGCGACGAAGGTCGGCCTGCAGTTCCCCGAGGGGCTGAAACGGCGGGCGGGCCGGGTCGCCGACGACCTCCGGGCGCTGTTGCCCGAGGAGGCGACGGTGATGATCTCCGGACAGCCGTGTTACGGGGCCTGCGATCTCGACACCTACATGATGCGGCGGACGGACGTCTTCGTCCACTTCGGGCACTCCCCCATGAAGGAGTCGGACAAGATCGTGTACGTCCCGCTGTTCTCGAACGTCGACGTGACGCCGATCATGGAGGAGTCCCTCGCGGAGCTCACCGACCCCGCCGAGGACGACGCCGTCGGCCTCGTGACGACGGCCCAGCACATGAACAAGTTCGAGGAGATGCGCTCGTGGCTCGAAGAGCGGGGCTACGCCGTCGAGACCCGCCGCGGCGACGAGCGGTTGACCCACGAGGGGCAGGTGCTCGGGTGCAACTACGCGTCGGCGGACGTCGACGCCGATCAGATCCTCTACGTCGGCGGCGGGAAGTTCCACCCCCTCGGGTTGGCGATGGAACACCCCGACAAGACGGTGATCATCGCGGACCCGGTCAACAACGTCGTCACGATCGCCGACACCGAGAAGTTCATGAAACAGCGCTACGGCGCTGTCCACCGGGCGATGGACGCCGAGGAGTGGGGCGTCGTCTTCTGTACGAAGATCGGGCAGGGCCGGTGGGACGTCGCCGAGGAGATCGTCGAGGACAACGACAACGCCTACCTGTTGACGATGGACGAGGTGACGCCGGACCGGCTGACGAACTTCGGGTTCGACGCCTACGTCAACACCGGCTGTCCGCGGATCACGACCGACGACGGCCCGCAGTTCAAACAGCCGATGCTGACGCCCGGCGAGTACGAGATCGCGATCGGCGAGAAGCCCCTCGATAGCCTCTCGTTCGACACCTTCCACGGGACCTGGTAGCCCGGTCGGGGGCGGTGCGGCCGGGGCGGACCCGACGGGATCGCGGCCGCGTCGGGCCGTCCGAGGCCAAACAATCATAGGGTCTCGCGCGAAACGGCCGGTAAATGGCACCCTCCGACACCGTCGACGGGGACCGACTCGTCGAGTTCTACCGGGCGTACCTTGGGGAGCCGGACCGACGGACCGACGTGTACCTCGGCTTCGCGCTGTTTTTCGTCGGCCTCGGTCTCGGGCTGCTCGGGCTGGCGCTTTTCATCATCGAGCGGGCGGCGCTTGGCGGTCTCGTCTTCTGGGTCCGACAGATCGCCTTCGCGATCGGCGCCCTCGGGCTCCCCGTGGTGCTCGTCGCCGTCGTCGTGTTGCTCCCGGCGGATCGGCGCTCGCTGTACGCCGCCTCGGGCGGCCTCGTGATCGTCGTCGGCGCGATCGCGTTTTTCCTGTCGGTGTATCCCTCGAACTGGAACTACGGGACGCCCGACTACAGCCTCCATGGGGTCACCGTCTACGCCGTCGGCCTCGTGACCGTCCTCTCGGCGACGGCGGCCGCGCTCGTCAGCTACCACGTCGAGCGGGCCGGCACCGGCACCGAAAGCGGCTCTGAGGCCGCCGGGTCGGACCCAAGCGGGGGCTCGACGGACGACCCCGCGGTGACCGACGCCCAGATCGAGTCGGACATCGACGAGGCGATGTCAGGGACGGAGATCTCCTGGGGCGGCGTCGAGCGCGTCGACACCGAGCGCCTCCGGATCACGCCGGACGAGGAGCTAGAGGGCGAGTCCCTCGATCAGTCCTCCGCGAAGGTCCACCGCTCGTCGGGCATCGACGAGCAGCTGTCGGCGCTTTCGGGGCTGCAGGGCGGCGAACAGCGGACCGACAGCGGAGGCGGGGTCGACGACCAGGCGGCGGCGCTCAAAGAGCTCCGCGAACAGAAGAAACGGGAGGCCGAACAGGAGGAGTCGGCGGGCGTACTCGACCGGCTCAAGTCCTATTTTAACTGATCCGCGGCCGCGGTTCGGCCGGTGTGCCTTTCGGTCGCACACGGACGCGATCGGGGAGTAGTTTTAATAGCGCACCAGCGCCGAGTTCAGGTATGGCCCGCGGCATTGACGTCGGAACGATGAACATCGTTTCGGCCAAACAGGACGACAGCGAGACGGTCTTCGTATCACAGCGGAACTCCTTCGTGGAGATCGAGTACAGCGACATGGCCGAGCGGATGCTCAGCCGCTCGGACGTCCTCCACATCCGGAAGGACGACAACGTCTACGTCGTCGGCGACGACGCGTTGAACTTCGCGAACATCTTCAACGAGGAGACCCGACGACCGATGAAACACGGGATCCTCTCCTCGGAGGAGAAATCGGCGATCCCGATGATCAAACTCATCCTCGAGCAGGTGATCGGCGAGCCCGACCGGCCGAACGAGCGGGTGTACTTCTCGACGCCGGCGGACCCGATCGACTCGGATCTCTCGACGCTGTACCACCAGAAGACCCTCGAGTCGTTCCTCGGCGACATCGGCTACGACCCCGAGCCGATAAACGAGGGGATGGCCGTCATCTACTCCGAGTTGGCCGACCACAACTTCACCGGGCTGGGCATCTCCTTCGGGGCCGGGATGACGAACGTCTGTCTGTCGTACTACGCGGTCCCGGTGATGACCTTCTCCGTCGCCCGCGGCGGCGATTGGATCGACGAACAGACCGCAACGGCGACCGGCGAGACGGTCGATAAGGTGACCTCGATCAAGGAGGAGGACTTCCGGCTGGACTTCACGACGGACGCCGGCGGGGTCGAGGGCGCGCTGTCGATCTACTACGACAACCTGCTCGATTACGTCATCGAGAACGTCGCCCGCGAGGTCAACGAGGAGGACGTCGAGGAGGGCCTCGACGTCCCGGTCGTCGTCACCGGCGGCACCGCGAGCCCGCCCGGCTTCGAGAAGCTCTTCGAGGACCGCCTCGAGAACGCCGACATCCCGTTTTCGATCAGCGACGTCCGGAAGGCCAACGAGCCGCTGTACAGCGTCGCCCGCGGCGCGCTCGTCGCGTCCAGAACCGAGGAGGACGACGCGGCGGAGGCCCAGGCCGCAACAGAGGCCGAGGACTGACCGGGGGCGCTCACCCGCCGTCCGAGTGGACCGCGAGGTGCCCGTACAGTTGCGCCCGCTCGTCGAACGCCCGCCCGCAGATGTCACAGACGACCCGACCGCCGCCGTCGGCCGCCCGCAGCGCCGCGGCGAGCGCCGGATCGGGGTCGGTCACGCGGACGACGGTCGGTTCGGGGGCGGCGTCCCGGCGCTCGGGGCGGGGCTCGAGGACGACGGACAGCGAGGGGTCCTCGTCGACCGTCTCGACGGTCACCGAGGCGATAGCGGCGGTGTCGGGGGCGTTCGACACCGCCTCGGCCCACGTCTCGGTTCGCTGGGCGTCGTCGCGGTGATCGACCGGGACGCCGACGTACCCGCACTCGCCGCAGGTGACGGCGCTCCGGTCCCCGAGGGCGTACCGTTCGAGGGGGCTGTCACACCGGGGACACTCCATGTCTCGGCGTTGCGCACGGGCCGAAAAGAAGCTATGGCCCCGCCGCCCCCGTCGTGATTCCCCGCGGTTATACGCGGATTTATACGTATGCGTCCGAAATATGAAACGATGAGTGGTGCGACGCGACGGCGACTGGCACAGGAACTCGCAGTCGTGGCGGGCTTCGAGGACCCCCGCGCGCCGTTGGAGCAGTACCACACCCCGCCGGATCTCGCCGCGCACATCGTCCACGTCGCCGACCTGCAGGCCGACATCGAGGGGCGAACGGTGCTCGATCTCGGCTGCGGCACCGGGATGCTCGCGCTCGGGGCGGCCCTCCGCGGCCCCGACCGGGTCGTCGGCCTCGACGTCGACCCCGCGCCGCTTTCGACCGCCGCCGAGAACGAGCGCCGCGTCGGCGCGATAACGGACGTCTCGTGGGTCAGAGGCGACGCGACGGCAGCCCCGTTCGCGCCGAAAGAGCGGGCGACGGTGCTCATGAACCCCCCGTTCGGCGCACAGTCCGGCAACGAGGGGGCCGACCGGGGCTTTCTCGAGACCGCGAGCCGGATCGCCTCGGTCTCGTACTCAGTTCACAACGCCGGCAGCGAGTCGTTCGTGGAGTCGTTCGCGGCCGACAACGGGGGCACGGTCACCCACAGTTTCGCAGCCGAGTTCGACCTCCCGAGGCAGTTCGACCACCACACGGCCGAGCGCCGATCGATCGACACCGAGGTCTTCCGCATCGAGTGGCGCGCCGAGTAAACGCGGCGAGACTCACCGCGCCCGCTGTGCGATCCGGACGCGCGTCCCGTCGCGTTCGGCGAAGACGCTGCGCTTTTCGCGGACGAACGCGATGTCGCCGGCCGTCGCCGTCCGGTTGCCGCCCGGCAGGGCCGCCCGACCGATCGTCTCGTTGTGTTGCGAAACGACGACCTCGAAGCCCTCCCCGGCCGGCGCGATGGAGACGTTCCGCCCGTCGAGGACGGCGTCCGCCTCGGCGGGGTCGGCCCGAAAGACGACGGGCCGCGTCTCCGCCGTTGCTCTGCCCAGCCGAACGTGGTACGTCGCGTTTCCGCCGGCGACGTTCCACGTCGTCCGGTTGGCCCTGACGCCCTCGTTCCACGTCGCCCCGCCCAGACGGACCGTGGCCGCCCCCTGGGAGGCGAGCCGCCGCGCCGAGACCTCCTCCCACCAGATGTTCCGCCGCTCGGAGACGACGATCACGCCGCTCGCGCCGATCCGGTTTGCCGTCCGGTTTCGGTCGCCGGGGACCGGCAGCGCCGGCACGAACCGGTTGTCGACGTCCTCGACGTACGCGACGGTGTAGTCGCCGACGGCGACGGTGTCGGCCCCCTCGAGGCCGGCCTCGGGGTCCTCGACGGCGTAGAGGTTCAGCGGGACGGCGACGAGCGCGATCGACAGGGTCAACGCGACGAGGAGCCCGTAGGCCGCCTCCCGCCGGGAGAGATCGATCCCGGACAGCAGACTCCGGGGGGTCGCCGTCGCGCCGCCGGCGATCAGCGCGGCCAACACGAAGACGCACGCCATCCCGAGCGCCCGGAACAGCCGGAACGTCTCGGATCCCTCCGGGAGGTAGATCGCCCACAGCCCCCGATCGACCGCGAAGGCGAGCGCGGCGATCCAGACGTGTTCGGGTCTTGGGCGCACGCCGCGGCGGTATAACAGCGCGACCCCCGCCGCGACCCCGACGAGCAGCCCGAGGGCGTGCCCCTGGATCGCGATCCCGGCCCACCACGGCGTCGAGAACGTCTCGGTGGCGGTCCGGCGGAGTTCCGGCGTCCGGAGCGCGCCGTACAGCCCCGTGAGGATCCCTGTCGAGAGCGCGGCGACGACGGTCGCGATGGGGAACCGGACGAGCGAGAACCCGACGAACGCGAAGACGACGCCGGAAAAGCCGATGACCGGGCCGAGCCCGAAAAGCGAGGTTCCGACACCGACGGCCGCGATCGCGCCGACCCAGACGGCGATCCGGACGAACGGGTACGAGAGCCGCGAGGGGGGGCCGCCGCGGTCGCGCTCCGGGAAGTGACTCCAGGCGTACTCCGCGAGGGACCCAAAGACGAGCGTCGAGAGGAGGTTGCTCGTGACGTGGCCGAGCCCCGAGTGGGCGAACCCGGCGGTGAGCATGCCGAGGGGGTACAGGTAGCTGTAGGCCCGAAACGGGAGTTCGATCGGGTTTCGGGGGTTCGAGAGGCCGTCCTGGACGAACAGATAGAAGCACGCGACGAGACAGACGGCCAGGAGCGTCCCCCACGGAACGCCGAGGTACAGCCGCTTTCGGAGCGTCCGCGTCCACCGGCCGACCGGTCGGGCGAGGTAGAACACGACGCCGAGCGAGACGGCGACGCCCGCGCCGAGCGTACCGTACCAGACCGCGACCGGCAGGTCCATGCCCGTGTTTCGTGGCGAGAACGCAAATAAACCGCCGGTCGGACCGCCGCGAGCCTACGCCGGCGGGTCCGAGCCCCTACAGCGTCATCTCGCCGTCGATGATGCGAAGCGCCTGTTCGGCCAGCGCCGGGACGCCGGTCTCCATCTCCGGGTACATCGGGTCCGCGGAGTTGCCCTCGAGGTACCGCCGGAAGAACATCTCGCCGAGCCCGGCGAGCTTGTACGTCGCCAGCACCCAGTAGAACGTCGCGTTCTCGAAGCTGAAGCCGGTCCGGCGCTCGTAGCGATCAACGAGCTCCCGCCTGCTCGGGTACCCCTCGCGCGTGAGGAACGTCTGTGCGAGCGAGGGCGTCGGCGCCTCGGGGTCTTTCGGCTCGCGCCAATAGGAGAGCAGCCAGCCGAGATCGGTGAAGGGGTCGCCGAGCGTCGACATCTCCCAATCGAAGATCGCCGCGATCTCCGGGTCGTCGCCGGGGCCGAACATGACGTTGTCGAGTTTGTAATCGCCGTGAACGAGCGTGTCGGGGTACTCGTCGTCGTCGGGGACGTTCTCCGAGAGCCACTCCATCACCTCGTAGAGCGCCTCGACCTCGCGCTCCTCGGCGGTGACCTCAAAGGCCCACATCAGCTGTTCGGACCACCGATCGACCTGCCGTTCGGTGAACCCCGGCGGGTAGCCGAAGTCGCCGGCTTCGAGCCCGACGGCCTCGTAGTCGACCGCGTGGATCTCGGCGAGTCGGTCGACGGCCTCGTATCCGATCCGCTCGCGGGCGGCGGGGGTGTTGAACCGCTCTGGCTCCTCGTCCCGCAGGACGTCGCCCTCCTGTCGCTCCATCGCGTAGAAGTCGCTCCCGATGACCGAGTGGTCGTCGCAGGAACACACCGTCGTCGGAACTCTGACGGCCGTCCCCTGGAGCGCGTCGATGACCCGGTACTCCCTGAGCACGTCGTGGGCGTTTTCGGCGATGTCGCCCGGCGGCGGCCGCCGGACGACGAGTTCTCTGTCCCCCCACGTGACGAAAAGCGTCTCGTTCGAGTGGCCCTCCTGGTGGTGTCGAACCTCGTAGGCGTCGACCGGACCGAGTTCGGCGGTCAGGTACGCGCCGAGCGAGTCCGTGTCGACGATCCGTTCGAAGTACTCGGCGTCGGTCCCTGTCATGGGATACCACTGACGGCCGTCACTAACATCGTAAGCGAGACTGCGAGAGCCTCGGTCAAATATCTGCCGGACCGCTCCGTGAGGTCGGTTTTCAGCCGGTTCGAGGGGCCGACGTGGCGGATAGTTAACAATGTTGTTCCGCGGTCGCTCGGTCCCTCGGCCGGCCGTCGAAAGCAACACTCATAGGTCCGGCGCGCGTCGTTTCGGGCGATGCGAGGTCGTCTCCGGAACGCCTTCCGGCGGCTCTACGGGCGGCTCTTGGAGCGTGAGGTGTCGGGCGTCCCCACCCACGTCGCGGTGATACAGGACGGCAACCGCCGGTACGCCGAAGAGCAGGGCGACGAGGCGACGGCGGGTCACCGCGCCGGCGCGGACACGACCGAACGGGTCTTAGAGTGGTGTGCCGACCTCGGCGTCGAGGAGCTGACGCTGTACGCCTTCTCGACGGAGAACTTCGAGCGCCCGCCCGACGAGCGGGAGGCGCTGTTCGATCTCATCGCCGAGAAGCTCCGGGGCTTCGCCGATCGCTCGGAGGTCCACGAGCGAAACGTCCGGATCCGCGCCATCGGCGAGACCCATCGTCTCCCCGAGCGGGTCAGAGAGGCGATCCGGTACGCCGAGGAGCGAACCGAGGGGTACGACGGCCTGTATCTCAACGTCGCGTTGGCGTACGGCGGCCGCGCGGAGCTTCTGGGCGTCGCCCGGGCGATCGCGTCGGAGGCCGCCGCCGGCGCGATCGCCCCCGAGGACGTGACCGTCGAGGAGATCGAAAGCCGGCTGACCGTCGGGCCCTCGCGAGCCGTCGACCTCATCATCCGGACCGGCGGCGCCGAGCGGACCTCGAACTTCCTCCCGTGGCACGCCAGCGGCAACGAGGCCGCCGTGTACTTCTGTGCGCCCTACTGGCCGGAGTTCTCCCGGATCGACTTCCTGCGGGCGATACGGACGTACGAATCGCGGCGCGAATCGTGGCGACGGACGCGCGCACAGCGGGCTGCGGCGCTCGTCGGGGCCGTGAGCGACGTCGAACTCACCGAAGCAAAGCGGATCGTCGGGCAGTTCCGCGGGACCGTTCCGAACGTCGACGGCGAGGACGATACGGTCGAAGGCCGCGAGGAGAGCGGCTCCTCGGCCGGGTGAGCGCCGCGGTCGACCGGGTGCGGGCGGTCCCGGCGTCGGTCACCGCCCGAAGCGCCGCTGTCGCTCCTGGAACTCCCTGATCGCGCGCAGGAAGTCCCGCCGCCGGAAGTCCCGCCAGTTGACATCGGTGAAGTACAGCTCAGAGTACACCGACTGCCAGATGAGAAAGTCCGAGAGCCGCTCGGCGCCGGTCTTGATGATGAGATCCGGCGACGACTTGAACACGAGCCGCCGTTCGATCTCCGCCTCGTCGACGTCGACCGGGTCGAGTTCGCCCGCCGCCGCCGCGGTCGCGATCCGCTCGACGGCCGCGGCGAACTCCCGGCGACCGCCGAGCCCGATGCTGATCTGTACCGGGGTCTCGACGCCCGCGTCGTCGCCGGGCCCCCGCACGGCGACCCGCCTGGGGCTGTCGAGCTCCGAGAGCGCGTTGCGAAGCGTCGGGACGGCGGCCTCATCGAGGACGCTGACGTAGATCATCACGGTGTCGACGCCGACGTCGAACGCCCAGCGCAGAAACGACGACAGCGTTCCGTACGCGCCCTGCTCGAGGAGATCGTGCTCGGTGATGACGAGCGCGATCCGCTCGGGGACGGCCCCCCGGCTCAGGCCGACGCGCGCGGCGAGGTACCGATCGTACAGACCCACGGACGGTGCTTCGTCTCCGGGGGCCTGAACGTGTCGGTCCCACCTTCGGGAAGGTTAAGTGGTCGACGGAGGAATCTCGGCTCGTGAACGCCGACACGACGCGGGCTATCGGATACCTCCTCGTCGGGAGCCTCGCGTTTTTCGCCCCGCTTCTCACCGGACGGGTCGGCGGGATCGCGGCCGACGTCGGCGTCGTCGCCCCGTTCGCGCTGGTGGCCATCGTCGCCTTCGTCTCCCGGGACGGCACGGTGTTCGAGTTTCTGGCCAGCGCCGCCGACCGCGAGGAGGGCCGCCTGTACGATCTCCTCTCCTTTGCGCTCGGCGCCACGGCGCTTGCGCTGTGTTTCGTCGGGTTCGCGTTCCCGCTAACGGCCTTCCTCGCGCCGATCTTCGTCCTGACCGTCGGGGATCTCGCGCGGACGCTCGCGCGACCGTGGACGCGAACGCCGGTCGCCGGAGCCGCCGTCTTCACCGTCTCCGGAACCGTCGGCGGCAGCGCCGCGGTCGCGCTCGCCGGCGTCGTCGGCGGAGCCGTCCCGGGCGTGCCTCTCGTCGCGTTCGTGGCCGCGAGCGGGGCCGTCCTCGGCGCGCTCATCAGGTCGGCGCTGTTCCGGCGGGACGACTCGCTCGTCCTGCTCGCGAGCGCGCTCGTCGTCTGGTTTCTCCTCGAGATCGGCGTCGCCCCGACGGCCGAACGGATGGCCGTCGGGCTCGCCGTCACGGTGGCGCTTGGTTACGTCGCCTACGCCCTCGGGACCGCCTCCGTCACCGGCGTTCTGACCGGCGTGTTGCTCGCGCTGTTCGCGGTCGTCCTGGGCGGGTACGGCTGGTTCGTCCTGCTGGTGACGTTTTTCGGCCTCGGCGGGTTAGCCTCGAAGTACCGCTACGACGAGAAGCTCGACCGGGGCATCGCCCAGGAGAACGACGGGGCGCGCGGCGGCGGCAACGTCCTCGCAAACTCCGCCGTCGCCCTCGTCGCCGTGGTCGCCTATGCGGCCTCGAGTCGCGTCGGAGTCGACCCGTTGGTCTTTCAGTTCGTCTTCAGCGGGGCCGTCGCCGCGGCGCTCGCCGACACGTTCTCCAGCGAGTTCGGCGGGCTCTTCGATTCGCCCCGGCTGATAACGACGCTCGAACCGGTCGCCGCGGGGACCGACGGCGGCGTGACGTGGCAGGGCGCGATCGCCGGGGCCATCGGAGCCTCGATCATCGCCCTCCTCGGGGCGCTGTTTTTCGCCTTCGACGGTGCCGCCACCGCCGCCGTCGTCCTCGCGGGCTTTTTCGGCATGCTGTTCGACAGCGTCCTCGGGGCGACCCTCGAGGGCGAACGCGTCGGGAACCAAGGCGTCAACCTGCTGGCGACGCTCGCCGCCGGACTCGCCGCCGGCGTGTTCGCCGTGGCGCTGTGATCCGACCGATCGAGCGGCGCGACGTCCCCGTCGTCGGGTCGCTCCAGGAGCGTCTGCCCTACGCCGACCCCGAGGTCGTCGAGGCCGCCCTCGAGGGTCCCTTCTACGGGTTCGTCGCCGTCGAGGGCCGCCCCGTCGGGTACGCGATCGCGCTGCCCGGGCGACCGGCGACGCTCTCGGAACTCGTCGTCGATCCGGCGCATCGTCGCCGCGGGCACGGGCGTGCGCTCGTCGAACGCGTCTTCGCGGCGACGGGGCCGCCGCTTTCGGTGTCGACGCCCGTGGGAAACGAGGCCGCAACGCGGCTGTACGCCGAAACCGGGTTCGCCGTCGAGGGCGTCGTCGCCGGGTTCTACGCGGACGGAACGGACGCGTTACGCCTCGTTCGGCGCGAGTAGCTGTTCTGCGGTCCTGATTCGGACGCTCGTGGGGCGCTTGACGAACTGCCCCGTCGAGGCGGCGACGACCTGATCGACGCCGCGCTGGGCGGCGAGATCGAGGAGTCGCTGATCGAGTTCGCCGTCGACGACGAGCGCCATCGGGGCGGTCTCGCTGTCCGCGAGGAGATCGAACGCCTCCGTCGCCGCCGCCTCGGTGAGGGTCCCGAACGCCTCGTCCAGGAGTCGGGCGCGCCCGGAGCCCTCGCCGACGACCGCCCGGACGTGGCCGCGCAGCGTGGCCGGTTCGTCCGCGCTCCCGTCCCTATCCGCGTCCCCGTCCGTGTCTGCATCGACCGCCGCCGGCTCCCCGTCGGCCGGCGCGTCCGTCTCCGGGTCGGCCCCGTCCCGTTTTTCCGAGCCGTCCCCGGCGTTCTCCCCGGAGTCCGGTGTCGGCTCCGTCGGTCCGTTCGCGGCCGCCTCTTCGGAGCCGTTTTCGACGGCGGCGTCCGCGGTCGTCCCGTTCGTCGCCTCCCCGCCGAGCGCGTCGTCGGGGGGGTCGCTCCCGCTCTGTGGCGACTCCCGGCCGGTCTCGCCGACCCGCTCGTAGGGGACCTTCTCTCTGAGCGCCTTCGTGACCTCGCGGCGCGAGAGGTCCTCGACGGAGCGGCCCTCGGGCGCGAAGGCGACGTAGTCGATGTCGCCGACCTGTGCGAGTTCGCGGCGGATGAGCTCGCCGCCGCGGTCGCCGTCCAGAAACGCCGTGACGGTCCGGGAGTGGGTCAACTCGGCGACGGCCTCCGGGACGTTCGTCCCCTCGACGCCGATGGCGTTCGTGATCCCACAGCGCAACAGCGTGAGCACGTCGGCGCGACCCTCGACGACGACGACGGCGTCCGAACCGGCGACCCCCGGTCCCGCCGGGAGCCCCTCGAAGTCGGTGATGTCCTCGACACGAAGGGACTCTCTGACCTCCTCGACGAGGTCGCGGCTGGAACGCATCGGCTCGCCGAAGCCCTCTCGGAGCAGCGCCTTGGCCCGCTCGACGACCTCGCGTCGCTTTGCGGCCCGGACGTCCTCGATGTCCCTGATCTCGATCGTCGACCGACAGGGGCCGACGCGGTCGATCGTCTCGAGGGCCGCGCCGAGGATGGCTGTCTCGACCCGATCGAGGCTCGTCGCGATCGTGATCCGGCCGAACGACTGGCCGTTCTCGGAGTCGATCTCGACGTCGATCCGGCCGACCTTCGAGGCGTCCTGTAGCTCCCGGAGGTCCAACTCGTCGCCGAGAAGGCCCTCGGTCTGCCCGAAGACCGCCCCGACGACGTCCGAGCGCTCGACGATACCGTCGGCTGTGATGTCCGCGTGGACGAGGTATTTGGCTGTGTCTCGCATTGGTGAACTGCCCGTCGCCGGGCGGTGGTGGTGATGGTGATGGGTTCGGCGGCGGCGATCGGCCGCGCCGCCGGTGGCGTTTTAAATACCGCCGGTCGCACTGATAAATGATGCGGCGCGCCGGAGAGCCCAACCCCGCCGGCGACGCGGCGCGCTCCCGTCGGCTCGCACAGCCGGTCAGGGTCGAACGTCTCAGTGATCGACGCCGACGATACCGAGCACCTCCCGGAGGCCGTCGATCTCGTGGTCCGTCTCCGGGCCGTGGGCGTCCGGTCCGTACCCAACCGTCTCGATCCCGAGGGCGGCCGCCCCGACGACGTCGTGGTCGTACCGGTCGCCGATCATGAGCGCCTCGGAGGGGTCGGCGTCCATCGCCGCGAGCGCGTCCCGGAACATCCGCTCGTCGGGCTTCGTGAACCCGATCGCCTCGGACGTCGTGACGTGCTCGAAGCGGCTCCGGACCCCCAGAGCGCCGAGCATCCGCTCGGCTTCGGGCGTGTCGATGTCCGAGACGATCGCCAGCCCGACCCCCGACTCTGAGAGCGCCTCGATCGTCCCGAGAGCGCCGTCCTCCGGCCGGAGCGCGGCCTCGACGGCCGCCTCAAGCTCGGACTCCCACCCCTCCGGCGGATCGCCGTCGAAAAGCGACGCCGTCGCCTTCCGGTAGCCTACACGGGCGAGGCGGTAGCGATCGCCCTCCCGCGCGCGGAAGTGATCGCCGAGCGTCGACTTCCACCGCTCGAACGCGTCGTCGTCGAGCCCGTGGGTCGCGGCGAGTTCCCCGACGAACTCGGCGTACCCCGCGCGGATCGACGCGAGATCGACGATGACGCCGCCGATGTCGAAAAGCACCGTCCGGGGCGCGTCGGTCATGCGCCGACCCGGAAGCGCGCGGCGGTTCCGTGTGCGTTCATACCACGGGAGATCCCTCGGCGGGCTATAAGTCTTCGTTTCGCGCTGTGCCGCCTCGGGTTACCAATGTTCGTGTTAGCCGTCCCGTACTTACCTTTATTAATGCGGCCGCGGTAGCTCGGGGCGTACATGCGAGCCACAGACGCGAGCGTCGGACCGACGCGTGACCGCGGATGGTAGCGCGCTTCTCGGTCGAGGGACAGACGGCCGTCGTCACCGGATCGAGCCAGGGCATCGGCGCGGTGACCGCAAAACAGTTCGCCGCCGAGGGCGCGAACGTCGTCGTCACCTCGCGGTCGCCCGAGGAGATCGACGCGGTCGCGGCCGAGATAAACGACAGCGACCGCCCGGGGGAGGCGATCGCCGTCGAGTGCGACGTCCGCGACCGGGAGGCGGTCGACGCGCTCCTCGAGGCGACCGTCGAGGAGTTCGGCCGGATCGACGCGATGATCAACAACGCCGGGGCGTCGTTCATGGCGGAGTTCGACGAGATCTCGGAGAACGGATGGAAGACCATCGTCGACATCAATCTCCACGGGACCTTTCATTGCTCACAGCTCGCCGGCCAGCGGATGCAACGCCAGGACGGCGGCGGGACGATTATCAACTTCGCGTCGATCGCGGGGACGATGGGCTCGAAGTACATGAGCCACTACGGGGCCGCGAAGGCGGCCGTCGTCAACCTGACGACATCGCTGTCGGCGGCGTACGCCGACCACGACATCCGGGTGAACTGCGTCGCGCCGGGGCTCGTCGGCACCGAGGGCGTCGCCTCACAGATGGGGATCGACCCCGCCGACGTCGACCGATCCGAGGTCGCAAAGGAGATGGGCCTGCCGGCGGAGATCGCCGACATCGTACAGTTCCTCGCGAGCGACGCCTCCTCGTACGTCGTGGGCGAAACCATAACCGCACAGGGCGTCCCGCCGCTGGAAGACGCCCTGCCGTGAGCCGTCGATGACCGATCGGGACGTCTTCCTTCCGGTCGCGGCACAGCCCGGCGTCGACGCGCTCGTCGAGCAGGCCGAACTCGGCGAGGAGCTCGGCTACGACACCGCGTGGCTCCCCGAGACCTGGGGCCGAAACGCCGTCGGAACGCTGAGTTGCATCGCCGAGGGGACCGACGGGATCGGGATCGGGACGTCGATCATGCCGGTGTACTCCCGATCGCCGGCGCTCATCGGACAGACCGCGGCGACGCTACAGGAGATCTCCGGGGGCCGCTTCCGGTTGGGCCTCGGGCCCTCGGGGCCGATCGTCATCGAGAACTGGCACGGCGTCGAGTTCGGGAATCCGCTGCGGCGGACCCGCGAGACGGTCGAGATCGTCACGGAGGTCCTCTCGGGGGAGACGGTCGACTACGACGGCGAGTACTTCGACCTCGAGGGGTTCCGGCTGCGGTGTGATCCGCCGGACCCCGCGCCGCCGGTCGAGGCCGCCGGCATGGGGCCGAAGGCGGTCGAGTTGGCCGGCCGGTTCGCCGACGGGTGGCACGCCCTGCTGTTCACGCGGGCGGGGCTTCGGGACCGCCTCGCCGACTTCGATCGCGGCTCGGAGATGGGCGGTCGGGACCGTTCGAACCAGCGCGTCACCCTCTCCGTGACCTGTTGTGCCCTCGCGGACGCCGAGGCGGCGAGACGGCTCGTCAAACAGCACACGGCGTTTTATATCGGCGGGATGGGGACGTTCTACCGCGACAACCTGGCCCGTCAGGGCCACGAATCGGTCGCAAACGCCGTCTACGACGCCTGGCAGGACGGCGACACGGACGCGGCGATGGACGCGCTGCCCGAGGAACTGCTCGAGCGGATCGCGGTGTGGGGAACGCCCGAGCGGGCCCGCGAGCGTCTGGCGGCGTTCGCCGACATCGACGGCGTCGACGCGGTCGCGGTCTCGTTTCCGAGGGGCGCCGACGCCGATCAGATCGAATCGACGGTGCGTGCACTCGCACCGGCCTGACTCGGATTCGCCCCGCTCCCAGTTCGCCGTCGCTGTTCGCCCTCTACCTGCTTCCCTCGGTTTTCCGCCCGACGGTTTATGTACTCGGACGAGGCCAGCGTGCGTGTGCGCTGATACGATCGCCGACGGGCCGTCGAGGCGGGAGCGAGGCGGGCGGTCTCTCGGTCCGCGCGCCCGTGTGACCCGCGGTCCGTCGACGCGTCCGGTCACCTGCTCGGTGCGTCCACCGAGACACGTCGCCGCGGCAACGCAGCGGCTCGGCTCCGTCGGCCCTCTGTCGGATCGCGGCTCACGCGATCGTCCCCTCGGCGTATAATCGGTCGATCCGCTCCTCGTCGATGCCGGCGTCCCGGAGGATCTCCTCTGTGTGTTGACCCTGGGCCGGAACGTCCGGACGCCCGGACCCTCGCTCCGGTGAGCGGCCGGGCACGTCGGAGCCACACAGCGGGAGACCGACGCGGGGCGATCCGTCCCTCGGGCGGTCGACGTAGCCTCTGGCCTCGATCTGTGGGTGCTCGAGCGCTTCCTGAGGCGTGTAGACGCCCCCGACGGCGGCGTCTACCCCCGAGAGCGTCTCGACCCACTCGTCCCGCGTCCGTCGGGCGAAGATCCCTTCGAGTTCCTCGCGGAGGGCGGCCCGCTCGGCGGGGTCGTCGGTCATGTGGCTGTCGGCCAGTTCCGGGCGATCGACCGCCGAACAGAACGCCTCGAAGAACTTCGGTTCGAGTGCCCCGAGGGTCACGTAGCCGTCCTTCGCCTCGTACACGTCGTACCACGGGTAGCCGCCGACGAGCGGCTGCTCGCCAGGTCGGGGGTTCGCGCCGCGAAGCGCCTGCGGCGCAATGGCCTGTGAGAACGAAACGACGGCGTCGGTCATCCCCACGTCGATGTACTCCCCGCCGCTGTTGCCCAACTCCCGCGAGAGGAGCGCCGAGCAGACGGCGTACGCCGCGAACAGTCCGCCGGCCAGATCGGCGATCTGATACCCCGGCACGCGCGGCGCCTCGTCGGCGTTGGTCCGCGTCATGTCGAGGAGGCCCGCCAGGCCGATGTAGTTGATGTCGTGTCCGACCCGGTCTGCGTACGGCCCGTTCTGTCCGTAGCCGGTGAGCGAGCAGTACACGATGTCCTCGCGGTGCTCCGAGACGGCCTCGTAGTCGACGCCGAGCCGCTCTGTCACGCCGGGCCGGAAGCTCTCGATGAGCACGTCCGCCTCCCGGAGCACCGACCGAAACGCGTCGGTTCCGGCGGGCGTTTTCAGATCGATCGCGAGGCTCCGTTTCCCCCGGTTGACGGCGTCGAACACCGCCCCGATCCCGTCCTCCGTGAGCGGCGGCATCTCCCGCGCGTAGTCGCCGGCCCCGGTGTCCTCGATCTTGATCACGTCCGCGCCCGAATCGGCGAGCAACTGCGTGGCGTACGGGCCGGGGAGCAACCGTGTGAGATCGAGCACGCGAATCCCGTCGAGGCGCATACGCCCGGGTCACGCGGGGCCGACATAACGTTGGCGTCGGGTCGGCGCCGCCGACGGGCGGGCGAAACGCGATCGGGCGGTCACAACCCCCCGACGGCGGCCTCGATCTCTTCGTGAGGGACCGGGGAGATCCACTCGTCCGTCTCCCAGACGTGTCGTACGGTCGCCTCGCTGTCGAGAACGACGACGGCGCGGCGCGGCGTCTCCGTCCCCGCCATCCCGTCGCGCTCGACGAGGAGATCGTACGCGGCGGCGACATCGCCGTTGAGGTCCGAAAAGATCGAAAACGGGCTGTCGAGCCGCCTGAGAAACTCGTTGATCGAGTACGGCCCGTCCCGAACGACGCCGTACACCGGGGCCTCGTCGAACGCGTCCCACCCGTAGGCCTCGTACCGCGTCCACCAGTTCTGCGCGATCGCGGAGAACACGAACCCGTCAAACACGAGAACGCCGCCGCGCTCTCCGAGCGCCGACGCGAGCGAGCGCGACCGGAACGTCTCGCCGTCACAAAGCAGCGCTTCGAACGCCGGGGCGGCGTCGCCGATGGCGGGTCTCATACCGGTATCTCCGGCGCGTCCCACTTAGTTGCGCGGCCCGCCGAACGGTTCGGGGTCGGGATCAGGGTTAGATACGGACCTCCTCGGGTGGTCGCGTCGCTACTCGCGTCGCCCGAGCGCCTGCCCGGCGGCCGTCGTGCCGTGTCGAACGAAGGAGAGATAGAACGCCCGCCCGCAGCCGTCGGCCTCGGGGTCCCGCGTCGAGCCGTCCTCCCCGCAGACGAACCGCACGCCGTCGGCGTCGTCGGCGCCGTAGTCCTCCCGTGCCGACACGTAGTTCCACCCCTCGAGGGGGTACGGCGTCACCGACTTGTCGTCGAGATACCCCTCCCGCTGGAGTTCGACAACCGTCTCACAGTGCGGACAGTAGTACGTAACCGGATGGCTCATGACTACCGGTTGGGCGCACTGCGGTATGGGCGTATCGCTCGGGGCCTAAGCGTCGGGTTTTTGCGCTTCGGTCCGTAGACACGCGTATGTCCGTCACGCTGTATCGCCTGGAAGGGTGTCCGTTCTGTGAGTTCGTCGTCGACGCGCTGAGTGACCTCGGGATCGACTTCGACAGCGTCTGGGTCGAGGGGCTCCACTCGAAGCGCGACGCCGTCAAAGAGGTCACCGGCCAGCGGCAGGTCCCCGCGCTCGTCGATGACTCTCACGGCGTCTCGATGAGCGAGTCGGCGCGAATCACCGAGTACCTCCGGACGACCTACGGCGACGCCGACTCGCCCGCCGACGTCGAGATCAGCTTCTAACCAGAGCCGGGAGACGAGAGCAGAGAGCCGCGAGCCCCGCGCCCGGCTCACTCCTCGAGACTGTGGGGGTCTATCCCCGGATCGTCGACCGACGGCGCGCCGAACGAGAGCACGACGCCCCGCTCGTCGCCGACGTTTCTGTGCCCGTGGCCGATCTCCGGGCCGGCGGCCCAGAACGTCCCCGGGCCCGCCTCGACGAGTTCCTCCTCGCCGGACCGGCCGAGTTTCAGCGAGAACTCGCCCTCGAGAACGAAGTACAGCTCCTCCTGTTCGCTGTGGGCGTGGTACTGGATCTCCTCGCCCGGCTCGAAGTACCACACCGTTGCGCGCATCTCGGAGAGCCCGAGTTGCCGTCCGACGGGTTTGATATCGAGGTCCGGCGGCACGCTGTCGGTCTCCGAGAGGTCGGTGATCGACACGTCGTCGAGGTCGACTACGTCGTACTCCATCGTGGGTGCCCCGAGAAGGGCTGTGAACAAAAAGCTACGCGTGGCCCGCCGACCAGCGGTCGTCGATCAGCGGTCGTCGATGACGGCCTCGGCGAGCGACGGGAGCACGTCGGTCACGTCGGCGCGGAAGTCGTACTCGGCCCGCCCGGAGAGGTCGGTCCGCTCTAAGTTGACGATGACGAGCGTGCCGCCGCGATCGATCGCATACCACGGCAGCGAAGCGGCCGGTTCGACGGTCAGCGACGACCCGATCGCGAGGAACGCGTCGGCGTCTCTGGCCTCCGATTGCGCCCGCAACAGCGCCGCCTTCGGCAGCGCCTCGCCGAACAGCACCACGTCGGGTTTCAGGACGCCGCCGCAGCGCCGACAGGTCGGCGGGATCTCGCCGTCCTCGACGCGTCCGATGACGCGGTCGATACCGGAGCGGCTCCCGCAGTCGGTACAGACCGTCCGCGTCCCGTTGCCGTGGATCTCGAGGGGCGCTTCGCTCCCGGCGGCCTGATGGAGGCCGTCGACGTTCTGCGTGATGAGCGTATCGAGGTGTCCCGCCGCCTCGAGGTCGGCGAGCGCCCGGTGTGCGGCGTTGGGTTCGACGCCGTCGCCGAAGAGATCGCGAAGCAACGCGACGCGTTCGCGCCAAAACCCCTCCGGGTCGGCCCGGAACCGGGAGACGTGAAAGTCCTCGGGGTCGTACTCGGTCCAGAGGCCGTCCGCGGAGCGGAAATCCGGGATGCCGGACGCGGTCGAGACCCCCGCTCCGGTCAGTGCGACCACCGAGTCGGCGTCGCTGATCGCCCCGGCCGCAAAGGAAAGTTCCCTGCCGTCCATACCCGATCTGTGGGCGGGCGGCACAAAAATCACCGCGACGCGGGGGCGGTTACGTCCCGAGGTCGGGCTCCCGGTGGACTCGCCGAGTTCCGAGCCCCGAGTACCGTACGACGAGCGCCCGACAAAAACACTATCCCGACCGACCGCGTACCGCTCGGTAATGTTGAGCGCCGTCATGGAGGACTACATCAAGGCGATATACGCCATCGGGAACGACACCGGCGACCGCGTCGGGACCTCCGAGTTGGCGGAGCACCTGGACGTGACCTCCCCGACGGTCTCCAGTATGGTACAGAAACTCGAAGCGCAGGGCCTCGTCGACCGCGAGGAGTACCGGGGGGTGACCCTCACCGAGGAGGGCACCGTCGTCGCCCTGGAGATCCTCCGGCACCACCGCCTGCTGGAGTCGTTTCTCACGGAGCAACTCGACTACGACTGGGCGGACGTCCACGAGGAGGCCGACCGCTTAGAACACCACGTCTCCGAGGAGCTGGCCGAGCGGATCGCGGAGGTCCTCGACAACCCCGGCGTCGACCCCCACGGCGACCCGATCCCCGACGCCGATCTGAAGCTCCCCGAGGCGGAGGCGACGAACCGCCTCGCGGACACCGCCGAGGGCGACCGCGCGGTCGTCAGGCGGATCCGCCACCAGGGCGACGAGGAGCTCAGATACCTCTCCGACGCCGGCATCGAGCCGGGCGTCGAGATCGAGGTCGTCGAGGTCGCACCCTTCGGTCTGGTGACGGTCCGCACCGGCGACGACGAACAGAGCCTCCCCGAGGAGATCGCCCGCCGCATCGAGATCGCACCGGCGACCGAGGCCGAGCCCTGAATCGGAACCCGAACTGAGGGGCCGTCGAGCGCGGTGAGGGGTTTATTTTCCTCAGCATCTTACTGCCGGTAGATGTCACCGGAGAAGCGACCGTCCGAGACCGAGGCGTCCGAACAGCCCGAGGACCGCCTCGCGGCGCTGCTCCGGAGCGGGCGGGTGAACGCGCTCGTCTCGTGGCTCTTCGTCGGCGTGCTCGGGTTGGTCCTTTTCAACAGCCTGCTCGATGTCGACCTGCTTTGGATCCTGTTCGTGGCGGTCACCGGCGCGATCGTTCTGCTGCCCCCGCTTGCCTACCGGGAGTGGCGGATGATGCTCCCGTGGGAGGTGCTGGTGGTGGCGTTGTTGCCGATCCTCGTCCGCGGGCTCTTCGGCGGGGAGTTGGGGACCTTCGCGTACTACCTCTCGGTGGCCGGACTGGCGCTCGTCGTCACCGTCGAGCTACACACCTTCGGCAACGTCCGGATGACCCACTGGTTCGCCGTCGTGTTCGTCGCGATGACGACGATGGCGTCGGCGGCCGCCTGGACGGTCGTCCGCTGGAACGCCGACGCCCTGCTCGGGACGCGCTTTCTCTCCGAACCGGGAACGGGACAGATGGAGGCGAACGCGGCGTTGATGATCGAGTTCGTCTGGGTCACCCTGGCCGGTATCGCCGCCGGCGTGCTCTTCGACGCGTACTTCAAGCGCCGGGGGCGCGAACTCCGCCGCCGGGTCCGGGGGCTGATCCGGCGGTGAACCTGCTCGTTCGCCCCTCTCAGCGGACCCAACGGCGGCTCACGCGGGGCCTACAGCTCGCGTTGATCGGGATCGCCGTCTACGGGGTCGTCTACACTGAGCCGAAGGCCATCGCCAACGGGAGCATCTCGCTTCTCATCACGATGGTCCCGGCGCTGCTAGAGCGGAACTACCGCGTGCCGCTCGACCCGTGGCTCGGGCTGTGGATCACGCTCGCGGTCGTGTTGCACACGCTCGGGTCCGCCGGCCTCTACGCGCAGTTCGGCTGGTGGGACAGCCTGACGCACGCGATGTCGGCGTCGCTCGTCGCCGGCGTCGGCTACACGTTCGCCCGCGGCGTCGACCTCCACAGCGACCGGGTCAGGCTCCCGAAGCAGTTCTTTTTCGTGTACGTCCTCGTCGTCGTGCTCGCCTTCGCCGTCTTCTGGGAGCTGTTCGAGTTCGGGCTGGACCTCCTCGCCGAGGAGACCGGCGTGACGATGCCGCTCGCGCAGTTCGGCCTCGACGACACGGTCAAGGACCTGATGTTCAACTTCCTCGGGGCGGTCCTCGTTGCCGTCTTCGGGCAGGTGCACCTTTCGGGCGTCGTCGAGCGGATCCTCGAGGAGCGTCTCGCCGCCGAACGAGCGTAAGATACGGGGCCTGCGCGGTCGGCTCGCATTCGCACTCGCACGTGCACCCCGGTCGCGGTCGTGGCCGCCGTCTGTCAGGCGATCTCTTCGACGATGCCGCCGACCAGCGCGGCGATGTTGTCCGCCTCCTGTGACTCGAGTTGCACCGGGTAGACGCCCACCGTGACGAGGTGGTCGCTCGTCGTCCGGACGCTTTCGGTGATGTGGACGTTCAGATCGATCGGCACGCCGCCGACCTGTGCCTCCGCCTCGAAGAGCGCCTCCGTCGTCTCCTGGCCCAGCACCGTCGCCTCGCCCTCCGAGACGAGTTCGGCGTTGTTTATCCGGTCGAAGTCGGCCTCGATCATCCCGATGAGCTCCTCGGCGGACATCTCCGCGATCGGGTTGAACTCCCGGCCGACGAGCGTGATCTGCGGCGACGTCAGCACGATGAACGCCGCCGCCCTCGGCGAGCCGATCGGCCCGAGATCGACCGCCTTCTCGTGTTCGGTCAGGTAGTTCGTGACGGTGATGTCCTCCGAGACGGCGTCGACCGTCCGCTCGACGACGAGCTCCTCGACGTTCGTCTGTTCGTACCCGGTTTCCTCGCGCACCGCCTGCTCGACCCCCGCCGGCGACGCCTCGTGTTCGTCCATCCCGATGGCGCCGAGACAGCCGGACACGCCGAGCGCCGCGGCCGCGCCCGCCGTGGCGAGCAGTTTGCGTCGTCTCATACAACCGAGGAGGCCACCGGCGGGTATGTGTCTGTTGGCCGAGACGGCCCGTACGGACCGAGACCCGCCCGAGCCGACGATCGCGGGGGCGCTGCGCGCCGACGGGAGTCGGTTTGATGTGACAGCGCGCTCACCTCCGGGTATGGCACCCATAGTGAGCCGCGACGTCGTGTTACCCGTCGGCCGGTACGACGACCTCTCAGGGCTGTACGCGCTTGCGAACCACGCCGAGGACCGCGGGTACGGGTTCGTGACCGCGGGCGAGACGACGGGGCGGAACGTCCCGATGGTGCTCGCAACGGTCGCAGGCGAGACGGACGCGATCGGGATCACGAACGACGTCGTCTCGCCGTACTCCCGGTCGCCGGCGCTCATCGGCCAGACGGCGGTCACGCTACAGGAGATCTCCGGGGGCCGCTTTCGGCTCCGCATCGGCGCGTCCTCGCCGGCGCTGGCCGAGGACTGGCACGGCCGCTCGTTCGACAGACCCCTCCGTCGCGTCCGCGAGACGATCGAGATCGTCCGGGCGGTCCAGTCCGGCGATCGCGTCTCGTACGACGGGGAGATCTACACGCCGGACGGGCTCGCCTTGGGCTGTCCTCCGCCCGCCGAGTCGGTCCCCGTCGATGTCGCCGCGCTGGGCCCGAAGGCCACCGAGTTGGCAGGGCGGTTCGCCGACGGATGGGTCCCGCAGCTCATCCCGTACGACGGCCTCCTCGATCGGATCGAGGACCTCCGGCGGGGGGCGCAACTCGGCGACCGGAGCGTCGAGGACATCAGGGTCGCCTACACGCTCCGGTGTTGTGCCCTCGAGGACGGCGAGGCGGCCCGGTCGTACGCCCGCTCGCAGGTCGCGTTCATGATCGCGCGCTACGGCCCCTTCTACCGGAAGGCGATCGCCGAGGCCGGCTGGAAGGATGTCACCGAGACGGTCAGATCGACGTGGCTCGACGGCGACAGGGAGGCCGCGATCGCGGCCGTTCCCGACGCGCTGTTGGACGCGGTCGTCGCCGCCGGAACGCCGGCCGACGTCGAGCGCCAACTCGAACGCTTCGCCGACATCGACGCGGTCGACGCGATCCAGGTCGGGTTCTTCGAGGGCATGGACGACGCCGAGCGGCGGCAGACGCTCGACGTCCTCGCGCCCGCCGAGCCGTAGCCGGACCTACGGCCAGATCCCGTCCGAAAGCGTCGCGAGGACCTCCTCGTCGGCGAACGGCGTCTCCCCGTGTCGCACTGCTTCGAGGTCGTCGGTTCCCTCGAGGTACGCGACGAGCTCGTCCCGGTCGGCGTACTCGCACCCGGAGACGCTCCAGGGCGGCCACACCGAGAGGCGTTCGTACCGCCCGCGGCGGTCGTTCCAGCGGGCGTAGACGTCCGCCGTCCCGTCGGTCGCGGCCACGGCGAGGGCGCCGCCGGTGATGCGGGCGGTTTCGACGTAGTCGACGACGGCGGCCGAACCGGTCTCGGTCCGCTCGCCGAAGACGTTCCGGGCCGCCCGGTGATCCGAGTGCTCCAGAAGTACGTCCCGGATCTCGTCGTCCGTCATCGTCGTCACCTTCGGCGCAGATCGAAATAAGCGCCGGGGTCACCCCCGCGGCGTACCGGAGGCTCTTTTCTGATCGGCCACGAACGTCCGGCGTGCTCAGCTACGTCACGACCAACGACGGAAAGGTCCGGGAGGCCGAGTCCTACCTCGGCGAGGGCGTCTCCAGCGTCGACTACGACTACCCCGAGATACAGGCGGACTCGCTCGAACGCGTCGCGGCGCACGGCGCCAGAGACGCCCACCGGCACGTCGGCGGTCCGGTCATCGTCGACGACGCGGGGCTGTACATCGACGGCTTCGAGGGGTTTCCGGGGCCGTACTCGGCGTACGTGGAGAACACCCTCGGCGTCGAGCGCGTCGGGGCGCTCGCAAGAGAGGACGGAGCGACCCGGGCGGCGTTTCGCTGTGTGATCGCCTACTGCGACGGCGAGCCCTTCGACGCCTCCCCGGAGCCCGTCGACACCGGCGACCGGCGGGGTCGGGACACGGCCGCCGCGGCCCGCGGTTCGGCGAGCACCGACGAGACCGTCGCCGACGGCGAGCTTCCGGTAAAGCTCTTTGTGGGGGCCGTCCCCGGGCGGATCGTCGAGCCCCGCGGCGACGGCGGGTTCGGGTACGATCCGATCTTCGAACACGACGGGACGACGTTCGCGGAGATGCGCCCCGAGGAGAAAAACGCCGTCTCACACCGCGGGCGGGCGCTCTCGAAGTTCGCCGAGTGGTTCGTCGACCGGTAGCCGCCTCACGCCCGAGGGTCGCGGTCGGGGCCGGGGTACTCGTCGTCGAAGCGCAACTCGTAGGCCGTCCCGGGGTCGAACACCGAGACGAACGCCTCGGGGGACCTGACGCTTACGTCCATCGCCGCGCGGAGTTCGGCGCCCGCGGCCGCGCCCGTCAACCGCTCGTCGAGCGAGACGACGTGGGGCGCCTCGCCGCGGTAGGCGGCCGCAAGCGCCGGGTGATCCGTCTCCGGCTGTTCGACGACCGTCGCCAGCGGGTCGATCGCCTCGCGCCACTCGGCCGCGAGCGATCGGTCGGCCACCGTACCGATGACGGACTCGGCGTCGGAGAGAAGCGGCTCGGTCGCGACGAGACCGAGCCACGAGTGCGCCCGGACGACGTCGAGCGCCGCGCGCGAGGGGCCGCCGACGAGGACGTCCGCGGCGAGGACGTCGGCGTCCGCGACGATCCGATCGACGTTCGGGAGCGGGTCCTCACCCGTCATCCCGCCGCGCCTCGAGGGCCGTCCGCACCGTTTCGACCGTCGCCCCGTGCTCGGCTCCCCGCTCGAACAGCTCCGCCCACGACATACGTCCCGACAGCCGCCTCGCGAACAAAAAGCCCCGGTCTCGACCGCGGTTCCGGGGTTCTTCTGTCCCCGGCGGCGAACGGCGTCGTCCGCGCGTCTGACGCGGGTTTATGTGGTCGCGCGGCAACGCTTCTGCCGGGCGCGTCAGTGACCTCGGATTCGGATCTCCCCCCGTTTTCCTCGGCCCGCGCGCCCGGGGCATTCTGCCCCTTTTCGGGAGGCCCGGCGGACACGCCCGGAATCACCCGTGGAGCACTGACTTGACGTCATCGAGCGACGTCTGTTCGGCGATCAACGCGAGTCGATCGCCCGCCTTGAGTTCCGTTTTCGGCATCGGGATCGTCATCGGCTCCCGCCGCCGGCCGTGTGCGTACACGCGCGCACGGTCGGGCAACTCGAGTTCCACGACGCGTCGGCCGATGACCGGGGCGCCGTCGGGTATCTCGAGGCTCGTCGCGGTGAGGTGCTCCGTCAGGTCGCCGAGCACGTTCAGATCGCCGCCCAACAGCGCCGTTTTCGCGCCCGCGGCGCCCATCCGCTCGGGGTAGACCACCTCGTCGACGTCGCCGGCGTACGTCTCGTAGATCTCCTCGCGGTAGTCCTCGTCGATCCGGAGCACCGTCCGGCAGTCGTGGTTGTTCGCGACCATGCAGGCCGTGAAGTTGGCGTTCAGATCCGGGGTGAGCGCGGCGAGAGAGTCCGCCGTCTCGACGCCGGCACGCTCCAGGGCGCGCTCGTCCTCGCCGCCGCCCTCGACGGCCTCGTGTCCGTCGGCGCGGGCGTTTTCGACCCGCTGTCTGTCGTTGTCGACGATCACCACGTCGTGTCCCTCCGCCGACGCGATGGCGGCGGTCCGCGCGCCGACGCGACC
Organism: Natronomonas sp.; assembly: GCF_028274965.1. GTDB lineage: Archaea > Halobacteriota > Halobacteria > Halobacteriales > Haloarculaceae > Natronomonas. The sequence goes on along the minus strand of NZ_JAQCNO010000005.1, from coordinate 39,893 downwards.
GTACCCAACGATAACGAATCTCATGCCCGCCGGTACGAAGCGGTGCGGTAAAAAGGTGTACGCCGCCGGGCGCCCCAACTGGTCACCCGCGGCCGGTGACCCGGGTCTGCTCGTGGTCGGGGAAGGCGTCCTCGACGGCCGTCTGTCCCCACCGCGACCGGATCCGCTCTCTGAGTTCCGTCTCGTAATCGCCCTTCTGTATCGTCTCGCTTGGGCCCGACTCGACGGTGAGGTGTGACTCGACGAGGTCGTCTATCGCCCCCCGCCCGAACCCCGACAGCGGCGCGACGTAATCGACCCCGTGGCGGTCCTCGAGGCTCTGTGCGACGGCCCGCGAGACCGTCGGCACCCGGTCGTCGCGTCTGGTCCCGTCGGCGATCACGTCGTACTCGGCGGCGACGACCTCCAGTGCGGCCTCGTGGACCTGTTGGATGCCCGCCCGGGGGAACCCGTCCTCGTGGATCCGTTCGGCCGCCGCGTCCGCCGTCTCGGCGTCGAGTTCGACGCTGACGAAATCGAACCCGAGCGATTCGGCCGCCTCGCGGGCGTACTTCCAGTCGTCGGTGATGCCGAAATGCGCCGTCACCAGCGTGACGTCGTAGAACTCTTCGAGGAGCAGCGCCGAGAGCGAGGAGTCCTTGCCGGCGCTAAACAGCAGTCCGCACTCCATCAGCGACGCTGAATGTCGAAGCTCTTCGATTCGGGCTTCATCTCCTGTAACAGCTCTTTCATCTTGTCCTCGTCGATCTTCCCCTGGAGCCGCCCGCTCTGTGCGAGGGCGATGATCTGCTGTTCGACCTGTTCGCCGAACTCGGGTTTCGACATCTGAACGGTGTTGAGCCGCTTTCGCGCGCCGTCGGTCAGCGCCTTCCGGAGGGCGGCCTGTCTCTGCGCCTCGGCCTGCTCGCGTTGGGCTTCGGCGGCCTCGGGGTCGCCCTGTCCGTCCTGCTGTTCTTTGAGCTGCTCGAGTCGCTCCTCGCGGAGTTCCTGCAGTTTCTCGTCGTCGGGGTTGCCGCTCATATGAGTACGTAATCGGCGCGAGCACAAAAACCGTTATCACTCGTCCGGCGGAGGGCCGGTCAGTAGATCAACTCGTCGCTGTTTTCGAGCATGTACAGCGTCCGGGCGGCGATGTTCACCGCGTGGTCCCCGACCCGCTCGAGGTCCCGGATCGTCAACAGCAGCCGCGAGACCTCCGTCATCAGCCCCTCGATCTCGTCGTCGCCGGTCGGGTCTTCGGTCTCGGTCTCGATGAGGTCCCGGACGACGGTGTTCGACGCGCGCTCGCACAGCGCGTCGATCTCGTCGTCACGGTCGTCGATGGCGAAACACGCCTCGGCGTCCTCCTCGGCGTAGGCAACCATCGCAGACTCGACCATCTCGACGACGGCGTCGCCGACGCCCTGGATGTCCACGTCCGGGTAGAGGTCCCGCTCGGCCTTGAGGGTGTAGTCGCCGAGGTTGGTCGCGAGGTCGGCGATCCGTTCCAAGTCGGTGATGATCTTGAACGAGGCGGCGATAAACCGGAGGTCGCTCGCGACCGGCTGTTGAAGCGCGAAGAGATCGATGCAGTTCTGCTCTAATTCGAGGTACAGCTCGTTGATCTCGTGGTCGCCCTCGATGATCTCGCGGGCCAAGGCGTTGTCTTTCGTCTCGAGCGCCCGAAGCCCCGTCCGCATCCGATCGAGGACGAGTTCGCTCATGTAGAGGACGTCCTCCCGGAGGTCCGTGAGCTGTTGTTGGTACCCTTTCCGTGCCATTGGTCCCCGTTGTCGGTTCTCCGGTATGTTTCTTCGGGACGCGTCCGACGGCCGTCCGACGGCTACCCGAACTTGCCGGTGATGTAGTCCTCGACGCGGTCGCCCGGGCGTCCCCGCGCCGACGGGGGGAGATCCGGCGTCGTGTCGGTATCGGCGTTCGGAACTATGGACGTAACAGATCGATTTCCCTTTTCTCTATATATCTATATAGTACAACTGCCGGGTACGTTCGTCCGACCCGTCATCCGCGCCGACCGGCCGCTAACCGGCGCGTCCCGTCGGTGATTTCCCGCCGTATCGGGTTTTCTATATATACCGACAGTAATATACGTTCCTACGCGAACGTCACGCTATGGAGACACGGAAAGTGCAGGTGACGGGCGGGTCGACGTACACCGTTTCGCTGCCGAAGGGGTGGGCGACCGACAACGGGATCACCGGCGGGAGCCGGGTCGAGTTCCACCCCGAGGAGGAGACGCTGTTGTTGATGCCCCAGCGCGACGAGGAGCGGATCGAGGGGAGCCTCGACATCACGGGGCAGGACGGCGAGGAGCTGATGCGGGCCGTTGTGACGATGTACGTCAGCGGGTTCGACATCATCACCCTCGAGACCGCACAGATCACCGCCGCACAGCGGCGGACGATCCGCGATGCGACCCAGGGGCTCGTCGGGCTCGAGGTCATCGGCGAGACCGCCGGTCGGGTCCGGCTGCAAGACCTCCTCGATTCCTCCGAGCTGTCGATGGAAAACGCCGTCACGCGGATGCGTCTCGTCGCGACGACGATGCTCTCGGACGCCGTGGTCGCGTTGATCGACGGCGACGACGACCTCGCGGCCGACGTCATCCAGCGCGACGACGACGTCGATCGGCTGTGGTCGATGGTCTCGCGGGTGTTTCGGTCGGTGCTGCGCGATCCCGCCGCGGCCGCGGAGATCGGGCTCGACCGCGAGACGTGTTTCGATTACCACTCCAGCGCCCGACAGCTAGAGCGGGTAGCCGACCACGCCTCGAAGATCGCAACCCACGCACAGACGCTCGACACGCCGCCCGAGGACGCCTCCGAGGCGATCCAGGGCCTGCACGACGAGGCCACCGAGATCATCGAGATGGGCATGGACGCGCTCCTCGAGTCGGACTCCGAGCGGGCGACGCGGCTGGCGAACGACGCCAGACAGCGCGTCGACGGGATCGACGAACTCGCGCGGGCGGTCGACGACCGGATCCGGGAGCTGAAGCCCCAGCAGGCCCAGGCGCTCGGCCTGATCGTCGATTCGCTCTCCCGGAGCGCGGACTACGGCGGCAACGTCGCCGAGACGGCGCTGCAGAACGCCGCGCCGAAACCGTAGGGCGAAATCGCCGTCAAAACAGGCGGCGTCGGGAGCCGGACGCTACCGCAGCAGTTCCTCGGCGACGGTGTCGGGATCGAGAAGCGCCGGATCGACGATGTGGCCCGCCTGCCCCTTGATGAACTCCGGGAGGGAGTCGCGGGCGTACACGACGATCCGGAGCGCGGGGTTCTCATCGAGCGCGACGGTGATCGACGTCGCGAGGCCGGCGTCTGTCAGTGCCAAGACGTCCGCTTCGGCGATGTCGGCCGCCCGCAGCGCCGCCCGGTCGGCCGTCCCCTCGGCGTAGCGCACCGACGCGCCGCGCCGTTCGAGCGCGTCGCCGAGACCGTCCGGGTCGCGCCCGGCGACGACGAACTCACTCATACTCGATCGTCGCCGGCGGTTTGTGCGTCACGTCGTAGACGACGCGGGCGACGTTCTCGTTCTCACCGGTGATCCGGGATTGGATCCGCTGGAGCGTCTCCCAGTCGATCTCCTGTGCCCTGGCGGTCATGCCGTCCCGGGACTCGACCGAGCGCACCGAGACGACCCACCCGTGGACGCGGTTGTCGCCCTTGACGCCCGTCGCCTTCCCCAACACGGCCGCCAGCGCCTGCCAGGGCTCGTAGGCCTCGAGTTCCTCCTCGACGACGTGGTTCGCCTCCCGGGCCACGGCGAGTTTCTCCTCTGTGACCTCCCCGAGGACACGGATCGCGAGCCCCGGCCCCGGGAACGGCATGCGCTCGGAGACGACCGCCTCAAGATCCAGCGCGCGCGCCACCTCCCGGACCTCGTCCTTGTACAGGTCCCGCATCGGCTCGACGAGGCCCTCGAAATCGACGACCTCCGGGAGGCCGCCGACGTTGTGGTGGGATTTGATCGTCCCCTCGCTTTCGATCCGATCGGGGTATATCGTGCCCTGGACGAGGTACTCGGCGTCGACCTCACGGGCGATCGTCTCGAACTCGCGGATGAAGCGCTCGCCGATGGCGTGGCGCTTCTCCTCTGGGTCGGTGATCCCCGAGAGAGCGTCCAAGAACCGCTCGCGGGCGTCGACGATCCGGAGACTCTCCATGTACGAGAAGGTCTCGCGGATCCCTCGGGTCTCGCCCTTCCGCATCAGCCCGGTGTCGACGTACACCGGCGTGAGCCGGTCGCCGATCGCCTCGTAGGCCAACGCGGCGGCCGTCGAGGAGTCGACGCCCCCCGAGAGCGCGATGACGGCGTTGCCGTCGCCGACCGCGTCGGATATCTCTGCGATCTTCTCGTCGATGAACGACTCGGCGTCGACCATCAGGCGGTCACCCCCTCGGACTCGCTTTCGCCCTCGAGATCGGCGTCGGCCGACAGCGCGGCCCGGACGAACCGGAGAAACGGCGGCGACGCCCGCCCCGGCCGCGACCGGAACTCGGGGTGAAACTGGGTGCCGAAGAAAAAGGGGTGATCCGGGAGTTCGAGGATCTCCATCCGGTTGTTGTCCCGCCCCGAAAACACCAGCCCGTCGGCCTCCAGTCGGTCGATGTACTCGGGGTTGACCTCGTAGCGGTGGCGGTGACGCTCCGTACAGGACGTGTCGCCGTAGACCTCGTGGGCGAGGGTGTCCGTCTCGATCGTCGTCTCGTGGCTGCCGAGCCGCATCGTGCCGCCCATGTCCTCGATCTCGTACTGCTCGGGGAGGATGTCGATCACCGGGTGGGGGGTGGACTCGTCCATCTCGGCGGAGTGCGCCCCCTCGAGGCCGCAGACGGCACGGGCGAACTCGACGACCGCCATCTGGAACCCCAAACAGAGCCCGAGGAACGGGACGTCGTTTCGCCGCGCGTGGCGGACCGCGTCGATCTTCCCCTCGGCCCCCCGCGTCCCGAACCCGCCGGGGACGATGATCCCGTCGGCGCGCCGTAGCTCCTCGGGGACCGTCCCGTCCATCTCGTCGGCGTCGATCCAGATGGTGTTGACGCTCGTGTTCGTCTCGAAGCCGGCGTGTTTCAGCGACTCGTGGATCGAGAGGTACGCGTCCTCGAGGGCGTACTTCCCGACGAGCGCAACGTCGATCTCGTTCGTCTTCTCCCGCGTGACGATGTCGCGCCACCCGTTGTCGCGTTCGCCGCGGGGGGCCGCCTCGTCGGCCAACCCGAGTTCGGACATGACGTACTCGTCGAGGCCCTCCTCTTCGACCATCAGGGGCACGTGGTAGATGTCCTCGACGTCGGGGTTCGAGAAGACCGCGTCGACGGGGACGTCACAGAACAGCGCGATCTTCTCTCTTGTCTCCGCGTCGAGTCGGTCCCCACAGCGGCCGACGACAACGTCCGGCTGTAGCCCGATCGACCGGAGTTCCTTGACGGAGTGTTGGGTGGGTTTGGTCTTCTGTTCGCCGTTTTTCGAGTACGGGACGAGCGTGACGTGCACGAAGAGGATGTCCTCGTCGGCTTCCTCGTGGGCGAACTGCCTGAGCGCCTCCAGGTAGGGCATCCCCTCGATGTCGCCGACGGTCCCCCCGACCTCGATGAGACAGACGTCGTGGCCCTCGGCGGCCTCCCTGATCCGGCGTTTGATGTCGTCGGTGATGTGCGGGATGATCTGGACGGTGTCGCCGAGGTAGTCGCCGGCCCGCTCCTTCTCGATGACGTGGCGGTAGGTCTTTCCCGTCGTGATGTTGTGATCGAACGTCATGTCGATGTCGAGAAAGCGCTCGTAGTTCCCGAGATCGAGATCGACCTCGCCGCCGTCCTCGAGGACGTACACCTCGCCGTGTTGGTAGGGGTTCATCGTCCCGGCGTCGACGTTCAGATACGGGTCGATCTTGACCGCCGTCACGTCGAAGCCGGCGTTGGCGAGCAGACGCCCGGTGCTCGCCGCGGTGATGCCCTTTCCGAGGCCCGACATCACGCCCCCCGTTACGAAAACGAACTTGTTTCCCAGGTCGGGATCGTACCCGGTGAGTTCCGTCGGCATACTGACGTTGCGCGAGGGTGAATGAAAACCGTTTCGACCGCGGTGTTCGGCGGCGCTCGGGCCCCGAGCGGTCGGGGGTCAGGCCCCGTCGGCTCCGCCCCTGCCTCCGCTCCCGCTTTCGCTACCGCCGCCGGAGCCGCGCTTCCAGAGGTGCCCCGCCCCGCCCAGCGCGGCCGCGGCGGTGCCGATCCCGAGTCCGGGCTGGTCCTCGATGCCGTTCGTCTGTCCGTCGGTTCCGTCCCCGCTCGTGCCGTCGTCGCCCCCAACGACGCCTTTGAGGTGCTTGTACGGCTTGGCGCTGATTCGGAACGCCACGTCGCCGTCGTCGGCTACGCGGTCGGACCACACGATGTACAACATCAACTCCCACTCCGTATGGTGTCCAAAGTACCGTCACACGATCCTCGAACCGATCGAAGATTCGCTGGAAACGAGTTTCCGTGGCGTGTGCAACGAGTACGGCTACGAGATACTGTCTATCCGCATCTCGCCCGACCACGTGCACCTGTTCGTCTCCGCTCACCCGAACACTCACCGAGTGAGATTGTGCGAACAATCAAGCGCATCACGGCGCGGGAGATGTGAGAACAGCACGAACCGTTCTTGGAAGGTTACCTGCGGGGCGGTGGGTTCTGGGAAGAATCGTACTACGGCGGGACGGCTGGTGACGTTTCGACCGATACGATTGAACAGGACGTTGCTCGGGCTCTGCCCGAAAATTGCCGGGTTGACTGCGTTTGCGACCTTATAAATCTCAAGGAGAATACCTGCGGCTTCAGCCGCAGGATGAATCCGACAACTCAGAGTCAATCTACGCTGCAATAGCCACGCTGAGATTGACAGTCCGTAATTTAAACTGACAGGCAATCCTACGTACAGGTAGGAATCAGGCTGGGAACAGAGCGATTCCGATCAATCCTACGATGGCGGCCTGTCCGCCCCAAGCAATGAGACAATAATCGGAACCAGTCAGGTGAACGGTCGGTTCTTATAATGAATCGATGCAGTGCCCGACTGCTGTACGCACCACAGAAGTAACTCCAAGTCCGTCGAGATCTGCCGGACTCCCCGAGATAAAAACAACTCCGAGAGTCCCTATATGATAGAGGATAGGAGTACCGGGGGCTTGGCACTCCCAGCAGTCCCACCCGCCACAGTCCGTGAACCTCACACGGATTCTCACCGTTTGGGGTTCGGTGAGACTGCAAACCTGAAATCTCCAACGCTCAGGATTCCTCCACGTTTACGCGGAGGAGGATGTCAAGTTTGTACTCGCATTTTTACAAGAGCCACTAGCGCATGATTCGATGCACAACTTCCGACACGCTGCCGGAATCATCTGTCATTAGAGGTGAACTACCCTACCCTACCCTACTCGCTCACGGCTGACGCGGTTCGCTCCTTGAGGGTAGGGCATCCTGCTTCCACGACGCGCTTTGCAGATACAGGCGTATCCACAGGGAGCGCAGTCTCCACAGGCGTTGATGACCTCCGGCTCTTCGATCTCTCCGATATTGTTGCCACTCTTGAGAGTGACTGAAGACGGTCACGCCCAGTCGTGGGTTTCCCAGCCCTCGTAGTGTTTCAGACGGCTTTTGATCTCAAACGGTTCCCAGTCGCACTCGTGGTAGAGGACATCGGCTAGGTGACCGAACTCGCTGTTGTCGAGTTCGATTCCCCGATTCCCTTGATTCGTGATGTAGGACTTGGAACGCAGCTCGTCGAAGACGTCGCTGGCGGTGGGGTAGTCACTCGTCTCGATAGCAGCAATAGAGAGGAGGTTCTCTTCAACGATAGGCGAGCCCCACCGATGCTCGGCTATCATTGCTGCAAGGAGCGCACATTTCACCGACGGCTTACGCATGTTCCTTTTTTTCTATGCCTCTTTGATAAGAGTGTGTTAATGCGCATTAACGCCCGGGACAACAGTTATGTATTATCACCGATAAACCAGCAGTATGAGCGAGTCACCTCAGAAGCATCCAGCAGCGGAGAAGGACACCAAGGAAGCCCGCCTGGAGAATCCGAGCGGCGTCTTGTATCTCTTTCAGCACGAGAGTGTCCCAATCCTCATTGACGCCATTCTCACGCTCCCGCCAGGCCGAGAGTTCACCAAGACGGAGCTCGCGGATCATGCTGGCGTTACCCGGCAGACAGTGAGTAAGTACATCGACCTTCTGGTAGAAACCGAGATCGTCGAGGGAGTAGCGAACTCGTCACCCCGCCGGTATCAGGTCGCCAAGAGCGATGCCGTTCAGGAGCTTTTCGAGCTGAACAGTGCGCTGAACGCAGCCGGTGGGTGAGGAGACGTTACAGAAACTATTTATAAATATATTGGCCACTATTGGTGTTTCCGGTACTAAATCAAAATAGCGCGGCGAGTGATTGTACCATCTCAACTACTCGGGACCGCTGGAACTGGATCTAGATACACATCTTCCTTGACCTTTCAGGGTCGTATACAACAATTTTTCTCCGCCAATTCGTTCAGAAACACGCATTCAGGCCCTCTATACCGGGCGTGGTCTCAGCTCTCCCGGAGACACAGTCGGTGAGACTGGCTGCCCGATGCATACGGTCTTCGCAATTGACAGCGATTCATCTTCAAAAATTTCGTGACTTTCATAGCTAACACTGTTTACAGCAGACGACATACCTATTTTCAACGATGTTCATCGACCGAGACACATTCGAGAACACGAGCGAGGACGAGCTCGCCGATCTTTCGGTCCCTAATCAGGTCCATGGCTTCCTCATAGCAAACGACGACTTTGCGTTCAAGGCCCGCGAGATTGCGTCTCAGACCGGTCTTGACGAAGGCGCGGTTAGTACGGCACTCTCTCGGTTGAAGGATCGTGAGCTGGTCGAGCACAAGGCAACGTACTGGGCAGTGACGGACGATGAAGAACGTCTTGAGGGATACAGCGGGTACGAGCGGGCGACTACCCTGTTTAATGGACAGCTCGGACCGGAGGACAGGAGTGCTTGGCGTGAACACACGGTTGGGGAGTCGCATCCAAGCGTCGATACTGAGGACGACCAGTGAGTGCTCTGTCTCAGCCGGTCTAACGACGGGAGATGCCGTCCGGTGATAAGGACATCAAGCGAGCGGAACACGTTTAGCCGAGATTACAGCCTCCTCACTCGGGGCTTGACCCCGGGGCACTCGGCCTGTCCCGCCTGTAGATCGCCGAACGTCGTCGGTTCCATGAGAAATTCGCCGCCGGAATTGCGCAGCTCGTCGCACGCCGCACCGACATCGGGGACGGCGAAGCCATAATGCAGGAATCCGGGCGCGACGTTAGCAACCAACCCCGCCGCCTCGTAGGGCGCCTCGTCGAAGAGATACACCAGTTTGTCGGCAACGTCGAGGACGACGTGGTTTACGCCGGCACAGCCCCGCCGTCGGCGGCGTTCCCCCGGTCCGCTACCTCGCCACCGAACCGGTCAGAATCAGTGGTTTTGAGCGTGCACCGTCCGAGTCTCGACAGAGAACCACCGTCGGGTTGCGACGCGCTCGCTGGTATCGGTCGATACACGTGTGAGCGGTCCCCGCACAGCCCCGGGTGGCTCAAGTGATCGGAGGTACACGTACGCCTGTGTCCGACTCGTTTCTCATCTACGACGGGCGAAACAGGCTGTTTCGGGCGGTGGCTCGCCGGGTCGAGCGCTTCTCCGGGACGGTTCGTCTCGTGCCGTGGCGCGCCGCCCCCGCCCGACGGTTCTTCGAGGCCCAGTTCGGCGATCACGTCTTCGCGTTCGCGCTGATCGATCCGGACGCGGACGCGGTGCACGTCGGGACGAGAACGGTCCGCCGGCTCCTCCGCGACAGGGGGGTTCCGGAGGTCGTCGTCGCCGGGGCGGAGCGGGCGTACGCGGCGGCCGGCGACCGCTTCGGTCGGCTCGTGCACGGACGGGCGCCCGCCGACATCGACGGGACGTTTCCGATCGCCGACGCCGCCCGTCCGCATCTCGGGTCGCTCCGTCGGGAGTGTTCGGCGGCCGCCTGTACGCCCAGCGGGAGCGAAACCGGTCGGTGACGCGGGGACGAACGAATGAAGATATGACCCGTTGAAATCCGCAACAACTGACAGGAGCTGTGTGCAGAGTACGGAGAATGTGTGTAATATACGAATTTCACTTGTTCCGATCGTTCCGTGTTGAATCAACTGACAGATACGAGCAAGAACCCAATAACTGTACCGTTGAGGGTTCGTTGATTGAATATAGTAACTCATCAGTAGAATTATTTGGTTGGGACAAACCGAATGTGCTATGGCGACAACGAGCACGCCGACGTCGCACCGAGAAGAACTCGGAATTGTCGTTGAGTTGGCCGATAAGCAGTTCACGATCGCTGCCGTTCTCATTACTATCGGCACTCCAGTTCTTGCGTATCTGTCAGGGATCACGTCTCTGATGTTCTACACCCACGTCGCGCTCGGAGCGTTCTGGTTCGGCCTCGATTTCTTTTTCAAGTTCGTTCTCGGCCCGTCGTTAGATGCCGCTCCCGACGAGGCTGCGGGCGCTATCAATCATCGGCTGATCCCGAAGATGATTACCGTTGCTGAACCGCTCAGCGTCGGCGTCATCGGCTCTGGAATCGGGCTCACGTCGCTGTTGGGCTACTGGGCAAACCCCACGGTGTGGCTGTGGGGGGCCCTCGGAATCAGTGTGCTGATGCTCGTCAACGGATTCGGTCCACTGCACGTCGTCACGACGAAGATGGCGGTTGAACTCAACAAGGACAGTCCCGACGGTGAACGCATCGATGCGTTGTTCGCCAAAGCCCAACAGTGGGGCCTGCTCCAGACCGTGTTTATGCTGGCTATTATCGTGATGATGGTCGGCCTCCGTGGCCTGTTGTAACGAAACTGGCTTCGATCTCGTCGTGTGTATCGGGCGATTCGAGAAATCCCTCTATCGAGCGGTCACAACTGCATCCGTCGAACCGGTTCCTCGTGCGGGGTTCGCGCCCGCTATGCAGCACAGTCGATACAACATACCACCGTTTGAGGGTTTCGACGGAGCCAGAACATACCATCGCCGGCCAGCGACCCAACGATGAGGTCGTTCCGGAAAGCGGCGAAGATCCACCACTACCGGCTCTCGCCCGGATCGGCGACCGCCCCGGGCGGTACGTCACCGACGACCACAATTGTATTGTGTGCGTGCACACAGTCACAGAACATGTCGGCCTCGTCGCCTGGCACCAGGAGCGATCCCGTCGATACGGACGCCGTCGTCGTCGGCGCAGGGTTCGCCGGGATCTACGCGATCTACCACCTGCGGGAGCAGGGGCTGTCAGTTCGGGGGATCGAGCGCGCGGACGACGTCGGGGGGACGTGGTACTACAACCGGTACCCCGGCGCTCGCTGCGACACCGAGAGCCACCTCTATCAGTACCAGTTCTCGGACGCGCTGCGAAGCGAGTGGCAGTACTCCGAGCGGTACCCCGAACAGGGGGAGATACTGGAGTACCTGCGGTTCGCCTCGGAGTTTCTCGGCGTCAGAGACGAGATCAGCTTCCGGACGGAGGTGGAGTCGCTTCGGTTCGATCCCAGCTCCGGGACGTGGGCGGTCTCGACCGACGACGGGGCGGTGACAACGAGTCGGTACGTCGTCTTGGCCCTCGGCTTCCTGTCGGAGCCGTACGTGCCGGAGTTCGACGGGATGGACGGGTTCGACGGCGAGTTGTACCACACGGCCACGTGGCCGCGCGAGGAGGTCTCGTTCCGCGAACAGAGCGTCGGACTCGTCGGAACGGGCTCGAGCGGGATTCAGATCGCCCCGCGGATAGCCGAGGACGCAGAGCGCCTGACGGTGTATCAGCGAACGCCGAACTACATCGTCCCGGCCAACAACCACCCGGTAAGCGACGCGGCGTGGGAAGCGTGGAACGACGGGTTCGCCGAGACGTGGGAGCAAGCGAAGACGACCGACTCCGGGTTCCCCTACGAGAGCGATCTCCCCTCCGCGGAGGGGCTGTCCGACGCCGAGGTGGAGCACATCCTAGAGAAGCGCTGGCGGATGGGCGGGTTCAAGTTCCTGACCGCCTTCGAGGACCTCCTCTCGAACCGGGCGACGAACGAGCGGGTGTGCGAGTTCATCAGATCGAAGATCGCCCAGCGGTTCGACGATCCGGAGTTGATCGATGCGCTCAGACCCGAGGGGTACCCCTACGCCGCGAAGCGGCCGCCGCTCAACTACGAGAACAACCGGTACGGGTGGGACTTTTACGAGACGATCAAACAGCCCCACGTCGAGTTGGTTGACGTGGACGAGGCGCCGATACAGCGGCTGACCCCGGAGGGCATCGCGACCGCCGACTCGGAGTACGCCCACGACGCGATCGTGCTGGCGACGGGGTTCGACGCCGTCACCGGCTCGTACAACAACATGGAGATCGTCGGAACGGGCGGTACGACGCTCGAATCGAAGTGGGGGAGCCGTCCCCGGACGTACCTCGGGATGGTCATCGACGAGTTCCCCAACATGTTCATGATATCCGGGCCCCAGAGCCCCTCGCCGATAACCAACCAGGTCCTCTGCATCGAGAACCAAGTCGAGTGGATCTACGACCTCATCGAGTACGCCGAAGAAAACGGCGGCGACGTCATCGAGGTCGAACGGGAGTCCGTCGAGTACTGGATCGAACACACCTCCGACGTGGCGGACAGAACGCTGTACACCGACGCCGAGTCGTGGTATCAGGGGGACAACGTGCCCGGCAAGCCGAGCGTGTTCCTCCCCTACCCCGGGGGGTATCCCGCCTTCGCCTCGAAACTCGAAGCGGAGGCGGCGGGCGGGTATCAGGGGTTCGCGATACGGGACTCGCCGGCGCGAGTCCGATCGGAGTAAGCTACCCTACCCTACTTCGCTTGGGGCCTAAGGACCCACTCGCTCCTTGAGAGTGGGGCCTCCGCCCAGAATTGGGTGAGAACCCGCCCCGCCCGGCACCCCCGGTATTATGAACGCCGAGATCGAAGATGGGGCGCAAATGGACGTCGATCTCAGCCGATTCGAGACCTACGAGGCGGCGTGCGAGGGCTTCGAGTGGGACGTACCGGAGACGTTCAACATGGCCGACGCCCTCTGTGGCCGGTGGGCGCGTCGCGACGACGGCAAACAGCGGGTCGCGCTGTTCTACGAGGGCAGCGACGGGACCCAAGAGACGTACACGTTCTGGCAGATCCAGCGTCTCGCCAACCGCGTTTCGAACGCGCTGGCCGATCTCGGCGTCGGCCCGGGGACCAGAGTCGCGATAGTGCTCCCCCAGCGGCCGGAGACGCTGATCGCGAACCTCGGCGTCCTGCAGTTGGGCGGCATTGCGGTCCCGCTTTCGGTGCTGTACGGCACCGAGGGCCTGCGATACCGGCTGGGACACTCCGGAAGTGAGGTGGCGATCGTCGACAACGAGCAGGCGGAGACGGTGGCCGAACTCGAGGGGGAACTCGACGCGCTCGAGACGGTCCTCACCGTGGGCGACCCGAGCGCCGAGGGACGCTCCTGGGAGGACGTGACGGCCTCGGCGTCGCCGGCGTTCGAGACCGTCGAGACCGACGCCGAGGAGTCCGCGTACATCATATACACGAGCGGGACGACCGGCGATCCCAAGGGCGCCCACCACGCCCACCGGTCGCTGCTGGGGTACCTCCCGGGCTGGCAGATGATAAACGAGTTCCCGGGGGACGGCGCCGTCCACTACACCCCCTCGGGCTGGTCGTGGGTCGGCGGCCTCTTCGCCGTGTGTTGGGGCGCGTGGTACCACGGACAGCCGGTGGTCGGGTACGGCGGGCGGTTCGAACCGGAGTCGGTCTACGAGGTCTTAGAGCGCTACGGCGTCACCAACACGCTTTTGACCTCGACGATGGTGCGGATGCTGCGCGAGACGGATCACGCCGAGTACGACCTCGACGTCGAGGTCGTGCCGAGCGGCGGCGAAACGGTCACCGAGGACGTCATCGCGTTCGTCGAGGACGAGTGGGACGCGGTCGTCAACGAGATCTACGGACAGACGGAGTGTAACTTCCTCATCGGAACGAACAGCGCGCTGATCGGGGAGAACCGCGAGGCGACCGGTAAGCCGTGTCCCGGCCACGAGGTCGCCGTCATCGACCCCGAAACCGGCGAGCGAAAGCCCCCCGGCGAGATCGGTCACATCGCCGTCAGGCGCCCGGACCCCTCGATGCTGCTCGACTACTGGAACCAGCCCGAACTGACCGCCGAGCTGTTCGTCGGGGAGTGGATGAAGACGGGCGACGCGGGCTCGTTCGACGAGGAGGGGTACATCTACTACGAGGGGCGGGCCGACAGCGTCATCGTCACCAGCGGGTACCGCGTGAGTCCCCTCGAGGTCGAGGAGTGTCTCCGCGACCACGGGACGGTACGCGACGCCGTCGTCGTCGGCGTCGATCACGACCAACGGGGCCAGGCGATCAAGGCGTTCGTCACGCTAACCGAGGGGGTCGAGCCCTCGGAGGACCTCTCGGCGGAGCTCCAGGCGTTCGTCAAAGAGCGGGAGGCGGCGTACAAGTACCCCCGCGAGGTGGCGTTTCGCGACGCGTTCCCGACGACCGCCTCGGGGAAAGTCCAGCGCCACAAGCTCGTCGAGTGACCCGGCGAAAGGCACGCGGCTGTCCGCCGCCGAAGCGAAAATAGGGGTCGCCGACGGGTCTCAACCCGGCGGCGGATCGTCGGTCGCTCAGTACACCAACTCCCCGGAGATGAACTTCCGCGTGCGCTCGTCTCTCGGGTTCTCGAAGACCGACCCGGTCGGCCCGACCTCCGCGATGTGCTTGCCGAGCAGCACCGCGACCCGATCGGCGATCCGCTCGGCCTGGTGCATGTCGTGCGTCGCCACGACGACCCCGATGTCGCGGTCCCGCGCCTCGGCGATCGCGTCCTCGATGACGGCGGTGTTCCGCGGGTCCAGATCCGACGTCGGCTCGTCCAACAGCAGCACGTCGGGGTCGTACGCCAGCGCGCGGGCGAACGAGAGACGTTGAGCTTCGCCCCCCGAGAGCGAGCCGGCGTGTTGGCCTGTTTTCCCCGTGAGCCCGACAACCTCGAGGGACTCGCGAACGGCGTGAGGGTGTTTCTTCGAGCCCGCGATCGACCGGAGTTCGTCCCGGAGTCGGTCGCGCCAGGACCGACGGACGCGCAGCCCGTACTCGACGTTGCGGGCGACCGAGGCGTCGAAGAGGCTCGCCTCCTGAAACACCATCCCGGTGCGCCGCCGCAGCGACAGCCGCTCGGAGTCGTCCGCTTTCCACGCGTCGGTGCCGTCGAAGGCGACGCGTCCGTCCTCGGGTTCGAGCGACAGCGCGAGCGTCCGAAGGAGCGTCGTTTTCCCGACCCCTGAGGGGCCGATGACGGCCAGGACCTCGCCGGCGTCGACCCCGACGGAGAGGTCCCGAAACACCGCCTCCTCGCCGCGGGACTGTGACACGCCCACAGCCCGGAGCATCAGCGCCGCACCCCCTGGTCGCCGAACCGGACGACGATCGCGTTGACGGCCAACACGAGCGCGACGAGGACCGCCCCGAGCGCCATCGCGGTCCCGTACTGCCCCTGGCGCGCCTCGAGTTGGATGGCGGTCGTCAGCGTTCGCGTCTTCGAGACGCCGTCGGCGCTCGTGATGTTGCCGCCGACGATGAGGACCGACCCGACCTCGCTGATGGCGCGGCCGAAGCCCGCCAGGATCGCCGTTGCGATCCCGTAGCGGGCCTCCTTGAGGACGACGAGCGCCACGTCGAGCCGCGTCCCGCCGAGGACGCGCGCGGCGTCGCGGACGTTCTCGCGAACGCCGCTGATGGCCGCGAGGCTGATCGCCGTGATCGGCGGTGTCGCGAGCACGAACTGCGAGATGATCATCGCTTCCGTGGTGAACACGAGTTCCAACGGTCCGAGCGGGCCCTGATTGGAGACCGCAAACAGCACCACTAACCCGACGACCACGCTCGGAAAGCCCATCCCGGCGTTGATCACCGACTTCACGAACCGCTTGCCGGGGAACTCGCTAAAGCCCATCGCGACGGCGACCGGGACGCTGAACAGTGTGCTCAGCGCCACCGCGGTGAGGCTCACGTACAGCGACACGTAGACGATACTCGAGACGTAGCCCTCCGGGAACGGGAGATCGAGAACGCCCGCGAGCGCCTGTGGGATCGCCTCGAAGGACACGGTCAGGCCTCGGATGCGTCGCCGTTCCATCCCTCGGGGACGTACTGCCGGAAGTCCGGGTTCTCGGAGACGGCCTCGGGGAAAAACAGCTGTTCGCCGTTGACCTGGTACTCCGAGATGGCCGCCTGGACGCCGGGGCTGGTGATCCAGCCGATGTAGGCCATCGCGAGGTCGTAGTTGACGCTGTCGTGGACGCCGGGGTTGACCGCCATGATCCCGTAGGGGTTCGCGAGGATCTCGGGGCCGTCCTCGATCGGCCCCTGCACGAGGACGACCAGATCGATCGCCGAGCGCTGTGAGATGAACGTCCCGCGATCGGAGAGGGTGTAGGCGCCCTGCTGGGTGGCGATGTTCAGCGCCTCGCCCATCCCGGTACCGGTCTCTTGATACCACTCGCCGCCCGGTTCGGTCCCGGCGGCCGCCCAGAGGTTCAGTTCCTTCGTGTGGGTTCCGGAGCTGTCCCCCCGCGAGACGAACGTCGCCTCCGCGTCTGCGATCGCCGTGAGCGCCTCGGTCGCCGAACTCGCTCCCCCGATCCCCGCCGGGTCGTCCTCGGGGCCGACGACGACGAAGTCGTTGAACATGAGGTCGCGGCGGTTGATCCCGTAGCCGTTGCGCATGAACTCGTCCTCGAGACCGCGCGCGTGGACCATCACGACGTCGGAATCGCCGTTGCGGGCCGACTCGAGCGCCGCGCCGGTCCCCTGTGCGATCGCGTCGACGGACGCGCCGTACATCCCTTCGAAGTCGGTGTGGATCTCGTCCAACAGCCCCGTGTCGTACGTGCTCGTCGTCGTCGTGAGCGTCAGGCTCTCCCCCGATACCGCCGGTCGGTCGTCGTCGACCCCGGACCCGGCGCATCCGGCAGCACCAGCGAGCGCCCCGGCACCGATCGCCGCGATGAACCGTCGTCGTTGTATCGACATGGATACACCGTCGGACTGATAGTAATTATAGCTTCTGCCGTTCGATGAACCGAAACCGGTTACGGTCGTCGGCGCGTGGAAGGCGAGATTCGGGCTGCAGGTCGGTTAGCGGCCCCGAACGAGACGGGTGTGACGATCGAAGCGCGTCGCGGACGCATACCCGAAAGCGGTTACGTGTCCGTGACGGATGTCGGTCCACGCTCGAACTTCCCGATGGGATCACGACGGGGTGACGCCCCCCGATTACACGGCGGGGGCCCCGTTGCACTAACTGAGGGCGTCGACGGCGGCCGACACCGTTCGAACCCCGGACTCGCCGCCGCGTTCGGCGAACCGCCCGACGGTCACCCGGCGACCGAAGACCGCACCGGCGATCAAAAGCGCCATGTCCGTCGAACGTGTGAAATGAAAAAATGTGCCGACGAACAGCGAAGCGGTGGCGGCGATGAAACCGACGACGACCCCGACGCTCGACGGCGGTGGACGGTAGGATGTCGGACGAGAACCATTCGAGTATCGACCGACGGGCGTACCTCGCCTCGGTCGCCGGCGCCGGAGCCGCCTCGCTGGCCGGCTGTTCGCTGTTCGATACCGGCAGCGACGGCGAGGTCTCGACGGTCGAGGACGACCGAGCGCGGGAGCTCGCCGAGCGGTTCGCTCCGACGCTGTACTTCGACGAACACGAGCGGTGGTTCCCGACGGACCCCCGGCCCTACGAGAGCGAGCGCGACGGCGAGACGGTCGTCGACGGGTTCGACGCCCTCGAGGGCTACGTCGGCCAGGGCGGCGCGGACGATCCGCCCGCTCCGACCGGCTTCTACAACGTCGTGGAGTACGCGGAGTCGCCGCTGACGGTCGTTCAGTTCTGGTTCTACTCGGCGTTCGATCAGTTCACCGCGAACTTCCATTGGCACGACTGGGAGCTCCTGCAGGTGTTCGTGGACACCGACACCGAGGAGCCGCAGCTCCACGTCGCGAGTTCGCACTCGCGGAAGGTCCCGAACAACGAGTTCCTCGACCCCGAGCGCACCAGACCGCGGATCCTCTCGGAGCTCGGATCACACTCCAGCGGCCTCTCGGTCAACGACGACGCCGAGCACTTCCAGCGGCTCCCGCTCGACGGCAGCGTCGCCGACATCACCAACAGCGTCATCGACGGCATCGACGCCGTCGCGGCCGTCCCGCTCGCGTACGGTCTGCCGCGGGACGAGGGCTTCGGGCTCCCGTACGCGGTCCCGGAACTCGACGGGGCGCCGTTCTACGAGGACGACCGCCTGCCGTCCGTGGACGCCTCGAACCTCATCCCCGAGGAGCTGACGGTCCGCTCGCTCGAGGAGTTGCGATCGCCGCCGGAACTCTCGACGCGGGAGACCGGCTACCGGTTCGACTACCGCGACGCGCAGGCCGAGGGGACCGACGTGCCCTACGATCTGCGCCCGAGTTCGGACCTCGAACACATCGACGACTTCGTCGGGCCGCAGTTGAGCTTCGAGTTCTCCGTGCCGGCGTTCGCCGAGAACGCCGTCGCCAGCCACATCACGACCGCCGGCGTGCCCTGGATGGATCCGCGCTACGAGAACCCCGCAAACGACATCAGCGAGCCGGTCCACCGGCAGGCGCTTGCCGATCGCTACGACGCCATCGGCGAGCCGTCCCCCGTCAGCCAGGTCGTCGCCGGCGTGACGAACGCCGTCTCCGACGAGGACGCCCCCGAAGACGAGGGCGTAACGACCGTCCCCTCGCCGCTCGAGATGTTCGCGCTGCTGCGAAGCGACCCCGAAGCCGTCCCGACGTTCAACGGTATCGCCGTCCTCAACGGCGTCCCTGCCGGCGATCACGAACTGACCATCAACGGCGCCGGCGTTGCGCCCCACACGGAGACGGTGACCGTCGCCGAGGGCGAGGCGACGGCGGCCGGCGTCGAGGGCGAAATCCCCGTCGTGGCCCGCGAGAACGCCGTGAAAATGGAGATCGACCCGAGCGAAGCGGACAGCGAACTCCGCGCGCTCGCGGTCGAGGACGACTTCGCGGGGCGGCTGTACGACGCGCCGCTTTCGGGCCCCGAGGCCGTCTACGTCCACGGTGGCGGCGCGTACACGACGGAACTCAGGGACGAAAACGACGAGATCGGCGCGTTCCGGGTCAACCCCGGCGACGAAGGGCGCGTGCGGGTGGCCGATCCGCGCACCGGGAAGTCCCCGCTCGCCGAGTACCTCGCGGACATCGTCGCGGAGACCCGAGACGAGATAGCGGCCCTCGAGGGCGACGGCGACAGCGACGACGGCGACGATGACGACAACGACCGACAGGGCGGTGGCGGTCGGGCAAACTCGGTGACCGGGCTCGCGAACGCCCTTGAGGCGGTCGCGGAAGCCGCACAACGCGCGGCCGAGGCCGCGGACAACGGGAACCGAGGGCGGGCCGACCGGAGTCTCGACAACGTGATCGAGCGGCTGCGCCGCGTTCGGACCAGGCTGGACGAGGCGAGAGGCTCGCTCCCGGACGGTCTCGCTCGGGCAACGGGCAACCGCTTAGAGCAGGCCGACCGTCGGAGCGACCAGGCGAAAAACGCCGAGAAGCTGTAGCCGTCGGCGACGAGAGAACTCAACGCTCCGCAGAGACGGACGGCGCCGGCTGTTGGCTCGCTTCGTACCGATCGGCGAGCGCCTGTTGGTGTTCGCGGCGGCGCCGTTTCGCCTCCGGTGCCATCATGTCGTCGCGCCACTGCATCCCGGCGTCCGTTTCGAGCGTGACCTCCTCGACGCCCTCGAGCCCGCCGACGCGCTCTTGGGCCTGTTCGATGAAGTACCCGACCATCATACAGGAGGGCGACGTGATCCGGAGTTCGATGTGAACCGTTCCGTCCTCGATCTCGATCCGTTTCAACAGCCCCATCTCGACGATGCTGATGCCGGTCCCTCTGGCGTCGCTACACGGGTCGATGATCTCGTCGAGGCACTCCCGGACGGCGAGCGGGGCGGGGTCGCCCGACATTCAGTACACCTCCGCGGCGGCGTCGGTCGTCGAGAACGGGTCGGCGAGCCCCGACTCTCGAACCCGCTTGCTGAACCCGTCGTTCTCGAGTGCCGCCCGCGCCTTCTCGATGTCCAACCCGACGAGGTCGGCGTAGTTTCGCCCGAGGATGTTCCGCTTGTGCTCGTCGGTGATCTCCGGCATGTCGCTGAACTCGGTCCCGCGTTGGCGGATGTCGTCGGGCCACCCGAAGTCCCGCAGCGCCTCGAGTTCCGGCTGTGGGTGGTACGCCATCGCGGCCGAACCCCAGTACATCCGGTCGAGGACGGCTTCGCCGCCGATCGAGATGATCTTCGCCATCGTC
Organism: Natronomonas sp.; assembly: GCF_028274965.1. Lineage (GTDB taxonomy): Archaea > Halobacteriota > Halobacteria > Halobacteriales > Haloarculaceae > Natronomonas. The sequence goes on along the minus strand of NZ_JAQCNO010000005.1, from coordinate 19,400 downwards.
TCGGCGAAGGCCCGCTCGTTTGCGGCCAGTTGCACCCCGAGCGTCTCCATGTTGATGTGGAGGTTCGGGAACCGGGCCATCTGCCAGGCGGTCTCCTCGGTGAACGCCAACCCGCCGTGAACGAGGCCGAACTGCAGTTCGGGGAAGTTCGCACACGCGTTGTCGACGTCGCCGGGGTGGTAGGGGTCCCGCGGGACGGGGCCGAACGGGATCGCCTTGTGCACCTCGATCAGTTCGATCCCGAGGTCCTTCGCCTTCTCGAAGACCGGATACGCGACCGACTCGTCGTCCATCCGCCAGCCCTCGTGGTACTCCTCGCCCCAGTGTGAGGGGTACAGCTTCAGTCCGACGGGGTCGACCGCCTCCACCTGCTCTTCGAGCGACTCCTCCCACCCGTCCCGGAGCGGGTCGATGTTCGCGAACCCGAGGAACCGCTCCGGATACGTCTCGACGGCCTCGACGCAGTTCTGATTCGCCGTGAGCCCGTCGTGGAAGGCGTACAGCGGAAGCGACTGGAACGTCGCCATGTCGGTGTCGCTCTCCAAAAACAGCATGTTCGCCGTCTCTTCGACCGACCAGTTCCTGACGTAGCCGTCGCGGGTGACCCGGTAGCCGGGCGGCGACGCCGCGTCGACCGTCCCGAAGATCATCTCGGTTATGCCCTCGGCGTGCTGTTCGTTCCGGTAGTTCGCCGGACTGAGGTTGTAGGCGTGTACGACCGCGTCGAAGATGAACGTCTCCTCTAAGTCTATCATGGTTCGTGTCTCGGTTTCGTCGGTGTTCCGGCTTCGGTCCCCCGACTCTGGCCTCGTCGACAACTGGTATCAATAACCGTGTTAGTTTGTGTCGTATTAACTGTTTTCCACGCGATCGAAGCCCGCGCCGAACGCGACAGTCACCGCGTTACCCGTCCGCGAGGAGCGTAAACTACGTAGAACGTCGAAGGGGTGTGGCGGTCGGTACGGGAACACAGCGGCCGCACGCACCACGAGAACAGGCCGAGCGTATCACCCACGGCTCACCGACAGCCAACCGACTCCCGCCGGAGGGGTTCGCCCGCGGCCGAACCGTCGCTCAGATCGGGTCCGCGTCGGTGAGTATCTCGACGAGCGCGGGGCCGTCGTACGCGATGGCGTCCTCGAGCGCCTCGTCGGGGTCGTCGGCGTCGTCGACGAAGACGCCGTGTCCGCCGCAGTTCTCCGCGAACGCGGCGAACTCCGGGTTGACGAGATCGGTCTGCCAGACGTCCCACCCGCCCGTGCGCTGCTCTTTGCTGATCTTCCCGAGTTCGTCGTCGTTGAGGAGGACGTGCGTGACGTCCATGTCGTACTTGACGGCGGTCGTGAACTCGCCCATGTACTGGCCGAAGCCGCCGTCGCTGGACACCGAGGAGGCGTCCGAAGCGGAGGCGGCGGAGGCGACCCCCTCACAGAAATCGACCGAGACGCGCGATCCGACGAGTGAGGCCGCCTTCAGCTACGAGGCCGCCGAACAGCGCCCCTCGATCGGATAACAGTCGTATTACCGTTACGTGCAGGACAGCCCCTCCGCAAAGCGAGGGATTATAGCTTCGGTAGGCACTAACAGACCCATCGATGACGTCAGCCGACGATTCGGGGAAGGCGGTGTCCGCGGACGAAACGAACAGCGCCAAGCCGTCGAGCAAGGTCGCGCGGCTCATCGGGGAGTACGACCTCGGGCCGTCGGTCGGCGACCGACTTGAGGCCCTCTGGACGGCCGACGGGGAGCGACGCGAGAGCCTGCGGTCGCTGGCCGACCGGTTCAACAAGCGGCTGCTGTCGACGGCGATCGCCGACGCCGGGACCACGGTGCTCGACGGCGAGGTCGATAACCTCTACCGGCTGCTGACGGACGAGGACGCCACCGGCGGCCAGCGCGCCGCGGCGCGGAACCGCCTGCGCCAGGAGGGTATCGACGTCGACGGCCTCGAAACGGACTTCGTCACGTACCAGGCGATCCGATCCTACCTCACGCAGTACCGCGGGGCGGAGTACGAGAAACCGAGCGACACGGCGCGCGTCGAGAGCACCCGGGAGACGGTCCAACAGCTCACCGCCCGCCTGCGGTCGGTCGCCGACGACGGCCTCCGTCGGCTCCGAAAGACGTCGGCGCTCTCGCTCGGCGAGTTCCGGATCCTCGTCGACGTGAGCGTCCTCTGTGAGGACTGCGGCTCGCAGTACGAGATCACCACGCTGCTGAGTGAGGGGGGCTGTGACTGCGACCGCGAGTGACGTCTCGCGTCAGATGTCGGTAATGCGCGCGTCCGCCGCGGAGACCGCCTGTGCGTCCTCCGGGAGAAGCGCGACGAGCAGGTACTCGGCGTGATCGGCGATGTACTCGACCAGCGCGGCGATCCGTTCGGAATCGATGGCCTCAAGCGAGTCCAAGAGCATGATCGGAACCCGATCGTGAACGTCGTGAACGAGGTATCCGGCGAGTGCGAATATCAGCCCGGTCACCTCCCGTTCGCTCTCGGAGAGATGCGCCACCGTGTCCTCGTAGGCGACGTTCGCGTCGGTCGTGCGGACGACGTGAAGCTCGAAGGCGGCCTGCTCGGACGTGCCGCGTCCCTGACGAACCGTCGTTTCGACCCGTTCGATCCAGATCCGAGCGAGGTTGTCGTACTCGAGTATCCCGAGTACCTCCTCCATGCGGTCGTTGAACTCCCGGACCGACTCCCGCTCGATGCGGTCGATGCGCGTTCGTTGCTCCTCTAACCCCGTCTGGATCTGCTCGCGTCGCGCCTGCAGGTCCTCCTTCTCGCCGAGGCGGTCCTCTATCGTTTCGATACGGTCGGTCACGTCCTCTAACTCCGACTCGATGCGGCCGAGATCGAACTCGAGTTGGTTCGCCTCCTTGTGGAGGTCCAACACCGAGGAGACGTCCTCGGACTCCAGCTGTTCGGCCTCCCGCTCGGCGGCTTCGACGTCCTCGCCGAGGCGGTCGCGGCGAGCGCGGAGCTCGGTTAGCGTCTCCTGGCGCCGCTGGAGTTCGCTCTCGGTCGTTTCGAGCCTCCGTTGGAGCTTCTCGCGTCGGCGCCGTTGTGCCTTGCGCTCCTGTTGTCGTTCGCGCACCTCCTCGAGGTCCGCTTCTATCTCGCGAACGTCGTCCAGATACCCCTGTCTGACGCCGCGCAGTCGCTCGAGGGTCTCCTCGATGCGCTCGCGGCTCACGTCGCTCCCGCAGGTCCAACAGGTGACCGAATCGCCCGCGAGTAACTGCGCCGTGGGCTCACCGTCCTCGCCGCCCGCACCGCTCGCATCGCCCACACCGCCCGCGTCGAGTGCGTCGGTGACGGCCGTTTCGCGGTCGTCGAGCACGTCGTTGTTGAACTGGATGACGTTCTGGAGGGCGCTCATCTCCGTCTCCAGGGACTGCTTGCGCTCGCGCAGACGGGCGATCTCGTCGTCGAGGTGCTGGTGGTCGCCCATCGGGACCTCGGGCAGTTCGGCCAGCTTCTGGTTCAGCTCCTCCCGCTCGCGGCGCAGCGACGCGATGCTCTCGGTTTGCAGTTCGATCTCCGAGCGAACGTCGTCCAGTTCGGCGCGCAGCTCGCGGAGATCCTCGAGGTGCGCCTCCAGTTTTTCATTTTCGGCGCGCGTCTCGTCGATCGCCGCGTCCGTGGACTCGATTTCGGCCTCCGTGTCGGCCAAGCTTTCGCGTTTCGCTTCGATCCGGGCGGTGAGGTCGGTGCGTCGCTCCTCTAAGCCGGGCAGTTCCCGCTTCAACTCGTCGAGTTCCTCGATCTCGTCGTCGATCCGATCGCGTTCGCGCTCGAGGCGATCGATCTCGGCCCGTATCTCGTCGGTGTCGACCGGCCGCATGATTATCTCACGGAGGTCGCGTTCCTGCGCGACCGCCCGCCGGGCTTCGTTGGATTCCAACAGAAACGCGAACAGGTCCGCGAGCGTCGGGTCGGCCAGGTACGGATCCCCGCTCGACGCGACCCCGTCTTCGGTCCGGCGAAGCACTCGAGTGTAGGTTTTGCCGTCGAGAGTCAACTCGATGCGGCCCTCGTCTGCGTCGCCCTTGAGCGCGACGGCATCGCTTCCGATCGCGCCCATCACCGCCTTCAGAAACGACGTCCGGTTGGTGGCGTTTCGCCCTTCGAGAACGGTGACTCCGGGGGGGATCTCGACGTCCGTCCGCGTGATCCCTCCGATGTTTTCGGCGCGGACGGTGGCAACAGCATCAGTTGCCTCGGTGTTCGACATGTTCACGCACAGACCGGTAGCGGATAAATAACTGTCTTTTCCGACGCGTCGTCCGTCGTAAGATAGTCCTCGCAAATATATAATATATATTTTATTTCTGATTTCTTCTAAATCTGCTTTTATTTTGCGTTCGGAGGATACACCGGTCGGACCGGATCGGATCGCCCGCGCTCTGAACTACCCAAACAGCCAGTCGTAACTCGTGGAGATGTCGAAAGACATGTCGGGACTCCTCACGTCGATCGATGCAGGTAGGTCGTTCGCCTCTCAGAGTTATCCTAAAACAGACGGGTGGAATGCGCCGTCCGGTCCAAAGTATAATTATATCGTTTCGTTTTATATGTCGGTACACACTTGCCGTACCAGGCTGTTGCGCGGGGGGCAACTCCGATTTCGCGCGCAATTACTGTATTTCGTATATGTTTTGTAAACTGATACTATTTGTTTACCGGGAACACTACCTGGATCGAACCGAAGGAGGGTCTCGGACGGACACAACTCGCGTCCGGAGTTTGTTCAGGTCGTTAGCCCGGCGGCCACAGAAGGCGGTGTATCGGGAACGCCTCCGTCGGTGACGTGTCACACTACCGTTTCGACCGAGGGAACGCCTTTGTGTGCTGTCGAGCGATCCGGTGTATGGAGCGAAAACGAGTGTCTTCCGGAACACAGTGGGAGTCGGACGTCGGATACTCTCGTGCGGTTCAGGCGGGCGCGGAGGTCCACGTGTCGGGGACCACGGCGACCGACGACGCGGGGAACGTAGTCGGAACGGGGGAGCCCTACGAGCAGACGAGACAGGCGCTCCGAAACGTCGAGAACGCCCTCGGAGAGACCGACGCCTCGCTCGAAGACGTCGTCAGGACCAGAATATACGTCACCGACATCGACAGGTGGGAAGCGATCGGTGACGCCCACAGCGAGGTGTTCGGCGCCATCAGACCCGCCACCAGCATGATCGAAGTGAGCCGTCTCATCGACCCGGAGCTGCTGGTCGAGATCGAGGCCGTTGCGATCGTCCCAGAGTGAGCGCCCGCGCCTCGCTTCGGCCCGCCCGTGTGTCGCGCGTCTGTCGATCCGTGGGATCGCAGCGGTCCGACGAACTCGAAGGTGATGCCAACGTGGTCGGCCGGCGAGATAAGATAGATCACATTGCCAACAACTGTTAATCGTGGGCTCACAACCCCGAACAAACGCTCTCCGGCCCGATTAAACCGTTTTGATCCGAACAAACTCGGCGAAACTCCGTCTAACGGTGTCCCCGGTTTATGTCCCTCACAGCCGTCGTACCGATCGCAATGTCAGTCTCGAAATCCCTGCTGGCCGTACTGGCGGTTCTGCTCGTCGCTGGAACCGGCGCTGCGGCGACGGGACTCGCACAGACGGAGTCCGACGCGTCGTCTGCGTCCGTATCCGAGTTGGAGATGGACGCAGCGCTCGATAACGAGACGGTCACCGTGACCGCGACCGACGGCGGCGAGCCCGTAGAGAACGCCTCGATCACCGTCGAGGGCGAAACGGAAACGACTCTCAGTACCGGCCCCGATGGGACCGCGACGGTCGGCCTGTCGACTCTCATTGAGTCCGGCGAGTCGCTCGAGGAACTCGAAACCGAGTACGAGTCCGACGACGTGGAGGGCGAACTGGAGTACGTCGTCGAGGACGGCTCGCTGACGCTCGTCGAGGAGACGTACGAGTACGAGATCGACGATGAAGCGGACGACGAAGCGGACGAAACGGACGACGGGGTGGACGACGACGACCGCGGGGCGGACGACGAACGCGAAGAGAACGAGCCAGACGAGGACGAAGACGGAGAGGACGATGAGGAAGATGAGGATAATGACGAAGACGACGAAGAGGTCGACACGGAGGACGAAGAGAGCGACGACGATGACGACCCCGAAGCCGACGCCTGATCGCCCCTCTAACAAACAGTATTGAGAGTAGCGTTATCTGAAATAGACGGGATCGCGTTTTTACATTCCAACCCAGAAACGCAGCGACGGACCGAACGCATCTACTGGTGTACGGCTATCGGTATGCCGAACGGGGCGTCGGAGAAATCCGCGGTAAAGTACATTTTGAATACTGTCTTATCTTCTGATACTTAGCTCCAGACGTGCCTGATCAGCCGCTCGTACGTGGACTGACAACGTTGGCTCACGGCCCGAAACGGGCCGGTATTCGGGTCACGTTGCGGTCGACGAAACTGTGATCCAGCCCGACGGTGGACGATGTTAGCTGTATGCACTGTCGGTCTTGAGACGAATGATCTGCGTCGCACGAATCCTGTACCGACGACACGACCGTTCTCGCTTACTCGTTTCCCGCCGGACTCTCGGAGAAACACGACGACTCCGACGCCGCGTTCCTCGTCGGTGCGCCGTAGAAGTAAATTCATGCCGTGGGCCTGCACTCGCTATCGCCAGGAAAAGCCCCGAGACCTCGTTGGCGGCGCGAGCGGACTCGTCGGGAGGTCATCGCTCGGATCGGGCTCGTTGTACCCTTTTGGAGCCACGTCGTTCGGCGCGTCGGGATAGAACAGCGAAGCGACCGCGTGGATGTGCTCGCGTCCGACGCCGAGTTCGAACTGTCCACCCCCGAACATCCGAATGTTACGCTCCCGGCAGTAATCGACCGTGTCGAGAAGCGACCGAACCGAGCCGAACCGTGAGGGTTTGATGTTGAGCCACTCGGGCTCCCACGGGAGGTCCTCGATCGTCTCGACTCCGCGGATCGGGTAATCCCACGTCACGCGCGCCTTTTGGCCTTCGAACAGTGCCCGCGTCTCGCCGTTCAGTTCCGGGTCCTCGATGAGCGCCTCGGGAAAGTGTTCGATGATCCGCTCGTAGAGCTCCGGGTCGGCCGGCTGATCGACCGTCGTTCCGTGGTACTGCCCTTTGAGATCGAGTGTCCGGACGGCGCCGGTCGCCGCGAGTCGCTCGATGACCTCCGTGGTCCACCCCGATGTCGGGTCGAGTTTGAACTTTAGCTCGGGGTTGCGCTCGAGCCACTCGAGTACGACGTCGCCGGTCGGTGGGTCCTCCAGGCGTGTACTCACGACGAACCGAACGGGGTCGTACGTGCGGCCGAGACGGTCGGCGAGGGTGGTGTCGGCCTGCTTCAATGCGAGATCGAGCGCGGCGCTCTCGAAGGCCCACCGTCTGTAGTTACGAAACACCGACTGGCTCGGTTCGGCACCGTCGAAGAGATCGAACTCGGACGCGTGGCTGGAAAACTCCTCGAAGACGTACTCGCCCGATAGGGGAAGGTCTCCCGCGGACCCCTCGACCCTTTCGTGTGCGTCGTTGTCGTAGGTAACGTCCTCGCCGCGTCCGGTTTCGCCGTCGCCGTGTAACGAGACGACGGTCGTCGCCCGGGTGAATCCGCTGGACGTGTCCCGCTCGCGGTGCTCGAACTCGTAACCATCCACGTCGAGTTCCAGGCCGGAGACGTGATCGTACAACATCGTGGCCCCACCTTCGTCTCGGTCTCATTTATAAATGTGAGATGACTGCAGCAGTTAGTAACGCTCCCGTGCCTCTTGCTGTCGCTTTTATATACCACTCGGCCCCCACGTGGCCTCTGCGAACCCCACGGTCGCCCACGCGACCGCCGGACGACCTCGGGGAGATCGATCCTCCCGGAAGTAGGTTCTAAGCGGACATACCAATCGTGGGAGGGCGCTGCCGGGCACTGATCTAGGTGGACAGCCAGTTGTGACACGGACGGTCTCCGCGCGAGCACGTCGAACGGCGCCTGACGGCGAGCGAGGTGTTCACTCCGAGTCGGGGTCCTCGTCGGAGTCGTTGACCCGTTCCGACTCGTCGCCGCCGGGTGCGGTATCGGGCTCGTGAGTACCGTCGTCGGCCGTCACAGTGTCCGGTCCCCGATCGGATCGGTCACCGATTGGCTGGGTCGATACCGTCTCCGTGTCCGGTCCGAAGAGATCCGGAACGACCTCGCGTGCGAAGTCCGTGATGACGACAAGGAGCAGGGGGCCGAGAAACAGCCCGTACCATCCGAACAGCAACGGGCCGAAGATGTACGCGAACATCACCGCCCCGACGTGGAGGTTTCGCCCCGAGACGTACGGACGGATGATGAAATCCGGGATCGTGTCCACGACGACGAACGTGATGCCGAAAAAGACGAGCGGGAACCAGAGCAACTGGGGATCGGAGATCACCGCCAAGCCGGCGAGATAGAGAGACACCGGGATGTAGATTATCTTCATCCCGACGACCGGAATAAGACTCCCGGCTCCGGCGAGCAGACCGAGCAGGATCGGGACCGGAACCGGGACGGTCGGCGGTGCGATCGCCCCGAGAGCCGAAAACACGATCGCGCTGGCGGTCCCCGTGAGCAGCGCGTTCAGGATGTTCCCGAAGAAGACGGTCTTGAGGTCGGCGTCCACCGCCCGCCCGTAGCTGACGAGCGTTTCATCGGGGAAACGACCGCGGATCCACGCGGCCAACCGCTCACCGTCACGAAGCAGATAGAACGCCAGCGCCAGCACGATGAACAGGTGGAGGAGACCGCTGAGAACGACCCCGAGGTACGTCGTTATCGCCGCGGTGAAGTTCACCCCGACGGTCCGTAGGCGCGACTCCGTCAGAAGCCGTCCCGGATCGGAGGCCAGCGTCCGGAGAACCACCTGGAGTTCACCTATCAGACCGGCGAAGTCGGTGTACGGGGTCAAGAGCCCTTCGTAGCCGGACAGGTTCAGTTCGGCGAGCGACCGGAGTTCGCTGATACCGAGCGCGGCCGTGTACCAAAACAGCAGGATGACGGGGAGTACGAGCACGAACAGGGCCACCGCCGCCGCCAGCGTCGGCGGTCGGATTCGCCGCCGGAGACGGACGTAGATCGGGCGGGACGCGTAGTACAGAAAGAGGCCGAGGACGAACGTTCTGATGAACGAGTAGATGACGAACAGCAGGACGCCTGCGAGGACGACCGCTAGTCCCATCCAGACGGTGCGAGCGTTGTCACCGGAACTAAACATGGAGTTCCCCCGGCGCGTTGACGACGGTTGTATTGACCTTCATCGGCGCACCGGTAGTTATTCAGTGCTTACCGGCCGAGCGGGACGAGGCCAGGGCCGTGAGGCGACGCTGACTCTGTCTGTCCCGTGTGGACCTTTGCTGGAGTGGTGGTCTCAGTTGAGCCACGGGGGCTCGCGTTTGAACCGGTGGCTGCACGAGGGACACGCGATCACGCGGCGGTCGGCGCCGATGACGACGACTGTGAAACGGTGGCTCCAGGTTCTGACGCCGCACTCGGGGCACTGACGGGTGAGAGGTGGTAGCACGGTGAATACGAGCCCCGTACGCTAACCGCCGTTCGGTCGGGATCGCGGAGGCATCTAATACACCGCGTCCTCGATCGATTCGTCGAGCTCCTCGAACTCCGAGAGGTACTCGGCCCGATCGGCTCGCAGCTCGCGGAGCTTCGTTTCGTAGTTTTCGACGTGATCCGGCACGGCGAACTCGTCGATGTCCATCCCCGGCACGGAGCGGGGAACCGTGAGCCCGGTCTCCTCGCTGTCGGTCCACTCGACGGTTCCGCGAGCGATCTCGCGAAGGAGCGTCACCGACTCCTCGACGCCGATGTCCTTCGCTCGCTCGCCGAGGTACCCGGTGTTGAGGACGAAACAGTCCGCGTCGAGATCCGAGATGAGCTCCCGAAACCGGTTCCCTTCCGCCCCCTCCGGACCGGTGATAAACGGGTTGGTGCCGACCACGCGGATCGACTCGCCGGCGCTTTCGGGGTCGCCCGCGCTGGTCTGGACCGATTCGCCGAGCATGAACGCCGCGGCGGCCTCGGTCGTCGAGAGCTTTGCCACCGGGGGCATCACCGGGTTCCGCGTGATGAAAAACACCTGATCGACGGTGTCGAGATCGATCCCGTTGTCCGCGGAGGTGAGGTGCTCCCGGAGGATCGCCGCCCGCCCGTTAGCGGTGTGTTCGTCGCTGTCGAAATCGACGGTGCCATCGCCGGTGACGGCGACGTTTTCCAGAACGGCCGACTCGTGCGTTGCGGCCGCGTACGTTTCGGGCTGTTCGTCGGCGCTGAGACCGATCGTCTTCACGTAGAGCCCGTTGCCCTCGCTGCCGGCGACGGTTCCGTCGGGCAGGAGTGCGCAGATGTCGTCCTGCAGCATCGTTGCCGACTCGGGCTCCTCGAGCCACAGCCCGTGGGCGGTCAGCGTCGACTTTCCGGTCGCCGAGAGGCCGAGAAACACCTGGCCGACGTCCTCGAGGCCGTCCTCGTCGGTGTGCAGCGTGACCCGCTTGCTGCCGGCGTGGATGCCCAATCCTCCGCGCTCTTTGACGCGGCGCATGAACAGCCGGAGGAACGACTTTTTCGCCTCGCCCGAGTAGTCGCTCCCGAGGACGGCGGTCACGCCGGTATCGGGGAGCACGCGGATCGCGATTTCGTCGTGATCGGGGATCTGAACGGTGACGAAGTCCGGGTCGACGCCGCGTTCGGCCGGTTCGAACAGGTTGGTCATCGTCAGCGCGATCCGGGCGTACCGCGTCGGAACGTAGTACCGGCCGACGTACGAGTGATCGGGATGACGGGCGATCCGTCGGTCGAGACAGATCGTTTTCCGTTCGCGAGCGCACTGCAGGGCGGTCTCGATGTGAGCGTGGTCGGTCGCGTCGAACGCGTCGTCCACGGCGTTTTTCGTCCGATCGGCACACCGGGAGCGCTGTTCGGTCACGTGCGCTAGAGAGCCGAACTCAGTCTCCGTCTCCGTTCCCGTCTCGAACTCCCGCGAGAGCGCCAGGAGTCGATCGGGCGAGGGGTTATAGATCACGCTGTCCGCTTCGATCGGGTCGGGAAGCGTCGTTTTCGGCGCCGGAGGGATCAGTCTGGGATCCGACATTGTGAGCGAAGGGAGCCGGGCGCTTATAAATATAGACGGGTTACCGGCGTCGTCCGGACGCGCCGATTCCGAACGAGGACAAGCGCTCGAAAGCACTCGTTAACAGGTCCTCGTTCGGCGCTACTCGGTCGGATTACGCGACCGTCGTATCTGTGTGTTCGACACGCGACACCCCGCCACCGGTCCGGACGGCGCGTGTTCGCACCTCAGATCCGTAGGTGGTCTGCCCCACCGGGCGCAGCATACCACGTCTATAACAGAGGTATGCCTGTTATATACTACACGACGCACAATGCACACCGACCCGTCCTCTCGACGGGACGACCCCCTGCGGTGTCGCGCGTTCGCAGCGACGACGTGACGTCCGACCTTCGGTGCGGGTCCCGTCGCCTACGCAGCTTTCATCGGACGTGCGGCTGGTACAGACGCCTGCCGTGGGGTCGGGTTCCGCGGTCGCCGTCGGGTTACTGTCGGGAGGTGATCGGACAGAACGAACCTTCCTTCGCTGTTATCCACGCGGTCGTTCGCTCCTCGATGTCGCTGTCGGCTGGGTATATCGTGCACTCACTCGGCGCGTCGTCGTAATCGACGACGACCGATTCGAGCAGGCCCGGCCCGGAGCTTCGTTTGATCAATGACATCTGCATCCGGGCTACGGACGGACGTGGTATTGTTATCCTCCGGCTACCGGCGCTTTCAGGGCCTCTATCCCGGCAGCGTTCCCGCCGGCGCGTCGGGCTCCGAGTGGCGCTCCGAACGTGGGTCTCGGGCTGTCGACCGTCCGCGCATCGACGTCGTCGCGCTTCGGCGCTGTCTCACCGGTCGCGCGAGACGATCTCTCCGGGATCGGTTCGGGTGTCGGCCGAGAGCGTCACGCCCGGATTGAACCCCGGTGTATCCCGGTCTTGACCCCGGGGCCGAGCACCACGCCGAACGTCCGCCGCTCCGTGGAGACCCGGGTACCGTTGACGGTAAGGGAGACGCACTCCCCGTCGTGACGGAGGTTCGAAACGTTCGTTCCCGCTCCGAGGTTCACGTCGCGGCCGAGAACGCTATCGCCGACGTACGAGAGGTGTCCCACGGTTGCTCCGGGCATCACGACGCTGTTTTCGATCTCGACGCCGTGTCCGATGTGTACGTCCTCGCCGATCAGACTCGCGCCGCGGACCAACGCGTTCGGCCCGACGGAGCTTCCGGACCGAACGAGGGTGGGTCCCTCGATAACGGTGCCGGGGCCGATCGAGGCGCCCGGGTGAACGACGACGTCACCCCGGAGCACCGCGCTCGGATGGATCTCCGGCGCTTGGCGCGCATCGCCTGTTCCGGTCGCTCGGTCTCGGTCGGCGGTCACCACCGCTCCGCCGTCGGGGATCGTCACTCCGTCGGCCGCGCCCGGCAGCCGGCGTTCGTTCGCCTCCAACAGCTCCCAGGGGCGCCCCACGTCCATCCAGCCCTCGAAGGTCACGGGCGTTAGTTCATCGCGCTCGATGAGCCGATCCAGAACGTCGGTCAGTTCCCGCTCCCCTCGCTCGCTCTCGGGGACGTCGAGCAGCCGGATGGCCGCCTCGGGGAAGGTGTACGCGCCGGCGTTGATCAGGTCGCTGGCGGGGTCGTCGGGTTTCTCTCTGACCGCCGTGACCGTCCCGTCGTTCGTGATCAAGACGCCGTAGCCCGACGGATCCTCGACGCGGGCGGCGCCGACCTGCGGGACGGCCGAAAACAGCCGGGAAATGTCTTCGGCACGGTACAGCGAATCGCCGTTCATGACGGCGAAGTCGTCGTCGAGAAGATCGGCCGCCGCGTTCAGCGCGTCCGCGGTCCCGAGTTGGTCCGGCTGCTCGGCGTACCGGATCGGAACGCCGGCGTGCTCCGAGCCGAAGTACGACCGGATCCGATCGCCGCGGTAGCCGACGATGAGTATCAGCTCGTCGGCCCCGGCCGCTGCCGCGGCGTCCGCGACGTGTGCGACGAGCGGGCGGTCGGCCACGGGTACCATCGGTTTCGGCATCGTCTCCGTTATCGGCCCCATCCGGGTTCCCCGTCCTGCCGCGAGAATGACTGCTTGCATGGACCGCCGTTCGCCCGGGGCCGGATTTAGTATGCGGTCGTTACTCGTCGTGGTCCGGCTTTCGCAGTTCCGTGACGACCACGTCCCAGTCCGGATACCGGTCGCCGTTTCGGCAGTCCCAGCCGCCCGTGACGTCGACGCCGTTGCCGTGTGCCTGCTTGAACAGCAGCCGTATGCCGACGGCGAGTTCCTCCGGCGTCTCCGGCGGTCGTCTGTCGGGATCGACCGTCATTCGTCCGGATCACTCCCGTCCGTGTCGCGTTCCGAGGGGGTGATCGAGATCACACCGCGGTCGTTGACGGTGATCGAGTGCTCCTCGATAGTGAACCGGACCGAGACCTCTCGTTCGGTCTGCTCTCGGCCGCGGAGCAACTCGTCAAGGGCGTCGCTGTCCACGGCGTAGTGGAGCTGCTCCAGTTCGGTGGGGCCGACGTTCAGCGCCTTGGACACCGACGCGATGACGGCCAAACTCGGAGGCGTCGTTCCCCGGTCGTACCGCGCCCGGTGCGTGTCCGATTCCGGATGGTACTCGAAGGACTCCAGATCGACACCCGCTCGTGTAGTCACCCTACTCATACGTAGAACTAACTCCTCTGGGTCGGTTCAGTATTGGCTCTGATCATACAGGAGGTATATATACGATCCCGGATCGCGGTCAGCGATCGATGACGGCACCCCCGATCAGTCGTCGGTGGCCGCGCCTGAGCCGCGAGGACAGCGACTGTTGGGTGATACCGAGTTCGGCGGCGATCTCCTGGAGCGACGACTCGCGCGGCGAATCGAAATACCCGTGTTCGTAGGCCAACACGAGCGCCTCCCGCTGTGCGTTCGTCAGTTCGTAGTTGTCGTCCTGTATCGGGAGCAGCGCGTGGACGGCGGTGATCTCGATCGGGATGTCGTGGTCCTGACAGCTGGTCCGGAACTCGCTGATGGTCTCGTGATCATCCCCGCGCACCTCGAAGTGCCAGCCCTCGACCGTTCCGATCCCGGAAAGCACGGTGACGTTGGCCGCCGCGAGCGCGTCCAGAATCCCGAAGTACTCGGAGTGCCACTCGGCGCGCAGGAGGTACTCGTCCTCGACGCTGTCGATGAGTTCGATGTTCACCACGCCGGCGTGGGTCTCGAAGACCGCTTCGATGTCCTCGACCGACGCGCCACGTACCCAAAAGTACGGGATGAGAAGCGTCTCCTGGGGAACGAGTCGCTCTAGCTCGACGGTCACGCCCGGCACGTTCTCGAAGACCGTCCCGAGCGGGAACTCCTCGGCGGGGCTCGAAAACTCCATCACGGTGGCCATGTCTAACGGTCCGGTGCGCGCGAGTGTAACACGTCGGTATGACAACTCGGGGTGAGAACGCCCCCGACGCGGGCGCCGCGGTGCCCCGACGAGCGGGAACCGGCGTCTACCTCAGCGTCTCGCGCGCTCTCAGCTTGGTGAACAATGGCTTGCTATTATCTGGCACGCGAAGACGGGTAGACGTAAGGATGAGTGTGATCGTAGAATTCCAGACCGAGTCTGCGGACTTCGAACTCGGCCGGATCCTCGACGTGGGGGGGATGTCGTCCGTCGAACTCGAACGTCTGGTCCCGATCAGCAGTCGTACCGTCCCGCTCTTTTGGATTCACGACTCGGACAGAGGGTCGTTCATCCAGGGGATCCAGGACCATTCGGCCGTGATCACGGCCACCGAGATCGACGTGTTCGACGACCGGGCGCTGTTTACGCTCGAGTGGGACGCGAGCAAGGACTCCGTTATTCGAGGCCTCGAGACGCACGGCGGACAGCTGTTGAGCGCCCTCGGCACGTCGGAGATATGGGAGTTCGAGGTGCGGTTCTCCGATCACAACGCGCTCTCCGAGTTCAACAAGTACTGCAACGACGTCGGAACGCCGACGACGATAATCCGCATCTATAACCCGACACAACCGGAGAGCGAACCGTGGTACAATCTGACGAACCCACAGCGCAAAGCGCTTCTCCTCGCGGTCGAGTCCGGCTATTACGACATCCCGAGGGGCTGTACGACGAAAGAACTCGCCGCGGAGTTGGGCATCTCGGATCAGGCCGTGACGGAACGGCTCCGCCGCGCTATTTCGACCCTCGTCACGAACGCGCTCGTTTCGGTCGACGGTGCGTAGCCGCTCGGTCCGTTCGAAGCGGATCCGGCGACGAAACCCTCAGCCCCACCGAACGTGATAGGCGAGGACGGTCACAACGCCGATCAGGACCACCACGGCTCCGGCGCCGAACCCGACTCTGCGCTGGGTTTCCGTCCCGTCCGGCGTCTCCGGGGCGGACGTTCGCGTCGACGTCTCCTGTGGCGACGTGTCGGTTCCCGTCGGATCGGCCGTCGAATCGGAGGGGTCCGGCGAGGACGGCGACTCCGTTCCGGCTTCGAGCGCGGCGCGTTCAGCGGTATCCGCTCGCTCCGACGACCTGTCGGTCGCGTTGATCAGGACCGTCGTCTCCGCTCGTTCGTCGCCGACGCCGGCGGTGAGCGTCCACTCGCCGGCGAACGGGCGGTCACCGACGACGACGTGGACTCGCGGTCGATGCTCGATTACGTCCGGTTCTATCGACGGGTCCGTCGGCGCTCGAGAGAGCCGTACGACGTCGTTCACGCCAACTACGGCCTGACGGGGCCCATGGCGCTCGCCCAGTCGATCCGCCCGGTGGTCGTCTCGTTTTGGGGGTCCGATCTGCTGGGGAACGTCGGTCGGATGAGCCGCCTGTGCGCCCGGCTGGCCGACGCCGTCATCGTGATGAGCAACGAGATGGACGGGATGCTGAAGACCGAATCGCACGTCATCCCACACGGCGTGGATCTCGACCTGTTTCGGCCGTTCTCGCGGGAGGCGGCCCGGAGATCGGTCGGCTGGCGATCCGATGCGACGCACGTGCTGTTTCCGTACGCGTCCCAACGCGAGGCCAAGGACTACCCGCGGGCCGAGCGCGTGGTCGATCGGGTCCGCGGCCGGATCGACGGGGACGTCGTCTTACAGACGCTCCACGACGTGCCGCACGCCCTGATGCCGCTGTACATGAACGCCGCCGACGTTCTCCTGTTAACCTCGAAGAGCGAAGGATCGCCGAACTCGGTCAAGGAGGCGATGGCGTGTAACCTGCCGGTCGTCGCGACCGACGTCGGGGACGTCAGCGAGCGTCTCGCCGGCGTCGACCCGTCGTTCGTCTGTCGGACCGACGGGGCGCTCTGCGACGGCCTCATCGACGTTCTCGGGGCGAGACGCCCGTCCAACGGCCGGGAAGCCGTCGAGCCGCTCGGGATCGATCGGATGGGCGAACGGATCAAAGCGGTGTGCGAGTCGGTGCTCTGACGTCCGGCCGCCCGAGACCGAAACGAGACGATCGATCGGGACTCTCGTAGGGCCCTATATACCGAGCCACTCGTCGTTCCGGATTTCGTACCCGTTCGCCCGACAGAACTTCGCCGCCTGCCGTCGCACGCTGCGGGATCCCGGGAACGCCCCGTTCAGTTGGGCTTGCGTGATCACCCAATCGCCGATCACCGCCACCCCCTCGTCGTCGTCATCGGCGTCGATCGCCCGGAGTTCCTGCAGCGTCCGCTCGTAGGCGTCCCGCTGTGATTCGTCGGGATCGACGCCCCGAACCGTCTCGCCGGTCTCGACGATCCGTTTCATCACCGCGGCGACGCTCGGTCGTTTCACCCGCTGTCGAACGGCCGACGGAGACCTGAAGCTCTCTCCGTCCGTGTCGGGCAGGAGCTCCGCCACGGTGTGGGTTTCGTCGGGCGATTCGATCCTGTTGTCGCCGACGGCCGCAACGATCGCCGATCCGGTCGTCGGAAACCGCAGCGCGCCGAGATCCGCTTCGAGGCGCGCGAGCGAGTCCGGGTCGATCGGTGGTTCGGGCTCGTCGCGGCGTTTCAGCTCGGTGGCGAGGTCGCGTTCGCGCTGGCGTTTCTCGCTGTCGTCCGCCTGCTCGTCGCGGCCGCTCTTGTTGTCTGCCACTCGTTCTCGTAGGCGATCCGACCGCATAACCCTGCGGCATGACCCGCGGCCGCTGTCGGTGACTGAGAGGGGTACCGACGGCTATTCACCACACTCCGTCCACTACCCCACGAGGGTTTGTTATACAGCATCTGGATCTGGGATCGGTCGGCTTACAAAACGGGCAGTCGAACGGAGCGCGTCGTGCAGTTCTCCCGAAACCCCGTGCCACGAGAGGGTATGGCTCAGTTAGTTCGCGGTAGTACCGTCGTACACGACCGGATACGCCCGATCGCGTCCGTCAGCGAAGCGTAGGCGTCGTTACGATCGCTCAGTGCAGGACAGTCCGTTCGGCCTGATCGGATCCCGTTTGCGACCACCGTATCAGGCTTCGATCCGACGGAGCCACACTCCGAGACCGACCAGCGCCGTTCCCGCCGCCGCTACCCAGAGCACGCGTGTTGCAGTGCGTAACAGCGGCTCCGTGCTGCCCCCTACGCCGTTCCAGTACAGCTCGAACACGAACAAACCGGTCATCACCCGACCCCGTACGCGCCGGCCGCCACCGTCTCCTGGCCCGTCGGTCGGGTGTACAGAAACGTTGCTAACCCCGCCGCGAGAACCAACACGAGGACCCCGTAGTTGGCGAGAAGTTCGAACAGCACCGCGAATGTGACCGGGATCCCAACGACCACCGCCAGGCGGCGTCGCTCGGTCCCCGAGACGAACGCAACGACGTGACCGACGACGGGTCGCGGCCGCTTCGACATACGTCCCACAGGTTCGCCTCAGGGAAATCCCTTCGCTACGTCCGTACCTTCGGCGAGCAGTCGTTTCAGAGGACTGCATCGGGAGTTCGGATCCGACAGAGTCCGTCGTAGAACGAAGGGTCGACGTGGTAGTAACTAGCATTTACTTATTCGGTAGGGCCTGCCCTCTCGGGTATGTTCAGCCATCACGCGGACTCCTACGAGAACAGCGCCGGCGCAACGCACACCGAGAACCCGGTCAGACGCGGCGCAAAGACGATCGTTTCCTCCGGCTCTCGAGTGCTTCTGATCAGAGAGCGCCACTCGGACGGCAGGACGTTTTGGACGCTCCCGGGCGGCGGGGTCCGGTCAGAGGAGTCGCTCACGGAGGGCCTTCGTCGGGAGCTGCTCGAAGAGCTCCGCTGTGATTCCGTCGTGATCGATAGCGCGGGGACGTTCTGGTACGCCCATCACAGCTCGCCGGGCGTCGTCTCTCATCATACGGTGTTTTCCTGTTCTGTTGTGCCCCCCGTACGACCCGTTCGGGGCGAGGGCATCTTGGAGTCGCGGTGGGTGTCCCCGGAGCGCCTGCCGCCGGAAACGGTTCCGCAGGTCCGGCGACTCCTCGTGGATCGTTCGCCGTGAGCGCGGCGACCGCTCCGGTGTGATAGTCACCCGGCGGAAGCGCCCGGGTGGTGACCGACAGTCCACCGTGAAAGCGCTGTTTTGATGCGTTAGGCCGCACCCGTGTTATCGCGTCCGCCGAACGCGTCGTAGCGGTAGCGATCGGTGAAGGACGTCAACCGGTAGAAGCGGCCCACGGGACCGACGGCTGTCCGCGGCAGAGTGGCTTCTATCATTCCCCATATATATGACATGGTGTACTATACCGAAATACTATGATTCGATACCGAGTGCTAACAGATGACTTCCAGAGAGACAACGTGTCTCGCTGACGCACGTCTGATGCTGGGAGTCATCCGAGGCCGAACCCCCTACCCACCATCTCCACCGGAATCCACCCCTTCCGGTGATTTTCGACGACCCCGTGTACGGAACCGTAGAGGTGTCTCTACACGACGCGAGTCCCGCCCGGGAGAGAGGCATCGGCGGGAGATGCACACGAACCCCTGACACGCGCAACAATGACATCCTCCGCGCCGTGAACGGCGCGGTTTCCACCATGGGCGTCTCAGTCGGTCTAAGATTCCCCGGCGACAACATTCCCGTCGCTGTTGACGGTACTTGGGTCTGTGCGCTGTTGTTTGGGACGATGGGAGTGTGATGAAAAAGAATTGCGGCGATAGGGGCATTCACGCGCTCCGTTGACCGGTTCGTAAACTACCCCACCCTACTCCCTCGGCGCATACGCGCCTCGGTCCTTGAGGGTGGGGCTTTGATGTGGACTCCCGGCAATCAGTCACCAGCAATAGGCCGGTGACTCTCGCCGTTCAACGTCCCACCATTCACACGCAGGTCTACTT